>PALM01000047.1 GCA_002706365.1 Flavobacteriales bacterium | reverse complement strand
GAATCTTCATCAAAGCAAGCTTGCTTTGATGAAGTGAACCTTAACTAAATGAAAGATAAAGTACATTTATACCCGGTTCGAGAAAAGGGAAGGTTACATATGGAAATTATTGACAGCATCCTTTTTGTTGGCACAATGCAAGATGGAGTTTATAGAGTGAATATTGACTCTATTAACACTATTGTAGGAATGCAATCATTAGAATCAGCAGAGAATTTAATAACCATCTTTCCGAACCCTAGTTCAGGTGTATTTTATGTAAGGGCTGAACAAACTATTAGCTCAATTGAAGTTTTTGATCTTAGAGGAGTGCTTGTATTAAGCCAAAGTGCCAATACCTCTGAAGTGCTCTTAGATCTTTCAACTCAGTCTAGAGGAACATACATTATTAGAATTCTCAATGATGATGAGGTTATAACTAGTAAAAGGCTCGTTCTTGATAGATGAGTTGAAATCTAGATGCTTGTCTCGGCTCAATGTCTAATAGAGTCTGTAATGTTGAGAAGATTCAATTTTAAAGACCTTCAATATTATCTCAACACCCCGCACGGCCAGCATGTCCGCGCTAGCGTTCTAAATAAGATCGGATATTCTGGACTTGGTTCCCGACTGATCCCGATTTATCGGGATTGTATCGAGGGACGACTATCGGCCTACGACAGCAAGAGTTTGAGTTCTGAGCAAGAGGTTGTGTATTTCAGGAATTGCCTTTGAAAAACATTGCCTTCCTCGATCCTCGTCCCCGATCCTCAGCACCTACATTCCTGTAATCTGAAATTCCGTTCTTCTATTCTTCGCTCTACCTTCAGCGGTAGCATTATCCGCAATAGGTTGTTTAGAGCCATAGCCTTCAGACTGGATGCGATCTGCTGAGATACCATTATTGCTTAGGTATTCCACCACCGATTTAGCTCTATTCTGCGAGAGTGTCTTATTATAGGCATCAGATCCTACATTATCTGTATGACCCATTACCTTGATCTTTAAGCCCGGATTGTCAGTAAGGAATTCGATGAGCTTGTTCAGCTCGACTTTCGATTTATCCTTTAGCTTGTATTTATCGGTTTCAAAGAAGATATTCTTCAAGACGATCTTCTTCCCAATTTCAATAGGCTCAAGAGGAATATTCTCTTTTCTCGGTTCTAGTGCTGAGCTTTCTTCCAATGCGAAGTTCGCTGAATAGAAGAGGTATCCATCTTTAGAAACATTCAAAGCATATTCCTTGCCCGCAGGTAGAGTTACCAAGAATTCTCCGGTCATCTCATCTGAGTATGATTCAACAACCAATTTAGACGTAGCTAGGTCTATCAATTGGAATCTCGCTTCTAAAGGTTGGTCGGTATTTGAATCGTAGATCACACCTGCAAAATAGCTCACTTTCTGTGGTGCGAATTTCTCATCCAGTTCAAATTTGTATAGATCCAATTCCCCGTATCCTTCATCTCTGTCTGAGGCAAAATATGCGGTCTTTCCATCTGAAGAAACCAATAGTGAATTCTCATTCTTATGGGTATTTATAGGGTAGCCTAGGTTGACAGGCTCTCCCCAATTTCCTTCAGGATCCTTTCTGGAAATGAAAATGTCTAATCCACCCAGACCTGGATGTCCATCAGAAGAGAAATAAAGTGTTTGTCCATCTGGATGTATGAAAACCGACTCCTCATTATAAGGGGTATTGATCTTTTTGCTCAATGGCACTGGTTTACTCCAACGAAGGTCTTTATCTAGTTGTGAAACATAAATATTTCCATTCATTGTACCGCTTTGATCTCTCAATCCTCTGATAAAATAAAGGGTTCTACCATCCGCTGAGAATGAAGGCTGAGTCTCCCAATGTCTACTGTTAATAGTTTGCCCAAGATTGTAAGGAATTCCCCAGTTCTTTCCTCTTTTCTGAGAGTAAAATAGATCACAACTCCCCATGCCTTGTCGGTTTCCACCGTAGTTGTTATAAAGCTCACAAGCTGTAAAGATCAAGAGCAATCCATCTGCAGATAGGGAGGGGGCACCCTCATTCATTTCTGTATTGATAGGCTTTTCAATATTATAAGCTGTTTGCCATTCTTCATTTTCCTTATGCGCCATATAGAAATCTTCATTGAAACCCTCAGGGGCGCTATTGGATGGCAATCTTCTAGTGAACAAGATGGTATTCTCGTCGACCGTTAATGAGGGGAAGTATTCAGACATTTCACTATTCACGGCTGCGCCTAAATTCTCTGGTTTGAAGTCAACCGGATTAGCTACTGCTTCTATGGCAAAATCGATCTGATCTAGCTGTCTTCGGCTCTCTTCATTCATGCGCTCATTTCTACTTTCGGCAGCCAAATACTTTTCGAAATAGCCTTTGGCTTCCTCATAGCGACCATCATTCAGGATCAATTGAGCTAAGAAAAATATATTATTGGGCATTAAGCCGGTCTTGTCAAGCTCAACAGCTTTTTTGAAATTGGCTTCAGCGGCATCATAGTCACCTTGGTCAATTAAAATGAATGCAATAAGTGCTTGTGCTTCTGCGAAATTGGCATCCTCTTCAAGACTTTTTTCTGCCAATTCTTTAGCCTCATCAAGTCGCAATTCTCTGTATGCAGTTCTGGCTTCGGAGAAATACTTTACAGCCTTCTTATCGTCGCTGCTATATTCCTGTGCAATGGCTGATGAAGGAGCATGACAAGCGAAGAGCAATAAAAGGCTGAATAATGCTAGGGTATATCTAAATATTTGTGGCTTTGAAGGCTTATTCTCCATGCGGGATTTTCTTTGATATAATTGATGATATGCTCTTGCATTTTATCTGCCTTGCTCCATTCTGGTTGAAGGTAGAGTAGACAATTTGCAGAAACTTTTTTTCTTTGTTCTTCGGCCCAGCGGAAGTCGTCTTGATTATAGATCACTACCTTCAGCTCGTTTGCTTTTTGGTAGACTTCTTCCAGGGGCTCCATTCTTTTCTTGGGTGAGAGGCAAATCCAATGCCATTCTCCACTTAGGGGGTAAGCGCCTGAAGTTTCTATAGCTAGCTCAAATCCATGTGCGATAAGGATATGGCAAAGTGAGTCCAAATTGTAGATCAGTGGCTCTCCTCCGGTAATCACTGCGAATCTTGCCGGTTGAGCGAGGGCTTCTTCCACCAATTGATCTATATTCTTCAATTGCTCTCGACCCACTTCCCAGCTTTCTTTTACATCGCACCAATGGCATCCCACATCACAGCCAGCTAGGCGAATGAAATAGGCAGCTCTACCACTTTGAAAGCCCTCACCCTGCAAGGTGTAGAAGGCTTCCATTACAGGAACTTCTTTATTTGGATCGTATTCTAAGGTCTTCACTTAAGCTGTCAAAGTTAAGCTGCATTCGGGCATAAAAAAAGCCCCCTCGATATGCTCGGGGAGGCTTTCTTCTTTTATTAGGCAATATCTTAATTCACCATGATCTTCTCTCTCACTTCTCCGTCTTTGAATTCGATAATGTAGATACCCTTATCAAATCCACTCAGATCAATTTTACCGTAGTTACTATTGATATTCGTACGGTAGATATTGCGACCTTGAAGATCGAAAACTCTCAACTCTCCGATCTCATCTTCGGTCAATTGAATTCTAAATAGTCCTTCAGATGGGTTAGGGAATAGACGATAAGATTCAGTCTTGATTTCACCTAAACCAACTCCTTGATCTCTAACAATCACATCATCAATAGCCATATCGCTAGCAAAACTAGCTCCTGTAATGAATCTGAATCTTACAGTAATGGTTTGACCTATGTAAGGACTTAGATTGATGGTAGTTCTATTCCACACATTTCCAATATTGCCAAATAGAGGAGAGATCACATTGTCGTTCCAAACGCCATTGGCGAATACATCAACTCTGATAACTCCCATATTTGCTCCATACATATGATATGCGAATTCAAACTCTGGATTGATTGTTCCTGTTAGATCAAAACATGGAGAAAGAACTACAGATGTAAGTCCGTAACAATTGTTAGAAGCTTCTGCGTAAATGTATTTACCTAATGAAGTTCCAGGATTTGCATCAAAAGAAGGACCTGTATTACTTGAAGGTGTACCTCCAAAGTCAACTCTCATATCGTAATCATCGATGCTGTTTGGAATATTAGTCCAACCAGCATTTAAATTACATGTAGTTGCTCCACAATCACTATTCGTTGAACAGTTGATGAAGTTCTCGAAATCATTGCTGTAAGGAACAGTGAAGGTTGTAGCAGGAATCACTTGAATATCCATTGCTACTGAGTCATTGGTGATGTTTTGATCAGTTGCCAAATCTCCAACAGCGCTGATAGTTACTGTTCCAGTTCCAAGAGTCAGTGAATCTTTGAAAGTAAAGAACTGAAATGCCGAAGGTGCAAGCGGACCTGCAATCGTATCCAAATAAACTGTTGATCCCGCTCTTAATTTTACCGGAATATTAGTCAATACACTATCACCTGCATTATTGATCGTTACTCTAACAGCCTGCTTACCACTTCCACATCCTGGGATGTAATTGGCAGAAGGACTGTTGATCTGAGTAATTGAGAAATCATATGCTAGAGGACAGTTGAATGTGTTCTGTGGCATTTGACGAGCTGGAGATCTTTCTCCTACTGATGTTGCAGTTCTTGCTCTTACAGCAAACCAATTTTCCTGAGATACATCAATATTGAATAGTGTCAGACTATTAGTTGTTGAGCTACCAACTGAATCCATATGTGTAGCTCCCAATAGGAATACATCATATTCAGTTGCACCAGTTACGGTGTTCCAACCAATTTGTACTGAATCAGGACAAATGAAATTTACTCTCACATTCTGAGGCACTCCCAATACTGTGAAATTATTGGCACTAACACCTGTAATTCCATTTCTTCTCACTCTCAATAACATATCACTGCTAGCTAGAGTAGTTGGTACAGTCCAGTTTACATAACGCTGATTACCAGCTACAGTGGCTATTGAATTCCAAGTAGAGCCATTATTGCTACTGTATTCAACTGTGAAGTTTCCGCTTCCTTCAACTGCATCCCAACGGATAGTTTCTGAAGTTCCGGGAGCGAATGATTCTCCTCCAGCTGGATAAGTTACTGTAATGTCATCCGATAGTGTCTCCCATAATAAATGGTACGATTGAGGGCCACTTGGAATCGCCTTTCCATTCACAATTACTGTGTAAGTACCTGTAGAAGCAGTATCAATTGCTACTTGCTCCATATTGTTCAAATCATCAACACCTCTTGTTGCAGGTAGATTTAACAATGTAGCATTTGGAGTGGGATTAAGTATGTATGGAAGTAAGGTGTCGTTATTAGGAGTAACTACTCTAATATCGATATCATTTACCAATGCTTTAGAAGCAAATGTTGATCCAGCCACATCTGTCCAGTAGATCATCACCTTTAATTCCTCAAGGTTTTGATTGATAGTGATGCTGTGGGTATTTGTTCCGTTTTGAGAGATCGTTCCGTTCAAATAACGGTTCTCTTCCAACAATAACATTGCTCTATGAGCATTTACTCTTCCCCAACCATAAATGAAGTCGGGACCTGGATTTCCAATATCTCTTGCTGTATTAAGCATTGCTGCTTTAATCAATCCCGAAGGAGGATTGGCTTGAGCATTCAGATTTCTATATCCCTGATAAAGTAGAGCAGAGATTCCAGCTATACCAGGAGCAGCTGCTGATGTTCCTCCACCAGGGCTGTAACCGTTATTAGGGTCAGTAGAAATCTGGTTTGTACCATTAGAACAGATGTCGGGCTTGATTCGACCATCTGAAGCTGGACCTCTACTTGATGAAGTAGTCAATACACCTCTATAATCAAGATTACCTGTTGCGATCACAGCTTTACCTTGCTTATATCCACCGGTAATATTTCCCCAAAATGTTCCTGCTCCATAGCCGCAATTCGAAGTGGCACTATTACCAGCTGAAAATACGTGAAGCAATTCTGGATTAGCATTTACTTGCAGATCAATTGCTCTAGTATCTGAAGTATATGAGTTACACCCTTGAGAGAATGAAGTCGAAGTAATTACAACTCCATTGAGGTTTAGATTATTAACAGCTTGGGTGATCTGAGGGTAACCGCTAATATTATAATAGTGTAAGTATGCATGAGTAGCCATACCTGCATTATTAGGGTCCAAGTTTCCTGCACCTACCGCAATACCAGTTGTCATATCACCATGTGTGCCGTTATTCACAGTGGTGTGCATGGTTACACGACCTTTTCTATCAATGTGTGGTCCTAATCCATTATCTGCAATAGCAATTGAAACGCTGTCGCCATTCAATTTTCTACCCATTGGATCATCGGAATCCAACATATTTAATCTGTGTAAACTTCTACCTCTTGTATCTTCTGGCTCTGGTGGAGCAGGAGCGTAGTCTACAAACTTCACTTGAGGAAGGTTGATCAACCAATCTACTCTTTCTTGAGCGATTCTGATATTCAAGTTCTCATCGCTACTACCGTAATCTTCAATTACTACATTATTGCTTTCTAAAAGAGCAATGAAGTTTGCCGGACTAACATCCAACTGACGGTCAATAAGCAATTTTACCTCAGTCTCATTTGCATATACATAATCCGGAGCTCCGCTTAGGTCAAACATTGAAGAGGTTTTATATTCTTCCTTCAATTTTTCAATCTGACGAATACCCAGATCTGCAAATGTGTTATTGCCATTGTACTGGCTCAAATTTGCGAGAAATGCATATTCTGGAATATATTCAAGGAGTCTTACTCCATTCGCATTCATGCTGCTTTGTTCAGCCTGAGTAGGAATTTGATCGAATTGAATCAAGTAATAACTACCATTTGATGGATTTTGACTGATGAAGTCGGCAAGCTTTGTCTGGGAATTGGCTTCTGTAAGAATCACATCTCCAGAACGAAGCTTTAAGGTAGTATTTTGAGCAATACTAATCTGTAAAACACTGATTAGTAGCAGTGTAGCAAAAAATTGTAATAAGTTTCTCATTAGCTTTGTTTTAAAACAGCTGTTAAATTTACGTAAAGAAAAAGGTTCGGAATGGTTGGCTGAGTGACAATTAGTCAAACACGAAGTTCGCTAATTTGTTCGCATACTCCAAGAAGAGTAACCACCTTTCAACTCTATGATCTTTTTAAAGCCTTGCTGCTGAAGCATTTCTGCAGCTTGTGAACTTCTTCCTCCTTTAGCACAATAGACGTAAATTGGTGTCTTAGGATCCCAATTTGCCATAGCCTTCTCGAAATCTCCATTTAGAAGATCGTGATTTTCACTGTTTGAGATGGCTCCAGCCTCATATTCGCCGGCAGTCCTAACATCCACTAAGAGATATTCACTTTTTTCTTCATTCATCTGTGCTTTAAAAGCTGATGGGCTCACCTTTTGGTAAACGCTTTGCTCCTGATCGGCACTTTGTTCTTGACTTTCAAGATTGCAGGCAGTGAGAAAGAACATAGAGAAAGTGACTGTTTTAAGGAGTAGTAGTTTGCTTACTATCGTCTTCATGATTTAATTTTTTAAAGTTGATTCCAGGCTTGAATTCCACCTGCTAAGTTAAATGTTGTATATCCATTGCTTTCCATGAATCCACATGCAGAGGAGCTTCTACCGCCAGCCCTGCAGTATACGTAATAATGCTTTTCAGGATCTAATTGAGATACTTTTTGAGCAAAACTTGGGTCCATTAAGTTGATGTTGAGAGAATTTGGAATCAAGCCCTCAGCTTCTTCCTCCGGAGCTCTTACATCGATAATTACCGCTTTGGGATCGTTTTCAATTTGCTCTTTGAATTCTATTGCATTAAGATTTTTCATTTTGATCTCCTTTGTATTTCATAAACATATTTGCCCAAATGATCTTCGATAAGGCATAGTACAATGGGGTTAATAGCAAAAGGAAGCTACCTACAAAGATGATGAAATTCCAGAACTCAGTCTCAATGCCCAAAATGAGCTTTGCAACCCAAAAGGTGACCACATGTGCTACTCCTAATGCATAGGAAACATACATAGCGCCATAATAGAAGCCAGGCTCAATAGAGAGCTTCCTTTTGCAGGAAGGACAGTATTCGTGAGTGGCCGACATCACATTTAGATTGTATGGGTTTCTGTCTTTGAAGAACTCTCCTTCATGACAATGAGGACATTTGAATTTCAATACACTGTATAGCTTTGTGCCCTTCTTTAGTTTTATCATGATTCAAAATTCACCCTTTAAGATGAATTAATCTGTAACTCAGGTAACATAAATCTAACGTACTGCTCTTTTTTTAACTTTTTCTTGAGTTTAAGGAAACCTTCACATCAGCTGCCCAGGCCTACTTTTGACTAAACCTACAGCTATGAAAAAGTTGATTGACTTTCTGGAATATATCTCATTCCAACTTTTTAGCCATCATCTTAAACGATTCTTCATCTAGGCTATGAAACAGCAACGCAGAAAAGTCGACCTGGTGGTAATTTCAGATGTTCATCTCGGCACCAGAGGCTGTCATGCGAAAGAGCTTCTGCAGTATTTAAAGTCGATCAAACCAAAGACGGTTATTCTTAACGGTGATATAATCGACATCTGGCAATTTAAGAAGAGCTACTTTCCCAAAGCTCATATGCAAGTGATCAAGCAGATCATGTCTTGGATGGCCAAAGGGGTTAAGATCTATTATGTGACCGGCAATCACGATGAAATGCTTCGAAAATTCGTTGGCAATAAATTTGGGTCACTGCATGTAGTGAACAAGGTTGTGCTAGAGTTAGAGGATGGCAAGGCTTGGTTCTTTCACGGAGATGTGTTCGATGTAACCATGCAACATTCAAAATGGCTAGCTAAGCTCGGTTCTGTAGGATACGATCTTCTGATCATTTTAAATAGGTTGATCAATTGGGTGTCTAAGAAAATGGGAAGAGGTAAGATTTCTCTTTCAAAGAAGATCAAGAACTCTGTGAAGTCGGCAGTGAAGTTCATCAACAACTTCGAACAAGTGGCTGCAGATATCGGAATTGATAATGATTATCAGTATGTAGTTTGTGGGCATATTCATCAACCAGAGATCAAAGAATTCAGCAATGATAAAGGCAGTATAACCTATCTCAATTCTGGCGACTGGATCGAGAACCTTACTTCATTGGAATACCACAAAGGTAAGTGGTCGCTCTACCAATACGACCCTTCTCATTACAGCATGGAATTGGCTTTTAAATCGCCAATTCACAGTAATAAAGAGCTTTTTCAGATCATGGTCCAAGAATTCCAAATCCTTCAAAGAGTATCCAACTCATGAAATTGCTCTATGCCATACAAGGAACGGGTAACGGTCATGTAAGCAGAGCCATTGAATTGATTCCATACTTCAAAGAGCAAGCAGATGTAGATATTCTAATTAGTGGGATACAGTCTGACCTGTCTCTTCCTTTTGAAGTGAAGTATGCCTATAAAGGAATGAGTTTCGTTTTTGGCAAGAAAGGAGGCATCGACTTGCTCAATACTTATATGAAGAATCATATTCACAGATTCATCTCAGAAGTCCGCAGTCTACCTGTTGAAGAATATGATCTTATCATCAACGATTTTGAACCAATTTCTGCCTGGGCAGCTTATTTTAAGGGTCTTCCTGCTGTGGCTCTTAGCAATCAGGCGGCAACAGAATTTCCAAATATGAAAACCTCTATCAATGACGATATAGTAGGTAAATTCATATTGAACCATTATGCTCCTACTACCTCGCAATATGGTTTTCACTATAAACCCTATGCCCCTCATATTTTCACACCTATCATCCGAAAGGAGATCAGAGAGCTTAAAACAAGTGAAGAAGGGCATATTACCGTATATCTTCCAGCCTACTCAGAAGAGAAGATCATTAAGAAGTTGAGTCTTATTCCAAACACTCAATTTCAGGTTTTCTCGAAGCACTCTAAACTAGAGTTCCATGAAAAGAATATCCATGTTAGACCAATAGCTCATGAAACTTTCTTGAAATCACTTGCATCATGCAGCGGTTTGATCACTGCTGCCGGTTTTGGTGCTACTTCAGAAGCGCTTTTCCTTGGTAAGAAACTATTGGTTATCCCTCAAAAACAGCAGTACGAGCAGCTTTGCAATGCCGAAGCGCTCAAGAAGCTCGGAGTGAAAGTGGTAAAACATCTCAGAAAGAAACACATTCCAAAGATTCAGAACTGGATTGAAAGCGGTAAGGCTATTAAAATGGATTATCCAAACCAAAGTCGCGAGATCGTCCAGACCATTATCAATAACGAGTTCTTGCAAAAAGACAACTACCTCGAGTATCTAACTGCTCAACAGTTCGATCTAGCCAATTAGTTCAAACATCTTCTCTATGCAACTGGATAAGAACGAATTTGGTGATGATTTTTATTGGGGTATCTCAAGCTCTGCATTTCAGACTGAAGGAACATTCCCATATGACGGACGCGGTGATTCCATTTGGGATCAATTCAGCCAGAAAAAAGGAAATATCAAGAAAGGTCATACTGCTGAACAAGCCACCCTTTTTTATAAATATTTCCGACAAGATATCGGTTTCATAAAATGGATGAACCTGAGGAATTTTAGGTTCTCCATCTCCTGGCCAAGGGTGATTCCAAACGGCACAGGTAAATGGAATCAGCAGGGGATTGATTTCTACGATCGATTGATCGATGAATGTTTGGAGAATGGGATAAGTCCTTGGGTCACACTTTATCATTGGGATCTTCCTCATGCATTGGAAGAAAAAGGCGGATGGACCAACAGGGATGTGGTCAACTATTTTCAAGATTACCTTGAATTGTGCATGCAGAAATATGCAGATCGCGTAGATCGATGGATGGTGCTCAATGAACCAACTGCATTTACAGCCTTAGGATATTTTCTGGGAATCCATGCTCCGGGAAAAAAGGGGAAGAGCAATTTCTTGCCATCCATACATCATGCAGCCTTGGCTCAAGCTGAAGGAGGAAGGCTAATTCGCTCCCATGATTCGAATTTAAAAGTTGGTACTACATTTTCCTTTTCTCATGTAGAAGCTCATCGGAACCGACAAAAAGATGTGAATGCCTCCAATAAAGTTGATGCAATTCTGAACAGGCTTTATCTGGAACCGCTTTTGGGAATGGGCTACCCTATTGATGAATTGCCTTTTTTAGAAGGATTAGCCTCATATGTGCAGAATGGAGATATGCAAAAGCTCTCCTTTGATATGGACTTCATAGGCGTGCAGAATTACAGTAGGGAAGTTGTAGCACATTCCTATTTTACTCCAATAGTCAATGCAAAATTAGTTCCTCCAAAGAAGAGGGGGAAGCCAAGAACAGCAATGAATTGGGAGATCTATCCTGAGTCAATCTATCACGTTCTTAACCGACTCAATACCTATGATAATATTCCACCATTAGTGATTACCGAGAATGGTGCTGCTTTTGAAGATAAACTTCAGTCGAATGGTCGGGTTGAAGATGAACAACGAATCGACTTCCTAAGAGAGCATATTGGCTCTGTTAAGAAGGCAATAAAAGATGGCATTAAGGTAGATGGCTACTTTGTATGGTCACTTACCGATAATTTCGAATGGGCAGAAGGCTATAGGCCAAGGTTTGGTTTGATCTATGTCGATTATGAGAAACTCAGTCGAATTCCCAAGAAATCTGCATTTTGGTATCGAGATTTTCTAAGTGATAATTAGCGACCGGAATTTGATTTAGCTTCTAATTTTCCGCTTGTATCGAAGTAAATTGTCTTGATCTCATTCTTATCATTCTTCAACTCTAAAAAGTAGTGATAGAGTGTTCCGTCTTTGTAGATTTCGTAAAACTCATTCACCTCCCAATATTTGAATTCAGTTTTCTCTTTGCCCGATTTCAGATTCTCAGGTGCTGATGACCAAGGTTTAAGCAAGCGTTCTTCAATCAACAAGGCTTCACGATTGAATCTGGTATACCTGCTAATGCTATCTAATTCGGTCTTGGCAGTGAAGATATCATCGAATTGATACCATTGCACAACTGGTTTCTTGGGATATTTCTTTGCCATTGCCTTCAATACCTCCTGAGGCACCTGATCCGCATCGACCATTGTCATGGCCTCTGGAGTTTGAGCGATTAGACTTAGTGTTCCAATAATTGCAATTAATAAGCTAAATATCCTTTTCATAATTTGATTTTGGTTTGATAATAACATAATGAAAAAATTGCAGAAAAAAAAGAGGGTGTCTTCTGAAACCCTCTTTAAATGTAGAAAATATTTGGATATGACTATAATAGATCATTAGCCACATTGGCCAATTCAGATCGTTCGCCTTTTTCAAGAGTAATATGACAATACAGCTTATTCCCTTTCACTCTGTCGATCAGATACGATAAGCCGTTTGAATGTTCATCCAAATAAGGGGTGTCTATCTGATGGATATCTCCTGTAAAGATCATCTTGGTGTTTTCACCTGCTCTAGTAATGATCGTCTTCACTTCATGCGGAGTAAGGTTTTGTGCTTCATCTACAATAAAGATGATGTCTGAAAGACTTCTACCTCTAATGTATGCTAGTGGAGTGATCACGATCTTCTCATTCTTCTGCATCTCAGCGATCTGCTTGTGTTTTTTGTCCATCTCGCTGAATTGATTCTTGATGAATTTCAAATTATCCCATAAAGGCTCCATATATGGGTTGATCTTGTCTTTGATGTCGCCAGGTAAGAATCCCAGATCTTTATTGCTCAATGGAACGATTGGTCTAGCTAGAATGATCTGCTTGAAATTCCTTCTTTGCTCAATTGCTCCTGCTAATGCTAAAAGCGTTTTCCCAGTTCCTGCTACTCCTTGAATGGTGAGTAGTTTTATTTCCGGATTCAAGATAGCATGTAAAGCAAAGGCTTGTTCTGCATTTCTTGGCGTGATTCCATATGCATTGAGTTTTTCTACTCGATCTACACGATCATCAACCGGATTAAAGAAAGCCAAACTAGACGCCTTGCCATTCTTCAAGATATAGAAGTGATTATTTGGAGGATTCTTGCCTAAGAATTCATAATCCTCTAAGTAACCCTTTTCATAGATCTCCTTAATTGTCTCGGAAGGAAGATTCTCAACTAATTGCTTGCCCATATGCAGATCACTCACATCTACTACCTTACCCGTATTGTAGTCTTCAGCAGTAATGTTGAGTGCTTTAGCCTTGATCCTTAAGTTGATGTCTTTAGTTACTAGGATCACCTTTTTATCTTTCTCCTCTTCCTGAATACTTATAGCAGCGTTCAATATTCTGTGATCTCCTTTCTTATCATTGAATATCTTCTGAGCATCTAATGAGGCTTTTGAAGTGTCGAGTATGATCTTGAATCTTCCCTTTTTCTTATTGTTCAGCGGGATCCACTCCTGAAGAGTGTGGTCAGCTGACAGCTTATCAACCAAGCGGGTAAACTCTCTGGCCTCAAAGTTTTTGGTGTCGTTTCCTCTTTTGAAATTATCGAGTTCTTCCAATACCGTGATAGGAATTGCCACGTCATGCTCCTCGAAAGTGAGAAAAGAATTGTGGTCGTGAATTATCACAGAAGTATCTAATACATAGATCTTTTTTGAAGACTTGGGTTTTCTTGGCATAGTAGAATTTTTGTTAGGGTTAAGTAAATATAGCTTCCTAAGTACTCTATTCCCGAGATACTTAGACAAAGTAATTAACCGACTTTTTTTAATAAGTTTTTTAAGGCTGGAAGGAGTAGGGATTAAAGGTCTTTGTCTCCCTTTAATTTATTGAAAATCAGCTTAGTTGCGCCGATTTTTTTCTCGAAATACGCCTTGCAAATGGCACTGGCCTCTGCTCTAGTCTCAGGCTTGTGAATATATTGATCGACAAGCTGGTGGAACTGCTCTTCATTTTTGAATACTTTCGCAGCTCCTTCCGAGATCAACTCCTTTGCTTCATTGAAAAATTGGTGGTTTGGTCCGAACATCACCGGCAAACCATACACTGCAGCTTCTAGGATGTTGTGAATACCCTTTCCAAAGCCACCGCCAATTACAGCTAGATCTCCGAATCTATAGATTTTCGACAAAAGTCCCATCTGATCGATGATCAAGATTTGAGTATTACTTTCCGATGTATTTAGCTGAGAATAATAGCTAGCCTTCAAATTGAATCGCTTTTCCAACTTCTTCATCTCCTCAGCATGATATTCATGTGGGGCAATGATGATTTTTATTTTGGGATGTTTTTCTGCTAGTTGGAAAGCTAACAGATTCTCTTTTTCCCAGCTACTTCCAAAAACAACGCAAATTTCATTGCCAACAAATTGTTCAACTTTAGGAAGGTCGACTTTTTCTTGGGCAATCTCCCAAACTCGATCGAATCTGCCATCTCCACTTAGGCTGCAATGCTCAATGCCAAATTTATGGAGCAGATCTACAGAATCTTGGTCTTGCAAGAATAGGTGAGAGAATGCTCTTAAATGATCCCTAAACCATTTGCCGTAAAACCTGAAGAACTGCTGTTTTGGTCGAAATATTCCTGAGATCAGATAATGTTTGAGATTTCGTTTTTGAAGTTCCTTTAAATGGTTGAACCAGAATTCATACTTGGCAAAGAAAGTGAGTTCGGGATTGGTGATTTTTAGGAATCTTTTCGCATTAGCCCTGCTGTCTAATGGCATATAGCACACTAGGTCTGCATGCGTGTAATTCTTTTTGCTTTCGTAGCCCGATGGAGAAAAAAAGGTGAGTAGAATAAAATGAGTCTTTGTTTTGGCAATCTCTTCTATAAGAGGTCTGGCTTGTTCAAATTCTCCTAGGCTGGCAGAATGAAACCAGATCAATGGTCGTTCAGAAGGTATTGTTTCTTCTAGTGTATTAAACAGGCCTTTTCTGCCCTTGATCCATTCCTTTGCTTTTGGGTTGCCAAATAAAGCGGCGAGCTTGAATCCCAAAGCCAATAATTGAATGAAAGCACTGTATAATAGTCGCATAAAAGCTACCTCAATGGGATCAATAATAGTAAAACTCTTCAGATCTTCTCTTTCTAAAAGGGATCACCCAGCCAAATCGGAAACCTGCTAGATAATCGCTCTTATTGCCGGTATCAAAACTGCGACTGTCGTAATTGTATTCTCTGCGATTCTTGGTAAAAGCTTGAATGAATTCAAAGCCTGCATAGAAGTTTAGTAAATTACTTCTACCGTAGAACTGATATCCTACGAATTGTTGAAATGCAATTCCAGTAGTTAGTCGGTCGTATCCTTTTAGTCGATCTTCAGATAATTGGAAAACTGTACCGTCTCTAAAATCTATCTTGATCTTATGCTGGAAATATCCAGCGCCGGCTGTAAGTAAGATTCCAGAATTGGGGTTTGGAGAAAGGAACTCATTGAATACTCTACCAACTTTCAAGAAGTAGCTCTGACCTCGAAGCTCATAGGTTAGCTTAACTAGTTCACCATCAGAGTCGATTGCATCCCCGCTGGAATTGATTACATCCGAAAGTAGATTATTTACCCTAACTCTATTGCTAAAGAGATAGGCTCCGCTTACTGATAGCTGCCAGTTTCCAAATGTCTTGAGACCCAACTCGCCACCTATGCTGTTCGCATTCTCAAAACGATCTTCAAAGTCGCCCGATGGCAAAAAATAAGCGTATTGGAATTTTACAAAACCAAAGGCTTGAGTGGAATCCTGAGCGTAGATCACAGTATAAGAGAGCATTAAAAATCCCAGTGCAAGAAAGGTTTTGAGGAGCTTTTGCATAGGGCTAAATTACGCATACTTTTCAAGGAATAATGAGCAAAAAGGGCTATCTTCGCAGGCCAAAAATCGATGCAATGAGAGATATTCAGATGGTCGATCTAAAGGCTCAGTATCAGAAGATAAAGCCGGAAGTCGACAAGAGGTTGGAGGGAGTGATTTCTTCCGCAGCATTCATAAACGGACCGGAAGTTCAGAGATTCCAGTCTGAATTGGAGACCTATCTGGATGTTAAGCATGTGATTCCATGTGCCAATGGTACAGACGCATTGCAAGTGGCCTTGATGGCTTTAGGCCTTGAGCGGGGTGATGAAGTAATCACAACAACATTCACCTTTATCGCAACAGCAGAAGTCATCGCATTATTGGGTTTAACTCCTGTTCTTGTTGATGTAGATCCCGATTCATTCTTGATCGATACAGATGCAGTGGAAAAAGCCATCGGTCCAAAAACCAAGGCGATCATCCCCGTCCATTTGTTTGGACAATGTGCCAATATGGAAGGGATCATGAGAATTGCGCAAGCAAATGATCTTTATGTAGTTGAAGATGCCGCTCAATCGATTGGTGCTTCCTTTCACTTTAGTGATGGTACAACTAAAGCATCTGGAACCATTGGCGACTTTGGATGTACATCATTTTTCCCTTCAAAGAATCTTGGATGTTATGGTGATGGAGGAGCGATCTTCTGTAATAATGATGAATTAGCTGATAAGGCAAGAGTGATCGTGAATCACGGAATGAAGGTGAGATACTATCACGATCTAATAGGAGTGAACTCTCGTTTAGACAGTATACAGGCAGCTGTATTAAGTATAAAGCTTGAGCATCTGGATCATTACAACAATGAGAGAAGAAGAGCTGCCTTCCATTACGACAAGGAGTTAGGTGATTTAGGAGTGTTTAAAGTGCCTAAGCGATTAAAGAACTCTTGTCATGTCTTTCATCAGTATACTTTGCAATGTGAAGGAGTAGATAGGGAAGCCTTGAGAGAGCATTTGAATGTCAATGGGGTTCCTGCAATGATCTATTATCCTGTGCCATTGCATCAACAAAAGGCATTTAGAGATGCTCGTTATCAAGATGGTGCATTTCCTGTTTCGGAAGAGCTGGCAAGCAAAGTGTTGTCATTGCCAATGCACTCAGAATTGGATGATGAGCAACTGAATTATATTACTCAAACAATAAAAGAATTTCTTAAGAAAGCATAAATGAAAATAGCAGTTATAGGAACTGGATATGTTGGCCTTGTTACCGGTACTTGTCTGGCAGAAACCGGGAATGATGTAGTATGTGTCGATATCGACAAAGAGAAGGTGAGAAAGATGAAGAGTGGCATTGTGCCAATCTATGAACCACATTTGGATGTGCTCTTCGAGCGAAATATCAAGCAAAACCGCTTGAGCTTCACCACTAATATGGAAGAAGCAGTTAAAGATGCATTGATCATATTTCTTGCACTTCCTACTCCTCCGGATGAAGATGGATCTGCCGATCTTTCTTATGTGCTTGGTGTAGCAGAGCAGTTAGGTAAGATTATAGAAGATTATAAGATCATTATCGATAAAAGTACAGTGCCTGTTGGTACTGCTGAAAAGGTTCATGCCGCCGTTGCGAAGAATGCAAAAGTGGATTTTGATATCGTTTCAAATCCTGAATTCTTGCGTGAAGGTTTTGCAGTAGACGATTTCTTGAAGCCGGATCGTGTTGTAATTGGTACCTCTTCTGATAAGGCTCAAGAAATTCTTGAAGAATTGTATAAGCCTTATGTTCGTCAGGGTAACCCTATCATCTTCATGGATGAGAAGTCTGCTGAACTTACCAAATATGCCGCTAATGCATTTTTGGCGACCAAGATCACCTTCATGAACGAGATCGCTAATTTCTGCGAGCAAGTTGGTGCTGATGTAGATAAGGTTCGTGCTGGTATTGGTTCGGATACTCGAATTGGAAAGCGCTTTTTGTTCCCTGGAATTGGATACGGTGGAAGTTGTTTTCCAAAGGATGTACAGGCATTGGCTAAGTCGGGCAAAGAAGAGGGATACCATTTTAAGATCCTAGACTCTGTAATGAGTGTAAATCAAGATCAGAAAACAATATTGGTTCCCAAGATCCTGGATTATTTCAATGGAGATATCAAAGGCAAGAAGATCGCCCTTTGGGGATTGGCATTCAAACCAGATACCGATGATATTCGCGAGGCACCTGCATTGTATCTTATTGAAGAATTGTTGAAGCTAGGTGCTGAAGTATCTGCTTATGATCCAGAAGCAATGTCGAATGTGCAAGAAAAACTGGGCACTAAAATCAGATTCGCAATGGATGCCTATGATGCATGCGATAATGCAGATTTCTTGCTTATTGCAACGGAATGGTCTGCATTCAGACATCCAGATTTCAAGAAAGTGAGTGATAAGCTCAAGGAAAAGATAATTTTCGATGGTAGAAACCTTTACGACCTGGATTATATGGAGAAAGAAGGATTCGACTATATCAGCATCGGAAGAAGAATAGTATCAGCTAAATCATGAGCAGAGTACTGATCACCGGAGCAGCCGGATTTCTAGGTTCACACCTTTGCGATCGATTCATCAAAGAAGGTCACCAAGTGGTGGCTATGGATAATTTGATCACGGGGAATATCAAGAACCTTGAGCATCTATTTTCATTGGAAGAGTTTGAATTCTTCCATCATGATGTATCTAATTACGTGCATGTTTCCGGAGATCTTGACTATATCCTTCACTTTGCTTCTCCCGCCAGTCCTATCGATTATCTAAAGATCCCGATCCAAACCTTGAAGGTTAGTTCATTGGGTACACATAATCTATTGGGCTTAGCCAAGGCTAAGTCTGCTAAGATCCTGGTAGCTTCTACTTCTGAAGTTTATGGAGATCCATTAGAGCATCCTCAATCAGAAAGCTATTGGGGAAATGTGAATCCTATTGGCCCAAGAGGGGTTTATGATGAAGCTAAGCGTTTTCAGGAGGCCATGACAATGGCTTATCATACTTTCCATGGCTTGGAGATTGCCATCGTGCGTATCTTCAATACTTATGGTCCGCGTATGCGACTAAATGATGGAAGAGTATTGCCAGCATTTATTGGGCAAGCGCTTAGAGGTGAGGATCTAACTGTCTTTGGAGATGGCAGTCAAACACGCTCATTTTGTTATGTAGACGACCTTGTAGAAGGGATATATAGATTGCTTTTTGCCGATTATCCTTATCCGGTAAACATTGGAAATCCAGATGAGATCACAATTTTGGATTTCGCAGAAGAGATCATCAAACTCACGGGAACCGATCAAAAGATCATCTTCAAGGATCTTCCTAAGGATGACCCAATGCAACGTAGACCAAACATAGATAAGGCAAGGGAAATTCTAGGATGGGAACCAAAGGTGAGTCGCTCTGAAGGTTTGAAAGTGACCTATGAATATTTCAAGTCGCTCACAGAAGAAGACCTTTATAAGAAAGAGCACAACGATTTTACAAAGTATATCAGGAAGTAATGGCCAGCGACTATTTTGCACATGAAACGGCCGTAATAGACCAGCCTTGTGAAATTGGGAAGGGAACCAAGATCTGGCATTTCTCGCATGTAATGCAAGATTCAGTGATTGGTGAGAATTGCAATATTGGTCAGAATTGCCTCATTTCTCCAGGAGTTGTCTTAGGGAATACTGTTAAGGTTCAAAACAATGTATCTATCTATACCGGTGTGATCTGTGAAGATGAGGTATTCCTTGGACCCTCAATGGTTTTTACCAATATCTCAAATCCTAGGTCTGGAGTGGTAAGAAGAGATCAATATGAAAAAAGCCTAGTGAAGAAAGGAGCAACCATAGGTGCAAATGCAACTGTAGTTTGCGGAAATGATATTGGTAGATATGCATTCATTGGAGCGGGTTCAGTAGTCACTAAAGAAGTGGCCGATTATGCTTTGGTGGTTGGAAATCCTGCCCGACAAATAGGTTGGATGAGCGAATATGGTCATCGCCTTGAATTCAATGATGAAGGAATTGCAGAATGTCCGGAATCCAAAGAAAAGTATCAATTAGATAAAGGGAAAGTAAATAAGCTAGCATAGTAGCATGATAGAAGAGATCAAAAGAAAAGAGAAGAAGATCGGCGTGATCGGTTTAGGATATGTGGGTTTACCCATTGCTCTTGAACTAGCTAAAAAGGTATCTGTGATCGGATTCGACATCAGTGCAGAACGCATTGAAATGATGAAGAATAACGAAGATCCTAGTGAGGAATTGGAAGCTGCAGATTTTCAAGGAGCGGATATAGAATTTACTGCTGACATTGAGAAATTGAGAGAAGCCAACTTCTATATTGTTGCAGTTCCTACACCAATTGATCAGCATAATTTACCCGACCTAAAGCCTTTGATCTCTGCCTCAAAAACAGTGGGGAAAGTATTGAAGAAGGGAGATTATGTGGTGTTTGAATCTACCGTATATCCCGGTTGTTCAGAAGAAGACTGTCTTCCTGTACTTGAGAAGGTAAGTGGTTTAAAACTGGGCGACTTCAAGATCGGCTATTCACCTGAGCGAATCAATCCAGGGGATACTAAGCATACACTCACCAATGTAGTGAAAGTTGTAGCGGGTAATGATGAGGAAGCTTTGGATACGATTGCACAAGTATATGAGCTTGTTGTAGAAGCAGGAGTGCATCGTGCATCTTCTATTAAAGTTGCCGAGGCGGCAAAAGTGATCGAGAACACTCAAAGAGATGTGAATATCGCTTTGATCAATGAGCTTTCGATTATTTTCAACAAAATGAATATCAACACATTTGATGTATTGAAGGCCGCTCAGACTAAATGGAACTTTCTGCCCTTTAGTCCGGGACTGGTTGGAGGTCATTGCATTGGAGTTGATCCGTATTACTTGACTTTCAAGGCCAAGGAATATGGCTATCACGCTCAGATCATCAATTCTGGTCGATCAGTGAATGATGGAATGGGAGCTTACATTGCAGGTAGAGTGGTGAAGAAATTGGTTTCGAA
Source organism: Flavobacteriales bacterium (assembly GCA_002706365.1). GTDB lineage: Bacteria > Bacteroidota > Bacteroidia > Flavobacteriales_E > Vicingaceae > UBA1494. Next base: position 41,050 of record PALM01000047.1, on the reverse strand, counting down.
TAAGAAATCATCTGATGGGGCAAGAGTACTCGTTATGGGTGCAACATTCAAAGAGAATGTGAGCGACATCCGTAACTCTAAAGTAGTAGATGTAGTGAATGAGCTTAAGGCTTTTGGATTGCATGTAGATGTAACCGACCCATATGCTTCTTCTCAGGAACTAAAAAAGCACTATGGCTTCGGTCTTGTTGATGAGATCGGATCTGACTATGACGCAATTATTCTTGCAGTGAAGCACGATGATTATCTCGATCTGGATGAGAAATACTTCAAGGGTATTTCTAAGCCCAATGCTTTTGTCTTCGATGTGAAAGGCAATTACAGAGAGCGAATCAGTCAAATGGATTATCTAAGTTTATAAAGAATAGGATTAAGATTATGGGAAAGAATATTTTAATTACTGGAGGTGCCGGATTTATTGGTTCGCATGTAGTAAGGCGATTTGTAAGAAACTATCCTGATTATAAGATCGTGAACTTAGATTCACTTACTTATGCTGGAAATCTCGAAAATCTTAAAGATGTTGAGTCGGCTGATAACTATTCATTTGAAAGAGCTGATATCCTAGATACAGAAAGACTGAAATCTATTTTTCAAGAGTATAAGATTGACGCTGTAATCCATCTTGCTGCAGAATCTCATGTAGATCGATCCATTTCAGATCCTTTGGCATTTGTTCAAACCAATGTGCTTGGAACGGCTAATTTGCTGAATGTAGCTAAGGCTTACTGGGGAGATGATTTGAGCGATAAGAAATTCTACCATATCTCTACTGATGAGGTTTATGGTTCCTTAGGTGAGGAAGGTTTGTTCACAGAAACTACAGCTTATGATCCTCGATCTCCATATTCAGCCTCCAAGGCTTCTTCAGATCATTTTGTGAGAGCCTATTGGCACACATATAATCTTCCAGTGGTGATCTCGAATTGCTCTAATAATTACGGATCTCATCAATTTCCGGAAAAGTTAATTCCGCTCTTTATCCACAATATCCGAAATAAGAAAGACCTTCCTGTTTATGGAAAGGGAGAGAATATTAGAGATTGGCTTTGGGTGGAAGATCACGCTTCGGCCATCGATACAATCTTCCATAAAGGAAGGTTGGGAGAGACTTATAATATCGGCGGACTCAACGAGTGGAAGAATATCGATCTTATCCATTTGTTATGTAAGTTGATGGATGAAAAGCTGGATCGCAAAGCTGGGGAGTCTGCTGAATTGATCACTTATGTGAAAGACAGAGCAGGACACGATATGCGCTATGCTATTGATGCCGATAAATTGGCCAGTGAACTGGGATGGAAACCATCAATTCAATTTGAAGAAGGTTTGTCTAAAACCATCGATTGGTATCTGGAGAATGATGAATGGCTAGAGCATGTGACTTCAGGTGAATACCAGAAATATTACGAGCAACAGTACGATCTGCGATAAATGCAATCCATATCCCAATTCAGTAAGCAAATAGAAGAAGCTAGCTTTTTAGTTAGTGGCGGAGCCGGTTTTGTAGGTTCTAATCTTGTTGAAGCTTTATTGAATGCCGGAGCGAAGAAGGTGAGAGTGCTGGATAATCTATCGAATGGTCATCTAGAGAATCTCAAGTCATTTGAATCGCACTCCAATTTTGAATTCATCGAGGGGGATATTGTCAATCTAAATGATTGCAGGCAAGCTCTAGAAGGAATCGATTACCTCAGTCATCAAGCGGCATTAGGTTCTGTACCTAGATCGCTCAAAGATCCAATTGCCACCAATAAAGCCAATGTAGATGGTTTCTTGAATATGATCACCATTGCCAGAGAAGTGGGGGTGAAAAGAGTGGTTTATGCATCTTCTTCTTCAGTTTACGGAGATAGCGTGGATCTTCCTAAAGTGGAGGAAAAGATCGGGCATCCAATGAATTCATATGCAGTTAGCAAATTGACCAATGAGTTATACGCGCATGCGGCACATTTGAATTACGGACAAGAGATCATAGGTCTTCGTTACTTCAACATCTTCGGTCCGCGCCAGAGTCCACGAGGACCATACGCCGCGGTTATTCCTCTTTTTATAGAATCGATCTTAAAGGATCAGTCGCCATTCATCAATGGCGATGGAGAGCAGAGTAGAGATTTCACTTTTGTAGAGAATGCCGTTCAGGCCAATATCAAAGCCTTCTTTGCTCCCAAAGAAGCTGCTGCAGCCGGAGTATATAATGTAGCAGTTGGCGAGCGATACACTTTGAACCAATTGTTCTCCTACTTAAAGGATATTGTTGGTTCTGATGCAGCAGCAGTGCATCGAGAGCCAAGAGATGGCGATATTCCTCATTCGCAGGCCGACATTTCCAAAGCTCAAAGAATGCTGGATTACCAGCCTTCGGTAAAATTCAAAGATGGTCTCAAAAAGACAGTCGATTGGTTTCGCAAGGCTTAACTTAGCGATATGATCAATTGGCTAAAATCACTTTTTAGTTCTCCAAAACCACTGGAACCGGCAGACCTCTCAGTTCTAAAGGCCGATATGCATTCGCATCTAATTCCCGCTATTGACGATGGATCAAAGAGCCTCGAAAACAGCCTGGAGATGATTCGCAGATTCTCAGCACTTGGTTATAAGAAATTGATCACCACTCCGCATGTGATGAGCGATTTCTATAAGAATGACCCCGAATCAATTTTGGGTGGATTGGAAAAGCTAAATACATATTTAAAGGAAAAAGGCCTTGATGTCAAAGTTGAAGCAGCGGCAGAGTATTATTTAGACGAGCAATTGCAGGATCTTGTAGAAGCAGAAAAGCTCCTCACTTTTGGAGATAAGCATGTGCTTTTTGAATTGCCTTTTATTGCAGAGCCACCGAACTTAAAGCAAGTCATTTTTGAAATGCAAACAAGAGGATACAAACCAATACTGGCGCATCCTGAGAGATATGGTTTTTGGTATAAGGACTTCGATCGCTACAGAGAGCTTCACGATCAAGGAGTTTTCCTACAGTTGAATATGCTTTCATTGATAGGACATTATTCTCCCCAGGCTCAAAAGATCGCCGAGCAAATGATCGATGAAGGGATCATCTCCTTTCTCGGCTCCGATTGTCACAATACCCATCATCTTGAATTGATTGATGAAGCCCGGACTAGACCTTACTTTCATAAGCTTTTGGAAAGTGGGGATTTGAAGAATAGTTCTTTGTAGAGCAAAGAATAAAGAGCAAAGAGAAAAGACTTGCTTTTAGTAGCGCAGGATTGCAAATCCTGCGATGCCTCTGTGTTTCTCCGCTTTGCCCTTCGTAGCTGTCACATCGAGTGGAGTCGAGATGCAAGCGAAGAAGGGTGCCTTCTCTGTGTAGTCCGCCTACTAGCGGACCTCTGTGACCTAGCCAGAATTAGCTTATTATATTAACCTCTCGTTCCAAAAGAACCCCAAACTTCTCTTCAACTGATCTAATGATCCTTTCAGATAAATAATAGATTTCTTCTCCAGTAGCATTCCCATAATTCACTAAAACCAAGGCCTGTTTTTGATGAACTCCATAATCACCTTCTCTGAAACCTTTCCAGCCGGCTTGCTCGATCAACCAACCGGCCGCCAGTTTCATCTGTCCATCAGCTGATGGATATGCGGGCATATTCTCATGCTTTGCTTTTAGTTCTTCGTATTTAGCCGTAGGAACGATCGGATTTTTGAAGAAACTCCCCGAATTGCCAATTTCCTTAGGGTCTGGAAGCTTAGACTGTCGAATGGCAATAACCGCATCGGAAACTGCTTTGATGGTGAGCGCAGACTCGGCAATACCCATTTTAGCCAATTGCTCCTGGATAGCACCATAGCTGGTTTTGAAGCTAGGTGTTTTTTGTAGTCGGAAATTCACTGAAGTAATGAAATACTTTCCTTTCAAGCGGGTCTTGAAAATGCTTGATCTATAGTCGAATTCACATTCATTATTGCTGAAGACTCTCAAAGAGCCGTCAATTGTGCTCACCGCTTCAACACTTTCAATGACTTCCTTTACTTCTACGCCATAGGCGCCTATATTCTGCATAGGACTGGCGCCAACTTTTCCGGGGATCAGTGAGAGGTTTTCTATACCAGCATACCCTTTTTCAATGCAATGCATCACAAACTCATGCCAGTTCTCTCCGGCATTGGCCCTGATCATCACCATTTCGGAGTCTTCTGATTCTACTTTTATTCCCTTGATCTCATTGTATACTACAACTCCTTCAAAGTCGTTTTTTAGCAAAATGTTGCTGCCGCCACCAAGTATCAGGATCTCTTCTTTAGGAGGATTTGCGAAGAAGTCTTGTGCTTCCTCTACGCTTTCTATCTTTACGAATTTTGCAGCTTTGGCAGATATCCCAAAGGTGTTGAGTTTGCTTAGGTCTTTGTTTTCCTCCATGGGCGACAAAGATAGACTTCCTACCATTAAAAAAATATGCTGACTTTCGTTTAAAATGAGTGCTAAAGCCAAGATCATATTATCCGTAAGCAATGACCTGAACTCAGATCAGCGCTTGCAAAAGGTATGTAAATCTTTAATTGCTGAAGGTTATGATCTTGTATTGCTAGGAAGATTTCTCAAAGGGAAGTCGATGCCGATTGATAGACCATATCCCACCAAAAGGTTCAAGCTTTGGTTCAATAAAGGGCCACTCTTTTATTTCAATCTGAATCTCAAGCTTTTCTTCCATTTACTTTTTGCCAAATACGATCTGCTGATCGCCAATGACCTAGATACCCTTCCGGCGAATTATTTGGCCGCTAAAATAAGAGGCAAGGCAATCGTCTATGATTCTCATGAATATTTTACGGAAGTCCCTGAATTGATCGATCGACCAAAAGTTAAAGCCATATGGGAGAGGATTGAAAGGAAATTTCTGCCAAAGATCAAGCATGCTTATACCGTGAGTCCGTCCATAGCTGAAGTTTATCATAAGAAGTATGGAGTCAAAATGGGATTGGTCAGGAACTTTCCATTTAAGCAGGACTCAATAATCGAGTCGAAAAAGCAAAATGCGGTGATCTATCAAGGAGCATTGAATGTAGGTCGTGGGTTGGAGGAGTTGATTCGCGCTTTCAATAGTTCATTACTCGAAGGTGTCGAGCTTTGGATCTTCGGTGCCGGAGATATTGAAAAGGAGTTGGTGAATTTGACTAGATCTTTGGGATTGAATGAGCAGATTACTTTTTTCGGAAGAAAAGAAGCCTCGGAACTAAAAAAATACACTGAAAGAGCGGCAATTGGAGTGTCTCTTGAACGCCCAATGGGATTGAGCTATCAATATGCCATACCCAATAAGCTATTTGATTATCTTCAAGCTGGAACTGCTGTGCTTTACTCTCCTTTGAAAAAGGTTGAACTTTTGCTAGATGGCAAAGAAGTAGGCGAGAAGCTGCGATCTCATGATGCAGAAGACTTAGCGCAACAGATCAGAGATATGTTAGATTCAGATCAATTATCAAACTGGCAAAGTAATGCTAAAGAGTTATCTCAGCAATACTCATGGGAGAATGAGGCTAAGGTGATGATCAAAATTGTTGAAAGTGCGCTGAATGACTAAGGTAGATTTACATATCGTATCCTTTGATGTGCCCTATCCGGCCGACTATGGCGGGGTGATGGATGTGTATCACAAGCTCAAAGCATTGAAAGATGTGGGTTTATCGGTCGTACTTCATTGCTTTCATTACGGACGATCAGAACAAGAAGAGCTGAAAAAGGTCTGTGCGGAGGTTTATTATTATCCTCGTAAGACTGGCATCATGGCTCAGCTTTCAGCTACTCCATATATAGTTAGTAGTAGAAATCACCCATCTTTATTGGATCATTTATCTCAGGATAATGCTCCAATCCTCTTTGAGGGACTTCACACTACCTATTTCCTTGGTCATCCTAAATTGAAAGGACGCAAAACTGCTGTGAGAGTCCATAATCTAGAAGCCGACTATTATAAGGCGCTTTCTAAGCAAAGTAGTAGTCTGTATAAGAAGTCGTATTACGGAATTGAATCTCAGAAGCTCAAGTATTTTGATAAGCGTTTGGCTTTGGCCGATGTACTTTTTTGTTTGAGTAAGAAAGAGCAAGATCATTATCAGTCGCTGCACAATGATGCCAGATACCTTCCGGTATTTCACCCTTTCGTAAAGCGAGAGGATTCCTTGATCAAGCATATAGAGGATCAGGCGATCTATTTTGGGAATTTAGCAGTTGAAGAGAATATTGAGGCAGTTGAGTTCTTGATCGGAATATTCAATGATTTGAACTATTCTTTAAAGATCGCAGGAAGGGGAGCAGAAAGTGATCTTCTTAAGAAGATCGATGAGTGCCAACAAGCTGAATACCTTGGAGAATTGAGTGATTCTGATCTTAAAAGACTAATTGCTGAATCGAAAGTATGCTGTTTGCCCACTCCACAAGCAACTGGAATCAAACTTAAATGGGTTCAAGCTCTTTTTCAAGCTAATGAGATCGTACTCAATAGAAAAATGCTGGTAGATGATGAATTTGAGGAATTCTGTTCGCTTGCGGAAAGTGCAGCAGAATGGAAAGCTCAGATAGAAAGTGCCTTCAAAGAAGAGCTAGAGGAAGAAAGGATAAAGAAAAGAATAGAGAAGGCCGCCGAATCTTTCGACAATCAGACTTCAGCTATGATCCTGAAGGAATGGTGCGCTGAGGCTCCGTAATTGTCTCATTTTCGAATTGAAGTACTCTACCGGGGAATTTTCTGATCAACTCATAATCATGAGTCGCCACCAGCACAGCTTTATCATTCTTACTAATTGCCACCAACAATTTCATGATCTCCAAAGAAGTTTCAGGATCCAAATTTCCAGTTGGCTCATCGGCTAAGAGAACTTCGGGGTCATTGAGCAGGGCTCTGGCAATAGCCACTCTTTGTTGCTCGCCTCCTGAAAGTTCATGAGGCATCTTAAAGCCTTTGTTTTCCAATCCTACTTTAGAAAGTACGGTCTGAATACCTTCGTCAATCAGTTTTTTGCCCTTCCAGCCTGTTGCCTTCATCACAAATTTTAGATTGTCTTTCACTGTTCTGTCGGTCAGCAACTGAAAATCTTGAAAGATGATACCCACCTTTCTTCTGAGAAAAGGCACTTTTTTGCGCTTGATCTTAGCTAGATCGAAACCCGCCACTTGTCCTTGACCTTCTTTGAGCTTCAGCTCGGCATATAAAGTTTTTAGAAAACTACTTTTTCCACTGCCATTTTTACCTACTAGGTATACCATCTCTCCTTTTTCAATTCGCAGGCCAATATTGGCAAGCACTAAATGCTTCTTTTGAAAGATATTAACAGAATTCAATTCTATAATGGCAGTTCCAGGCATAGGATGAGATTTACGACAAATATAGAAATTCCCAAGCTGCATAGCTTAAATTGGCAAAGAGAGAAAGGAAGATTAGGGCAATATCTGTTAACATAAATGAGTTGAAAACTTAGACAAGCTCAAATCCTCTCAGCAGGGGGCTCGCGCTAATTTTAATCATCTATTAAAGGAAGAATCCGGAGGAGCTCAATTGCCAAAGAAATATATCCAATCATACCGCATACTTAGCCTGTTATTCTTGCTGATTCAGCTGGGATTTGTCGGGCAGTCAAATGCTCAGCAGAGCATGGTTTTCGAAGAGGCCTATCCGGAATTCCGAGATGGTTTAGACTTATTTCAAAAGGAAAAATACCTTCCTGCTCAAGAGAATTTTCAGAACACCATGGATGCCATCAGCAATCCGCATTCTGAAGTCCGCATAGATGCCCAATATTATCACGCAGTATGTGCAGTGCATCTCTTTCATGATGATGCTGAAGTCTTACTCAAAAGATTTATCGAGCAAAACCCCGATAATGCTCATAGAAGTAGTGCCATCTTCAATTTGGGTAGATACTACTTTAGAAAGAAGGATTATTATGAGCTTATCGTGATCTTTAGAAAGCTCGATCCATTAGACCTAAATAATGAAGAAAGAGCTGAGTATAATTTCAAGCTTGGATATTCCTATTTGCAAGAAGGACAGAAGGATCAAGCTGCTCAGTATTTCTATGAGATCAAAGACGTAGATAATACTTATGTAACTCCAGCCCGTTATTACTATGCTCATATTTCCTATGAAAACGGCAAGTATCAGACAGCATTAGAGGATTTTCACAAGATTCAGAATGATCCACAGTTCGGACCGGTAGTTCCTTATTATATCAGTCAGATCTACTATTTGCAAGAGCGCTATGAGGAATTGATCGAATACGCCCCACCATTGTTGGATTCTGTTATTCCAAGGAGAGAGTTGGAGATCAAGAAGCTAATTGGAGATGCTTATTACGAGACAGAGCAATATGAAGAGGCGGCACCTTATCTGAACGATTACATTCTTCGCAGACCTGCAGATCAGGAAGATCGATATCAGTTGGGCTATGCCTATTATAAATCTGGAGAGTATGATCTTGCTGTATCCTCTTTGCAAAAGGCAATTGGTGAGAACGACAGCCTTTCGCAGTCGGCCTATTATTACATTGCATCTGCTGCCATAAAAAGCGATCGTAAATCTGAAGCAAGAACGGCATTCAAGTTCGCTTCAGAATATGATGCCGATGAGAAGTTGCAAGAAGATGCGCTTTTCAATTATGCGAAGCTAGCATATGAGCTCTCTTTTCATCCTTACGATGATGCGATCAAGGCTTTTGAGACTTTCATATCTGAATATCCAAACTCAGAGAAGCTAGATGATGCCTATGAATACTTATTGGGAGTATACTATACAACCAAGAATTACGAAGAGGCATTGAAGTCGATCGATAGGATCAATAGCAAGGATATTCGATTGGTAGATGCCAAACAGAGAATTTCTTACTACAGAGGGGTAGAGCTCTATAATATGGATGATTATGAAGAAGCTATCGCATTGTTCAAAGCGGCAGTAGAGATCAATCGCAATCCAGAGATCAAAGCAAAGGCGACCTATTGGATGGCTGAAAGTTATCATCAACAAGAAGATTACGACAATGCGATCTTCCATTATACCAATTTCTTATCCTCAGCGGGTAGTCGCTCCGTTTCCTATTTCAATAGAGCCTATTACAACTTGGCATATTCCTATTATGAAAAGGGAAATTATCCGAGTTCTATCTTTTGGTTTCAAGAGTATGTGAATAATGAAGATCGCAAGTTCAAAGGGCTTATCAATGATTCATATATCCGAATGGGAGATGGCTATTTTGTACAGAAGAAATACAATCAAGCCATTGAAGCCTATGATAAGGCTGTTCGATTGAATGTGGCTCATACAGACTACAGCTTGCTTCAGCTTTCAATCTCTCAAGGATTACTGGGTAACTACAAGGCTAAAGTCCAGACCTTAAAGAAATTGATCGATCGTAAGGAGAGCTCGATCTACACTGACGATGCATTGAATGAAATAGGGAAGACTTACTTGGTGCTTAATTTGCCTGAGGATGCCCTTACCTATTACAATCAGCTGATAAATGAACATCCAAAGAGTAATCTGCTTGCCGAAGCCTATTTAAAGGTTGGCTTGATCCATTACAACAGAGAGGAAGATAAGCTTGCATTGAATGCATTCGATCATGTGATCAAAGAATATCCTTCTACACGCTCTGCAAAAGAAGCATTGGAGAAAGTGAGGAAGATCTTCATCGATCAAGGCGACCTAAAAGCTTTTGAAGATTATGTGAATGGAGTGCCATTCGCGGATATTTCCAAGTCTAAGCTGGATTCAACTGCTTATGTAATTGCAGAGAATCACTATTTGGAAGGAAAGTGTGAGAAAGCGGTTAGGGATCTGACCAACTATTTGAAGCGATATCCAAATGGGCTGTTTAGTTTGAACGCTCATTTCTATAGAGGAGATTGCGAATCCCGTCAGGGCTTTAGACAAGAGGCTATTCAAGACTTTGAATATGTAGTAGCCCAGGCTACCAATAAGTTTACAGAGAAGTCGTACTACGCACTGGCCAGATTGTATGAAGAGATGGACAGCAATACGCAGGCGATCCGAAACTATGAGAAGATAGTTGAAACAGCTAAGAGTCAGAACTGGATCAATCAAGCAGAAGAGAAATTGCTGAGTCTTTATGTTGAAGAGGAGAAGTTTGAGGATGCCAAGAGAATGGCCAACACCTTATTGCAAAGAGATCCAATTTCTACAGATCTGTGGGAAAAATCAAAAATGATCTTAGCCAGAATCTCATATGATCAAGAAGAGTATCAAGAATCTATTGAATTGCTCGACAGTCTGGCTAAATCAAATACTGAAAGAGGAGCAGAGGCGAAGTATTTAGCTGCAAGGATCTATTATCTAAACGGAGATCACTCCAAAAGTGACACCATGATCTATAGATTAGTGGATCAGGTTCCCACTTATCCATATTGGATTGCCAAGGGCTTCATTCTTCTAGCCGACAATTTCCTAGCGAGAGAGGATTTCTATAATGCGCGTATTACTTTCCAATCTGTGATCGATAATGCGGGTATTCCCGAACTTGTAGAGATCGCCAAGGAGAAATTGGCCATTATGAATAAGAGAGAGGAGGAGATCGAGAATTCTAAGGATACCGCTAAACCTATAGAGATAGATATAAGTGGAGAGGAAAGTACAGGTGGAGATATGGATGTGAATCAAAAGGAGGTGCCCAATGAAGACTAAGCTTAGCCTCATATTGCTGTTAGCCCCTATCTTTCTGATGGCGCAAAGGGAGCTGCCTTCTGATACTTTTAGAGTGGTAAAGGATTATCAACCGGTCTTGATCGATGCAGATAAGATCAAACAAAGAGCTGAGATCGATGATACCCTAAAGTTAAATACTAAGCTCGAGTATAAGTTGATCGACCGTCGCTACCCAGTGAGCTTCCAGCCGGAGCCAATTGAGGCTGCAAGGATCAAAGGGGAGCCATTGGTAAAACTATACAATGGATACGCAAGGGTAGGAGTGGGGAATGCATTGACTCCATTTGCAGAATTGTATTACAACAGTTTGCGCTCCAGAAAATATGCGGCTGGCGGACATATCAAATTCCTCAATCAAAATGAGATCAATGATCTCAAAGGGAGTAATTTTTCTCAGGGATCTGCTCAATTCTACGGCAAGCGTTTCTGGAAGAGGAATACCTTAAGTACTGAATTGAATTATGGTTTTAGGAATTTCAGTTATTATGGATTCTATGAATTGCCGGGAATCGTTGGAGATGAATTGGGAGAGTCTGATCTTGAACAGTCATATCAGCGCTTTCAATTGTCTACAGAGCTTGCAAGTACCAAACAAGATTCATTCAATATTCGTCATAGAGTTCAGTTAGACTACAGCCTCATCAGCAATGAGTCTTCAATGCAGGAGAACTATTTCCGCGCTAAGGCTAACTTTAGTCAGTTTAAGAATGCCGAATTGTACCAATTGGATGTATCGGCCGATTACAACAAATATGACACCCTAAGCGAGAATGGAATCTTCGCTCTTAAACCATCTATCACATCATTTGGCAATCGATTTAGAATTCAAGCTGGATTGGGTGTTTACATGAACGCTTCAGATGAAGAGAATGCATCTTTCCACTTCTATCCATTGGCAGAAGTGAGCTATGATGTACTTGAGGATGTGCTCACTCCTTATGCAGGAGTGAAAGGTGAGATCCAGCGTAACAATTACTTTGGATTCACTCAACAAAATCCATTTTTGGCAGAGCAACAGTTCATTGCCAATAGTAATCAATTGTACAATCTCTTCCTTGGGTTGAGAGGAGCATTCACCAAAGAGATCAGCTATAATCTCTATGCGTCTCGCATTGAAACCGAGGATGCGCCATTCTTCTTAAAGGCACCAGCGGGAGATCTCTTGCTAGCCCATCAGTTCTTTATTGCATATGACGAGCTTACAGAGAATAAATTACGCGCTGAGGTCTCTTACCATAGTGAAAAGGTAAAAGTCTTCTTAAACGCAGAATACACAGATTTTGAGACCAAAGATTTGGAGAGAGCATGGCACAGACCTGAACTCACTGCAAGTTTGAATACTCAGTACAATCTTTACGATAAACTGATACTTGGACTGGATATCATTTATTGGAGTGAGCAATATGCGCCAAAGTATGATCAAGTGCCAAATTCAAATCCTGTTCAATTGGAGCAGAGTGTGGAGACTTTAGATGCGATTTTCGACCTCAATCTTTCATTTGAGTACCGTTATACTAAGCGATTATCAGCCTTTATAAAGTTCAATAACATCACCGGTCTCAATTACGAGAAATACCAAGATTATCCGGTGCAGGGATTCAATGTTTGGGGCGGACTTACCTACTCCTTCTAACTGATTATGTAATTACTTGATATGCAGTGTATTACATGTTAATATTCTGTTAATAAAACCGCCCTTTTAAAGGTCTGTTAAGGCCTTCGCGGCTATACCTTTAATTATCTTTGTTAGTGCACTACTTAACCGGTGAATTATGAGTGATAAGAAGGAAGAAAAGAAAGATTATTCAGCATCGAATATCCAGGTACTCGAAGGCTTAGAAGCAGTTCGTAAAAGACCTGCGATGTATATTGGAGATGTAGGTGTTCGCGGATTGCACCATCTAGTTTATGAAGTAGTAGATAACTCCATAGATGAGGCCCTTGCAGGCTATTGCGACGACATCAAAGTAGTGATCCATAAGGATAACTCAATTTCCGTGAAAGATAACGGTAGGGGTATTCCGGTGGAGATGCATGAGAAGGAAGGAAAGTCTGCCCTGGAAGTTGTTATGACCGTGCTTCACGCCGGTGGTAAATTCGATAAGGACACCTATAAGGTTTCTGGTGGTCTCCACGGTGTTGGTGTAAGTTGTGTGAATGCTCTTTCAACCGATCTAAAGGCTGAGGTTCATAAGAACGGTAAAGTCTACCAACAGGAATATAAGATCGGTGTACCTCAGTACGATGTGAAGGAAGTTGGGACTACGGATGAACGCGGTACAATTGTGACTTTCTGGCCAGACGCCAGCATTTTTGAGACTACTGAATACAACTACGATACACTCTCAACTCGATTGAGAGAGCTTGCTTTCTTGAACAAAGGAATTAAGCTAAGTATCACTGATGAGCGTGAGCTTGACGATGATGGCAATCCGATCAGCGATAATTTCTTCTCTGAAGATGGCTTGAAAGAATTTGTACAATTCCTAGACGAAACCAGAGAGCAACTGATTCCAGATGTGATCTATATGGATGGGGAGAAGAATGATGTGCCAGTTGAAGTAGCTCTAACTTACAATAATTCATATGCCGAGAATATTCACTCTTATGTGAATAATATCAATACGCATGAGGGTGGTACTCACCTAGCAGGATTTCGTCGTGGACTGACCAGAACATTGAAGAAGTATGCTGATGAATCTGGTATGCTTTCTAAACTCAAATTCGACATTAGCGGTGACGACTTTAGAGAAGGTCTAACGGCAGTTGTATCTGTGAAGGTAGCAGAACCTCAGTTTGAAGGTCAAACAAAGACCAAACTCGGTAATAAAGAGGTTATTGGAGCCGTTGATCAGGCTGTAGGAGAGATGTTGACCAATTATTTGGAAGAGCATCCAAAAGAAGCAAAAGTTATTGTCCAAAAGGTAATCATTGCCGCTCAAGCCAGACACGCAGCTAGAAAAGCTCGTGAAATGGTTCAGAGAAAGAATGTGATGTCCGGTTCCGGACTACCAGGTAAACTAGCAGACTGCTCTGAGAAAGATCCTGCACAATGCGAGATCTATCTTGTTGAGGGTGATTCTGCAGGCGGAACGGCAAAACAGGGAAGAGATAGAAAATTCCAAGCTATCATGCCATTGAGAGGAAAGATCCTCAATGTGGAAAAGGCAATGCAGCATAAGATCTTCGAGAATGAGGAGATCAAGAATATCTATACAGCCCTTGGTGTAAAACTGGGAACTGAAGAGGATAGTAAAGCACTTGATGTATCAAAATTGAGATATCACAAGATTATCATCATGTGTGATGCCGATGTGGATGGTAGTCATATCGAAACATTGATTCTCACCTTCTTCTTCCGTCATATGAAGGAATTGGTGGAAGGTGGAAACATCTACATTGCTACACCGCCTCTTTACCTTGTGAAAAAAGGTAATCAATCACTTTATTGCTGGTCTGATGAAGAAAGGGACCGAGCAATTGCCGACATGAAAGGTGCAGGTAAAGAATCTAGTGTTGGAGTACAACGTTATAAGGGTCTTGGAGAGATGAATGCAGAACAGCTTTGGTCAACAACCATGGATCCTGAGTACAGAACCCTTCGTCAGGTTAATATTGAAAGCGCTGCTGAGGCTGATCGTATTTTCTCTATGCTTATGGGAGACGAAGTTCCACCGCGTAGAGAGTTCATTGAAAAGAATGCTAAATACGCCAAGGTAGACGTTTAATTCTTTAGATATATTCAATTAAAAAGGGCAGCTATTCAGCTGCCCTTTTTTCTTCTACGTACTAACCAATTTATACAGAAAGAAGATCGTCTAATCCGGTAGGATTCTAATATTTCCGATGAAGGTTCTCTGTCTGCCTTCATTATTGCTTATGATGACTTTCCAAAGGTATTGCCCAGCAGGTAGCATTTGACCGCTATTGTGCATTCTACCATTCCACTCATCTTTTATACTATTACTTTCATAAATCAAGTTGCCATCTAGGCTCATGATTTGCATTTTATATCGATCATCTCTTAGCTTAAATGCCGCTGGCATGAAAGTTTGATTTCTTTCATCCTGATTTAAAGGAGTGAAAGCATTCGGTGCCATAGGATCAAAGTCTTCAGCAATGGCCAATGGTTTAGATATCTCTTGATAGCAACCTTCGGCAGTTTTTGCTCTAATCTTCAAATCATAGACGCCTTTATTTCTAAAATCGATGCTTGGGTTGGCTCCTTTTGCGAGAATTTTTCCATCTTCACCCAACCACTCGTAGCTATCGAATAGATCGTCGGTCACTTCAACTTTTGCACTGAAGTCGAGATACGGATCTTTCAAGTCCTCATAAGTAAAATCAAGCTCTGGAATGTCAACTGTTGTGATCGAGCTGCTATATGACTGGTATAGCTCTCCATTTGGGCCCTTTACCTCAGCACTTATCGTCTTCATTCCGTTTTCGCTAATCTCCATTCCGGTGATCTTGCTTCCAACGATAAATCGCTTATTGTCAATTAACCAATCCACGGTATAGCCTTCAGGTAAGTCAGCTTTCATGTCAAGCTCAACTCTAAAGTCTTGATTCGCACACACTTTATCGGGTGCGATGATACCATTGATATTTGGCTCTTCACTTTCAGTTCTTTTCTGTTCAGCTGCTATTTCCGCTTCATCTGAATTCTCTTCGCTGAACTGGATGTTCTCATCTGCAGCTTCATCCATGATTTGAGATCTCTCTTCATTTGAAGAACTTTCTAAAGGAGATGACTCCTCATTGGCATTCGAAGTCACATTTTCGGCAACTACTGTCTCATCAGTCGATAATACCTCTTCTTCAGAAGCTCTTTCTGAATTCTCAGTAAGCTGAGTAGTTGTAGAAGATTGTGTTTGATCTTCAGTCTTTGGAGATACAGCATCCTTCTGCTCAGTCTGCACCGCTTTCTTCTCTTTCTGCACAGCAGTTTCATTATCCGCAGCGGGCTGACTTATGAACCAGGCGGCGGTTAAGGAAACAACAACAGCTGCTCCAACAATGGCTTTTCCGCTTAACCAGCTAGATCCACTACCGGAAGAGGGCAATTGCTTCTCCAGTGCATCCCAATCGGCAGGCTGAAACTCATAATTGAGCTCGCTCAGCTTGTCGCGAAGGACTTCTTCTTCTCTATTTAGCTGTCTGTTTTTCATTCTTTATCTTTTGCAAGACCATGGTCTTTAAATTTCTTTTGGCTTTTGATAAGTTGGATTTCGACGTCCCTTCGCTGATTCCCAGCTCTTCCGCAATTTCAGCATGTGTGTAATCATCGAGTACATACATGTTGAACACTGATCTGTATACCGGACTCAATTCTTGCACAAGGCTTAAAAGCTCATCTGCAGTGATGTCTTCGAATACAGATTCATCCAAATCCTTCTCTGGAATCCTCTCGGCTTCCATTAAGCTTTCGCTCATTGAGAACTTGTTTTTGTTTCTGCGGTAATGGTCGATCGCGTGATTTACCATTATTCGTCTTATCCAACCTTGCAAAGAACCTTTGAAATTGTACTTTCCGATCTTGTCGAAAACCTTAATGAATCCTTCCTGAAAGAGATCCTTGGCATCTTCTCTCCTAGAAGCGTAACGATAACAAACCGCCATCATAGAACTGTACATGGCTTTGTACAGCTGCTTCTGATACTCTCGGTCGCCTCGCGCACATGCCTCTACTACCTCTTTAACCGTATCCCGATCAGATAAATCCATTAATACTTTTCCATTTATTGACGCTAATTTAGAGAAAGGTTGCCTCTTGCCTAAAGAAATATCTTTTCAGTCATGCTGCTAGCTGTTTATTGACTCAAATAAAAAAAGATTGAGTCATGAGAACTTGAGGTCACAATATGCAACCTCAAGATGGAGAGGAAGAAGGATATTGCCCTAAATCTGAAGTATTTCTGGGTATTTAATGCCCTGTGGTAATAATCTCTCCTCTATCCTTCAATTCCCTTTCAATTGAGCCTTGCAATAAGTAATTTAGCAGCCCAAAATTTAAAAACAAATCCATGAAAGTTACAGTAGTAGGTGCGGGAAACGTAGGGGCAACCTGTGCCAATGTCGTAGCCCACAAAGAACTGGCTAATGAAGTCGTTCTAGTCGATATCAAAGAAGGCCTTGCAGAAGGTAAAGCGCTTGATATGTGGGAGACTTCGCCCATTAATCTTTACGATACTAGAATCACTGGTTCTACTAACGATTACAGCAAAACAGCCAATTCAGATGTGGTAGTAATCACTTCTGGTTTGCCAAGAAAGCCGGGTATGAGCCGCGACGACTTGATCGCAACCAATGCAGGTATTGTAAAATCTGTGACTGAAAATATCATTAAGCATTCGCCAAATTCAAAGATCATTATTGTGTCTAACCCATTAGACGTAATGACTTACTGTGCTTATTTGACTGCAAAGATCGATTCTAGTCGTGTATTTGGTATGGCAGGTATCTTGGATACTGCTCGTTACCGTTCTTTCATTGCTGAAGAATTGAATACATCACCAAAGGATATTCAAGCGGTTTTGATGGGCGGACACGGAGACACCATGGTTCCATTACCACGTTATACTACTGTTGCCGGTATCCCTGTAACTGAATTGATCGGCGAGAAGAGATTGGATGAGATCGTTGAGCGCACCAAGAAAGGCGGTGGCGAACTAGTGAATCTTATGGGCACTTCTGCATGGTATGCACCAGGAGCAGCTGCTGCTCAAATGGTAGAAGCTATCGTAAGAGATCAAAAACGCATTTTCCCAGTATGCGCCCTATTGAATGGCGAATATGGAATGGAGAATATCTACCTTGGAGTTCCTGTAGTATTAGGTAAAGAAGGTATTGAAAAGATCATTGAACTTGATCTTAACTCCGATGAGAGAAAACTATTAGATGAGTCTGCTACAGCGGTTAGAGAAGTAATGGCTGTGCTAGACGGAATGGATCTATAAGATCATTTCCTAAGGTTTAATAAGTAGCTTGGTGGTGGATCTCATTTCATCACCGGCTACTTCTACCATATACAAAGCAGGTTTTAAGTTTGGAATAAACTGATAAGACCGCTGATTCAATCCTCTTTCTTCCCACACTTTCTTTCCACTTAGATCATATATCCTAAGATCATAAGTGCCTCTTATTTCTTCTTCAATTAACAAATTCACCAATCCTTTAGTAGGGTTGGGAAAGAGTTTAATTGGAAGTTCTTTATCAGTCCCACTTTTTCCAAGATCAACTAAGGAAGTGCTTGTAGATCCAAATAGCAATTGTAATCCACCTGCTTCATTTCCCACAGCAAGATCGATATTGGTATCTTGATTCAGGTCTGCTCCATATACTGCTGCACTTGCTCCGTAATTCCTTCCTGTGTAGGTGGAGTCGTACAAATTGAAGTTGCCAGTTAGATTGCTGTCGATCTGATTGAAGAAATAGAGATATCCTTTCTGTGATCCAATGATCATATTCAGTTCATTCTGATTGTTACGATATAGGAATGGTGCGGCATTTCTGTCTCCATTGAAATAATTTGGCAAACGCACTCCTCCCCAATTCTTCTCTGAATAGTCAATTACCGCAGTTGAAGTTGCTTCATCATCTAGTGCATTTCTTCTAAATGGATGAATGAGGTCAAGATAATTTTGAGCATCATTTACCGCTGCTACGATCTGGAATACATTATTGTCGCCGAATAGTGCCTCATTAATATCTAAGGTATCACCCGGACTGAAGACTGAAAGGTTTGGATCATCCCTCAACTGATAGCGGATTATGCTATCGTATTGCCATATAATGGATTGTACTTCAAGATTGAAGATTGGAGTGCTGCTATTTCCTAAATTCTGATGGTACTCCAATATGCCCAAGGCGTTTCCTATCACCAGATCCAATAAATTATCCTGATTAATATCAATAAGTGCTGGAGCCGCTTGATCGAAGACATTCAAACCTTGAAAAGAGGCTTCACTTAATTCAAATGCTGCACTATTTCCAGTAGATGAGCTATCAATGAAGTAATGAACTCTTCCATCATCGTCGCCAATCAATAAATCCATATCGCCATCGCCATCAAGATCACCTAGAGCCGGGATCAAATACCGTTGAGGCGCATTGGTGCTTAGGTCAAGAGGAATATTCGATAAACCTCCAAAATCGCGATCGATCAAATCGAATTCAGGCATAGTTGGCGTTCCAATATTTTGGAACAATGCTAATTGTCCGATCATCTCATTGGATGCAGTGTCTAAATAGCCATCATTTCCCACAAGCATATCCATAAGGCCATCATTGTTGTAGTCGAAAAATGCAGGATAAGCTCCTCTTCCTAGATCGATCACCTCTCCTTGAAGGAAATTGTTCTGACGGTAATTGAATACATGCTGACTGCTACCTACATTCTCATAATAGAGTACATTATTATTGTAATAACTCCTCGCCAAATATCCATTGCTATTGGTAGTTACGATCATATCCTCCTTTTGGTCGTTGTTCACATCCAAAAAGAAAGCTGCCGGGAAAACGGGTAGATCAACAGGGGTGTTATACACTGGAAAAGTAGAATCCAATGAAGTTATATGCGAATTGATAAAAGGAGCAATACTATCATCATTATATAGTGCAGTCAAATTATTGCCGCCTATATCACCAATTACCAGATCCATCCCTCCAATAGTACCTAGGTCTATTGGTGATACTGATGAGCCTGCATGCTTAGAGATCCTCGAGCCAGAGGTGGTTTTTTGAATATCTAGATTTCTTACACTTCCACCTTTATCAGATTCTGGATTGGGAACTCTATCGCCAAACCTGCAAGAATCTAAATAGACTGTAGAATTGAAGCCCGCTTCTGTAAAGTCGCCCCAGCATTCACTGCGAACTTCAAAATCCAATCCGCAAATACCAGTTCTTTCTACACTTAGATTCTTATGTAATTGCATTTGGGATCCATTGCTATCGAAGAAGATGAGATCCATATCGCCATCATTATTCATATCCACAATACCGGGAAGGTTAGCCCCACCAGGATTGATCGGCAAAGGCACACTACCATTCGGGTAAAGTGATTGAATGACGCCAACATATGTAAAAGAAAGACCATTCGCTAGACTGCCCACATTCTCATAAACTCTTACAGATGAGCCTCTTACTCCTGTTATTAGATCCATTTGGCCATCGCAATTATAATCGCGGGCAAACATCCAATCTGATACTTCGGGGAATGCACCTTCATATTGAGGTGCATAAGTATAGTCTACTTGATTTGCAGTACCCCCATTAAGATAGGTGTAAACCTTTCCTCCGCTTCTTTCATAGATCACTAGATCCATGATGTTGTCGTAATTCAAATCGATCGCATTGAATTGCGGGGCATTGAATCCTCCTTGAAAAGGGAAATCGAAATAGTCGCCATTCTCTTTAACCAAGACGGAGTCTGCACTGCTATAATACAATTGTGCATGACTATTTTGAACACTAAAAATAACGGCCAAAAGGCTGATCAATAGTTGGATAATGCGTGGGAATGACTTCAATTTAGTGTAGTATTAATTCAATTCTTTGACGCACTTAGCGGTATTTAGTTGCCTATATGAAGCATGCTAATTTTGATAGATGCGCTGTATACTCGTAAAATTAAGTCTTTTTGGTTCAACTGAATTAGCGGCAATTCAATTGCTATTTCTCGGTGGAAATTCTATATTTGCAGGCTTCAAAAAATAAGAATTTTTTACCAATAACAAAATGCAGAATAAGGGATTAATTTGGACTTTCATAGTCTTGTTGACGTTGGCCTGCCTCTACCAGCTTTCATTTACATGGGTTGCTCAGAGCGTGGAAAGCGATGCAGTAGCATATGCAAATGGAGATACTAAGGTTGAAGAGGCTTACCTCGATTCAATGGCCAGTGAAGAAGTATACCCAGTATTAAATTTCACCTACTCAGAAGTACGTAAGAATACCTTAAACCTAGGTCTAGACCTTAAAGGTGGTATGAACGTAACTCTTGAGGTGAATGTAGCCGAAGTAATTAAGGCGCTATCTTCTCGTCCAGAGGATGAAGACTTCATAAATTCATTAGAATTAGCAAAGGAGAAGCAAAAGTCTGCTCAGGAAAACTTTGTGGATCTATTTGCTCAGGCATGGACAGAAACTGCCGGAGATCGTCAGATGACTGCTGTATTCTACGGACTTGAGACTAAAGAGAAGATCGATAGAAATGCCACGAACGAGCAAGTAATTGAGTTTTTGAGAGAAGAAGCAGATGCTGCTTTCGATAGGACTTTCGAAGTGCTTAGAACACGTGTGAATCTTTTTGGAGTTGCTCAGCCAAATATCCAGAAGCTTCAAGCTAGCGATAGAATCTTGGTTGAACTTCCAGGAGTTAAGAATAAAGATAGAGTACGTCAGCTGCTTCAGGGAACTGCTAAGCTAGAATTCTGGGAGACTTATGAGAATGCCGAGATCTATCCTTATTTGGCAACTGCCAATGATAGATTGAATAAGATCTTGAAAGGAGAGGAGCTTGAAACTGTTGAAGTAGATAGCACAAATGCAAAAAATGATTCGTCTCTTGTAGAGACTGCCGATGATAATGCTTTGGCAAGTCTAGGAGATGTCTCTCCCGATTCAACTCTTGAAGAAGATTTGACTACTGCAAACGATTCTAATCTTATTGCTGATGATAGTACTGATGAAGGATCAATTCTAGAGCAATTGGCTGCAGAAGATGATGCCGATGGTGACTCAACTAATATCGCAGATCAGAACTTTGAGGATTTTGCAAAAGACAATCCTCTTTTTGCTGTATTAACTCCTTCTATCTATCAGAACGCACAAGGTAACTACACTCCGGGTGAAGGTCCAACTGTTGGATTCGTAGCCATTAAGGATACAGCTAAAGTGAACGATTACTTGAATCGTCCTGAGATCAAGGAAGTATTCCCAACCGATTTGAGATTGTTGTGGACAGCTAAACCTTATGATGATAAAGGTCAATTCTTGCAATTGATCGCAATTGAAGTGAACAGTAGAGATGGTAGAGCTCCATTAGAGGGTGATGTGATCACTGATGCTTTCCAAGATTTTGGACAGTTTGGTGGTCGTCCGCAAATTACCATGAAGATGAACGCTCTAGGTGCAAAGACTTGGAAGCGTCTTACTGGTGATAATGTAGGTAATAGCATCGCTATCGTACTTGATAACTTCGTTTACTCTTTCCCGAATGTAAATTCTGAGATTGCAGGTGGTATTTCAAGTATTGAAGGTGACTTCACAATTGAAGAAGCGAAATTGATCGCCAATATCTTGAAAGCTGGTAAACTTCCGGCTCCTGCTAAGATCGTTGAAGAAGCGGTTGTTGGTCCATCATTAGGACTAGAAGCAATTACTTCCGGTTTGAATTCATTCTTAATTGCCCTATTGATCGTATTGGTATATATGATCTTCTATTACGGCAAAGCGGGTATTGCTTCAGACATCGCGCTATTGGCTAACCTATTCTTTATTATGGGTGTGCTGGCTTCTACAAATATTGCACTTACGCTACCAGGTATTGCCGGTATTGTATTGACAATTGGTATCTCGGTTGATGCGAACGTACTGATCTACGAACGTATTCGAGAAGAATTGAGAGCAGGTAAAGGGGCTAGGCTGGCTATTACAGATGGTTATAATAATGCCTACTCATCTATTATCGATGCGAACGTTACTACCTTATTGACAGGTGTTATTCTATGGTTCTTTGGAACTGGTCCTGTTGAAGGTTTCGCCAAAACATTGGTGATCGGTATCATTACTTCGTTGTTCTCAGCGATCTTCATCACAAGATTGATCTTCGCTTGGAGATTGGATAGAAAGATGAAAGTTACTGTATCAACTAAATTGACTGAAGGAGCTTTTCAAAATATAAATCTTGGTTTTGTGAAGAATAGAAAGATGTATTACATCATTTCAGGTTTGATCATCGCTTTGGGTATTGGCTCTTTCATGACTCGTGGTTTGTCTTACGGTGTTGATTTCACCGGTGGTAGAACTTATTTGGTGAGATTCGATGAAACTGTATCAACTACTGATGTGAGAAATTCACTAGCTGAGACTTTTGTAACTGAAGAAGGAGTAAATCTTGCTCCTGAAGTGAAAGTGTTCGGTGAAGACAATCAGGTAAAGGTTACTACTTCATTTATGATCGACAGTGATCTAGATTCAGCTGATATGGTAGTTGAAACTAGATTGAATGATGGACTTGGGTCACTAGGTCTTGATTATGAGATCATGAGTTCACAGAAAGTTGGGCCAACCATTGCAGATGATATTAAGAAGTCGGCTGTTTGGGCGGTACTTTTCTCATTGGTGATCATCTTCCTATACATCCTCTTTAGATTTAGAAAGTGGCAGTATGGATTGGGTGCGATCGCTGCGATCTTCCATGATGTATTGATCGTATTGGCAGTGTTCTCTATTGCTTATGGATTCTTGCCTTTCTCTTTGGATATCGATCAGGCATTCATTGCTGCAATCCTTACCGTGGTGGGTTACTCCATTAACGATACCGTGGTTGTATTCGATAGAATTAGAGAGTTCTTGAATTCATACAAGAAACGTCCAATGAACGAAGTGATCAATGATGCATTGAACTCTACTTTGAGTAGAACGGTGAACACATCATTGAGTACATTCTTTGTTCTCCTTATGATTTTTATCTTTGGTGGTGAAGTTATTAGAGGTTTTGCCTTTGCACTTCTTGTAGGTGTGGCTGTTGGAACCTACTCTTCACTATGTGTGGCTACTCCAATTGTTGTAGACCTAACAAAGACAAAAGAGAAACTCAAGAAGAAGAAATAAGTACTACGCATTTTGTAGTATTCCCAGAGCCCTGTTACTGTTTCGGTGACAGGGCTTTTGTTTATCTTTGGATCGCTTTATGGTACTATTATTTTTATCAACCGGAGAACTGTTTTTTGTAGGACTGATCATTGTTCTACTATTTGGGTCCAAAAAGATTCCAGAGATCGCCAGAGGTCTTGGGAAAGGTATACGCGAATTCAAGAATGCCACAAGCGATATCCAAGAGGAGATTCGCAAAACTTCTACTGAGATCACTCAAACGGCTAAAGTGGATTTGGATAAGAAAGACAGCAAATCCAAAGATTCCTCATCTGAAAAAGATAAAAAAGAGTCAGCTAGCTAGTGGATTACTTACTAATGATCGGCGGATTCATTGCCCTGCTTATTGGCGGTGAGGGTCTGGTGCGTGGTGCTGTTGGCCTGGCACTGAGATTGCGCATTTCAACTTTGGTGATCGGAATGACAGTTGTCTCTTTCGGTACTTCCGCACCTGAACTATTAGTAAGCCTCGGCTCTGTGCTTGAAGGATATGATGATGTTGGAGTAGGAGCTGTAGTGGGATCCAATATTTCAAACCTGGGTTTAGTTCTTGGAATCACTGTGCTTATCTTCCCTCTGACTGTGGCTAGGAACACCATTCGCATTGATTGGCCGCTAATGATTGTCGCTTCTTTTCTCTTTTATTTCTTGGCGATGGATGAGCAGATTTCCTATATAGAAGGACTTCTGTTTGTGCTTATACTGATCACTTTTTCTGTGTGGATTGTGATGAAGTCGCGCAAAGAAGGTAAAGAGCTATACTCTTCAGAGGATATGGAGCAGTTTGCAAGTGATAATCCTCTATATAAGGATATCATCGCCCTTGCAATAGGTATGCTGGGTTTGTACTTTGGCGCTGAATGGTTGATTGATGGAGTAATTGGTATTGCAAAAGAACACGGCATTTCGGAAAAGTTCATTTCAGTTACGGTTGTCGCTTTTGGAACATCGGTGCCTGAATTGGTTACTTCAGTTGTCGCAGCCTATAAAAAGGAGACCGATATCTCCGTAGGAAATCTCATCGGCTCTAATGTATTTAACATTCTCGCCATTCTCGGTATCACAGCCATGGTTAAACCAATCAGTATTTCCCCTTCCATCAATAGCATGGATATCTATTTCATGTTGGGTATTTCTCTGCTGATCTTCCCCCTTATGTATTATGGTAAAAAGATCAATCGACTAAAAGGCTCTACTTTATTAGCATTTTACTTCGTTTACATATATTTTACAATTTTGGCTGAATTTTAAGGGGGTGTTTCTAAGAAAAGTGCACTTTTTTATATTTTACCCCCTCTTTTCGACAGCTGTTAATAAAATATTTCTCTTTTTTTGATTCTTATACTTGAATTTGATATACTTTTGCTGAAAATTTTAAACCCAGCAAAATGTCCACTCTTCGATTCAAAGCCTTAGAAGCATCTCTTTCTCGCACCCCAAGAGCTGTAGAAGCTCCATCAGAAAAGATTTCAGATTACTATGGGATCAATGTTTTCGATAATAAAGCCATGGCAGAGTTCATGCCTAAGGATTTATTCAAGTCGGTTCAAGAATCTATTGAAAAAGGAAATAGAATTGAAAGGGGACTAATGAATCATGTAGCAGCAGCCATGAAAGGTTGGGCTATGGAAAAGAAGGTTACACACTACACACACTGGTTTCAACCATTGACCGGTACAACTGCTGAAAAGCACGATGCATTCTTTGAGCCATTGAACGACAATAATGTGATCGAACGCTTTGATGGAAGTCAGCTTGCTCAGCAAGAGCCGGATGCATCATCGCTACCTAGTGGAGGAATTCGAAATACTTTTGAAGCAAGAGGCTACACTGCTTGGGATCCAAGTTCTCCAGCTTTCATCATTGGTAAGTTGCTTTGCATTCCTACCATTTATATCTCATATACTGGAGAGGCGCTGGATTATAAGACTCCATTATTGAAATCGCTTCATGCGGTTGATGCAGCTGCTGTAGATGTTTGTCAGTATTTCGATAAGAAAGTAAATAAGGTAAACGCAACTCTAGGCTGGGAGCAAGAATATTTCCTTGTGGATAAAGCGCTTTTTGCAGCAAGGCCAGATCTGGCATTGACCGGTAGAACGGTATTCGGACATTCACCGGCGAAAGGACAAGAGTTGAGCGATCACTATTTTGGATCTATTCCGGATAGAGCTCATGCTTATATGAATGAGTTGGAGATCGAGTGTATGAAGCTGGGAATTCCAGTGAAAACTCGTCACAATGAGGTTGCTCCTAATCAATTCGAATGTGCACCAATCTTTGAAGAAGCAAACTTAGCCGTAGATCATAACCAGCTTTTGATGGATATTATGGATAAAGTGGCTCGCAAGCACAATTTTAGAGTATTGCTTCATGAAAAGCCATTTGCCAATATCAATGGATCTGGAAAACATAATAACTGGTCGCTTTCTACCAACACAGGAGTGAATCTGCTTAGTCCGGGCAAGAATCCTAAGTCGAACTTGAGATTCCTTACATTCTTGGTGAATACCATTAAGGCAGTATACGACAATGAGAAATTGCTGAGAGCATGTATCGCTACGGCGGGAAATGAGCATAGACTAGGTGGACATGAGGCGCCACCGGCAATTATGTCGGTTTTCATCGGAAGTGAACTCACCAAAATGCTAGATACTCTTGTATCTAAGGTGAAAGACGATAAAGCGCTTACAGCTGAAGAGAAAACTCAGTTGAAATTGAGTATCGGTAAGATTCCAGAGATCTTATTGGATAATACGGATCGAAACCGTACTTCACCATTCGCATTTACGGGGAATAAGTTCGAGTTCAGAGCTGTAGGTTCTGCCTCTAACTGTTCATCTGCCATGACTGTCTTGAATGCAATCGTTGCAAAACAATTGAAGACCTTCAAGAAGGATGTAGATAAATTGATCGAATCAGGCTCTAAAAAGGATGATGCCATTCTCAGAGTATTGAAGAAGTATACTACAGCCTCTAAAAATATCAGATTTGAAGGCAATGGATACAGTGAAGAATGGGTGAAAGAAGCAGCAAATAGAGGATTGTCTCATTTGAAGACTACTCCAGATGCATTAGGAGAATTAGGTTCTAAGCAGGCTGTGAAGCTTTATGAAGAGCTCGGTGTAATGACTGAAAGAGAAACACTTGCTCGTCAGGAAATCGCCTATGATCTATATGCGAATCTGATTAGAATTGAAGCGAGAATCATGGGTGATTTGGCAGAGAATCACATACTTCCTTCAACTTATAAGTATCAGAATCAATTGATCCAGAATGTACAGGGATTGAAAGATATTCTAACGGCTGCTGAATTCAAGGATGCCGCATCTGTGCAGCTAGAAATGGTAAAAGATATCTCTAAACACGCTAAAGTGGTCAAAGAAACCGTTTATGCAATGGTAGAGGAGAGAAAACGCATCAATAAGCTTGAAAGTGCTCAGAAAAGGGCAAAAGAGTATTGTGATGTGATCAAACCAATGTTTGATAAGATCCGCTACAGCGTCGATAAATTGGAGTTGCTAGTCGACGATGAAGTATGGCCATTGCCTAAGTACAGAGAAATGCTTTTCAATCACTAAAATTTGTAAGCGTTTCAGGCCGAGGCTAATATTACTTTTGTATTAATTATGGCTTAAGAAAGCCGTAATTAAGAAGAGAAATTTTGTTTATTTTAGCAGCCATCGATTAATACCAAACGCAAATGAATATATCCAGAGTTCTTGGATTCGCTTTTTTAACTCTGTGTTTTTCCCTGCAGCTTGTTGCTCAAAAAAGCTATCTAGATGATGCTGATGTGAAGCTATACGATGAGGAAAAATACTTTGAGGCAATTGAGCTATACAAGAAGGCATATGTAAAGGAGAAAGCTCGTGATAAGAAGGCAGAGATCATTTTTAAGATCGCTGAAGCTTACAGATTGAGTGACCAAACTCAACAAGCACAAGTGTGGTATGATAAGTCAATCATTGCTCAATACGCTGATCCAATTGCTCACCTTCGTTTAGCGGAGATGAAAATGCAAAATGGGAAGTACGATGAAGCTCTGGTGGAGTTTCAAAAGTACGCTTCGGAAAAACCGGGAGACCCAAGAGGTAAGCAAGGTATAGAAGCAGCAAAGAAGGCTCAAGAATGGGCCGACAATCCTGAGAACTATATTGTTGAGCCTGTGGTTCTGATCAATTCAGAGTATTACGACTACGGTCCAACTTTCGCAGATAAGAAGAACATGGAAATGATCTTCACTTCTACAAGAGAAGGTTCTGTTGGTAATGCAACTTCTGATGTGACTGGTGATAATTTCTCAGATCTATATTATACAATAAGAGATAAGAAGGGTAAATGGAGTGAGCCTGTACTAGTTGAAGGCGAAGAGGTAAATACAGAAGATAGTGAAGGTGCTGCTGTAATGAACAGTAGAAGAAACACCATGTACTTCACTCGTTGTCGTGTAGAGAAGA
The DNA here is from genome assembly GCA_002706365.1 of Flavobacteriales bacterium. Lineage (GTDB taxonomy): Bacteria > Bacteroidota > Bacteroidia > Flavobacteriales_E > Vicingaceae > UBA1494. Next base: position 13,035 of record PALM01000047.1, on the reverse strand, counting down.
ATGGCTTCGTTGGTTGTCAGATCATCTCTGCTAAGAAAATGGGAAGAAAGTTCGGTCAGGCCGAAGTTATTCCAATTGCAAACGATAGTGCTGTAATCGGTCATCCTGCAATTACACCAGACGATAAGATCATCATTTTCGCTTCTGATCTAGATGGCGGACAAGGTGGTAAGGATCTATGGTACATCAAAGAAGAAGGTCGCGGACAATGGTCTGCTCCTATAAACCTCGGTCCTGAAATTAATACTCCTGGAAATGAGATGTTCCCTTTCGTAAGAGATAACGGAGATCTTTATTTCGCTTCAGACGGACATATGGGTATGGGTGGTCTGGATATTTTCTCAGCCCAAAAGAAAGGAGAAGGACAGTGGGGTAATGTAGCTAACCTAAAAGCGCCTATCAATTCAAGCTCGAATGATTTTGCCATTGTATTTGATGGCGAGCACGATAGAGGATACTTGACTTCTTCAAGAGAAGGAGGAAGAGGTAAGGATGATATTTGGGAATTCTACACTCCTCCAGTATTATTCGTACTGAAAGTTGAAGTTAGAGATTCTGAAACCGGTGAGGTATTGCCTGCTGCATCAGTAGAACTGCTTGGTACAGATGGAACATCTGCTGAAAAAGAGACTGGTGGTGATGGTAGAACTGAATTTGCCGATAATGGAGGTACCTCTTATATCAACCCAAATACTTCATACGCAATCACTGTAAGTAAGCCAGGTTATCTTCAAGCAAAAGGAAAAGAGACTACCGTTGATATGGAAGAGTCAAAGATCTTTTCTCACCTTTACGAGTTGATCCCGATCTCTGATAAAGGTATCAAGCTTCCTGAGATTCTTTATGAATTCAATAAGACAACTTTGACCGATCAAGCGAAGGATTCTCTTGATTACCTGTATGACATCTTAGTGGATAACCCAAATATTACCATTGAGCTTCGTGCAAATACAGACTCCAGAGGTAGTGATCTGTATAACTTGAAGTTATCTCAAGGTCGTGCAGAATCTGTAGTAAAATACCTTACTTCACTTGGAATTGCCAGTGATAGAATGGTTCCTAGAGGATATGGTGAAACCAACCTCTTGATCACAGATGAGGAGATCAATAAATTGTCTACAGAAGAAGAAAGAGAAGCTGCACACCAGCTTAACCGTCGTACCGACTTCATTGTATTGAGCGAGGATTACGTTCCTGCAGATTCCGGAGAAGCACCGGTTGAGCAGTAGCTCGTACAAATAGAATTATAGAATTTGAAGGACATCCTTTATCTTTGGATAGAGGATGTTTTTTATTGGCACAATTAGAGCCCAATGGATCCAAAAGAAAGATATCAGCAAAGAGGAGTTTCCGCAGATAAGGAAGATGTTCATCAGGCTATAAAGAAGATCGATAAAGGTCTATTCCCAAAAGCCTTTTGTAAGATCGTTCCTGATCACCTAAGTGGTAGTGATGAGCATTGCATAGTCATGCATGCCGATGGTGCCGGAACCAAATCCTCTTTGGCATATATGTACTGGAAAGAAACCAGGGATCTATCGGTTTGGAAAGGTATTGCCATGGATGCGATTGCCATGAATATCGATGACCTGCTTTGTGTGGGTTGTACTTCCAATATTCTTTTGTCATCTACCATCGGAAGAAATAAACATCTGATTCCGGGAGAGGTGATCTCTGCCATTATCAATGGAACCGAAGAGATCCTTGAAGAATTGAGATCTCATGGAATCGATATCTACAGCACAGGAGGAGAAACTGCCGACGTAGGTGATCTGGTGAGAACCATTATCGTTGACTCCACTGTGACCGCTAGAATGAGAAGGGATCAAGTGATTTCGAACTCAAATATTCAAGCCGGAGATGTGATCCTAGGTTTGGCTTCCTACGGGCAGGCTAGCTATGAGACGGCATATAATGGAGGAATGGGAAGTAACGGACTTACCTCTGCGCGACATGATGTCTTTGGCAAATACCTGATGGAGAAATTCCCAGAATCTTTTGATCCTGGAACCAATGAAGATCTCGTGTATTCAGGAAGCAAGAAACTAACTGAAGAATTAGACGGAGTGCCAATCGATATCGGACAACTAGTCCTTTCGCCAACAAGAACCTATGCACCAATCATTCACAAAATGTTGGAGAAGCATAGAAAAGACATCCATGGTATGGTGCACTGCAGTGGTGGAGCACAAACCAAAGTACTTCACTTTGTGGACGATGTACATATCATCAAAGATGATTTATTCGATATTCCACCTCTTTTCAAATTGATACAAGAAGAAAGTGGTACCGATTGGAAAGAAATGTATAAAGTCTTCAATATGGGGCACCGTATGGAGATCTATTGCTCAGCAGAAACAGCAAAAGCATTGATCCCTATTTCTGAATCCTTCGGAGTAGAAGCGAAGATAGTGGGAAGAGTTGAGGAGTCGGATTCTAAGAGATTGACGATTCAGTCGGAGAAGGGAGTGTTTGAGTATTGATGAGAGATTAGAGCTTAGATTTTAGAGATTAGAACGAATTCTTCTGATATCTATAATTTGGGATTAAAGAATAATCTGCGTGATCTGCGAGTATAATCTGCGCAATCTGCGGGAAAAGGAATTGAATTCATATTGATCATTCAGAATTAAAGAAAAATTGATTCTTAGGATTATTCTAGGAAAAGATTAAATAGAAAAGAAAGAGCTTAGAGGATTAGACTTTACAAGATAGACTAAACCCTTCTAATATCTAAACTCTAAAATCTAACATCTACAAAATGAGTAGTTTACTAGAAAAATTAATTTCCATTAAAGAACGCTGGGAAGAGGTAGGTCAGTTGATCACCGATCCTGAGATCATAGCGGATATGAATCGCTATGTGAAACTCAATAAGGAGTACAGCGAGCTTAAGGAGATCGTGGATGCTTATGAAGAGTATCAGAATGTGATCGACAATATTGCTTCATCCAAGAAGATCCTCAATGAGGAGAAGGATGAAGACTTCAGGGAGATGGCCAAGGCCGAGCTGAATGAGTTGGAGCCCAGAAAAGAAGAGTTGGAAGAGTCGATCAAAATGATGCTCATTCCAAAAGATCCGGATGATGATAAGAATGTGATCATTGAGATCCGCGCAGGAGCAGGTGGAGATGAAGCCAGTATTTTTGCTGGCGACCTCTATCGCATGTATACCAAGTTCATCGAAAGTAAAGGCTGGAAGCATGAGGTCGCTACAATAAACGAAGGAACTTCAGGTGGTTTCAAAGAGATCAGCTTTGAGGTAAGTGGCGACAATGTTTACGGCACTATGAAATTTGAATCTGGAGTTCACCGTGTACAAAGAGTTCCTCAAACCGAGACTCAGGGAAGAGTGCATACATCTGCAGCTTCTGTAGCTGTATTGCCTGAAGCAGATGAAGTGGATGTAAAGATCAATCCGGCAGATATCAAGAAAGATACCTTTAGAGCTTCTGGAGCGGGTGGACAGCACGTAAACAAGACAGAATCAGCCGTTCGTTTGACACACATTCCTACGAATACCGTGGTTGAATGTCAGGATGGTCGTTCTCAGTTAAAGAACTACGAAAAGGCGATGAAAGTCCTCCGTTCAAGATTGTATGAAGCGGAAGTGGAGAAGAGAGAGAAAGAAATAGCCGCCGACCGTAAATCGCAGGTTTCTACCGGAGACAGATCAGCTAAGATTCGCACCTATAATTACCCTCAAGGAAGAGTAACCGATCACAGGATCAATTTAACACTCTACAATCTCGACGGAATCATTAATGGAGAGATTGGTGAAGTAATTGAAGCATTGAGAGTGGCAGAAAATGCCGAGAAGTTGCAAGCAGGAATGGAAGAAAATATTTAGTCTGGATGAATCGTAAGGAATTAGTTGATCAGATCAGAAAGAAAGGGAGTTTTCTCTGTGTTGGGCTGGATACAGATCCAGATCGTATTCCCAAAATTCTGCAGAAAGAAAAGGATCCAATTTTTGCTTTCAATAAAGCCATTATTGATGCCACTGCAGATCATTGCGTAGCCTATAAGCCCAATTTGGCTTTTTATGAAGCATTGGGACCCTCAGGAATGGAGAGTCTTGCCAAGACCTTAGAATACATTCCTAAAGATTTCTTTACAATCGCCGATGCCAAGCGTGGAGATATTGGCAATACTGCTGCTAGCTACGCCAAGACCTTCTTTAAGACCTACAATTTTGATTCAGTAACGCTGGCGCCTTATATGGGCAGAGATTCCATTGACCCATTTTTGGCATACGAAGGAAAATGGTCGATCATTCTCGCGCTCACCTCAAATCCTTCTGCAGATGATTTTGAGAAGCTGGAGCTTTCAAATGGCACTCAGCTCTTTGAGGAAGTGCTGAAGCAGTCCAGTAAGTGGGGAAGTGATGAGAATATCATGTATGTGGTGGGTGCTACCAATGCAGATGCCCTTAAAAAGATTCGTTCAATTGTTCCTAATCACTTTCTTTTAGTTCCCGGTGTTGGAGCACAGGGTGGTAGCTTGGAAGAAGTGGCCAAATACGGCTTGAATTCTGATGTGGGACTCTTGGTTAATTCTTCTAGAGGTATTCTCTATGCTTCTTCCGGAGATGATTTTGCTGAAGCAGCGAAGAAGGAAGCTTCTATGTTGCACAAACAGATGAGGAAGTTAATTCCATAATATTTCTTCAATAGAGATTGCGTTATAAGGCCGAGGTCGGAGACCGAGGCCGGCTTGTTATATTAAGTCCCACTTCGAGAACCTTCGTGAAACCTTTGCGAACCTTAGTGTAACAGCTATTAAGACTATTTTTCTAATCAATAAGTTGTCCTTCTGCACTCCGTAAACTTAAGATCTGTACTCTTTTCTCTCCCGCAGATCTCGCAGATTCACGCAGATTTAAACATTCTCCTAACCCCAAATTTCACTTCAAGTACTTCAAGTACTCTTAACTTTTTGAGTCTAGACTCTAGAATCTAAGTTCTAGGCTCTTTAAAAACCCTCTTGCACCGTCAAGAATTTCTCCCTACCTTCAAATAGATGTTTGATGAAAGCCTACTCCATTTCATCTGGCAGCATCAAAATTTCAATCGTGAGAATCTCAGGACAGAGGCCGGTGAGGTATTGAAGATCATTCGGCAGGGCTCGCTTAACCCCCATGGAGGTCCAGACTTTTTTAACGGGCAGATTCGCATTGGCGAAATGTTGTGGGTCGGCAATATTGAGATTCACCTCAATTCCTCAGATTGGTACAAGCATCAGCATCAGCATGATGCCGCATATGATAAAGTGATCTTGCATGTGGTATGGGACCACGATAAGGATGTCTTTAGAAAGGATGGCCTATTGATTCCGGTACTTACTCTCAATGGTAGAGTAAAGAAAAGATTGATCGATAATTATCTACAGTTGCGAAAAGCCAGGAAGTGGATTCCCTGCGAAGATGAATTCATGCATGTGGAGCCTACCTATCGGAATCAAATGCTGGATCGCATGCTGATCAGTCGGCTCGAACGAAAATCCAAGAGGATAGAGCAGCTATTGAGCCTGCATAAGAACGATTGGGAGGCTGTTTTTTATCAGCTTATGGCTCGCTATTTTGGATTCAATGTAAATGCACTTCCCTTTGAATTATTGGCTATCAATACACCTTTCAATTTTATCAGGAAATATTTTGATCGGCCATTTCAATTGAATGCATTGTTATTTGGTCAGGCCGGATTTTTAACGGCTGATATAGCGTGCAGTTATCATCAAAAACTAAAGAATGAATATGTCTATTTGAGCAAATTGCATCATCTGAAGCCAATGGATTTGTCGGTTTGGAAATACTTGCGCATGCGCCCTTCCAATTTTCCTGAATTGCGAATTGCCCAGTTTGCCGATCTCTTAATTCGATATCATCGTCCATTTACCTATTTGCAAGGTCTCACTTCCCTAAATGAACTACATCATTTTCTGAGTCTTGATGCAGGAAAGTATTGGTCGGAGCATAGTCGCTTTGGGGTGAAGAGAAAGAAACCTATTGAAGCCCTTTTGGGCAAGTCTTCTAGAGAGATATTGATCATCAATGTAATTGTGCCTTTGCTTTTTTGTTGGAGTAGAAGTAGACTGATCGAAGAGCCTAGATCGGTATTGGATATTCTTTCTGAATTGCCCGCGGAGCAAAATGCACAGATCAGAAAATGGGAAAGATTAGGATGGAATGCGGCTTCAGCTTCGGATACTCAGTCTATCATGGAGCTTCGTGCCCAACATTGTGAGCTGAAAAAATGTTTAACTTGCACTATCGGAAATCACATCTTAAAAAACTGAACCAATGATCGAGAAAATCCAAGCATTCTTCGAGCGCCAAGCCTTTGGGGTTTGCAGTTGGTGGGGCGAAAAGCTAGGTCTTAAAAGCTCGAGGATCAGACTTTTTTTCATCTATCTCTCTTTTCTTACACTGGGATCTCCTTTGATCGTTTATTTGATCATGGCATTTGTATTGGAACATAAGTACTGGTTCAAGATGAAGCCAAAGCGAACGATCTGGGACATCTAATCCTCCATTATGTATCGGTATAATCAATTCAAGAGACTCAACCTGGCATTGTTGATCTTGATCCTTTTGATCATTGTCGGTATTGTGGGTTATATGATCATCGAGGGCTACACTTTTTCCGAAGCTCTCCACATGACAATCATCACAATTTCTACTGTGGGCTTTCAAGAGGTGAAGCCATTATCTGATGCTGGCAGGCTCTTTACAGACGGACTGATCATCTTCAGTTTCGGTACATTTGCTTACGCTTTAAGTGCCATCTCAACCTATTTGATCGATGGCGAATTGAGAAACTATTTGAACGAAATTAGAAAAAAGAAACGCATCAAAGGAATGGAAGGTCATGTGATCATTTGCGGCTACGGAAGAAACGGTAAACAGATTGCTACCGACCTAGCCAAGGTCGATCAAGAATACCTGATCATTGAGAATAATGAAGATGCACTAGAAGGGGATAAAGAGCATATTCCTCATTTTCTAGCGGGAGATGCAACTTCTGATCAGGTTTTAATAGATGCTGGAATAAAGAGAGCTAGGGCACTTATTACCACTCTGCCGGAAGATGCCGATAATGTGTTTGTTGTACTCACTGCAAGGGAAATGAATCGCGACCTTTTGATCATTAGTCGTGCTTCTGTGGGTAGTTCAGATCAGAAACTAAGAAGGGCAGGAGCCAATAATGTGGTTATGCCAGATAAGGTCGGAGGTTCTCATATGGCTTCTTTGGTTATGAAACCGGATGTAGTAGAATTCTTTAATCTGCTTACCGGACAAGCCAACGATATTTCACTTGAAGAAATTACCTATGAAAGTCTTCCTGAAGTCTTTCGCGATAAATCTATCGGAGATCTTGAGATCCGCAAGCGCTGTGGAGCTAACATAATTGGCCTAAAGAGCAAGGATGGGGAGTATATGTTGAATCCTTCTCCAACTACAATCATCACAGAAGGAAGTAAGCTTTTTGTTTTGGGAATGAGCGATCAAATAGAAACACTTAAAGAATGGAAATGAAGCGAATCCTACTTACAGGAAGTAATGGCTTGCTAGGCCAGAAGATTGTCAAACTGGTTCAGGATGAGTACGCAGATCGCTATGAACTTTTAGCTACCTCTAAAGGGGCTAATAGAATTGAGAAAATAAAGGGATTCGACTTCCAATCACTTGATATTAGCGACCCAAAAGCAGTTGCAGAGCTATTTGATTCTTACAGACCCGATTATCTGATCAATACGGCTGCCATGACTAATGTGGATGCTTGTGAAGATGATAAGGAAGGCTGCAAAATGGCCAATATCGAAGCGGTTAAAATACTTGGTGAAGCATGCGAAAAGCACAATACTTTTTTCCTTCATCTTTCAACAGATTTTATCTTCGATGGAGAAGACGGTCCATACAAGGAAGATGATAAGCCTAACCCATTGAGTTATTATGGTTGGTCGAAGTTGGAAGGGGAGAAAGTTGTAGAAAGCCTAAGCTGTCCATGGGCAATAGCTCGAACCATCATTGTTTATGGTGTTGCAGAGCAGATGAGTAGATCGAATATCGTACTCTGGGCTAAATCGGCATTGGAAAAGGGCGATCCACTTACAATAGTGAATGATCAATTTAGATCGCCAACCTTAGCTGAAGACTTAGCTAAAGGCTGCATGCAGATCATTGAGCATGACGCTCAGGGAGTTTATCATCTTTCAGGCAAGGACTTTATGAGCATTATTGAATTGGTGAAAAGAGTAGCCAAGCACTTTGGATTGAATGATGCTCAATTGTCAGAGATCTCATCAAGCAGCTTGAATCAAGCAGCAAAACGACCGCCAAAGACGGGATTTGTGCTTGATAAGGCAATGAATGATCTGGGCTATGATCCACACTCTTTTGAAGAAGGATTGAGTATAGTTGATCAGCAAATACAACAAAGCTGAGACTATAGCTGTCTAAGCCTTATAAAATCAGTCAAAAAGCTATAAATCCTTTATATTTGTTCGCTTTCCATAAAAAGCAAGATATATGATGATGAGATACCTTCTACTAAGCGCAATAATTCTAAGCAATCTATTTGCATTTGGACAAGAGTTCGAAGTTGAACTTCGTACTGAGAATCCTAGTCCAAAGATCAATGATGGTCAGGCTTATGTAGTGGTTAAAGGTGGCACTCCTCCCTATACTTACAAATGGTCCAATCAGAATACACCCCTAACTGAATCAAACACTTCAGATTTAACCGAAGGTTACTCTTTTACTGTTTTGGTCAAAGATTCAGAAGGGCTTGAGCAAGAATTAGAAGGAAAGGTAGCAGCTGAATCTATTGAGGAAGTCATCAACGCTACTTTCAAGCCTATAGTAGACGGAATGACTACAGTACTTTTCTGGGATCCCTTTTCAGCTGTGGGACTCTATGATCCGGTTGTCTATGCCGATGAAAGGAATGTAAAGGCACCAGGCCATAATAATCCGGATATAACCACGATCAGACTAAAAGAGTGGTTAGTTGAAGAGGGAAGTAGAGTTGAATATGGAGACCATATTGCCGTTGTTACTCAAGATGGCGACAAAGATATCAATGTCTATGCGAATGGAGAAGGTACAATACATCAGATTACTCCTAAGGGAAAGCTGATCTATGATGCGAATAATATTGATGATGTAATTGAAGTAGGTTCTGAGAATTTAGCGGCGATCAAGTATGATGCTCCAAAACCACTTACACATCCCAATGGAGATACTCAGCAGAAAGGTATTCCATTTATCGTCGTTTGGCTTGTGCTTGGAGCAGCCTTCTTTACGATTCGTATGCGCTTTATCAATTTTAGAGGAGTGCGTCATGCAATTGATCTTGTAAGAGGTAAATTTTCAGATCCTGATAAGAAAGAGGTTGGCGAGGTTTCGCATTTTCAAGCTTTAACCACTGCACTTTCGGCCACTGTTGGTTTGGGAAATATTGCCGGTGTAGCTGTGGCGATTTCGCTTGGCGGACCGGGAGCTACATTCTGGATGATCATCGCCGGATTGATTGGTATGGCCTCGAAGTTTACGGAATGTACACTTGGTGTTAAATACAGAAAGGTGAATGAAAAAGGTGAGGTTTCAGGTGGCCCGATGTATTACTTGACCGAAGGCTTAAAGAAGAAGAAATTAGGTGGATTGGGTAAGGTATTGGCAGTGATCTTTTCTATTCTGTGTATCGGTGGATCCTTAGGAGGAGGAAATATGTTCCAGGCCAATCAAGCATTCGCTCAACTATCTGGGGAATTTCCATCTATTGCAAACTACGGTTCATTCTTTGGAGTCATTCTGGCACTCTTAGTTGGGATCGTAATCATCGGTGGAATCAAGTCGATCGCAAAAGTGACCGATAAAATAGTTCCATTTATGGCCGGACTCTATGTGCTGTTTTCTCTCATCATCATTGGGATGAACTTCGCCAATGTAGGAGATGTATTTATTGAGATCTACGACGGCGCATTCAATGCACCAGCAGTTAAAGGAGGTGTAATTGGCGTATTAATCATGGGATTCAGGAGAGCAGCCTTTAGTAATGAAGCAGGAGTTGGTTCTGCATCCATTGCTCACTCTGCTTCTAAGACTGATGAGCCTGTGAGTGAAGGAACAGTTGCATTATTGGAGCCTTTCGTAGATACGGTAGTGGTATGTACTATGACCGCCTTGGTTTTGGTCTTTACCGGTTTTGCCGATGGGACTTCCGGTTTAGATGGTTCTGAATTGACTTCAGCGGCATTCTCCTCTGTTTTTCCATGGTTTTCTTTAGTACTTGTTGTAGCGATATTCCTATTTGCTTTTTCTACCATGATCTCATGGTCATATTATGGGCTTAAGGCATGGACTTTCCTTTTTGGAGGTAGCAAAACTGCAGATTATTCATACAAGCTGATATTTCTTATCTTTATAGTAATTGGCTCATCTGTAGGCTTGGGAGCAGTGCTCGATTTCTCAGATCTTATGATCTTGGGAATGGCATTCCCAAACATACTGGGTCTAATTCTTCTCTCTTCTGAGGTGCGTAAGGACATGGTATCGTATTTCAATCGCGTCAAGAGCGGAGAGATCAAGAAATATAAGTGATGGGATTCTTAAGAGCATTTGGTTTTACTTGCCTGATTCTTCTGCTTTACTCTTGCAAGGAAGAGACTAGAGTGAATGAGGTTCAAGGTTTTGTCTATAGTGATTGCAGTACACCAATTGCAAATACTGAGGTTGCCTTTAAGATCAATCCTGGACAATCATTTTCAGAGACTATTATCATGGCTTCGGATGTAACTGATCAGAACGGCTACTTTCGATTCACTTATGAATTGGAAGAGGTAAAGAAGGGTCGTGCAGATCTAATCGTAGTTAGAGAATCTTCATATGAAACGATCATAGAAGCGGTGCCATTGAACAAGGACCATGATCTAAAAGGATTTTTGATCAATCAATCAGATGTGATCTTCACATTAACTGGACCAAGAGTATATCAAGCTACAGATACTTTATTCTACGGGATACAGGGAGGCGAAGAATATCTGTGGGTGCAGCCATCCACTGGTGCTATGGACACCATTTATTCAAGAATTGGAAATAGGTTTGAAGCTAATCAATGGAAGACCTTTTACTACGGAATAGGTAGCACTGAATTCGCACTATCTAAAGAAGCTCTCGGAATCAAAGATTCATCCTATAATCACGTTTCACTGCAAATCTTCGGCTGTAGCGATACCAAAACCTTCAATCTCTATATAGAATAGCAGCATTATGAATCCAATCCTCAGAGACTATTTATACTTCAGCAAGGCTCAGAGGAAAGCATTGGTTCTCATATCCTTTCTTATTCTCACGCTAATTCTCTTTAATAAGTATGCTCATTTGATCTTTTCTGATGAGCTTGAAGTTGAAGTCGATATTATTGAGGCTGAGTACGAGCAGCTAATCACTGAAAAGCAGGAGTCTGCACCAAAGGAATTACAAAATCAAATTGAGCTCATTCCATTTGATCCCAATGAGATCGATCTAAAGGATTGGCAGGCCTTGGGCCTAAGTGAATCGCAAGCACGCTCCATTCTTAATTACAGAAAGAAAGGTGGTAGCTTTATAGTCAAGTCCGACCTAAAGAAGATGTATGTTGTCTCCGAAGAGCGTTTTCAAAGCTGGGAGTCATATATCAAACTACCAGACATCATAGAAAAGGAAGAAGGGGGTAAAAAGGAGTATACACAAGCTTACAAAGCTGTGATCATTGATCTGAATCTTGCTGATAGTGCCGAACTCATTCAATTGAAAGGTATAGGTCCGGTTTACGCATCTAGAATTGTGAAATTTCGCAATGCATTAGGTGGATTTTATAATATAGATCAATTAACAGAAGTCTGGGGCATTGATGATACATTGATAAATACCTTAAGACCACAGTTAAGCCTAGGCGAACCTTCAATAGTAAAGCTGAGGATCAATCATCTTGAAGCCGCGGAGTTAAAATCTCACCCTTATCTGAACTGGAGTCAGGCAAATGCAATTGTGAATTATCGAAAGCAGCATGGAAGGTTCATGAGAAATGAGGATCTTATGAAGATATATTCAATTGATGATACACTAGTCGAGAAGATTAGTCCTTACCTTAAATTCGATTGATTGTCCCTTTCTAATTATTTTCGCAGCAAATTATAAGGCAATGAGCAGTTTAGAGGCAAAAGTCAGCGAGGCCATTCGCGACATTCCGGATTTTCCAAAGCCGGGAATACTCTTTAAGGATATTACTCCCATACTGGAAGATCATCAGCTAACCGCTGAGGTAACTGATGGTTTGATCAAGCCATTTGAGAATATGCAGATCGATGCCGTATTGGGAATTGAGAGTCGCGGCTTTTTCTGGGGTTTATTGATGGCTCAGAAATTAAAGGTGCCTTTCATTCCGGTGAGGAAAGAAGGTAAGTTGCCCTATAAGACGCTAAAGCATGAGTACGACCTTGAGTATGGTAGCGCTGTGATCGAAGTTCATGAAGATGCAATTAAAGAAGGAAGCAAGGTGCTAATACATGATGATTTATTAGCTACCGGAGGTACAGCTTCAGCTGCAGCGAGCTTGGTTCAAAAACGACAGGCGGAAGTTGCGGGCTTTTCATTTTTGGTAATTTTAAACTTTCTCAAAGGGACGGATGTTCTCAAGCCAATTAGTCCTCAAATTCATTCAATAGTAGAATATTAAAGAAGAAAAGATCAATGGATTTTAATCACACAGAGAATCAAGCTATGATTGCCGATATGGCAAGAGATTTTGCAGAGAAACACATTCGTCCTGACCTAATGAAATGGGATGAGAGTCAGGAGTTTCCTGTGGAAGTATTTAAAAAGCTAGGTGAGCTGGGAATGATGGGAGTGCTTGTCCCACAGGAATATGGTGGAGCTGGGTTTGGCTATCATGAATACATTACTGTTATCACTGAGGTTGCAAAAGTTTGCGGTTCAATTGGACTTTCGGTAGCGGCTCATAATTCACTTTGCACAGGTCATATTCTCACATT
>PALM01000046.1 GCA_002706365.1 Flavobacteriales bacterium | reverse complement strand
GCAGCTAGAGTGCCTAGAGTTAAAGAACCAAATAACTTTAGCGCACTGTAGAGCACTCCCAACCCTTCGGCTTTGCTCAGGGCATCGCTCTAGCGCACTCCTTGTTGAACTAGTTCAACAAGTCTCCTCACATTCTCTTCAGGAGTCTTAGGCAAGATCCCATGTCCTAAATTGAAGATAAACCCAGGCTTATCAGGCATAGAATCTAGGAGTGCTTTGGCTCTTTTTTCGATCAACTCCCAATCTGCGAAAAGCAAGGTAGGATCAAGGTTTCCTTGAACCGCCACTTCGTTATTCATGCTTTCCCAGGCTGCTGCCATATCCGTTTTCCAGTCGATACCTACCACATCTGCCCCACTTGCCTTCATGTCTAGTAAAAGATGCTGCGAATTTGTACCAAAATGTACAACTGGAACATCCGTTCTCTCTTTGATATTGGCGATCATGCGTTCCATATGCGGGCGCACATACTCGCGGTAGTCTTCCACATTCAAGATCCCAACCCAACTATCAAAGATCTGCACTGCCATTGCTCCACTTTCCACTTGAAAAAGCAAGTAATTGGCCATAGAATCGGCTAGCTTTTGCATCAATAGATGCCATGCTTCGGTTTTAGTGTACATGAACGACTTCAGCTGAATGTAGCTCTTCGAGGGACCGCCTTCCAGCATATAAGAAGCCAGGGTGAATGGTGCTCCTACGAATCCCAAACAAGGCACATTCAATTCGCGCTTGAGAATTCCCAATGACTCGCCGGTGTATTGTAAATCCGTTCCAAGATCAAGATCTTTTAATTTCTCTACATCGGCTTTTGATTTGATTGGGTTATGAATGATCGGCCCAACTCCGGGCTTGTATTCAAAGTCGATACCCATTGGCTCCAATGGGATCATGATATCTGAAAAGACAATAGCCGCATCAAAACCAAACTGCTCTATTGGAAGCAAAGTCACCTCAGCACAGACTTCCGGTATCTTACAGATATCTACCAAAGAGTGCTTCTTGCGAATAGCGCGGTATTTCTCTTGGTATCTACCGGCCTGGCGCATAAACCATACGGGCGGACGGTCAGTTTCTTGCCTTCTACAGGCTCTTAAAAATCTATCGTTGAATTGGGTCATTATGTCGTTTTTTTCTTACTTTCTTTTTTGTTCCGCTTGTCGAGTGTTCGCTTCTATCTCTCGATACTGCCCGATTTCATCGGGCCACTCGAGAAGCGAAGCGAATGTATCGAGACATGCGGGATCAAGGAGAAGCTTTACATTCTTATTTCATTAATTCAAAGGCCTTCTCTATCCTTCTTTCAATCTCCTCTACTTCTTCATCCGTCAATACGATCGGTAAAAACCAAGCTTCGAATTGAGATGGGGGAATGTACAATCCGGCTTCAGCCACAGCCCAAAAGAATTTGGAGAACATCGCCTGATCTGAGGTCTGGGCCGTTTCAAAATCGCGGACCGGTGTTTCGGTAAAGAATGGATTTACCATTAAACCGAATTGATTCACCTGCACTTTAATGCCTGCTTTGTCAGCCGCTGCTTCCAACTTCGCCTTCACTCTTTTCCCCAGCTGATCGGCTCTGTCGTAATCTTGATTCTTCAGTTCTTTTAGAGTGGCCAAACCGCAAGCCATGGAAATCGGACTACCGGAAAGGGTTCCAGCCTGATACATACCTCCCAAAGGAGCCACCTGATCCATCAGCTCAGCTTTGGCTGCATAGGCTCCAACAGGCATACCTCCGCCTATTACTTTACCCATGCAAGTGATATCGGCAGCAATGCCAAAATGATCTTGCGCTCCACCAAACTTCTTTCGGAAGCCGGTCATTACCTCATCGATCACCAATAGAATTCCATTGTCATCGCAAAGCTTGCGAAGTCCTTTCATGAAATCCATTTCCGGCTCGATCACGCCCATATTCCCAGCTACAGGCTCAATGAAGATCCCGGCGATCTCATTCGGGTACATATCCACCCACTTCTGAACACTTTCAAGGTCGTTGTAATTCGAGATCAGCGTGTTGTTCACCGCTTCTTCAGGCACCCCTTTTGAGGATGGAATTCCCAAAGTGGCTAGACCTGAGCCTGCTGCAACCAGCAGTGCATCGGAATGACCGTGATAACAGCCGGCAAACTTGATGATCTTCTTTTTATCTGTGGCAGCTCTCGCCAATCTGATGGCTGAGATCACTGCTTCGGTGCCTGAGTTCACAAAGCGCACCTTATCGATCTGCGGAAAAGCCTCCTGGATCATCTCTCCCATCTCAACCTCAGCTAAGGTGGTAGCTCCATAAGTAAAACTCTTATCTACTGCCTCTTTTACTGCCTGTTTCACTTTTGGATGCGCATGACCCAAGATCATCGGTCCGTATGAACCTACCAGATCAATGTATTCGTTACCATCCACATCAAAAATATGGATCCCTTCTGCCCTATCGATAAAAAGTGGATCCCCACCTACCGAATTGAATGCTCGAACGGGAGAGTTAACTCCCCCAACCAGCGACTTTTGGGCTCTTTCAAATAGCTCTTTGGAACGCGTATTTTTCATGCTGCAAAAGTAGTAACGAAATGCTGTAGAAATGAAGAAAATTGGGAATAAGAACCTAGAATCTAGAGCCTAGAATCTAGACAAGGACTTATTTTTAATCTAAGTTGTAAATCGAAGACGAAATGCTTTAGTCTAGGTTCTCGTGTCTCATGTCTAGGTTCTAGATTTTGCCTTGCAAAATCTCAGCCGCTTCCTTCGCATGATAGGTAAGGATCAGATCGGCTCCGGCTCTTTTCATGCAGATAAGCTTCTCTATCATAAGCTTCTCTCCATCTATCCAGCCTTTGGCTGCTGCTGCTTTGAGCATGGCATACTCACCGCTCACATTGTAAGCGGCTAATGGAAGGGTATATCTTTCGCGCAGATCACGCAGAATATCCAGATAGGACAAAGCCGGTTTCACCATTAAGATATCTGCTCCTTCATCCACATCCAGATCGGCTTCTTTGAGAGCTTCTTTACGATTAGCCGGATCCATTTGATAGGCATGTCGGTCGCCAAAGGTCGGTGCGGAATCAGCCGCATCTCTAAACGGACCGTAATAAGCCGAAGCATATTTCACCGCATACGACATGATCGGCATATCGCTATGTCCATCTAGGTCTAGTGCATCTCGCATAGCGCCCACCATACCATCCATCATTCCAGATGGGGCCAGCATATCTGCGCCGGCTTTAGCCAGTGAAACCGACTGCTTTTCAAGATTGGTGAGTGTGAGATCATTATCCACCTGATCATTGACCAATACTCCACAATGACCGTGATCTGTGTATTCGCAAAAACACACATCGGCTATGAGATAAAGTGAAGGGTAGTTCTCCTTGATGTAACGAATAGATTGCTGTACAATTCCATTATCCTGCCAAGAGTGACTGCCTTCTGCATCTTTGTTCTTCGGAATGCCAAATAGCATTAGCGAGGGAATTCCAAGATCCACGATCTCTTTGAGTTCGGCATCCAGTTGATCCAATGAGAAACGATTGATGCCCGGCATGGATGGGATTTCCTTCTTAATGCCTTCTCCTTCTTCAATGAATAAGGGAAGGATAAAGTCGTTCACCGACAGCTGGGTTTCGCTTACCATACTGCGGATGGCTTCATTCTTTCTCAATCTTCTCGGTCGTATCATTGCTTCTCTAATTTTTTCATGGCCGCTATCATCCCTTCAACGGTATGCGGATCGGCGATGGCATCAATATTCCAATTCAGCTTAGCGGCTACTTTGGATGTTGACGGACCAATACAGATCACCTTTGCTGAATTAAAAGTTTCAAGCGGATTTCCAAAGTACTCATCAAATGCCTGAATCGCTGAGCCGGAAGTAAAGGTAAGGTAATCTAGAGGCTTAGCTTTGAGCGCTTTTTGATCTTCTTCGCTTAGCTCTCTCTTCAAATTCTGATACATTACAATCTGATGTGGCTTTGCCCCGCGATTTTCAAAGGCTTTGATGTAATCATCCTTACTTAAGCTTGATGCAGGTATCAGGATATTCCTCTCTTCTACATCGGGCAAATTGGCTGCTAGGACTTCAGCGGTATACTGAATAGGAACAAAATTGGTGCGATAACCCAACTGCTCCAATTTCATCTTGGTCTTTTCGCCAACAGTGGCAATTTTAAGCTCGGGATAGAAGTACATCTTTATACCTTTCTCCTCTATTCTTTGAAAGAAGAACTTAACGGCAGCAGGACTAGTAAGCACGAGCCATTCATAGCTTTCCAGCTTATCCAGAGCGGCATCCATTTCAGATTGATCTGCCTTTAAACTTAGCTGAATTAAGGGTTCGGCAATAACTTCAGCTCCTTCGAACTCTAGTTTGCGCTTGAATTCTTCGATACCGTCGAGCGGACGAGTCAGTAAGACTTTCTTATGCTTCAGTACTTTCTCCACCTGCTTCTGAGCGACGTATTTCCCTTAGGCGATTATCGAGCTGACGAGCCAATTGGTCTGCCAATTGAACACCCAGACTTTTATGTCCTTCGATACTGTCTTTCACAACTACTTTTCCATCCGCCGAAGCGTAAAGGCCATCAATTTTGATACCCCCACCCTTCACCTGAGCGTGCGCTGCAATAGGATAATTGCATCCCCCACCCAAAGCCAGCAGGAACGCCCTTTCCGCTTCTGTGGCGAGAGCAGTATCCTCATCATTGCCCTTAGAAACGATCTCTTGTAGTTCTTTATCGTCTTTGCGAATCTCCAAAGCCAAGGCACCCTGACAAACAGCTGGCAACATATCTTCTGCAGAGAGGATTTCAGTGGCCTGGGAAATCATTCCCAAACGTTTCAATCCGGCTGCAGCCAAAATAATCGCATCGTAATCGCCATTGTGCATCTTCTCAATACGGGAATCCAGATTTCCTTGGATGAATTTCACTTCCACATCCGGACGAAGCTGTTGGATCTGTATTTGTCGGCGAAGTGAACCAGTACCGATAATGGCCCCTTTAGGAAGGTCTTTGAGTTTCTCACCATTCTTAGAGATCAATACATCGCGAATATCTTCTCGCTCTGAAATGGCACCCATTTTTAAGCCTTCCACATTCTCTATGGGTAGATCCTTATAAGAATGCACGGCAATATCTACCTTGCCTTCGAGCAAAGCTCTTTGAATGGCGGTAGTAAATGCACCCATGGTATCGATATTGCCATCATCACCCGATGTGCGAATAACCTTTGTCACATATTCAACCTGAGGATCAGCAGCGCGCAACTTCTCGATCATCCAGTGGGTTTGCGTTAATGCCAACTTACTGCCACGAGTTCCCACAACCACTCTTTTCTTGGGCACGAAAATGTCTACATCTTCCAGATCGAATACTTTTTTAACGGTGTTTATCGGATTATCCCGATGATGAAGGTTCTGTGCAAAGTTATTCACTTCTTCCAAAGGCTTTTTAGAAACCTTGCGAATGAGTCGGTGAGCAAAACGCTCCAACAATCTCTCCTGCTCCTCGCTCAGATCTCCCATCTTGGGCTTCAGCCACTTCAATTCATCTTCTTTGGTCTCAAGCAAATTCTTCCAATAAGCTTCAATTACAGGAGATGCCTTGCGCTGATAGAACCAATCTGAGAATTTATCCTCCTCCTCGCGAATGATCTCCTTCACCTTAGGTATCTCATCGTATCGCTTCAGCAAACCTTCATAGGTCATCTGTTTGATATCATCGAGATCATAGAGGAATACATTCTCAAAACTCTTAAGAGCGGGATTGAAGTTACGCGGTAAACCAAAGTCGATCAGCAATTTAGGCCTTGAAGCATCCATTGCAAACTGCGCTCGAGTGCACTTACTATTCTCTATCTCCTTTTCACTAAGAAGGTTTACTTCTCCTTGAGTTCCGCCGACAATAATATCCGAATCGGCTAAATGATGAGGCAATTCAGAAACATGTACTGCTTCTCCACCCCAATCTTCAGCCATAGCTTTGGCTCTTTTGAGGTTGTGGCTGGCCACTTTCAATGAGCGAACGCTCGAACGATCTAATACCGTATTCACCAAATTGGCCATATTACCTGTACCTATTACCATAATGGAAGAATCTTCCAATTTGATATTGTGCTTATTGATCAGTTCAAAACCCACAGTAGCCAGAGAGGCAGAATGCTTTCCGATATTGGTTTCCAATCTGGCGCGTTTTCCCACATGAATGGCCTGACGAATAAATTCATCCAATACAGGTCCAATTGTCTTTTCTCCTCTGGCTAGATCAAGTGCATCTCTAATTTGACCTACGATCTGATGCTCACCAATGGCTTGAGATTCGATTCCGGCAGCGGTTGAAAATAGATTTTGGATAGCCAAACGGCTGTCGGGGAATACAGAAAGGTATTGAGAGAAATTTCCAAAGCTCTTGAAGAAATTTTCCAGGCCTAGGTAATTATCCCCATATGCATAGATCGATAGTCGATTGCAAGTGGCAATCAAAAAGACCTCTTTATAGTCGTATTCTTCTTTGAGTTGTCTGAGTGCATTTACCGACTGAGTTTTATTCAATGCGAGTTGTTCCCTAACAGAAATTGGGGCGTTTCGGTGACTCAGTTCAATTCCTACAATTCTATCCATGCAAATGCTCCGAAAATGCTACGCAAAATTAACCATAACTAAACGTTAATCAGGGCAATTAAAGCGATAGAATTGCGTAAATTTAATAGGCTTGTTTAACCTTCTCTTAAGAAAGAATTAATCTGCTTAAACACAATAGTAAAATGCAAATTGTTGAAAAAAAATGAAGGGCTCCCCATGTACTTAGCGGCGCTCTAAGTATGCCAAAATTAATATCTCTTTGTTAATAAAAACGAAGGGAATACCGTTGAAATGAGTGAGTTGCATGTCTACCTTGGTCTCTGTTAAATTACTATTAATGCTCTCTTCTGAGTTCATCATCAATTAACTGAAAATGAAAGAAACAGCCGAAAAAACAGAAAGCGACATCAGTGTCGAAGCCGGTAATGGAACTCCCGGCAATGCAAAAAATAACGCTACCTATGAATATACTGAAGTTGTAAAAGCAGCTACGGAATATTTTAAAGGTGACGAGCTAGCTGCTAATGTATGGGTAAACAAATACGCCCTTAAAGATTCAGCAGGTAATATCTACGAACGCACTCCGGATGATATGCACCGCAGATTAGCATCTGAGATTGCAAGGGTAGAAAAGAAATACGCCAATCCAATTGATGAAGAAGAGATCTATGGTCTTCTTAAGGATTTTAAATACATCGTTCCTCAAGGTGGACCGATGACTGGAATTGGCAATAATCACCAAATTGCTTCATTATCGAATTGTTTTGTGATCGGAAATAAGGGGACGGCTGACTCTTATGGAGGAGTAATGAAGATCGATGAGGAGCAAGTTCAATTGATGAAGAGAAGAGGTGGAGTAGGACATGACCTATCACATATCCGTCCGAAAGGTTCACCAGTGATGAACTCGGCATTAACCTCTACTGGAATTGTTCCTTTTATGGAGCGTTATTCAAACTCTACTAGAGAGGTTGCTCAAGACGGAAGAAGAGGCGCCTTGATGTTGAGCGTTTCTATCAAGCACCCAGATTCAGAAGGCTTCATCGATGCGAAGATGGATGGAACCAAGGTTACCGGAGCAAATGTTTCTGTGAAGGTAACAGATGAGTTCATGGATGCGGTAGTGAAGAACACAAGCTTCACTCAACAATATCCTATTGAAAGTGAGAATCCAACATACACTAAAGACATAAAGGCGAAGAATCTTTGGGATAAGATCATTCACAATGCTTGGAAATCTGCTGAGCCTGGTATCCTTTTCTGGGATACGGTAATTGGAGAGTCTATTCCCGACTGCTATGCAGATTTGGGATTCAAGACTGTTTCTACCAACCCATGTGGTGAGATTCCTCTTTGTCCGTATGACAGCTGCCGACTATTGGCAATCAACCTTTACAGCTATGTGGACAATCCATATACTGAAGAGGCTACCTTCAATATGTCGAAGTTCAAGAAGCATGCAGGCTATGCTCAAAGAATCATGGACGATATTGTAGATCTTGAATTGGAGAAGATCAATGCAATCGTAGATAAGATCGAAAATGATCCTGAAAACATAGAAGTAAAGCGCACTGAATTGAATCTTTGGAAGAAGATCAAGCAAAAGTGTCTTGAAGGTAGAAGAACGGGTGTTGGTATTACTGCTGAAGGTGATATGCTTGCAGCTTTAGGTCATGTTTATGGAACTGATGAAGCACTAAATTTCTCAGTGAAAGTGCATAAGACATTGGCGCTTGAGGCTTATCGTTCATCTGTAGCAATGGCAAAAGACCGTGGTTCATTCCCGATCTACGATTCAATCCGCGAAGAGAAGAACCCAATGATCAATAGAATCAAAGAATCTGATCCGGGATTGTATGAGGATATGGTGAAGTACGGAAGAAGAAACATTGCCCTTCTAACTATTGCTCCTACAGGAACAACTTCATTGATGACTCAAACTACTTCTGGAATCGAGCCTGTGTTCATGGTTTCTTATAAGAGAAGAAGAAAGGTTAATCCTAACGATAAGAGTGTGAAGGTCGACTTCGTAGATGAAGTTGGAGATGCATGGGAAGAGTACAATGTATTCCACCACAATTTCAAGACTTGGTTAGCGGTAAAAGGATACGACATCAATGAAGTAGCTACTTACTCTCAAGAAGAGCTTAACAAGATCATCGAGAAATCACCTTATTACAAAGCCACAGCAAATGATGTGAATTGGGTAAATAAAGTGAAGATGCAAGGTGCAATCCAAAAATGGGTTGACCACTCTATCTCAGTAACTGTAAACGTTCCTGAAGACATTTCTGAAGAAATGGTAGGAAAGATCTACGTTACCGGATGGGAAAGTGGATGTAAAGGAATCACTGTTTACCGCGATGGATCGAGAAGTGGTGTATTGGTGAGCAATGACGATAAAGGCAAGAAAGAAGAAAAGGTCGCTTTCATGGAGACTCAAGCTCCTAAGCGTCCGAAAGTACTAGAAGCTGATATCGTTCGCTTTAACAACAATGCCGAAAAATGGATTGCCGTTGTAGGTATCTACGAAGGAAGACCTTACGAGATCTTCACAGGTAAAGCCGAAGATTCATTCTCTATTCTAGGTAAAGTAGATAAAGGATGGGTGATCAGAAGCAAAACTGATGATGGTAGAGCCAGATACGACTTCCAATACGAAGACAAAGAAGGTTATAAGACTACTATTGAAGGACTGTCTAGAACCTTTAACCAAGAGTACTGGAACTATGCCAAATTGATCTCTGGAGTATTGCGTCACGGTATGCCAATCGCCTTTGTGGTGGATATGGTAGCTCATCTTCACTTGAGCGATGAGAGCTTGAACACTTGGAAGAATGGTGTAAGCCGTGCATTGAAGAAGTACATTCCAGATGGCACTAAAGCAGAAGGACAAGAATGTCCTGAGTGTGAATCAACCGAAGGCCTGATGTTCAAAGAAGGCTGTTTGACCTGCTCTGACTGCGGTTACTCTAAGTGCGGATAGATATTTTTTATTGAGTTTGCGTTTTTGCGGTGAAGTGGATTAATCTGCTTCACCGTTTTTTATTCTAGTAACTTTGATCTTGTGATGAAGAATCTTTTCTCAATAAAAACTCTTGCAATTACTGCCTTAGCATTTACTCTGAGCTCATGCTCAAGTTCGCATCCAACCTATCAGAAGCGCAAGAAAAAGAAGTGTGATTGTCCTAGTTGGTCGGAAATGCTGCCTTATTCAAACGCACAGCAGCACGCACCTTAGCACGCACCGCAGGATCTCCGCTCCTGCGGAAATGCCGATTAGATTCAAAAAGGTCACGCAGGATTACAAATCCTGCGATGCGAAATTTGTCTAGATTCTAGGTTCTAGACTCTAGGTTCTAGAAGGAAAAGCCTTAATTTCGCAATTTAGAATTATTCTAAATAATGGAGAAGACAGAGATGCTCGACAGCTATCTAAGTGGAGACACGCTTATCATGGAAGAGGTTATAGATAACCAGCTATCGATCCAGCTTTATTGTATGGGATTTTTGCCTGGTGAGAAGATCACTATAGAGCGAATAGCACCTTTTGGCGACCCATTGATCATTTCCGTTGATGACACTTTCATTAGTCTGCGAAGAGATGATGCAGCTAAAATCCGAGTTAAAAGAGCAGAATCTTGATCGAAAGCACCCTCCCAAAATATGCTTCATTGAAGGATGAAGAAAAGGTTAGATTGATCTTAGTGGGAAATCCCAATTCTGGAAAGTCTTCACTTTTCAACTCACTAACAGGACTAAATCAGCGGGTAGGTAATTTCCCGGGAGTTACAGTAGAAAAGAAAACCGGCGAATTCAGGGTAAGCAAAACCCTTAAGGGAGAAGTTATTGACCTGCCGGGGACTTATAGTTTGAGTCCGCGCTCTGAAGACGAACAAGTCACATTCGACTACCTCAACGATAAGAGCAGAAAAGATATCCCAGAAGTAGTAGTGGTGATTGCAGATGCATCTAATCTAAAAAGAAACCTATTACTTGCCTCTCAGCTGATCGACCTGGAAGTACCGGCTGTGATTGCTTTGAATATGATGGACATTGTTCAACGCAATGATCAAGAGATCGATGTAAAAGGATTGTCTAAGGATCTAGGAGTTCCCATAGTGCCAATGAATGCGAGAATTGGCAAGGGAATGAATGAGCTAAAAGAAGTGATAGCCAACTTTGAATACAAGCCACCAAAGAAATTCATAGAAGACCATCAATCAAAAGATGGTTTAGAGAATACGGTAGAGCGATTCGATAAGATCAAATCAATCGTGGCTAAGAGGCTTGTGGATAAAGGCGAATCGGTGACTGCCAAAACCACCCGAAAGATCGATCAGATCTTGGTACATCCCATTTGGGGTTATTTCATCTTTCTATTCATCCTTTTCTTGATGTTTCAAGCCATTTTTAGCTGGTCGAATCTACCTATGGACTGGATAGAGAATGGCTTCCTGGTTTTTGGTCAATTCATGAGTGAAGCATTACCCGAAGGAGTGCTTAGCGACCTATTAGTGGATGGAGTATGGGCCGGATTGGGTGGAATCATCATTTTCATTCCGCAAATCACCTTACTATTCACCTTCATTGCCATCCTAGAAGACACCGGCTATCTAGCCAGGGTAAGTTATTTGATGGATGCCTTACTCAAACGTTTTGGCTTGAATGGACGCTCAATTATTCCTCTTTTGGGAGGTGCCGCTTGTGCTGTTCCTGCTATTATGAGTGCCAGAACCATTAGCAATAAGAAAGAAAGACTGCTCACCATATTTGTCACTCCCCTAATTTCCTGTTCGGCGAGAATTCCGGTTTATACCCTTTTGATCGCTTTGGTGATTCCGGCAGAGAAGCAATTGTGGTCGTTCAATCTCCAGGGCATTGTCATGATGGCCTTATACCTTTTGGGTTTTGTAGCGGCCTTAGCCACTTCTCTGGCAATGAAATACTGGGTTAAATCGGATGAGCGTTCACATTTCATCATGGAATTGCCTATTTATCGTCAACCGAGATGGAAGAATGTCTTCATGACCATCTACAATAAGGTAAAGCTATTCTTAGTAGAGGCCGGTAAGATCATTATTGCAGTTTCTGTGATCCTTTGGGTGCTTTCTTCATACGGACCTGGTGATAAGATGAGCGCAATAGATGAGAAATACGAACGGATAGGCGCCTTTGAAAACAGCTCAGGTCAGAAGGCCAGTGAAAAGCTTGAAGCTAGTTATGCCGGACATCTAGGTAAGGCAATAGAGCCGGCAATTCGACCATTGGGCTTCGACTGGAAGATAGGTATTTCAATAATCACATCATTCGCTGCAAGAGAGGTATTTGTAGGAACTATGGCTACTCTTTATAGTGTTGGAGATGAAGAGAATACCCTATCGATCAAAGAGAAAATGGCAAGGGCTCACGATCCCAAAACAGGTGAGAAAGTATACACCAAAGCAACAGGCTATTCGCTTTTGGTCTTCTATGCCTTTGCACTTCAATGTATGGCAACTGTAGCCATTGTAGTTAAAGAGACCGGAGGCTGGAAGTGGCCATTGATTCAATTGGCATATATGGGTATTTTGGCCTATGCAGCGAGTTTTATCGTCTTTCAAATCTTCAGTTAATTGATCGATTTTTTCGAAGAATACATTTCTCCTCAGGCTGCTCCTTTGGCGGCCAAATGGATGGAAGAGCTGGGCTTTGATCTGAAGGTCAGCAAGAAGCGAAGTACTAAACTTGGCGATTTCCGTCCGCCATTCAAAGGCAAAGCAGCCCGCATTTCTGTCAATGGCGACCTAGGACCAAACCACTTCCTGATCACCTACACCCATGAAGTAGCACACGCCATAGTATGGGGTAAATACGGTAGAAAAGCTAAACCACACGGAATAGAATGGCAAAGCACTTATACTGAACTCTTGAAGGAAATGATAGAGCTCGATGCTTTCGCCGATGACTTGATAGAGGTGCTCATGCAACATATTCAGCGACCTAAGGCGTCTTCATGCAGCGACCCTGAACTCTACAAGTTCCTGAACAAGTTCGAAAAAGGTGATGAGGTCAGTTTTTTGGAGGATCTGGAAGAAGGAAGTCACTTTTTAATTGGGAAGAACCGTCGCTTCATAAAAGGCAAAAAACGCCGCAGTCGCTTTGAATGCAAAGAGATTCCCAGCATGAAACTCTATTATGTTCACGGACATGCAGAAGTGAAAGAAATTGACAAAAATAGCTCCCTCATTAATTGATCAACGGTAGCTAAAACGCCTTATCAATGAGTATTTTTGTCGCGCAATCAAACCAAGCAAAAGCTTTATGCAACAAGAAAATAACTATTGTGTGATCATGGCCGGCGGAATCGGTAGTCGATTCTGGCCTATGAGTCGCAGTTCCTATCCTAAGCAATTCATCGATATACTTGGAACCGGACAATCCTTGTTGCAACAAACCTTTGACCGACTTACCAAGCTTTGCAAGCCAGAACATATCTATATAGTCACAAATGAGGACTATAAGGATCTTGTTATCGAGCAGTTGGGTGTGGCAGAAGAGCAAGTGCTTTGCGAACCAAGCAGAAGAAACACAGCTCCATGCATCGCCTACGCCAATTATGTGATTGCAAAGAAAGATCCCAATGCAAACATCATGGTGGCTCCGGCCGACCATCTGATTCTGAAAGAAGATCGCTTTCTGGAAGTGATGAATAAAGCTCTTGAGTTTACTGCAAATAATGATGCATTACTCACCTTGGGGATTAAGCCTTCTAGACCTGATACCGGTTATGGCTATATCCAATTCGATGATTCATCCGATTCTGAGATCAAGAAAGTAAAGACCTTCACCGAAAAGCCAAATCTAGAGTTAGCTAAACAGTTCGTAGAAAGCGGAGAATTTAGTTGGAATTCAGGTATGTTCATCTGGAGCCTTAAAAGCATTCGCAAGGCATTTGAAGAGCTATTGCCAGACATAGATGGCTTATTCCAGGAAAGAGCTGCCGACTTTGGGACAGCTAAGGAAAAAGCCGCCATTGAAGGTGTATATGCAGTTTGCAAGAGCATAAGTATCGATTACGGTATTATGGAGAAAGCCTCAAATGTGCATGTGATCAGTGCAGATATTGGTTGGTCTGATCTGGGTACCTGGGGCTCGATCTACGGCCACTTAAAGCACGACAAAGAAGGAAATGCTGTAGTGGGTAAGAACGTAATGCTCTACGATTCCAAAGACAATATCGTGAGCGTTCCAAATGACAAATTGGTAGTACTGCAAGGTTTGGAAGACTACATCGTAGTGGAATCCAATAACTCACTTCTCGTTTGTCGCAAAGAAGACGAGCAGATGATCAAACAGTTTGTCACGGATATCAAGTTGAATAAAGGAGAAAAGTTTGTTTGATTGTGCCTTGAATGTACTTGAGTGCCCTAGAGTGTCTTGAGTTGCTTACGTCATTGAACCAATTTAGAATTCAATTTATTGCTAATGGTTGTAAAAATTGCCAAGAACTCATTTGCCTCATTTAAGCATAGATTAATTAGTTTTTCATCAGCCAAGCCAAGTTCTTCAATAATTTCTAACCAAATAGAAAGTTTCTGAAGCTTCAGATTCACAAATTCTTATTTTACTTCTGAAGTCTGCTTTACTTCTTGATCGATTTGCCTCTCTATAATTAGCCCCAATGCTCGAAGCAGATCTAAATAACTGCGACTCCAAGGCCTGATTAGACTTAGAGTACTCAAATTGACCAACTAACCTATATATCCTAATCGTAAACTGCTTTGTCCTTTTTTCAAGTGATTTTGAAAATGCCTTATTATTTTGTTTCATTATAATAAGTTACAACAATTTAATGCAGTTTCAAAGACTCCAAATATTCAAGCACACTCTAGCACATTCAAGCGCACTTCCTAATAGTCCGCTACATCAAAATGCTTATTACTGAGCACTCCAACAGTAATGTCCTTTTCAGCTGCGGTGTAGCGTTTGAAGTTTGCGATGATCTCATATACGTCATAATCCACTCTAAAGCTATCGCGGATATCAATGGTAACCGTACTTCCTTCTGGTAATGCGTTCAACTCTTTTAGGATTGCCCCTTTGTTGAGGAATGTCACCTCTTCAGACAGCACCATGGTTACTTTATGCGCTCCACCTTCTTCTTTATCGATCTTGTGCATAAAGTGAGAGTTCAGATAATTGTTTCTGATGATGATAGCAAATGCCACTGCCATTCCACAGCCAATACCGGTAAGTAAGTCGGTAAATACAATTACAATTATTGTCACCACAAAGGGCAAGAACTGCTTATAACCCAGTTTATACATCTTCTTGAATAAAGAAGGTTTAGCTAGTTTGTATCCAACGAGGAGTAGGATTGCAGCCAAAACCGACAATGGAATATAATTCAATACATGAGGAATCATGATCACAGAGAACAACAAGAGAAAACCATGTAGTATACCAGCCATCTTTGTTTGTCCGCCCGACTGCACATTGGCTGAACTCCTAACAATTACCTGTGTAACCGGCAAGCCTCCTATCAATCCTGAAACCATATTGCCACTACCTTGAGCGATCAATTCGCGATTAGTGGGGGTAACTCTCTTCTTAGGATCGAGTTTATCAGTTGCTTCTACACTTAATAATGTCTCAAGAGAAGCAACAACTGCAATGGTTCCCGCAGTAACAAGTACTTCCGGATTTGATATCGCTGAGAAGTTTGGCAGTTGAAACTGTCCTATAAACTCTGAGAAATTAGCTGCAACAGGTACAGTAACCAGATGCTCCGGACTAAACGCCCAATCTGGCGCTACTTTTAAAGTTACGATCTGATAGACTATTCCCAATACCACAACCACGAATGGACCTTGAATAAGTTCGAAGAACTTCCCCTTCTTGCTTAATACCTGCTCCCAAAAGACCAAAATAAAGAGAGACAGCATAGACACTGCAATAGCGGCCGGACTCACATAGTCGAGCATATTTACCAACTCGGTAATGGTATTCTCGCCATCTGGCTGTGCGAAATTCAAATCGCCTTCATAATCCTTATCATAACCAAAGGCATGTGGAATCTGCTTTAGCGCAATAATGATCCCAATACCACTTAACATTCCTTTGATCACAGAAGAAGGAAAGAAATAGCCGATAATCCCTGCTCTTAGCACACCTAAGATCAATTGTATAACTCCAGCAAGCACTACAGCCATTAAGAAAACATCATAAGCTCCTAGATCCTGAATAGCAGTAAGCACGATAACTGCCAAACCAGCAGCCGGTCCGCTAACTCCAAGGGCAGAATCACTAATGCTGCCTACCACTATACCTCCAACTATACCGGCGATCAATCCGGCAAAGAGTGGGGCTCCACTGGCAAGGGCAATACCCAGACAAAGTGGAATGGCGACAAAGAATACGACTATACTAGCAGGGATGTCCTGCTTTAAATGACTAAATAATTTCATGTTGTTGTGTTAGTTGGGAAGACCCAAGATAAGAATGCTTGATTGATTTGATAATTCGATACTCAAATCAAGCTTCCGGAGGCGGAGTAGCTACTTCAATATATGCAGCTGAAGGGCAAAAGGCTTTGTGGCGCTCTTCTCGAACTTTCACAGAGCTTTCATATGCGAATTGATCTACCTTTTGCTTACCATCATATTTTTCCTTCACCTCTTTTGCCTCTTCATTATTAGAGGTTTCATTTTCCTCTTCCTGAACGTTGAGGTTCACAGCTATCTTCTGTCCGTCGAATAGCTCCGTGAAGTATGAAAGGTTTTGGATTGCCGACAAGCCAAAAAAGGTGAAAAAAGTCACCAGCAACATGAAGTATGTTTTCTTAATAATCAAAGCTTATCGATTGTATTGACAAATTTAATATAATCAGTCAACACCTCGAATTTAAAGGGCCTATCTCTTGAAATTAATGCGATAGATGCTGCCATCTGGTCCTGCAGCCCAAGCTCTAGGAGTATATTGATCGAATTGAAGAGTATTGATCGACTTATCTGACACCTTCGACCAGATTCTATGCTCAGGATAGAAAAGATCCACTCCATTGCTTCCAGCAGCTAGCCACAGTTCCATTAAAGGAGAATAAGCGACTACTGAGCGATATCCACGGTACTTCGATGCAGTGCTTTGCCAGGTCTCTCCTCCATCTTCAGAATAAAATGCATGCCAAGCTTCATCTTCTTTTGTATAATCCCCTCCGGCAGTCATCAATTTACCAGCTCCGGAAGCTATGGAATATACTCCGCTGCTCGCTGAACTATCGTCGATAGCTAATTCTGTAGCAATCCATTGATCATTTGCTTGTCTAAGTACCCGACTTTTCTCTCCCCCAAAGGCCACCACATAATTGCCTGCTTCATTTACCGTAATGCAAGAACCACTGGCTGCGAAGGCATGTTCAATTTTCAAGGGTTTGGCAATCTTTGTAGAGTCTACTCTATCCCAACTTCTCCCTCCATCAGCTGTCATTAGTAAAAAATGATAGTCGTTGAGCTTATCCCCAACGATCAATCCATTCTTCGAATCCTTGAAATGCACTGAATTCATAAATGCAGATGAATCGAGGTTTTCATAGACCAACTCCCAATTCTCACCCGCATCCTTAGTTAAATAGACCCTTGCAGGATATCCAGCACTGACAATTAAAGCGGATTCTTTTGAAAAAGCATGGATGTCTCTAAAATCCAATGAGTCCTGATCAGGTGGAGGCAAAAGTTGCCAGCTTTCCCCGCTATTTAGAGATCTAAGGACAGTTCCTTTAGCTCCACTCAGCCAGATGCAATTTGAATCCAACACCCAAATACCGCGGATGCTGGCATCGCTTGGACTATCAAGCTCTTCAATTTTAAAGCTGATTACATTCTTTGTCTCCTTTTTTTGTCCTTGATCCGGAATTGCACAAGCAAAAAATAAAGGAAGAATGAATAAAAATAGATTTCTCAAGATCTGCACATCTTCTATTTTAAGGATCCAATCATTTTAGAAGGATCTAACCACTTGTCGAATTCTTCAGCAGTTAAGTATCCCAAATTGATAGCTTCTTCTTTCAGTGTAGTGCCATTTTCATGAGCTGTTTTGGCAATCTTAGAAGCCTTATCGTATCCAATATGGGTATTCAAAGCTGTTACTAGCATCAAAGAGTTATTCAAATTCTCTTTGATGTTCTTGTGATTTGGCTCAATACCTTCGGCACAATTCACATTGAAAGATTCACAGGCATCACCTAAGATACGTGCTGACTCCAATAGGTTTTTGGCCATCATTGGTTTGAAAACATTCAATTCAAAATGTCCGTTCATTCCACCGGCAGCAATGGCCACATCGTTTCCTATCACTTGCGCACAAACCATGGTCAGAGCCTCAGCCTGAGTTGGATTCACTTTTCCAGGCATGATTGAAGAACCCGGTTCGTTTGCAGGAATATTCAATTCCCCAATTCCACAACGCGGACCGGAAGCCAGCAGCCGAATATCATTACCTATCTTCATCAGACTTACAGCCAATTGTTTGATTGCCCCATGAGTTTCAACGATCGCATCGTGAGCAGCCAAAGCTTCAAACTTATTCTCGGCAGTGCGGAATGGCAATCCGGTAAACTCTGCAATATATGCTGCAACCTTCTCAGAATATCCTTCAGGAGTGTTGATTCCAGTTCCAACTGCAGTTCCTCCTAATGCAATTTCAGAAAGGTGGTCCAAGGTATTTCTCAATGCCTTTAATCCATGGTTCAACTGTGACACATAACCCGATAATTCTTGGCCGACAGTTAATGGAGTAGCATCCATCAAGTGTGTTCTACCAATTTTCACCACATCCATAAAAGCCTCCGACTTGGCCTTCAAAGTATCTCTAAGCGCTTCTACTTTAGGGATGGTAGTCTCAACCACCATATTGTAGCATGCGATGTGCATTCCGGTTGGGAAGGTATCATTCGACGACTGAGATTTATTCACATCATCATTGGGGTGGATGAAGCGATCTCCTTCTCCCAATTTATTTCCTTGAATTACGTGAGCGCGATTGGCAATCACCTCATTGGTATTCATATTTGATTGCGTTCCCGATCCGGTTTGCCAGATCACCAATGGAAATTGATCATCTAGTTTTCCATCGAGGATCTCATCGCAAACCTTTCCGATCAAATCTCTCTTCTCATCGGCCAAAACACCTAATTCTGCATTAGTAAAGGCTGCTGCCTTTTTCAAATAAGCAAAGCCTCTGATGATTTCTATAGGCATTTGCTGTTTCTCGTCTCCAATCTTGAAATTGTTCCTTGATCTTTCGGTTTGGGCTCCCCAGTATTTATCTGCGGGCACTTTTACTTCTCCAAGGGTATCTTTTTCAATTCTAAATTCCATTTTTACTGAATTTGCGTTCTGTTTTAAAGGCTAATTTTGCGTAAAATTGCAGAGAAATTTATTCTCAGTTTATGTTTACAGCGGGATTTTTACTCTTCTTAGTGATTTTTGGTTTGGCTTTCTGGGTATTGCTATTCTTATCTGCATTTGCCCTTCCATTTGCAATCACTCAATATGTGATCGAAAAGTTCAAAGGCAAAAAAGCGCCTGCGACTGAGACCATCGAAGAATAAGCTTAAGCTAGCAGCTTATCTATCTCTTCTTTTGGTCGGCCAATAACGGCTTTATCATCACTTACTATAATTGGTCTTTCGATCAATCGTGGATGCTCTAGCATGATGTCGATCCACTGACTCTCTTTTATGTCTTTTCCTTTATACTGATCCTTATAGATCTGTTCATTCTTTCGCAGCAGAGCTGAGGGTTCTATTCCCAATTTCTGAATCACCTCAGCTAATTCATCTTTTGTAAAAGCCTCTTTAAGATACTCTCTCACTTCAGCTTTCTGTCCTTTCTCTTCTAGGTATGCTAGACCTTCTCTGCTTTTTGTGCAGCGTGGATTGTGATATATGATCATTATTCGTTCAAGTTATTTGCGTTGCTCTTGCTCTTTTGATTGGAACCGTATTCCATTAGATAAGTTTTGATGAAGTCGTCAAGACCTCCATCCATAACTGCATCTACATTTGATGTTTCGTAATTGGTACGCACATCTTTTACCATTTTGTATGGATGCATCACGTAGTTTCTGATCTGTGAACCCCATTCGATCTTCTTCTTATCAGCTTCGATCTCAGCTCGCTTCTCCTCTCTCTTGCGCATCTCAATTTCAAAAAGTTGCGACTTCAAAAGCTGCATGGCTTTTTCCTTATTTGCAAGCTGTGAGCGCGATTCTGTATTGTCGATCACAATACCAGATGGTTTGTGATGCAATCTAACCCCGGTTTCTACCTTGTTTACATTTTGTCCACCAGCACCTCCAGAACGGAAAGTGTCCCATGAGATGTCGCCAGGACTCACTTCAATCTCAATGCTGTCATCAACCAAAGGATACACATAAACCGAAGCAAAAGAGGTATGTCGTTTAGCATTGGAATCAAAAGGTGAGATCCTCACCAAACGATGTACTCCATTCTCCCCTTTCAAATATCCAAAAGCAAATTCTCCTTCAAATTCCATGGTAACGGTCTTTACACCTGCCACATCCCCTTCTTGAAGATCCAGCTCCTTTACCTTCATGCCATGCTTCTCGCCCCACATCATGTACATGCGCATCAGCATAGAAGCCCAGTCGCAGCTTTCTGTCCCTCCAGCTCCAGCAGTAATTTGAAGCACTGCATTGAGGGAATCTTCTTCGGCACTAAGCATATTCTTGAATTCCAATTCCTCTAGGAGCTCCACCGCTTTCTTGTGAGCCTGCATTACCTCAGCCTCTGTGGCCCCATCGTCTTTATAGAAGTCGTAGATCACCTCCAGATCATCAATAGCCGTTTTAACCGTATGATACCCTTCAGTCCATACCTTCTTATTTCGAATTTGACGCATCAGCTTCTCTGCTTCTTTAGGGTCATCCCAAAAGCCTTGTAATTGAGTACGTTGTTCATCCTCCTTGATCTGGATCTCCTTTACCTCAATATCAAGGTAATCATAAAGAGCTTGAGTGCGCTCTTGAAGCTGTTTTAGCTGGTCTTGTGTAATCATCTGAGAAATTCTGCCGCAAAGATAACCCTTCGCAAAAGATTTATATGAAATTAAATAGTTGGTTTATAAAAGGTTTATCTATAATTGTAGCTTATTAACTTATTAAATATCAGACTAATGAAAAAGCTTTTCTTACTCTCTTTAATTATCATGGGTAGTTGCGAGTTATTTGCTCAATACACCTACAAAGTAGTTACTACAATTGAATCAGTTGTTCCTGGTGGTCTGGGTAGATCTAGAATCATTCAAGAAAATTCAGATATCGATTATAATGAATTCACAACCGAGCGTACTGATGGTAAAAAATCAAAGCAAGGAGATGTAAAAAGAGGTGATGCCAAAGTGGATGCCTTTTATGAAACCAAAGTATTGAACTTCTATTCTATGGTGGGTATCAACTTCCAGAATATCGCTTCTAACGATGCTCTCTTTAGCTCAATGTTGAATGATATGAGTCAGAAAGGCTGGGAATTGGTATTCATTACCAGTGGCGTAGAAAGTGATGCCGGTAAAGGCGATGGTGATGGTATCTTCATTACACGATACATCTTCAGAAAGAAGGCTTAATCAAAACCTTCAATGAATTAAGATAGCCGTTAAGCAATTAACGGCTATTTTTATATAGCTATGTCTGATTCTCAAATCCATCAAATACTCAAACAGTATTGGGGCTATGATTCCTTTCGCGAAAAGCAAGAAGAGATCATACAGTCCGCCCTTGATGGAAAAGACACTCTGGCATTGCTCCCTACCGGAGGTGGGAAATCCATTTGCTTTCAAGTACCGGCAATGGCTATAGAAGGCATTTGTTTGGTGGTTTCTCCACTGATAGCCCTAATGGAAGATCAAGTCCTGAATCTTCGCAAAAGAGGCATCAAAGCTATGGCCATTAGTTCGGCGATGAGTAAAAAGGAGCTGGATATAGCTTTGGATAATGCCGCCTATGGAGATTTCAAATTCCTCTATCTCTCCCCGGAGCGATTGCAGACCGAACTCTTCCAAGCTCGCTTACCAAAAATGAATGTGAGCCTTCTGGCAATTGATGAAGCACATTGTATCTCCCAATGGGGTTACGATTTTCGTCCGGCCTATCTGAACATTGCCGAACTGCGCAAACAGCTGCCAGATGTGCCAGTCTTAGCACTTACTGCCACCGCCACCCCTAAAGTGGTAGAAGACATTCAAGAACGCTTGGAATTCAAGGCTAAGCATGTGATCCAAAAGAGCTTTCAGCGCAAGAACTTGGCTTATGTGGTGCTCAATGAGGAAAATATGCATCAACGTATGCTAAAGGTGATCAAGAATGTAGGTGGAAGTGGTGTAGTTTATTGCAACAGACGTTTGAAATGCAAGCAGATTGCAGGCTATCTGCAAGACAATAAGATCAGCGCCGACTCTTATCACGGTGGTTTGGATCATGCCCAACGTTCCAGAGTGCAAGAATCCTGGATCCAAAATCACACACAGGTGGTGGTTGCTACCAATGCTTTTGGGATGGGTATCGATAAAGCGGATGTGCGTTTCGTCATTCATATGGATTATCCCAATTCTTTAGAGGCTTATTATCAAGAAGCCGGAAGAGGGGGGCGAGATGGTGAAAAGGCATTTGCAGTAATGATGGTGAATGACTCACAAGCCAATGAGCTAAAAGCCGAATATGAGAAGTCATTCCCACCCCTAGAAGAGATCAAAAAAGTATATCTAGCTCTGTGTAATTTTCTACAGATCCCAATCAATGGTGGAGAAAGCCAAAGCTTTCCCTTTAATCTAAGAGAGTTTGCTCAACGCTACGATTTCGATGCTGCATTGGTCTACACTTCCCTTGATTTTCTCCAAAAAGCAGGCTATTTAAGCATGAATGAAGGTTTTTACCGACCTTCCAAAATGAAATTCACTGCGAACAAAGAAGAGCTCTACAAATTTCAGGTATCGCATAAGGTCTATGACCCCATTATCAAACATATTCTCAGAAGTTTTGGAGGCATGTTTGAAGACTATGTGCGGATTGATGAAGGCAAGCTAGCCGGACAAATGAATATGGGCAAAGAGGCCTTTTTAAAAGTGCTTAGCAAACTTGATCAAATGGAGATGGTCGATTTTATTCCAGCTTCAGAGCAGGCCCAGATCTTCTTCAATAAGGCAAGGGTTGATCAACGATCGCTATTGATCTCAAAAGAAACTTACAAAGACCGCAAAGCCATTTTCAAAGAGAAGATCGATGCGGTTCTATACTACACTCAATCCAAGATCCGCTGCAGAAGCCAGCTCTTGCTGGAATATTTTGGGGAAAAGGATTCAGCCAGATGCGGAATCTGCGATATCTGCTTGGAGAAGAATAAAATGGATGTGAGCGAGCTGGAATTCGATCAGATCGTAGATGCCTGCAAACGCAAACTGGATGATGAAGCTTTAAGCTTGAATGAGCTCATAGATCAGTTGGAATATTTTCAGGAAGAGCACTTGGTGAAGGTCTTGGAATATCTCATGCATGAAGAGAAGATAATTGAGAAGAGTGGGAAGCTAAAGTGGAACCCCTAATCAATTACGAATGTGGAATTTCGAATTACGAATGAAGTCTTTTCTCTTTTTTCTTTGTTCTTTTATCTAAGAATAAATCATTCTCTCAAACTCCTCCTCCGAAATAATCTCTATTCCTAGATCCTCAGCTTTTCTATCTCCCGCTGATCTCGCTGATTTATTTCGCAGATCACGCTGATCTTCATGGTGCAATAGATTTAATTCTAAGGATAACACTAAATCTGCGATATCAAAATATTTTCAGATTTAGCGCTAAAGTATTAATCTGCGCTATCTGCGGGAAAGAATCTAGCCTTTGGCTTCTAAGCAGAAATCATTTTCTCAAAATCCGCTTCCGAAATCATCTGAATCCCCAAATCCTCTGCCTTTTTCTTCTTCGCCGGACCCATATTCTCGCCTGCCAATAAGTAATCCGTCTTGCTGGAAAGCGAACCCACATTCTTGCCTCCATTGGCTTCAATGAGTTCTTTAAGTTCATTTCGCGAATGATTCTGGAACACTCCTGAGATCACGATGGATTTGCCCTCCAGAATATCCGACTGCTGTGCATTGGCATCTTCATCAAGCTCCATTTGCAGTCCAAGTACTGCCAGACGGTCGACCAGCTCCCGATTCCGTTCTTCATTGAAAAAGCTAATGATGCCCTCTGCGATCTTATCACCTATCTCATCCACCTCAACCAATTCTTCAAAGCTAGCCGCTCTTAAGGCCCTCATGCTTTTGAAATGCTTGGCCAGTTTCTTCGCCACTGTTTCCCCCACATAGCGAATTCCAATGGCAAACAATACTCTTGGGAAAGGGATCTGCTTGGAGGCTTCTACTCCGTCGAGCAGATTGTTCACCGACTTTTCAGCCATCCGCTCAAGAGGCAGCAGGTCTTCTTTATTCAATTCATAGATATCGGCAATATTCTTGATCAGTCCGGCTTCGAAGAGTTGAGTGATGGTCTCTTCTCCTAAACCATCAATATCCATGGCCTTTCTGGAAATGAAATGGGCCATTTTGCCAGTGATCTGAGGCGGACAACCCCAGCTATTCGGACAATAATGTTGAGCTTCACCTTCATAACGAACTAGCTCGGTCTCGCATTCCGGACAATGCTTGATGTATTCAGTAGGCTTTGAATCTGATGGTCTAGCCTTGAGGTTTACACCCACCACTTTGGGAATGATCTCTCCCCCTTTTTCAACCTGCACCAGATCTCCTTCTCGAATATCCAACTTCTCGATCTGATCGGCATTATGCAATGAAGCGCGTTTTACCGTAGTTCCCGCCAATAAGACCGGTTCTAGATTCGCTACCGGTGTGATGGCTCCGGTTCTACCCACTTGATAGGTGATCTTATTCAAACGAGTTTCAACCTGCTCTGCCTTGAACTTATAAGCAATCGCCCAACGCGGACTCTTAGCTGTATACCCCAACTCCTCTTGATAATCGTAGTCGTTCACTTTGATCACCACCCCATCGATCTCGAAATTCAATTCTGAACGCTGCTGATCCCATTGATCGATAAAGGCAAAAACTTCATCCAAGTCACTGCATTTGCGGATCAGATCCTTATTCGGATTGGGTACTTTGAATCCCCATTTTCCGGCATGCATCATGTTTTCAAAATGCTTTTTGTAGGGCAGCTCCTCTCCCAAAACATAGTAAAGGAAGCAGTCGAGCTTACGTTCGGCGACCACTGCTGAATCTTGCATTTTCAATGTTCCTGAAGCCGCATTTCTTGGGTTTGCCAAGCGGTCTTCCCCTGCCGCTTCACGATCTTCATTCAATTTGCGGAAGACTGATAGAGGGTAGAAGATCTCGCCACGAATCTCGAATTCTTCGGGATAATCACCTTGTAATTTTAGTGGAACCGAACGTATGGTCTTTACATTGGTGGTGATATCATCTCCTTGGCTACCATCACCTCGAGTAAGCGCTCTAAAGATCTTCCCATCCTTATAAGTGATGCCGATGGCTACTCCATCGTATTTCAGCTCACAGACGTATTCCACAGATCTTTCCAACAGCTTTTGCACCCTTTCATCGAACTCCTCAAGCTCCTCTCTGCTATAACTATTTGATAGAGATAGCATAGGGTATTTATGCTTTACAGTCTCGAAACTCTTGGTGACTTCTCCACCAACCCTTTTGGTGGGCGAATTCTCATCGGCGAATTCAGGATACTCCTTCTCCAAGGCCTCCAACTCCTTCAAAAGCATATCGAAGTCGTAGTCGCTTACGGTTGGCGCATCTTCTTGATAGTATCGGTAATTATGTTGTCGTAACTCTTCGCTTAACTCTTCAATTCTGCGCTTCGCTTCTGCTTTATCCATGGGCTTTCCTAAAGAAATAAAATTATTAAATCAGCCTCATTTCCCTATCTTTATTTGACGATTATTCTATGAAATTCACCGAAGGCTACGCCCGACTCTTTCAGTACCTACTCCCTACCCCTTTCACGATTGCGCTTTTACTAACAGTGCTCACCTTCTTCTTGGCTTTGTTCTTCACTCCGGAAGCGGGAACTGATCTTGGTTCATACAGCCTAGATTTGCTTGCTGCTTGGGAAGATGGACTCTGGAACAATGGTTTGATGGTCTTTGCCATGCAAATGATGTTGATGCTGGTTTTGGGACATGTCTTAGCCTTGAGTAAGCCGGTAGATCGATTCATTTCAATGATGCTAGGTAGAATTCGCAGCAATGGAGAGGCGGCCATGCGGGTTTGTCTGCTCACTATGCTGGTGGCTTTCTTCAATTGGGGCTTAGGATTGATATTCGGTGCCATTTTCGCCAGAAAAGTGGCTGAAAGGGCGGAAAAAACCGGTTTATCGATCAATTATCCACTTATTGGAGCAGCTGGCTATATCGGATTGATGGTTTGGCATGGAGGATTAAGCGGTTCATCCCTGGCGAAAGTGGCAGAAAAAGGGCATTTGAAAGATTTGATGTCGGGCATCTATTCCAGCGAGCAGTTGGGCAATCTACCAGAACAACTGAGCTTTGCTGAGACCGCCTTTTCTAATATGAATCTATACAGTTGTCTGATGCTTTTATTGCTGATGCCGGCACTTTTCTATTGGCTGGGTAAGCAAAAACCCCTGCAAAAGTTCAAGTTACCCGAGGCCCAGATCAGCAGCAAAGAGGAGGAAGATTCAGAAGTGGTTGGGGCCGAGCGATTGGACAGATCAAAGGTCTTCGCCTTTGCAATGGGAGCGGTGATCCTTTTTTACGCAGTCTATAAATCAGGCAGTAATGAAGGAAGCAGTTTGGGTTTCATTACCCCCAACTTCATCAACTTCATGCTCTTGGGTTTGGCGATTCTATTTCATGGCAACTTCAGCTCCTTTCTAAAGGCAGTTGATGAGGCCATAGGAGGTGCGGCAGGTATTCTGATCCAATTCCCACTTTATTTTGGCATCATGGGTATTATGAAAGGCTCAGGTATGGTGGAAATGCTCTCCGGCTTCTTTGTGAATATTTCCAATGAAACCACATTTCCCATTTTCACTTTGTTTAGTGCCGGATTGGTGAACATTTTTGTTCCAAGTGGAGGCGGACAGTGGGCCGTTCAAGGTCCGATCATTGTGCAGGCTTCTGAAAGTCTAGGATTACCTTTATGGAAAGGTGTGATGGCATTGGCTTATGGCGATCAATTGACAAATATGTTGCAACCATTTTGGGCTCTGCCACTATTGGGAATTACAGGATTAAAGGCCAAAGAAATACTTCCCTATACGCTAATTGCTATGCTTGTGGGATTCACGATCTACCTTTCTGCTTTGCTATTCTTTTAGCTAAGCGATGGGCTGAGTTGTTTACTATCGAAAGCATCGCGCAAGCCATTCCCTACTACCACAAAAGCAAGAACCAATAAGAAAATAGCTATACCGGGAAAGATAGCTAGATAAGCGTCGCCAGTGATAATATAACCTTTGTGCTCTGAGATCATTTTACCCCAGGTAGCTTGCGGAGGCTGAGCTCCTAATCCTAAAAAGCTCAAGCCGGCTTCGATCAAAATGGCCGCTGCAAAATTAGAAGCTGAGATCACAATGATAGGGCCACTGATATTGGGGAGTATGTGTTTTAGAATAATTCTTCTACTCTTATAGCCAAATGCCCTGCCAGCTTCCACAAACTCCTTTGATCGCATTTCCATTACTTGTCCGCGCACCAATCTAGCTACTTCCACCCACATGGTTAAGCCAACAGCCACAAAAACTTGCCAGAAACCCTTTCCGAGTACTAGGGTGATCGCAATCACCAATAGAAGAGTTGGAATTGACCAAACCACATTAAAGAACCAAACGATGAGATCATCGATCTTTCCCCCAAAATATCCGGCTATAGCTCCCAGTGCAATTCCTATAAAAAGAGAAATGCTGAGGGAAATGATTCCCACCGAAAATGAGATCCAGCAGCCAGCCATCAGTCTGCTCAACAGATCTCTCCCATAGCGATCAGTCCCCAGCAAATAGCGGTGATCTACGATGAAGGATGGTCTTTCTTTCATTATAGCTTCTTCGTAATTCTCAAGCTCTTCGGCATTATAAAAGACTTCAAATTCTTTGGCTTTTGAAGGAGCTGAAAAAGGAATTACAATTACTCCCCCTTCAACGATTCTATAGTCTTGTATAGGCGATTCTCTATATGGATTTGGAGCTCCAAAGAGCCATTTTTCCAGAAAAGAAGATTCAGCTACAGTTGCATTTGGCAATTGAATGAACTGACATTCAAAGCCCGGTGATTTTCTCGCTAACTCTAGATGCTGATCATTGGCCTTGGGGGTAGAGTCAGGTCGGATAATTGGACCTAAAAGTGCAATTAGAAAGAATAGGAAGATGAGTAGGAGTCCGCCAAACGCTAAACGATTGCGTTTGAACTTTCTCCACATCAATTGAGTGGGTGAGATTTCCTTCTTGCTAGTCAATCTAGATCTTTCTTCCTTTCCAACGGGGTTTATAAAGTAAAGATAGCAAAGCGATCCCAATGGTATATAAAGGATACAAGGGGAAGATCAAAAGAAAGCTCAACCATTTATATCTAAGCTCAGCATACTTTCTGGATCTAAAGAAAATGATCGCATCAACGGTCAACTTGAGGCATATTAAGCCAAGAAAGGCCCATAGTTGAAGAAAACCCAATAGAAAAAGGCATAATGCAAATACAAGAATGCCATTGCCCAATGCGATTGCCAGTCCATACCTCAAACTATCTGCATCTTTATAGTATCTACTCTTAGAAGCCCAACGGATACGTTGATCAATAAACCTGAGAATGGATTCCATAGCCGGTGTTCGAACCAAAGCCTCAGCAGCATCATTGAAAATTACTTTCGCAGGATCCATTTGCTTGATATGATGTAATAAGAAGATATCATCTCCACTAGGGGTATCACTTTCTTTGAGGTCGGCTTGTTTGAATAGAGATTTCTTAAATGCCATATTAGCCCCATTGGCTAGGAATGCGTTGGCGTTTAAGATTGAGGCCTTGCCGACAAACATTAGGATAGCCTGCTCGAATTTCTGGAAGCTAGCCAACCAATTATTCCTATTCTCACGAAAGAGAACCGGCCCACAGATCATATTTGCATCCGTAGTAGAAATAAGATCAGCATATGATCTTAGCCAACCCTCTTTAAAACAACAATCAGCATCTGTAGCTAGGATCCAATCAAATTGTGCCCTTTCAATGCCTTCTTTCAGGGCAAACTTCTTTCCACTACCTTTTTCCAAACTGATCAATTGCGTTTTCACGGGAATTCTGTCTATGGCCTTTCGAACCAGGAGAGGACCGCTATCCAAAGAATGGTCATCTACCAATATTAGCTCCCATGATTCAGCTGGGTAATCTTGTAATTCAAGCGAATCCAAAAGATCAGAGATCCATCTGCTTTCATTGCGAAAGGGAATCACCACAGAAATTAGAGGATAACTAACAGACTTATCATCCGTCAATTCTGTACCCTTCTTATTGCGCAGCTTCAATAAGGTATATGCATACCAAAGCATCGGAAGTAGTAGAATAACAAACCAACTATTCGCCATCAGGCTTTCACCAATCGCATCCAATCTATATCTTTTAAAAAGTAAAGTGATAGAAGCGAGGGTATTAGCAGGTTTATCAACCACAAACCCAAGCTAGCCATGATTCCAATAAGGGGATCGTATGCCATTAATTCAAACAAGAAGAAGATCACAGATCCCTTTGTGACAATTTCTGTAAGCCAATTGGAAGGAATGAAACTATTTACTAAAAAGCTAATAGAAAGCATCAAGGAAGCTTCATAAAAGCCTATTTCAGCACCAAATGCCTTGAGTATGAGAAAGAATTGAATTAAAAAGATCACATATCTACTTGTACTTAAGGCAATCACCTTTATGCGACTGGCATGATCCAAGTGAACTGCTGTAGCTTTTTCTCCACTTTTCTCAAGTTTATTCAGCAGCAATCTTTTTACCAATTGCGATTTGAAGAACAATAGCAGAGCGAA
Source organism: Flavobacteriales bacterium (assembly GCA_002706365.1). GTDB lineage: Bacteria > Bacteroidota > Bacteroidia > Flavobacteriales_E > Vicingaceae > UBA1494. The sequence goes on along the minus strand of PALM01000046.1, from coordinate 95,334 downwards.
TAAAATTAGAATTGAGGCAGATAGATAAAGTGGCAACTTCCATGTATGAGGAATGAGGTCCAGGCTAGGAAGTAATAAAATGGATGCCAATAATCCACTTAAAAAAGTGATCAATAATTGTGAGCTAGCTGCAAAGAGATTGAGATATAAGCCTTCTCTTCTTTTCTCATTAGGAAGGTAATTGAGTCGCGCTGCCAACTCTCCAATACGATTAGGAGCAATGATATTCGCACATAGCCCCAAGCTTATAGAACCTATTATCTCAGAGGTTTTCAGCCTGTGTATCTTCCTAATCAAAAGATTCCATTTGATGGCTTCAAAGGACCAATTTAGGAGCATCAACAAGCAAGAAAGGGAGATATAGAAAATAGTAGTTGAATTGATTTTCAACTGATTGAATTCGACTGGAATCTCCTTGGAGATAAGCGCTAGATAAAGAATATATAAAAGCAGCAGGCCGACAGTAAAAGACAGCGTTGTGTTGGTGATTTTATATAGTTTTGTTTTAGTCAATGCAATCGAAGATCAATAAATCAGACAAGGTAATTTTGGGGATTGACCCGGGCACGAATATAATGGGTTATGGTCTGATTTCCATTGAAAAGAAAGAGATTTCTCTTTTGGCTATGGGTGCTATTAAACTGGCTAAGTTGGGGGATCATAACTTAAGACTTCAACGAATATTCGAAAGGATATCTCAGCTGGTAAAGGAATTCAAAGTTGATGAGGCGGCAATCGAGGCTCCATTCTACGGCAAGAATGCCCAGTCTATGCTAAAACTCGGCAGGGCTCAGGGTGTAGCTATGGCAGCTGTACTTAACCATAATGTGCCTATTGTAGAGTATATGCCAAAGAAGATCAAGAAGGCGATCACAGGTAAGGGAGCAGCTTCAAAAGAGCAAGTTGCAGCCATGTTGAAGAGCATGATTCGCTATGAAGAGAACCCTAAGACTTTAGATGCTACGGATGCACTTGCGGTAGCAGTTTGTCATCATTATCAAGGGGCAATGCCATCTGGCACTAAGAACTACTCTAACTGGGAGAACTTTCTAAAGGATAATCCGGGAAGAAAAGCCTAAGCATTGATCTTAGCGGCAATCTCAGCTAGTCTTTCCTGGCTAATATCAAGCTTGGGATTGGCAAAATTCATATCAGCCACAGAATTGATCGGAATGAGGTGTATATGCGCGTGGGCTACTTCTAAGCCAACTACAGCCACACCAATACGCTTGCATTCAATTGCAGCTTCAACTTTCTTTGCGACTGACTTAGCGAATAGCCATAGTTTTTGAAATTCGTCATCTTGTACATCAAAGATGTAATCGGTCTCCTTCTTAGGAATTACTAGAGTATGCCCTTCTTTAAGAGGACTGATATCTAGAAAGGCATAGAAATCATCATTCTCTGCAATCTTATGTGAAGGGATCTCACCGGAAACTATCTTTGAAAAAATGCTAGACATTATCTGCTGATTTGAAGGATCTCAAATTTCATTTTCCCACTGGGAACTTGTACTTCTGCAACATCTCCAACACTTTTTCCCAACAGTCCTTTCGCAATTGGCGATTCAACCGAAATACGTTTCTCTTTCATATCGGCTTCTTTTTCAGAAACTAGAGTGTATTCCATAGTAGCGCCATTTGCTACGTTCTTGATCTTTACTTTAGAGAGAATAAGCACTTTGGTTGTATCCAGTTCAGATTCATCAACCACTCGAGAGTTGGCAATAAGATCCTTCAATTTACTGATCTTCAACTCCAGCAAACCCTGTGCTTCTTTAGCAGCATCATACTCTGCATTCTCCGAAAGGTCTCCTTTATCTCTAGCTTCTGCAATTTGCTTGGAAATTGATGGTCTTTCAACAGTTTCCAACTGCTTAAGCTCAGCTTTCAATTTGGCCAATCCTTCCTCTGTAAAATAGCTCACCTGTGCCATAATCGTCTAATATACTTCTATTTATAAAAGCTAAAAGAGAACCCCGGTATGGAGTTCTCTTTGACAAAATTAAAATATTTTTTGTTTCTAGAAAGTCAGCTTCACTCCAATTCCGTGAGAACCATCGAATATCCTCGTGACTCTGTAGGAGTAATCGATCCCAAATGTAGAACCCGATTCTCCAAGAGGGACTTGAATTGTAGCTCCAAATGAAGGCCCTAGATTAGTGGTAGCATTGGATACATCATCAGTAGCATCTGATTCATATACATATCCACCTCTTACCATGAACATTTCTCTAAAGGCATATTCTACACCAATTCTGAACTGATCCTTTGTAAAGGAGTTAGAAGTGAATGTACCTGCAGTAGTCAATCTATGATCTGCCACCCAATTTTCATCCTCCGTTTCTTCAGCATCGGTTAAAAAGAAGTCGTATGTAAGACCAATATTCACCATTGAAGGTAGTTCAAAGTCTTTGGATCTTTGGTTTACAGATAAGGTTTTCTCAGTATTAGGCACTGTAAAACGATCTGAAAGGCCATTTCCTCCAAAAGTCATTGGCGGCCCAACATTTCTCAATGTAATACCAAACTTCAACTGACGCATATCACCGGTTACATAGTTCACCCCAGCATCAATTGCAATCCCCGTTGCATTCACGTTTGAGATCCCTTCAGAAACCAATTTAACTACTAATCCACCACTAATGGTGTTAGAGAAGTTTTTAGAGTAAGCTAGACCAATATTGAAGTAGTTTGGCGAGAAGGTACCAAGACCTCCATCTGGGTTATCTGCTGTGGTAATATCGATATCACCGAATGACATCGCCATAGCAGAAACACCTAATACTCCACCAGACTCGCCTAATCTATGGGCAAAGCCCAAGGCATTGATGCTGATATCAGCACCACTCATCCAATTGGTATTGGTAAAAATAAGCTCAGAACCTTCGGTATAGGCTAATCCGGCAATATTCAAGTTGAATGACTCAACTCCTCTTACGCCTGCGGTATTCGCACTACCCCATCCACTAGTTCTTCCCCATGGATTTATCAGCAGTTCTGAAGCACCGGCCTCACCAGCTCTATCTTCGTTCCCAGCAAAAGCCATACTGCTTCCTGCAAGGGCCAATAAAAGTATTCCTCTTCTAAAGATTTTCATAGATATTTTCATTTTAGAAATTGTCCAGATCCACCGGTCTGGTAACACCGAACCATTTCAAGATCTTCTCACCAACATTTGGTACTTCAACATGAATTAAATACACTCCACTAGAGATTGGAATACCCGCTTGGTTATTCAAATCCCAATCAAGGAAGTTTTGCGGATCAGCTTTATTATAGCTTCTGATCAAAGTTCCCGACATATTGTAGATTCTAATCGTACAAGTCTGTGGAAGGTTTGTAATCTTCACCACATTATCCAGAGCTGAACCTTCATACTCTGAAATTGCATAATATGGATTAGGCACTACATTGATGTCTACAAGAGCATCTTCTAATGCTTCTGTATTTCCTTTTTGTACGGCAAAACCTCTTGTTGCAAAAGTGTAAACTGGTCGCCCTTGATTTGCCAAAGTGCTATCAATTGCGCCTGAGCCAAGTGTGTCATTCACATTGGTATTCATGAACTCATAAGGTTTAGAAACCTGAATATTCACTTTCACTTCAGATTGCAACAATTGAGTTCCAGGAACCAACAATGGCATTGTCACCCAGCTACAAGCTTGCCATGCAAACTGCTGTAGGTTAGCAGTTCTAAGCATTTGATAGAGCTTAGCTCCTCCATCATACTCAACCATTCTAAAGTTAGCTGAGAAATCAAGAATTGAATTCTCTTCACGCTCTAGCGCCGTAGTTTTTCTAAAGAAGTAAGTAAAGTGCTTACCACCCCAGATATTATCTACTACACCTGCTCCAGTAGCAATAGTTGAAGTAGGATTCCATTGCATGTCGGCGCCATTATCCACACCAAACCAGGTATCCTCACCATATACTACATTCATTCTTTCACCAGTTTCTACATTGATTGCATAACCTGGGAACCAGCCCATACCAAAAGGAGAAATATAATTTCCATCATTCTCATCTGCAGAACCAGCAGCAAGCAAAGTAGCTACAGGATCAGAAGGACTAAGTCCAAGACCTGAAGTATCGAAAGGAACACCATCCTTATCGATAGATACAGCAGGACGAACGTTCATCCAATCCGTGCCATCAGTTGACTTCGCTAATTCCTCTTGAGTTTCAACAACTGGACAACGAGTCCATTTACTCTTATCTGGAGTAAATACAACCAAGATAGAGTTAATGTATCTCAAAGCAGCGCCTTCAACAGCTGGCTTATTGAATCCAGGTTTGTTCACGAATAGGTTACCTCCTGAAATTCTTCCATAACCCACTAGATTATAAGGAGACCAAGTTCCACCAAGAATAGCTTCATAGTCTTCTCTTGGATCTATATAATCATTGTTTGCATTTTGACGGTCACCATATTGCTGATCACCTGAACCTGAAACACTACCAGAAAGAATCCAGTTAAATGGAGAATTACCATCAGTATCAGGAATACCTGATAACCAGTTAACTTGACCAGGGAAAGTCGCTGTTGCACCGATATAGCCATTATTTCTTGCTCTTATTTCACCTTGAGCATCTGGACCAGCAAGTCTAGTTTGGCCAATCTCTACAGACAGTCCCCAATTATTAGTAGTGCCGATTAGTAATTGTTCATTTAAAGAACCAATCGATCTATCGGATCTTACAGTATCTGTTCCGTTCAATGCCAACTCCCATCTTGCGGTATCATCAAGAATCAATTCACCTGGCTCATTGTTGACAAACTTCATTACAAAGTCGCCATCAATAATACTAAGTGGATCTACTACTTTCACATTGATAGGACTAGTTCCTAACCTATAGGTTAGTTGAACTGGTACTTCACCACTTTCCCAGTCTTTATCTTCCATTAGACGATTGACGGTTTCATCAGTAAGCTCAAGACCATTTCCACCGTTTCCGGTACCTTGCCAACGAGTTACTCCAACTAAGTCGCCATATCTTGCATTAACCACCGTACCATTAGATTCATATACCGGACGGTGTGGGATTGCAGTTACAGGATCGATCTGCCCTCCAGTTGCACTTTGTCTACTTGCAAGGTAAGGAACCTTTTGCCCATCAGATGCAGGAGTTAATGGATTTCCTGGATCCGGTGCAACATCTTGTGCATAACGCTTATAGTTATTGGTTGCATAAGCGATAGCGATATAATAATAAGTCTTATAGTTTATCAGTCTTGCATTTCCAGAAGCAAATTGATCCTCTGTAATTCTGAAAGAGTGAGTAATTCCATCATTAGCTCCTTCTACCATCACTTGTGGAATATTAGCCTGCAATTGCTCATCGAAGATGTAGTTCACCAAAGTAGTGTCACGATCTACGATATCACACTGGAATACCAATCTCGCTCTTGAAAGATCCATGATATCATTAATTGATACATCTTCTGCAGACAATTGGAATACTTGATAACCTTGGAATCTATATTTGTTATCATAAGTAATACCTTGATCCAATACAGTATCTGGAGTAATGATATTAGGATCTTCCTCTTCATACTCTTCATTGAAATTATTTGAAAGCTCACTATTAGTGAGGTAGAAGATCAATTCCTTATCCAATTCTTGAATAGTAAGATCTGGAGCATCAGGACCATCCAATACTTGGAAACAGTTATCAAAAAGTGCCTGTGCTTTGTTATCAGCGGTAAATGCAACATTCAATGATGCCAATCTTCCACCAGTCTCAGCCTGACCGAATACAACACCTACGGTAATATCATTCACATTACCAGGCTCTAGGGTAAATGGACCTGCAGACTGCAAGAAACGACGGTCTCCAGGAGGGTTGGCATCTTCACCACCTCCAGGGTTATCCTCAGTCCAATTGTTATTAACCGGAATAACTGGGATCCCTTGATCATCAACAGTTCCCCAATGCAATGGGTCACTATCACCAGGGAACATGAAAGCTGTTGGAATACCTTCCACACCGGCAGAATTCAATCCATTACCACCATGGCTCATAGGCTGGCCATTCTGCCAGATACCTCTCATATAATTGTAATAGTGGATTGCCAATGTAGGATCACCATTTTGTCCACCACCAATATTGTAGTAAACAAATCTTCTCATACCAAAACGCTCATTGTCGACTATCGTATCTGGCTCTGCGCTATTCGGATCGAAATAACCCAAACCATTCAATGCTTCTCCAGGACGAATACCCACATTGTTGTTGATTCCATCAAAATCTTGATAAGGACCCTCGAAGAAGTCTATTCCGATAACCGCTGGCGTAGCACCATAACCGGTTTGTCCTTGGAAATCCTCATCGAATTCATCACCATTATAACAGTAACCAAATCCTCTTTCTACATCACAACCTACGTAGTCATCTCCTGGGTTACCAAGATCTGAATCCACATATGAAGCAAAGTAGGTATCAGTTAAGGTAAATGTTGAACGGTTGATCAACTCGAAGTTATAGAAGGTCATATCATTTACTTCATCATTGGTTGCAAAGGCAAAGGCCTGAGCGTGAATCTCCATACCAATAGAAGGAGCATTTGATTCCGTGTGAAGGTTTCCTTTATCATTAAATATCCACCAGTATGTCTTATCGCCAAATAGTGGTCTTCCAGCACTTTCTGAACGATCAACACGAGTTGCTCTACAGTCGATAACTCCATCACTATTGATCAAAGAGCTATCATTAATGTTTGAATTCAAGCTAGCACCAAGATCGTAGAAAGGATAATCACCATCTCTCCAATCGTAAATTCCATCTTGATTCACATCAATGAAAGGAGCTAGTTTATCAGCTAATAGAGCGTTATCTGCTGCAGTAGAATTCGCTAGACCATCTCCAGGCCATTCGCGAATACTTTGAGGCACTTCGTAGCCATTAGGAAATAGTTCGGCTCTATCTTCATCTGAGCTAGAGTTGTAAAGAACGAACTCTTCAACTTCAGATCTTGAAATCTCAAAGAAGCGATCCCATGTGTTACATCTAATATCATCGATCTCAGCAGTACCATCATTATTTAATGGTCCGGTATAATAGTCAACTCCTTGTCCGAACTTACTAACCGCAGCTTTCAACTGACCGTTAACGTCAGTACCAGCTAACCACAATCCACCTGCGTAGATAGCGTATGAGTTTGAACCTCTTGGGACCTCATAGTCGGCAGAACTATTCTGGCGATCTTGCCACCATAGTCCACCAGTCTCAACTCTTGTACGCACATTGTTGTACTCTAAATAGATAAGTCTATTTGCAGGAGTACAACCTGCAGCAAGAAGTGGTCGCTCGTTGGGCTTCTTACCCTCGTCTTTCTTTTCTCCGCCTCGGGCAAATACTCCTTGAGTCAATGCAAGGGCGATTCCAATGCTTAATATATACCTCAACTTCATATCTTATATATTATATCTTAATATAAATCTCTTTCTCAATTAAAAATTCAACTGCAATCCTAGTCTAATTCTTCTAGGTAGCTCGTAGTTATACATGTTCTGTAGAGCAATTGAATATTGATCTCTGTATGCTTGTTCATCTAGCTGCTGCTGAATTTGGTTCTGGAATTGATCAGATGTCAAATAACCATCATCATCAGGGTTTCCAGTATATGCATATACAGCTTGAATGTTTTGAGCGTCAAACAAGTTTAGGATCTGGAAATACACATTCAAGATCGATGTTTTCTTTCCTTCCTTCCATGCAGTTTGATTTTCTTCCGTATCTCCTCCCCACTTCAAGATGAAGTTCTTATCGATTCTACAATCAACTCTGAAAGTCCATGGCAATCTTGAACCATTAATACCTCCAATAATTGGCTGACGGTTGTTCTGTGGAGTAATACTTTCCTCATCTCTTGGACCAACTCTCGAAGTATATGGTGTTCCAGAACCAGATACTACCTGGAAGTTAATACCGGCATCTTCAAAGATGTTCTTTCCTTTGATCTTCGGACCATTGTAACGCTTTCCTCTTCCATAACGATAATCGATACTAGCAGTAACCGCATGACGTTGATCATAAGTATAAGGGAAGATAGATCTCAAGTTTGGTTGCTGAGAGTTAACAAGGTTAAGAGATGTAAGTGATCCTGAACCTGTTCCTTCTGCAAATTGCAAGGTATAGTTCACTCTCAATTGAATGTTCTTAACTCTTCTCAAGTCGTAGTTGAATGTAAATCCTTTAACTGTACCAAAATCGAGGTTATCATAAGTACGATAATCAACTGGATGTGCTCCACCTCTTCTTACAACCTGAATCTCATCTCTTTGCTCTTTATAGAAAGCAGATAAGGTCAATGCAGAACTGTTAGACAGCTTTTGCTTGAAACCAAGCTCATAACTGATCGTTTTAGTTGGCTTCAATGAAGGGTTGTTCATGATACGGTTGTGGTTCTCGATCGTAATGATGTCAATAGGATCAAGTGCCACATTACCAGATGGACGCTGAGTAAGGATATCATAGTTAGCAAAGAATGTAGCCTCATCCGAAATAGGGAATGAGAATGAAATTCTCGGCATTAGGGTATACTGAGGCTCATAATCTTCGAAGGACTCAGAAGTAAGATCCGTACTCAAGTTTCTAGCGCCAGGATTTCGCAACCATGGAGCAATACCACCACCCTGCTCTAGCGGACGGCTATCATTCAATTCTTCACCATTTGCATTGTAGAATCTGTTTGTCTCCGGATCGCGGAATCCAACGATAGATGAATAAGTTGGATTTTCTATGTTTTGCACATATACTACGTAGTCATCTCCAATGTTATTTGGAATGTTGTACTCACTATCCTTTTGTGTTCTCGCAAAAGCTGCATTCTGAGTTGGGAAGAATGAGAATTGATCTTTCAAAACAGGCTGATTGGCATCGAATCTATCCAATCTCAAACCAACACGGAAAACTAAATCATCGAATGCGAACTTATCTTCAATATATCCAGCGATATAAATTGGCTGATAAGGTGCAACCGGACGAGTCTTAAACTCTCTGATTCCATCGCTAATTGTCTCATTAAAGAAATCATCCAAGGTTGGAATTTCAGAAGTTCTTCTTCCTTTATATGTATACCCTCTGTACTGAAGGTTTACATTGTTCGCTGGATTGATCAACTGATCAGCTGAGAAGAATTCAATATCGTATACATCAATATCATATGAATCGAAATCGATGAAATCTCCTCCATTTGGATCTAGTCCAACTGCCTTTCTAAAGTTGTAGGCAAAGTAAGTTCTATTATTAAGGTCGATATTTCTTTCAAAGGTGATTCTAGGATAAGTACTTATAGTATCCACAGTAAATCTAGAAGAATCGATCTGCTCAATGTGGCTATTCACGGTACCTCTACCCAATTGCCATAGGCCAAGTGGATTCATGCTGTAGTTTCTTTCAACTCTCTGCTCGTATTCAAAACCAAGCATGATCGCATGATCACCAATATCGGCAGATCCTCTACCAGATAGACGATACTGATCTCTTTCAGTTTTACCATAACCGTTATTGATTGCGCCTGGAGCTGACCATAAATTATATATGTTGTTGTTGATCACACCACCATTCACAATACCACCGCCACCTTCTACAAGCTCTCTTGTATTAATTGTGTTTTGAAGTCCGGCACTATTCAATAAGTCATAGAAAGACTGAGTATAACTAGCAAGTACAGGATTCACATCACCTGGAGTGTAGTTATATGCAATAGGACTGTTAAATGCAGTTAGGAATTCACCTGCATAATAATTGCCATCAGGAAGTAGGAATCCTTGAGGAACTCCAGCTCCATTAGATCTTGATTGATACAGATAAGATGGTTCAGTAATCGCTTCAAACCTACCTACGTATCCATATCTAAAGAAATCATCTCTGTGATCTTCATGCTGAGATGCAGTAGTTCTTCTAGAGAAATCAGCCTGAACAGAGAAGAATGCATTTGACACCAATGACTTATTGTCTTGTCCTTCTCCCTCTTCTGCATTTGCAAAACGCTGGGTATATCGAACATAAGCTCTATAGTCGTCATTCTCATTATATGGGTTGTTCGCATAGTTGAACAACTGGAATGTTCTGATATCTGAATTGTTGCGATTGGTATTGAAGGTACCACCAAACGACATAGATGATAGCTCATTGATCTGCCAGTCGATCTTGGCATTGATAACCAATGTTCTACTTCTCACATTCCTTTGAAAATCGATCTCTTCAAAGTCATCAGCAGTTAAGAATTCTGCACGCTTTAATACAGCAAGATTCTGGAAGTCACCTATATAAGGATCATTCTCGATCAATTCTTGGGCTTCATCTGTTGGCTTATATAATTGAACTGCAGAAGGTCTTGGGTTTACAATATCTCTATATTCAGCAGTTAATAAGAATCCAAGAGGGGCCTTTAATACTTTTCCATTTTCATCCTTTTCTGTGAGAATTGGTCCACCTAAACTGAAACCAACTAGATTGTAACCGTAAGGGTCAAGTCCAACCGTATTATCTTCACTAGTTTGGAAACCAGATGTCAGATACTCAGCACTACCAAAATATTCTTTGAAAGCTCCACGAGTTGTAATCGAAGTTACACCTCCAGTAAGGTCACCATACTGTGCTGATAGACCACCTGTTTTAACTGTTACTTCCTCAATAGCGGATTTAGGTAAAGATGTAGAACCAATTACTTTAATACCATCGATAAAGGTTACGTTATTTCCATCACGAGCGCCACGTACGTTAAGTCCACTTCCACCATTATCTCTAGAGAACACTCCATTACCTGCAGTTTTTGCAATGTCTGTTGCAGAACGCACAGCCATTCTTTGGATCTCTTCACGAGTTTTGGTCTCCTCTACAGTAGTTTGATCCTTCTCAAATAAAGGCTTGGTATACTCGGTAATTTCTACTGTCTGTAACTCAATACCCTGTGCAATCTTACCGTCTACTTGAGTAATCTTATCTGAAGTAACAGAAATACCAGAAATTCTTCGAGTACCGTATCCTACATAGGAGATTTGAATGTCATAAGTTCCAGGAGGAATTGGCTTAAGGGTGTACTCCCCATCGAAGTCTGTGGTTGTACCGAGAATCTGATCTGATCCATCCATCAGTGCCACGTTAGCAAAAGGAACCGGCTCTCCGGTTTCTTCATCTAAGATCTTTCCCTTGATGGTTCCCTGCCCAACTTGTGCTGATGCAGACAATACACATCCCATCGCTATTGCTAGCGCCAATAGTAACTTTCTTAGCATAATAGGTGTTTTATGTTGTTGTGTCCTTGTACTTGTAAAAAACTACAGGGGCGTAAAGATATACATTTAATAAAAAAAATAACAAAGATTAACAATCAGTTAATTTCCTTCTTTTTCAATGCTTTCAATTCATTTCATTTTCACTTAGTTAAACCATCTCGATAGGAAAAAACCCTTCTTCTTATTGTTGTATCTTTTCGACTTTTTCCTGGTCTTTTTCATTCGCTTTTGCACTTTTTTGGTCTGCATGTCTACATGCTTCTTCCTCATTTCTTCTTGCTCTTTTTCAGCTTGAGCTTTTTTATCGGCTTTTTGCTTGGCAAGTTGCTTCTCTCTTTTTTCGACCGTTCTCTCTGCTCTCTTCTGAGCTTGTGCAGGAGCGTTCATCAATAAGACACCCATGCTTAAAAAAACGATGCCCCGAATTATAATTTTCATAAGAATATAGAGTTAGCTTAGTTTTGCAGTATACAAAACTATGTTCAAGCAAAGCGGACTTCCTATTCTTCTGGGGCTTTTTTTTCTTTTTTCGACTTCATGTAAGGACGAAGACAATAATAATGTTCCCTTGGTTGAGGTAAATATTTTGATCCAATTAGATGATCCCGACTACATCCGTCTAAAGACGGTAGGTGGATGGGAATATATTTCTGGAGGCTCTAGGGGAATAATTATTTACCGTCTCGGTGAGAATGAATTTAGAGCTTACGATAGGCATTGCACTTTTCAACCATCAAGTACCTGTGCATTGGTCTCTGTAGATCCAAATAACATTACCGCAAGTGATGATTGCTGTGGATCTGCTTTTCTAATGAGCGATGGAAGCGTTTCTCGCCCGCCAGCTACCACTGCTTTAAAGCAGTATGTAACGTTTTATGACGGGACTACTTTGAGAGTGAGCAACTAGCGTTGCGGAGACCAGTCTAAATCAGAGATCAGAAATCAGAAATGAGTTCTTGGGTCTCGAGTGGTTCAGTATGCCTCGATACTATTCCGATTTCATCGGAATCACTCGGCAAGCTAATTGAATTGTATCGAGAGACCATATATTGATTCTTCAGACCAGAAGCCTTACTCCAAACTCCATACTCCAAAAAAAAGCCCCTCTCGAAAAAACGAGAAGGGCTTCTATATAATAATAGTCAAATCGGAAATCAATCCTTCGACTGCGCTCAGGAACCATCCCTCGGCTACGCTCGGGAACCGAAATCAGAAATCGGAGATCAGAAATCAGAAACTCTGGAGTCCAGACTCCGGAAACCAGATCCCTGACTTTTGATTGGCGACTAACATTATTTACTGATTGATTTTTGGCGGTCGAATGTCGGACTCGGCCATCGGCCATCGGACCTGAACTTGCTTTGCAAGTTCAAAAAAAAAGCCCCTCTCGAAAAAACGAGAAGGGCTTCTATATAATATAGGTATAAATACCTAGTTCCTAAGACTAGTATCTATAGTATTCCGGCTTGTAAGGTCCTTGAACATCCACACCGATATAATCAGCTTGATCTTTTCTCAAGGTCTCCAATTCTACACCGATCTTTTCAAGATGCAAGGCAGCTACTTTCTCATCCAAATGCTTTGGAAGCGTATAAACCTTGTTCTCATAATTGTCTGAATTCTTCCAAAGCTCGATCTGAGCCAAAGTTTGGTTGGTGAAAGAGTTCGACATTACAAAAGATGGGTGACCTGTAGCACAACCTAGGTTAACCAATCTACCTTGAGCCAATAGAATGATGTCTTTACCATTGATAGTGTACTTATCTACTTGTGGCTTGATCTCAACTTTTGAATCTCCGTGATTCTTCTCAAGATAAGCTACATCGATCTCATTGTCGAAGTGACCGATATTACAAACGATCGCTTTGTCTTTCATCTTCTTGAAGTGCTCTTCTTGAATGATGTCTTTATTTCCTGTTGCAGTTACCACGATGTCAACTTCCTCAACAGCATCGATCATTTTCTTCACCTCAAATCCGTCCATTGCAGCTTGCAATGCACAAATAGGATCGATCTCAGTTACGATAACTCTAGCACCAGCTCCTCTCAAAGATTGAGCAGAACCTTTACCAACATCACCATATCCTGCTACAACAGCAACTTTACCTGCCATCATAATATCAGTAGCTCTTCGAATTGCATCTACCAATGATTCTTTACAGCCATATTTGTTGTCGAACTTCGACTTGGTTACAGAATCGTTTACATTGATCGCTGGCATTACCAATGTTCCGTTACGCTCTCTTTCGTAAAGTCTGTGAACACCAGTTGTGGTTTCTTCTGATAGTCCTTTAATGGCATCAACCAATTCAGGGTACTTATCGAAAACCATATTGGTTAAGTCACCACCATCATCCAAGATCATGTTCAATGGCTGACGATCTTTTCCGAAGAATAAAGTCTGCTCGATACACCAATCAAACTCTTCCTCAGTCATACCCTTCCATGCGTAAACAGGAATTCCAGCCTCAGCAATTGCAGCTGCTGCGTGATCCTGAGTTGAGAAGATGTTACAAGATGACCAAGTTACATCAGCTCCAAGAGCTACCAATGTCTCGATCAAAACTGCGGTTTGAACCGTCATGTGCAAACAACCGGCAATACGCGCACCTTTTAAAGGCTGCTCTTTGCCATACTCTTCTCTTAATGCCATTAGACCAGGCATTTCAGCCTCGGCTAATTCAATTTCTCTTCTTCCCCAATCTGCTAGGGATATGTCCTTTACCTTATAAGGTAAATACTCTACAGATGTAGTACTCATTTCTTTCTTTTAATTTTGGACGGCAAATTTACGAATAAAAGCTATCAAAATCTAGCCTGTTTTGCCTATCGAACTACAAGAGGATCACGAACTTATCCGAATCTCCGATAATTTTAGAATTGCCCATCAAAAGGTTGATTATCACCATTATGATGAATTGTTTAAAAAGATCGAAGATTCTTTCTTCAGTTTTGATGAGTATTTCTTCTCGATGACTAACCTCAACCGCAAGATCGAATGGTTAAGCATTCGCGCATTGCTATTAGAACTAGGACTTGATTCCGACATCATCTACGATGAGCATGGGAAGCCTCATTTAAAGAATAATGGAGAGCATTTGAGTATCTCTCATTCTCAAAAGCGAATTGCAGTAAGTATTCACAGCAAAAGAGCTCACGGTATAGATCTACAGCATATCACTCCCAAGATCCTTCGAATTAAGAATAAATTCCTGATCGAAAGAGAGCTGAATATGCTGAAGTCAACTGATGACATTACGATCTTAACAGTGCTTTGGTCGATGAAGGAAGCCCTTTTTAAAAGCTATGGCAAGAAGGATATCTTCTTAAAAGGGAATATTGAGCTTTCTGAATTTAAGATTGAAGATGGGATCTATGAAGCAAACGGCAAGATCTACGGAATTGCCGATGAAATCAATTATCCAATGAAAGCCTTGCTTGTAGACGACTATGTATTGGCTTACACCCTGATTCCGTAATATTGTAGCCTAATGCAGCCAGCCGCCATATACAGTAGAATTAAGGAGAATGCCGATGCCAGTAAGAAAATGTTGGCTTTTTTGGTAGATCCCGACAAAGCTGAAGATGCTTATTTGGAAAAGCTCTGCGAACTAGCCGCAGCTCAATCTGTGGACATTTTTCTAGTAGGCGGTAGCTTGCTCACAGGAGGAGACCTAGAGGCTTGTATCAACAAACTCAAATCCCTTTCTACAATTCCGGTGATCATCTTTCCGGGCAGCCCGTCCCAGATCTCTGAGTCGGCAGATGCGCTCTTATTTCTCTCCTTGCTCTCGAGCAGAAATGCTGAAATGCTCATTGGTCAGCAAGTAGTTGCAGCACCATACCTTTATAAATGCAATATCGAGGTGATCAGCACGGCTTATCTTTTAATCGATGGAGGTAAGCAAACCACTGCTTCTTACATAAGTAACTCCACTCCTATTCCTGCAGATAAATCTGAGATTGCCGCATATACAGCACTTGCCGGACAATACCTTGGTATGAAGCAGATTTACCTAGACGCAGGTAGTGGTGCCTTGAACAATATACCTTCAGACCTTATTAAAGCGGTTAGTGAGAAAATTGATATCCCATTGATTGTAGGTGGAGGGATCGATAATCATGATAAGATCAAGGCTGCGCATGATGCTGGTGCAGATATAGTAGTAATTGGAAATGCCCTGGAAAAGGGATTGAAAATTTTCGACTGATCTTCTTTACTGAATGGACTTCTCACTAGATAGCTGGCAGGCCGATTTTGCGAATTATGGAATGTGGGAAATTCCGGCAGTTCTAGCGGCATTGATCTATGTTATCTTAGCAGCGCGGCGCAATAGATGGTGTTTCCTCTATGGGTTTATTTCTTCTGCTATCTATATCTACCTCAGCTTTCATTTGAAATTGTATTTCGACACCTTTATCAATGCCTATTATGTGGCAATGTCTGTCTACGGCTGGATCGATTGGACTAAGGAGGATGTTGAGAATGATGCAAAGGTCTTACGTATTGGATGGAAGAAGTTTTCCTACTACTCAATAGGAATTGTAGCATTGAGTTTCATACTTGGCTCTTTAGCCGAAAATTTTACCGATAACAGCCTCCCTTATTGGGATTCCTTTACTACCCTTGGTTCATTGCTCGCCACTTACTGGGTTGTGAAACGATATATCGAAAACTGGATCATTTGGGTGCTTGTGGATCTCGTCTATGTTTTCGTGTATCTAGCTAAGGGACTGCCATTAACATCTGTATTATTCTTCTCCTATACCTTTATGGCCATCTTCGGCTATTTTAACTGGAATACCCTTTGGAAAGCAAAAAGCGCATAGCAATAGTTGGGCCTGAAAGCAGCGGAAAGTCAGATTTGAGCCAGTGTTTAGGGCAAGAGTTTGATGAGCCTTGGGTAAAAGAGATGTCTCGTGTCTATCTGGAGGCTCAGCATGGACAATATGAAGAATCCGATCTTGTGAAGATTGCCCAGCTTCAACTGGAAGAAGAAGAAATGTTGTTTAATGAAGCCAGAAGATTCCTATTCTGCGATACCAATCTTCTTGTCATAATCATTTGGTCTGAATGGAAATACAATAGGGTGCTTCCCGACCTTGAAAAGCTTTGGAATGCCGAATCATATGATTTGCATTTGTTATGCAAACCAGACCTTCCCTATGAAGATGACCCCTTGCGTGAAAATCCAAATCCGGAAGACCGAATAGCTTTATTTGAAATGTATCATAAAGCCTTAATTGATCTAGGTGTTCCTTTCGAATTGATCGAGGGTAGAGGCGATGAGCGATTAAAAAAAGCGAAGTCTGCCTTAAGTTCACACTTTCCTTCCTACATTTGACCCAACACATAATGGGGGTGCCTAATATCGGCTGAGATTATACCCTTTGAACCTGATACCGATAATGCGGACGCAGGGAGATGAGTGAAAAATTGATTTTCGCTCGATAAGGCAATACCCCAGTTTTAATAATATCTAAAAACATCGCTATGCGAATTAGAACTGTATTGTCATTTTTCTGTCTGCTCTCTTTCATTCCACTTTTCGCCCAAGAATCAATTCAAGGTAAAGTGGTAGATGCTTCAAATGGAGAAGCTCTTATTGGAGTTAATATCTACGCCCCTCTTCCACAAATAGGTACTAGCACGGATAAGGATGGAAAGTTTTCTTTAGATCTTCCTCAAGGAGATTTTAGCATTCGAATTAGCTATGTAGGCTATGCCACTCAAACACTAAGCTCAGATAGTATAAAGGATCTTACGATCAAGCTAATGCCACAAACCGATCTTGAAGAAGTTGTGGTCAAAGCCTTTATTGCCAAACCCAATGCTCCTGTAAGTCAAAAAACACTTTCTGCCGAGGAGATTGAAAAGGTGTATGTAGGACAAGACCCCACATATCTTCTCGAAAGAACTACACCTTCAATCATTTCCTACTCCGAAAATGGATCTGGGTTCTCTAATTATTCTCAATTCAGATTGAGAGGAATCGATCAAACAAGGGTTAACATCACTTTAAATGGTGTACCTATAAATGACATGATCGATCAGGGTGTGTTCTTTTCCAATTTCACAGACTTGGCCAATAATATTGAGTCGGTTCAAATACAAAGAGGTGCGGGAACCAGCACCAATGGAACAGCCTCCTTTGCCGGCTCAGTCAACTTTGAGTCATCTTCATTGTACAACACAAGTCCATCTGCAGAGGCCGAGCTCGTTGGAGGTTCTTTTGGAACAATGAGAGGTAGCTTTGGAGTGAATACCGGATTACTAGATAATAAATGGGCATTCTCATCTCGCTTTACAACCTTCAAATCAGACGGATACCGCAATAACACAGACTCAAAGTCTCACTCCTTCTATGGTTCTGCTGGCTATTTTGGAGAAAAGAACCTCTTAAAATTCACAGGATTCATTGGGAATACTCAGAACGGGCTTTCATACAGTCCGGTAGCACTCAGTCAGATCAAAGAAGACCCCAAGACCAATCCTCTAAATGAGAATGATAGAGATGATTTTGGTCAATGGATGATTCAAGCTCAACACACCCACTTATTCAACAACAGACTTTCATTGGCCAATACGATCTATTATGGAGGTGCTGGTGGGGATTATTTTTTCACTTACGAAGACACTGTTGGCGGTTTTGATCAAATCAATTACCCTTTGAGAAATGACCATTATGGATTCATGTCTAATGTAAACTACTCTGACCAAGCTGGAAAAACGAATCTGTATGGTGGAATTCATGTCTACAGCTTTCAAAGACAAAATAGAGAAGAATTCACTCCTGATCTGGCAAACCCATACTACCTTGAAGAATCATTTAAGAATGAGCTTAGCTTATTCGCGAAAGGAGATTATACCATTGGCAAGTTCACGATTTACGGAGATCTTCAGTTTAGAACGCTTACACTCAATATTGATCCTGATAAGACCTTACTCCCAGATCAAGAAAATGTAGAGCTAGACTGGACATTCATCAACCCTAAAATCGGGTTAACCTATAAGATCGATGACTATAAATCGATCTATGCTTCAGCAGGAAGGAATGGAAGAGAACCTACAAAAGTCGATCTATTTGGTGGCTTCCAATTGAATAGTTCAAATCTTGTGAGTATTCAAAATGGGGATGTGAAGCCTGAATATGTAAATGATTTTGAGCTTGGACTAAATTTTAATTACCCATGGCTTGCAGGACAGATCAATGGATTTTATATGCAATTCGAGAATGAGATCGCAGCTATTGGCGAGTTCGTGCCTGAAGGATTTCTTCAGTTGAGAAAGAACATGCCAAGTAGTTATAGAGCTGGTGTTGAACTAGACTTCACTCTTAAGATCACAGATGATCTGAGCTTTATTGGAAACAGCACATATATGAGGGCGCAAATTGATCGTTATGAACCAGAAGGAGATCAAGTATACGAGAATGTAACATCTGCACTTAGTCCTGAATTCATGGGAAGCGCAACTTTAACTTACTCCTTCTTGAAAAGAATTAGTTTGCGTTTAGGCGGTAGATATGTAAGTGAATCTTATCTAGAGCCCACTAATAACGAACAATTCAAAACTCCGGAATTCTTTGTTGCAGATGCTGGATTATCGATAAGGTTTAGTGAGAACAGCAAGCTCGATTTGTTTGTAAACAACATCTTTGATGAGCTGTATTTCACCAATGGAGCACCAGTAGATAATGATTTTGACGGCACCTTTGACGAGCCTGGATATTTTGTACAACCACCGAGGAATTTCTATACAAAGCTGACCTTTGAGTTCTAAAAGCCGCAAGCGCACTTTGTAGTATATAGAATTTGTGCATCGGGGAAGTAGCTGTGTAATTCTTTCAGCTGCTTCTCCTCTATCTGCATCTGTCGTAGATCGATCAGCTTTAACTTGCTTAATGTCAAAACAGAATTGGGCAAGCGTTCCATCATATTACTATGTAGGGTAAGGATCTCTAAATTTTGGAGATTGCCAATTTCTTCGGGGAGTTCTTCAATATTATTCTTGCTGAGATCCAACTCTCTCAGCGCTGTGAGTTTGCCAATTTGAGGAGGAACCACGCTGATATCATTTGAACTCAAGACCAATTTTTGGAGCTGAGTACAATCACCGATATCTGAAGTCAGAAAGTCTATTTTGTTTTTTCTGAGATCAAGCTCCCTCATATATCGGAAGATGAATAAGCTATCCGGCAATGACTTCAGCTTTTGCTTTTCGAGAATGAGTCGCTCAACTCTATCGGGATTCTGCTTGGCTTGAGAAAGTGAGTAAAAGGTGTAATGGTTTTGTCCAAAACCTAGTACTGAGATTAATATAGAGAGTAGAAGGGCTTGCATTATTTTCTAAAGTAATTCCTAATTCTCACCTCATCCTTTTGGATCTCCTCAATGAGCTCCTCTTTGCTATCGAACTTCTTTTCATCGCGAATTCGTTTCATGAGTTCAAGACTGAGGTATTGTCCGTAAAGGTCGCCTTTGAAATCGAGCAAATGAACTTCAAGACTTCTTTTCGGCTCTTCAAATTCAAAAGTTGGTCGCATGCCAATATTGAGCATTCCGTTAAATACCTTATCATCCAGCTTGACTTTTACTGCATAGATACCATCTGCTGGGATCAATTTATACTGGCTGCTAAGCTCAATATTTGCTGTAGGATAACCCAACTCTCTGCCGATCTGATCGCCTCGAATCACTCTGCCACTAATTGGAAAGGCCTGTCCCAAATACGAATTTGCCGTTTCAATATCCCCCTCTTCCAAAGCAGCCCTGATCTTAGTTGAACTTACTTTCACATCATCAATATCTTGAGCCGGGATCTCCTCGACTTCAAAGCCATAAATTGGCCCATATTCTTTCAGATGCTCAAAAGAACCTTCTCTATTGCGACCGAAATGATGGTCGTAGCCAATGACCAATTTCACTGTGCCGATCTGATTACTCAGAATATCTCTTACATACTCTAGAGAAGTAGTTCTGGAAAATTCCTTTGTAAATGGATGGATGATCAGATGATCAACTCCTGCTTGTCTAAGTAATTCAGTTTTCTCTTCAATGGTATTGATCAGTCGTAGATCACTCTGTTCCTGCAGCACCATTCTAGGATGAGGATAGAAAGTTAACAACACACTTTCCCCACCGATCCTCTTCGCAGTTTCGATAAGTTTCTTGAGAATGATTTGATGACCAATATGAACTCCGTCGAAGGTTCCTGTAGTCACCACTGCTTTATCTAATTTGGAGAAGTTCTCTAAGCCTTGATGTACCTTCAATCAGTATTCGTTTTTTCTTGTTAGATGCGGGGATTCGCACTCATTTTAGCGAACTCAAAATTAGGAAATTAAAAATATGAGAAATGCTTTCTAATTGATTGAAATTAGTGCTACTTTTGCAGCCGAATTTGAGACAGCCTTTACTATAAATTTTATAAGATAATGTCAGCAAACACTGGAAAAATTACTCAGATCATCGGCCCGGTAGTGGACGTAAGTTTTGAGAAAGAAGGAACCAAATTACCAGATATTCTAGACGCCCTTGAGGTAACTAAGTCGAATGGAGAGCGAGTTGTACTAGAAACTCAGACTCACATTGGAGAAGATACAGTAAGAACCATCTCTATGGATTCTACTGAAGGACTTAGCCGTGGCGCTGAAGTAATCGCCACAGGTGCACCGATCAAAATGCCAGTAGGTGAAGAAATCAAAGGAAGACTATTCAACGTAGTTGGAGAGGCAATCGACGGTATTGAAAGATTGGACACCAAAGATGGTTCTCCAATTCACCGTGAGCCACCAAAGTTCGAAGATCTTTCAACTGCAACTGAGGTATTATTTACCGGTATTAAGGTAATCGACTTGATCGAGCCTTATGCAAAAGGTGGTAAGATTGGTCTATTCGGTGGTGCTGGTGTTGGTAAAACCGTATTGATCCAGGAGTTGATCAACAACATTGCAAAAGGACACGGTGGTTTGTCGGTATTTGCCGGTGTTGGAGAGCGTACTCGTGAGGGTAACGACTTGATGAGAGAGATGATCGAAGCTGGTATTGTAAAGTATGGCGAGAAGTTCATCGAATCTATGGAAAAAGGTGGCTGGGATCTTTCAGCTATCGACAAAGAAGAACTTAAAGAATCAAAAGCATCATTCGTATTCGGTCAGATGAATGAGCCTCCAGGAGCGCGTGCACGTGTTGCCCTTTCAGGCTTGACAATGGCAGAGTACTTCCGTGACGGAGATAAAGATTCAGACGGACAAGGAAAAGACATCCTTTTCTTCATCGACAACATCTTCCGTTTTACTCAGGCAGGATCTGAGGTGTCTGCACTTCTTGGAAGGATGCCATCAGCGGTAGGATATCAGCCTACACTTGCTACTGAGATGGGTGCGATGCAAGAGCGTATTACATCAACTAAATCAGGATCGATTACATCTGTACAGGCGGTTTACGTACCTGCGGATGACTTGACTGACCCTGCTCCTGCAACTACATTTGCTCACTTGGATGCAACTACAGTACTTTCAAGAAAGATTGCTGAGCTTGGTATCTATCCTGCGGTTGATCCATTGGATTCAACTTCAAGAATTCTTACTCCTGAGATTGTTGGTAAAGAACACTACGATACTGCACAAAGAGTAAAAGAGATCTTGCAGAGATATAAAGAGCTTCAAGATATCATCGCCATCCTTGGTATGGACGAACTTTCTGAAGAAGATAAATTGGTTGTACACAGAGCTAGAAGGGTACAGAGATTCCTATCTCAGCCTTTCCATGTGGCTGAGCAGTTTACCGGTCTTAAAGGGGTGTTGGTAGATATCCAAGACACTATCAAAGGATTCAACATGATCATGGATGGTGAAGTGGATAAATATCCAGAAGCTGCCTTTAACTTGAAAGGTACTATTGAAGAAGCGATCGAAGCTGGTGAGAAGATGCTAGCTGAGAACAAATAATAGCTCATACTATGCAAATAGAAATTGTAACGCCAGATAAGAACATTTACAGTGGAGAGATTAGCCTTGCTACTTTCCCGGGTTCGGATGGTAAATTCGGAATCATGAACAATCACGCACCTATGGTGGCTACTTTGAAAGAAGGAAGCATTAAGGTGGTAGATGCAAATGATAAAGAACACCTTTTCGAAGTAAATGGTGGAGTGGTTGAAGTAAATCACAATAAGATCATCGTTCTGGCGGAATAAAGAATATCATTATTCTATTAAAAAGCCCTTCCTGAATCAGGAGGGGCTTTTTTTATGCCCGTAATTCAGGATCTCTGATCCTGCGTGGACATTTAGATTTGTAAAGGCTATTCCGCAGGATTACAAATCCTGCGGAGCGGACTTAGCTTAATTTCGGATTATCCCTATGCCTTTCGGAATCCCGATTCGTCTTCTTATCTAAATTCCTCTTCAAAGCTGCTTCCAAATCCACTCCTGTCTGATTCGCCAGGCAAATCGTCACAAACAATACATCAGCTAATTCGTCACCAAGATCCTTTTCCTTGTCGCTTTCCTTCTCCGATTGCTCTCCATACCTTCTGGCAATGATCCTGGCAACCTCCCCTACTTCCTCAGTAAGCTGAGCCATGTTGGTGAGTTCGTTGAAGTAGCGGACTCCGAATTGTTTGATCCAGTTGTCTACTTGGGTTTGGGCTTCTTGTATAGTCATGACTTGTAGTTAGTCCGAGTTCGAAGTACGAGACCGGAAAATTAGATTAGTTTGAACATTCGTAATTCGTAATTCGTAATTCGTAATTCGTAATTCGTAATTCGTAATTCTTTAATCAATCTTATAGATATCAATATTGTAGTTCTTATTCTTTGGATTGAGCCAATGCATCAATTGGTCAATAAAACTAGCTTCGATAGTTGTCTCATAAGTAAGGCGTGGCAGTGTGCTCTCAAATTGTCTCAGTCTTTCTTCTTTTTGATCGTGTTCAAACACAAACAAATAATCAGGCAAATCCTCCCTATCTAATTCAGAGATCTCTTCCTTAAAAGTCTCCATTTCCTCTTCAGAAGATATCCTATATGCTACTGGATAATGCTTAATGTTCGCATAAAAAGCCGGTATGGTCAATATATCCGACTTGCTACCACCACAAAAGACCATTGAGTTCTTTTCTTCATCCGGAACATGATTCAAATAATACATGGCCTCAACCTTAGAGCGTTTCGAATAAGTAAAGGTGATCGGAATCAAAAGAATGAAATTGATTACCCAAAAGACCTTCCAAGAAATTCTAAAGAATTTCTTGTTCCTGCTCCACCATTTTCCATTCTTTACTAGCTCGTCATATCCGATCAATCCAAGTATGGGGAAGTACATTACGGCAGGTAAAATAAATCTCTCTTGCTTGCCTGGAAAGACAGAATGAAAGACCATAAATAAGAAAAAAGGAAGAAAGAGGAATAGATGCTTTTTCCACACCTTGAAAGACCCAAATAATAAAATGAAGCTAAAAGGAGGAATGAACAGTCCTAAAAAGAGTAGGATAAAATTATACCATGGACCATTGATATACTCTGTGGCATTGGAAACATTGAAGTTCACATAATTCAGAATCTTCTCAAACGGTTCAAATCCAAATACCAGACTTTCCAATACATAATGATTCAAGAACAGTGGAATCATGAATCCTAATGTCATCAAAGTTGCTGCTTTGAAATTGCGTTGTAGCACAAAGAAGATCCCCAATCCACCCGTAAAAGCTGCAGTTTGATAGCGTATGGAAAAAGCGTAACCAAGCACGATTCCCGCGAATAAGAAGATGCTTGACTTCCTCAGATTCAGATGACCCAATAAGGCTAGATAGGTGCCCCCCATAAGAAGAGGAATACTTACCACTTCGATCAGGTTTCTCACGCTCATCATTGGCATGAACCAAAGGAGGGCTGCAATCAAAGCAACTTGACCGGCTATGCGCTTATTTGATAAAAGAAGCGTGATCTTATAAGAAAAGAAGATGGTCAACAAGGAATAGATTCCATGAAGGAATCTAACTACATACATCTTGAATTGGGGGTCAACCCAACCTACAGAATCCATTGAAGAAAAAAGCAAATAGTGTAGGTACGGATAGAGCATGCTTCTTTTGCTCACTGCTTCGCTAAATCCGGGTGTCCAAAACTTAGTTTCATTACCCGTGATGTACATATGTGCTTCAGTGATGATCTTGAAATGATCATCTGTCATGCCATATCCTTTAGAAAATATCACTGCAATTAGTCTGAAGATCAAGCCTGCAAAAAGTGCAAATTGAAGAGGCTTTTCTTCATACAGTCTTCTTAATTGTTGAATCATTTATTGTCGATTTGCTTTTGAGCTTCTTAGGATGTAAATGTTGTATTTTTTATTCACTAATGTTCAATTGGGTAAGAACTAGCGGGCGTGATGTCGGCGTGAGCGTTTTCGTATACTATTACCCTTATTCCTTGGATTTCGAATCCATCAAAATCGTGACCGGTCCATCATTCAATAAGCTCACCTGCATATCTGCACCAAAAACACCCGACTCTACCTTGCAACTACTGAAGATTCCCAGCTGAAGTTTGAATTTCTCATAGAGCTTTTCAGCTTTATCAGGCGATGCTGCTTTTATAAAAGATGGTCGATTCCCTTTCTTTGTCAGTGCGTGAAGTGTAAACTGACTAATTGCCAAGATCTCTCCACCTACCGCATTTAATGCGAGATTCATTTTACCCTCTTCATCATTAAAGATTCGCATAGACGCAATCTTCCGAGCTAAATATTCCACATCCTCGTCATCGTCATCTTCTTCAACGCCCACGAAAAGCAATAGACCTTTGCCGATCTCTCCTTTCAGTTCTTCTTCTACTTCTACTTTAGCGTGTTTTACACGCTGTATTACTACTCGCATGGTTTATAGTTTTGAGTTCGTCCTCCTTCGCTTTCATTTCGACTCCGCTCAATGTGACAGCTCAGGAGGATTCGAGCCTGCCTGCCGGCAGTCAGGTCCGGAATGTGCATCAAAAATAACTCTAGCGCACTCTAGCTGCACTCTAGTGCACTCCCAAATTCCCCTAATAACCCTTGGATCTAAATGTTTCCTCCACATCCTCTTCGTAAATCGATAAATAATTAAAATACCTGCTCTCTGCAATTTCTCCTGCAGCTACAGCCTCCTTAATTGCGCAATTCGGTTCTTTGATGTGCAAGCAATTGTTGAATTTGCAATCTTTCATTCTAGCTCTCATTTCGGGAAAATAATGCGAAAGTACTTCCTTATCCATATTCACATTTCCAAAGCCTTTGATACCCGGTGTGTCAACAATTCGACCTCCAAAAGCCAATGTGTGAAGTTCTGCATAGGTTGTGGTGTGCTGTCCGCTGCGATGGTAGTCGGAGATCTCCCCTACCCTCAAATCCAATTCAGGATCCAATGCATTGATCAAAGTGCTTTTACCCACTCCTGAATGTCCACTAAAGATGCTCACCTTACCTTTCATCTTGGCTTTTAGCTCATCTATGCCTATACCTTCAGTAGCGCTGATCTGCATTTGCTCATAACCGGCTTTTTGGTAGCATTCAATCCAGGACTTCAGTTCTTCCTTATCCTTCTCATCAAATAGGTCCACTTTATTGTAGAGTAGAACTGCGGGAATTCGGTAGGCTTCTGCCCCAACCAATACCCGATCTACAAATCCTTTGAAGGTCACGGGATCCTTTAAAGTGATCAATACAAAGAGCTGATCGATATTGGCGGCAATGATCTGCGTTTGTTTCGAGAGATTGATGGATCTGCGGATCAGGTAATTCTTTCGCTCTTCAATGTCTTTGATCAGAGCTTCTTCTCCTTGCTTTTCAAAGATCACCCGATCGCCCACTGCTACCGGATTGGTGCTCTTCAGATCCAAAGTGCGCATCTTACCCTTAAGGCGGGCTTCCAATACTTCACCTTCATCTGTTTCGATCTCATACCAACTACCGGTCGACTTTCTTACAACTGCTTTCAATCCCTCTCTTTTAGCTTTCTAAATTAGTAAATTCGCACTGCTTAAAAAGAAGCAAAGAATGTCGATCAAAGTTCAAAACGTTAGCAAACTATACGGCGAGCAAAAAGCGCTCGATCAAGTCAGTTTTGAAGTCAAAGCTGGAGAGATTGTCGGTTTCCTAGGACCAAACGGTGCCGGCAAGTCGACCATGATGAAGATCATTACCGCTTTTCTTCCTGCAACTGAAGGAAAGGTAGAAGTGAATGGCCTTGACGTGAATGAAGATCCATTGAAGATCAAATCTCAAATTGGATACTTGGCTGAGCAAAATCCGCTTTATTACGACATGTATGTGAAGGAGTATTTGCAGTTTACTGCGGGCATATACAAGATCGACAATGTGAAAGAGCGCATCGCAGAAATGATCCAATTGGTTGGTTTGGAAAAGGAACAACACAAAAAGATCGGGGCGCTTTCCAAAGGATACAAGCAAAGAGTTGGTTTAGCTCAAGCCTTGATCCACGACCCTTCAGTATTGATTTTAGATGAGCCTACCACAGGATTGGATCCAAATCAGCTGGAAGAGATACGATCACTGATCAAAGAGATCGGGGCCAAGAAAACAGTTATGCTTTCCACTCACATCATGCAAGAGGTAGAAGCCATTTGTGAAAGAGTGATCATTGTGGATCATGGAAAGATCGTAGCTAACAGTCAGACCGAAGAACTTGGAAAGCTCTTTGGCCCAACCACTATTGTAGAAGTTGAGTTCGATAAGAAAGCGAACAAAGCCAGTCTTCAAAAGATCGAAGGCGTTACAAAAGCGGAATCTACAGATGGATTGAAGTGGAAAGTACAACACGACCCACAAATAGATATAAGAAATGCCATATTCCAGCTTGCTGTTAAAGAAGAAATGAGCGTTCTTGCCATGCAGCAACAAAAAACTTCTGTTGAAGAAGTATTCAAGCAATTAACTCGCCGTCAAACGCAAGATTAGGCGTTTCATATTCGCCTTTCTATTCGTACTTTCGTAGGCCTAAATTTCAAGAGAATAAGATGTCATATTTATTTACTTCAGAATCAGTATCAGAGGGGCATCCCGACAAGGTAGCTGATCAAATTTCAGATGCGTTGATCGATAATTTCCTAGCCTTCGACAAGGAGTCGAAAGTGGCTTGTGAAACATTAGTAACTACCGGACAAGTGGTACTTGCAGGAGAGGTGAAATCCAAAGCTTATTTGGACGTGCAAGTAATTGCCAGAGATGTGATCAATAAGATCGGATATGACAAAGGAGAATATATGTTCGATGGCAATAGCTGTGGAGTATTTTCTGCCATTCACGAACAATCTCCAGACATCAATCAAGGTGTAGATAGAGCCAACAAAGAAGAGCAAGGAGCTGGTGATCAGGGAATGATGTTCGGTTATGCAACTAACGAGACTGAAAGCTATATGCCTCTTGGTTTAGAAATATCTCACTTACTTCTTAAAGAGCTTGCTGCTCTAAGGAGAGAGAATAATGAAATCACCTATTTGCGCCCTGATTCTAAGTCGCAAGTAACCATTGAATACGACGACGACAATAGACCAATCCGTATTGATTCTATTGTAGTTTCTACTCAGCACGACGACTTCGATACAGAGGAGAACATGCTAAAGAAAATCAAGAAAGATATCATTGAGATCTTGATCCCAAGAGTAATGAAGAAGCTTCCTGCTGAAACTCAGAAGTTATTCAATAACGATATCACATACCACATCAACCCAACTGGAATCTTTGTAATTGGTGGTCCGCATGGCGATACAGGATTAACAGGAAGAAAGATCATCGTAGATACTTACGGTGGTAAAGGTGCTCATGGTGGTGGTGCATTCTCAGGAAAAGATCCATCTAAAGTTGACCGTTCTGCAGCATATGCTACTCGTCATATCGCTAAGAACCTAGTTGCTGCAGGTATTGCAGATGAAGCTCTAGTTCAAGTTGCTTATGCAATTGGAGTTGCAAAGCCAATGGGGCTTTACGTAAATACCTACGGTACTTCAAAAGTGAATATGAGTGATGGAGAGATCGCTAAGAAATTGATGGACATCTTCGATATGCGTCCTTATGCAATTGAAGAAAGATTCCAATTGAGAAGTCCGATCTATTCTGAAACTGCCGCATACGGCCATATGGGAAGGACTTGCGAAACAGTGAAGAAGACCTTTATCGATCCTTATGGAGAGAAAGTAGAATTGGAAGTGAAACTCTTCCCTTGGGAAGAACTCAACTATGTAGGTAAGCTAAAAGAAGCTTTTAGTCTATAAGAGACTTAACACAATCTACCACAAGACAGAGCCTGAAAGACCTAGCGTTTTTCAGGCTTATTTTTTTCTGAAGAACATTTGGATCGGCACTCCACTAAAATCGAAAAGCTCTCTTAGTCGGTTCTCTACAAATCGTTTGTAGGGCTCTTTAATATACTTTGGGTGATTGCAGTAAAAAGCAAAAGTGGGTTTATAGGTAGGCAGCATGGTAATGAACTTGATGCTGATCTGTTTTCCTTTTACTGATGGAGGTGGGGAAGCCTGTACAATAGGTAGAAGCTTCTTATTAAGCTGATGCGTAGGGATCTTCTTCTTTCTATTCTCAAAGACCTTCACTGCCATTTCAAGCACATCGTGAATTCTCTGTTTTTCGGTAACAGAAGTGAAGATCAAAGGTATATCGTTGAATGGAGCGAGCTTCTTCATAATTCCAGCCTTGAACTCCTTCATGGTGTTTGAAGACTTCTCTGGTACTAAGTCCCACTTATTTACCATGATCACAAGGCCTTTCTTATTCTTTTGAATAAGGTGTAGGATGTTCATATCCTGCGACATCATACCTTCGCTGGCTTCGATCATCAGTATGCAGACATCTGAATTCTCAATAGCACGCACAGAACGCATTACTGAATAGAATTCCACATCTTCGTCTACTTTACCCTTCTTACGGAGACCCGCAGTATCAGTAAGCATGAAGTCGAAACCGTAGGCGTTGTAGTGAGTTCCTACGGCATCCCTGGTAGTTCCGGCTATATCGTTTACTATATTTCTTTCCTTACCCAAGAGGGCATTAAGAAAGCTCGATTTTCCCACATTTGGTCGGCCCACTATGGCAATCCTTGGAATATCGCTTTCTTCTTCCTCTTGCAGATCATCTGGAAGAAGTTCCACGATCTTATCGAGCAGTTCACCGGTGCCGCTGCCGCTAATTCCCGAAATAGGATAGATCTCTCCAAGGCCAAAGCTGTAAAAGTCTGCGATCTCTAATCGACGATTGTGATTATCTACTTTATTGGCCACTAAAAGCACTTCTTTACCACTCTTTCGCAGCAGGTCAGCAACTCTTTCATCAAGATCAGTCACACCTACCATCACATCAACCACAAATAAGATGATGTTGGCCTCTTCAATAGCCAGCTCAACTTGTTTGCGAATATCAGCTTCAAAGACATCTTCCGAGCCTTTTACATAGCCTCCTGTATCTACTAGGCTAAAGTGTTTACCTGCCCAATTGGCTTCGCCATACTGGCGATCGCGAGTAACTCCACTAGCTTCATCAACTATGGCTTTACGACTTTCTGTTAGACGATTGAAAATGGTAGATTTACCCACATTGGGTCTACCGACTATGGCGACGATCTGATTCATTGAGATTACAAATATCCGAAGCGTTTTAGTTGTGACTCATCATCACGCCAATCTTTCTTGACTTTAATGTGAAGATCGAGGAATATTTTCTTGTCGAAGAACTTCTCCAGATCAATTCTAGACTCCTTTCCTATGAGTTTGATCATCTTACCTCCCTTGCCAATTAAAATACCTCTTTGGCTCTCTCTTGCAGTGTGAATAACAGCTCTAATGCGAATAATATCCTCTTCTTCCTTGAATTCCTCCACTTTGATCTCTACAGAATAAGGAACTTCTTGTTTGAAGTTGAGAAGGATCTTCTCTCGGATCTTCTCCTCAACAATAAATCGTTCTGATCGATCAGTATAATCCGTTTTTGGGTAAAAGGCCGGATGTTCCGGTAAAAGTTCAAGTATACGTTTCTCTAATAGATCAATATTAAAGTTGTGCAAAGCAGAAATGGGTAGGATCTCGATTCCTTCAAACTCATTTGCCCAATGTTCGATCTGTTCTCCCAAGGCATTTTGGTCCGATTGATCCACCTTATTGATAAGTAGGATCACCGGAATATCAGCTTGCTTTACTTTATCGATGAATTTATGGTCGGGCAAGCGCTTTTGACCTGACTCAACCATAAGAAGGATTATGTCGGCATCTTCAAGGCTTTCACGCACCATTTTCATCATACCTTCCTGCAATTTGTATGCAGGATCGATGATTCCCGGAGTATCGGAAAAAACGATCTGATAATCATCATGATTCTTTATGGCGAGGATTCTATGACGTGTGGTCTGGGCCTTAGGGGAGATAATAGCCAGCTGCTCTCCGATCAATTGATTGATCAGGGTCGACTTCCCCACATTGGGAGAACCGATAATATTGACAAAACCAGCCTTGTGCTTCATTTTGCAAAGGTAGTTCTTTGTTTGGATGTGGGAGTGTGGATTTGGGATAAGGGAGTTGAAATCTGTCCCTCGGCTAAGCTCGGGAACCAAGATCGGAAATCAGAAATCTGAAATTTGTCTAAGCTTTTTTCTCTAAACTCGGTCCCTGAGCCTGCCGAAGGGCTAGGTTCTAAATTCCTGATTCTAGTTTTCTCTGAGTTAATAAACCACTCTCTTTCAAAACCCACTGTTTGCGTTTATTGCGAAACAACCAACCATCAAGGATCTTACCCTCTCTTCTATTCAATCTCATTTTGGCTTTGAAATATTCCTTCTTGAAGAGTTTAGCACAAAAACTCACCTTGGTTAAGACTTGCTTGTAGTATTCTAGGGCGCTGGTTTTGAATTGTATCTTCATGACAGATGTTTATTGGATTAATTAAACGGCAAGATGTGTCAATTGTTGGGCTATAAAGAGGGATTTAACATGAATTATGTTAATGGATGAGATTAGTAGAGATTATGTGATAAGCACCGCAGGATTTACAATCCTGCGGAAAGGCGTTTAGACACCTTACTGTATTTCGCAGGATTACAAATCCTGCGATGCCTCAATTCTGTCTAGGTTCTAGGTTTGGTTCCTGAGCGAAGCCGAAGGACTCACATCTAGATTCTCAAAAAAGCGAGGACACGATTGCTCCGCCAGTGGCGGAGCTGGCGTAAAAGGGTAGCTATACAAAGACAAACCGATCCTCACTTCGTGAGTCTCTGGTTTTTTATGCCCTCCTCCCAGCTGAAGCGAGCTTCGCTGGTCGTTGGGCATAAAAAAACCGATCAATTTCTTGATCGGTTTTTCTTTGTAGCGGGGACACGACTCGAACGTGCGACCTTCGGGTTATGAGCCCGACGAGCTACCAACTGCTCCACCCCGCAATATGTCTTTTTTATTGGGTCGGCAAATATAAGATTAAAGTCTGAATCTACAAAAGAGAAATTAACAGTCTTTAGGGTGTAAAATAAAAACGGCTGTAAGAGTTGAATTCACTTTATTAATTACATTCGCTTTATGTCCTTTTTTGGCAAGACAGGCGAGTATTTTATCTTGATTGGCAGAGCATTTCAGCGACCAACCAAAAGATCTTTGATCTGGAGAGAGGTGGTGAAAGAAATGGACAGCCTTGGGTTAGGTTCCTTTGGGATCATTACCATTATCTCGGTTTTTATGGGAGCGGTAATCACCCTGCAAACAGCCTCCAATATCGATAGCGCCTTGATTCCTGCATATACTGTTGGTTTTACAGCCCGACAATCAATTATCCTTGAATTCTCCCCCACGATCATTGCACTCATCTTAGCAGGTAAAGTGGGTTCCAACATCACTTCGGAAATCGGATTGATGAGAGTTACCGAGCAGATCGATGCCTTGGAGATCATGGGGATCAATTCTGCCTCTTTTTTGATCATCCCTAAGATCATTGCCGCTGTGGTGATCAACCCTTTTCTCATTATTTGGAGTATGTTCATTGGGATGTATGGAGGTTATCTTGTAGCGATGTTTTCCAGCGCGATCACTCCCGAAGCATATGTTTATGGAGCTCAGTTCGACTTTGATTTCTTCAGTGTGACCTATGCACTTATAAAAACAGTCTTTTTTGCCTTTATCATCACTTCTATTCCAGCCTTTTTTGGATATACAGTAAGAGGAGGAGCGCTAGCAGTTGGAAAAGCAAGCACGCAAGGTGTGGTGGCAAGTAGTATTGTCATTCTAATCGTGAACTATTTGATCACTCAAGTTCTTTTGATCTAGTTAGCATGATAGAATTAAAGAACATATCCAAATCTTTCGGTGATCATAAAGTAATTGACAACATCAGCATCAATTATGAACGTGGTAAGACCAATCTGATCATTGGTGCAAGTGGAAGTGGTAAATCGGTCTTGACTAAATGCACTGTTGGCCTCATTGAACCAGATAGTGGTTCAGTGATCTACGATGGACAAGATTTCACAGCCATGAGTCTTGATGAAAGAAAGGAAGTTCGTAAAGAAATAGGCATGCTATTTCAGGGAGGTGCATTATTCGATTCCATGACAGTGGCTGAGAATGTAAAATTCCCTCTTCAGATGCATTCTAAGATGAGCAATGAGGAAATGGATGATCGAGTGAATGAATGCCTTAAAAGGGTGAATCTGATCAATGCAGAGGACAAATACCCTGGAGAGATCAGCGGTGGTATGCAGAAGCGAGTTGGTATTGCTAGAGCCATTTCATTAAATCCAAAATATCTCTTTTGCGATGAACCAAATTCAGGTTTGGATCCGGCTACAGCGGTATTAATCGACAATCTGATCCAGGAGATCACTTATGAAAATCAGATCACTACCATCGTGATCACTCACGATATGAACTCTGTATTGGAGATTGGGGATAAAGTACTTTTTATCTACAAAGGCAAAAATGAATGGGAAGGCACTAAAGACAATATCTACAGCACCACAAGTAAGGAACTCGCCGATCTAGTATTTGCCTCGGATCTTATGAAACAGCTGCGAAAAGTGCATACCAAGTAGCTCTACTTCACTACCACCTTCTCCACCATTCGGCTTTCTCCATTCTCAATTGAAATAAAGTAGATTCCCTTATCAAAGGATGATAAGTCGATTTGTTTGGTGAATTCACCGTTCACATTTATTGACTCTGCAAGCACAGTTTGTCCAAGGTTATTGAACACCTTGAGATTATAGTTGCCTTTTACTTGGTTCATTAGACTTATGCGAAACAAACCGGTATTTGGGTTGGGCATGATTCTAAAAGCTGAACTCTCAGAGGAAGAAGATTCCTCAACACCAACAGTCAGTTGAACATTCAAACGAACTCCTAGGATCTCATCAGTAGCAATCCATCTTCCATTTGCAGGTTCATTTAAAAAGAACACATTGGAGAATACATTATTGTACTTTTCTTGTCCGACATCTCTCCCAGCCCACAATTCTGCTCCACTTGCGGCACCTCCAGTTTGCTCAATTCCAAAATAATAGGACTCACCAGGATTAAGAGCAGCAGGCGGAAAGAAAGGAACTGTAACCCAAGTCCCCAATATAGCAGGATTATTAATAGGATTTATTGAAATCGATGCAGATGATTGAGCATATGGAGTAGGTAAAGTATTCAATGATGTTGCAGCGGGATTAACTCTCCAAATCCTTGGCGATAATGTTTGAGTCCAACTTGCAGATGTACCGTAGTTTGGCACCCAATACGATAAGGAAGTTGCAAGCAAACTAAAGGAAGTGGCCGAGTCAATATTCAGTGCAACTCCAATTACATCACCATCATTTCCCCCTCCAACATATGCTGCAGGCCCAGAAATCTGAGTAAAAAATGCAGCTCCACGATCCAAGGCGATCACGGTATCTGATGCAGAACTGAGTAAAAATTCATACTCCATCTTTGCACTATTTGCTTGTTGATTAATAGAGTCTGAAGAAACCGACATTACTGCACGATAATAACCAGGAGCAGTTGGATTAGAGCTAGTTGATTGAAAAGAGGGACTAATAGTTACAGTATCAGCTTCCAAGCTTTGAACTGTCCCTATGAGACTGCTACTTGAGTAAACAAGTCCTGAACCTGGATTCCCATTTACGGTAGAATCCATAAAAACACTTGTATTAAAACTTACATTAGTTTGCGGATTTGCTCCATAGTTAAAGGTGTAGCCTATAAAATTGAGGCTATTGAATAAAGCATTGGGAATTATTGTATACACCGGATCCACAACTGAGGAAAAATTAGAGTTTTTAAAACTCAAGTCAACATCCTTCAATTGCATGTTATTTGAAGGACCTTCATAGATCAGCAAATCATCAATCATCCAATAGTAAGCAACCATTCCAGTAGCTCGAAAACGGACATAGGCAGTTGTGGCATTCGCTAAGACAGAAGAAACATTTATTTCTAGGACTTCTGCATTTGGTGAGATGATGCTTGGGTTCCGACCATTAGTTGCATCAAAGCTTGTCCAGCTAAAACTATCCGTACTAACTTCTAAAAGGAGATCATTGTTGCCACCACAACAATATAGTTGTGATTGCTCAAATCTCACTATAACCGATGCAACAGATGGGTTTATTGAAATTGCATTCGATGTAAAATATGTGTCAAAAGGAGTAGGAACAAAAGTCACTGTTGAATCAGGAGCTAAATACATATATCCATTCATACTAGACGTTGACTGCAAGGGTCCAGCAGTGGGAGCTAATGGCCCAGGTCTGCTTCCTGCCGGCACCCATTTCCATGGCTCAGCAGCAGGCCCAAATGGGCCGCCAGTTGACGAGTTCACTATCGTCCAATTCAAAGCAGACAAACTATCGAAATCCTCATAGAAAAGGGTGTCCAAATATGCTTTCTGTGTAGGCCTTTTAGAGTTTGAATTAAGTTCGCTTCCCATATAAGGATGGTTCAACTGCGTATCCTGAATGGATTGCGAAAACGATCCGAAAAAAAATAATATGGCAATAGGTAGTAAGTAAAGTTTCTTCATATGGTAATAATTTGGTCAATAATGAAATTGATAGATTCTATTTTACAACTACTTTCTTCACTAGTCTCTCCTCTCCATTCTCAATTGAAATAAAGTAGATTCCCTTATCAAAGGCTGTTAAGTCCAACTGTTTTACAAAATCACCATTTACATTAATGGTTTCTGAAAGCACAGCTTGTCCAATACTATTGTTGATCTTGAGCTGATATGACCCTCTTGATTGATTCTCAAGACTGATCGTAAAAATGCCTGTATTTGGATTGGGCATGATCTTTAGATCTGAAGCTTCAATTGAATTGCTTTCCTCAATACCAACAGGATAATTCACATTCAAGCGAAGACCTGTAATTACGTGATTACTTATCCACCTTGCATTTCCAGGCTCATTGAGAAACATGATGTTAGAGAAGGTTCTGGCAATGAGTTGTTGGTTAATGTCCCAACCTAACCACAATTCACTAGAAGCTCCTCCTGTTTGTTCAATACCGAAATAATATGCTCCAGGGTTTAAATTTACGGGACTACTAAAAGGCAAAGTAACCCACTCACCAACCATTGGGTTTGGACAAGCAGTACAAGTATCAATTACCACTGCAGATGCGGTTGTAGGAATCTCTGTTAGTGCAGAGTCTAAAGTAGATACATTAGGGTTAAAGGAATAAAGTTTTGGCACAAGTGCTAAATCATCTACTTCAGGACGATTTCTCGGTACCCAATAACTTACTGATGTAGCTGTCACATTTGACACATTAGGCCCTATTATTACCGCTGCTGTTATACGATCGCCTATGTTTCCACCACCAACATATCCAGCAGGCCCCAAGGTGGCATTCCCAAATGCTGCAGCTCCTCCATCCAATGCCACCACACTATCTTGAGTAACTGCCAAAGTATAATTTGCTTCAGCGGACTGTGGTAACTGATTTACTGAATCAGAGCTAACATATATCCTACTTCTATACCATCCAGGATTGAAAGTATAGAATGAATTAGCTATTAAAGACGTATCTATTTCGCGAGTCAATACTGTGCCTATGGGGTCGCTATCTGCATGTACGATTCCAGTTCCTGGACCACCTCCAATAGTTGAGTCCATAAAGACATCCAATTTAAATTCTACATTGGTTTGGGTATTTCCACCATTGTTTAAAGTGATCCCGCTATAGCTTACTGGAGTTAACAAAGCCTGAGGAATAATGGTGTAGATGGGTGAAATTGGATCAGCAGAATGAAAATCGATCTCAAAATCTGTTAATCGCATATTGTTGCGCGGTCCTTCAAAGACTAAAATATCATCGATCATCCAATAAAAACTGACATTCCCAGTAGATCTAAATCGCAAATATCCACTTGTCTGATTTCCCAAAACAGAAGACACATTGATCTCCATAACTTCTCCATTAGGGCTAGCTGTCGAAGGATTTCGGAATCCATTGGCTTCAAATGTCACCCAATTTATACTATCAGTGCTTACTTCTAACACCAGGTCGTTTGTTGAACTACAACAATAGCGTATAGAATGCTCGTACTTCACAAGAATGGATCCTGCACCTGAGGGTATAGAAAATGCCGAAGAGGTAAACCAAGTATTCATTGCCACAGGGCCATTCGGTGGAAAAGGTGTGTTATAGAAGTCGGAAGGCAACATCATATAGCCATTGGCTGCTGAAGTTGAATTCAGTGGTAAAGCAGTTGTTGAATACTGTCCACCTGGAGGTGTATTCCCTGCTACCCAAATCCAATCATTGCCATTATTGGCGGGATTTGAAACAGTCCATCCTGTGGGAATAGATCCATCAAAATCTTCGTAAAGAATAGTATCTAAATAGGCTTTTGAAGTATGTTTCTTAGCTATTGGACTATCTTCTTGTACTCGCAGAATAGGCTCTGCTACATTTGAATTTGCAAATTGAGAAAAGGCCGGAAGTGCAAAAAATATAAGCAGCAGGCTGAAGAGGTAGCTATTCTTCATAGTGAATGGAATTAGTTAAACAGCTGTAAAAAATTAAGCATTTTTTATGATTTCATATTGTTTCAACTATTCCTACTAAAAAATAGGCATAAAAAAACCCCTTGGCGATGCCAAGGGGTCCTTTATTTATCTAGTGAGTGTGAATTACTTCACAACTACTTTTCTTACTAGTCTGTCTTCTCCGTTCTCAAGAGTTACAAAATAAACTCCTTTGTCGAATGAAGTAAGATCCATTTGCTTCACTGTGTTACCATTAACGTTGATAGCCTCAGACATTACTGTTTGACCTACCATGTTTCTTACGTTCATAGTATAAGTTGTAGCAACATTGCTAGATACTTTCATTGTGAACAAACCATTGTTAGGGTTAGGATACACATTGAAATCTACCTTAGCTTCCTCTGCTTGATCTTCAATTCCAACAGCGAACTGTCCGTTGAAACGGATACCAGTAATAACTAGGTTAGAAATCCATCTACCGTTACCAGCTTCGTTGATGAACTGAATGTTAGAGAAAACTGGAGCAATGCTCTCTTGAGCAACGTCTCTACCAGCCCAAAGCTCCTTACCATTAGCAGCACCACCAGTTTGCTCAAGACCAAATAGGTAAGCACCTGGAGTAAGCATTGTTGGAGGGAAGAATGGAACTGTGATCCACTGTCCAACAGTAGATGTACCAGGACAAGTTGCGTTACAAGTATCAAGAGTGATTGAGAATGGCGACTGAGCCACTGCTGGACGAACAGCATTCTGAAGAGAAGCTGAATCCTCGTGGAAAGGCCATACTCTTGGTGAGATTTGAAGACCGTGAAGTTCAGTTTGACGAACTCTTGGCATCCAATAGCTAACAGAAGTAGCCATTACACCATTAGGATTAAGTGTAGAGTCGATGATCATCAATACACCGATTCTGTCACCATCATTTCCACCACCTACGTAACCTGGAGGTCCTGCAGTAGCATTACTTGCGAATGCAGCTTCACCATTATCCAATGCGATAGTAGAATCCAATGTGATTGCTAGTGTGTAGTTATCTTCTGCAATTGCAGGAAGTTGACTAACTGAATCACTAGTAATATACATTCTTTGTCTGTACCATCCTGGAGCAAACGTAAAGAATGGAGCAGTAACAGATACAGTATCTCTTTCAAGTGAAAGAACTGTACCGAAACCAGTAGAAGCTGAATAAGCCAATCCTGTTCCTGCACCACCACCAATAGCAGAATCCATGATCGCATCTACATTAAATGTAGAATTAGTTTGATCGAATCCACCGTAGTTCCAAGTGAAACCAGTGTAAGTTGCCGGCGGCATGTTAGACTGAGGGATGATAGTATAAATTGGGCGAATATCGAATGTTGGGTTAAACGCAATATCGAAGTTCTCTAACTCAAATGAGTTTCCTGGACCTTGGTAAACCAAGATATCATCAATCATCCAGTAGTAGTGAGAGTTACCAGTTGATCTGAATCTCAAATATCCTGTTGTTTGGTTAGCCAAAACAGCA
The DNA here is from genome assembly GCA_002706365.1 of Flavobacteriales bacterium. Lineage (GTDB taxonomy): Bacteria > Bacteroidota > Bacteroidia > Flavobacteriales_E > Vicingaceae > UBA1494. Next base: position 56,566 of record PALM01000046.1, on the reverse strand, counting down.
GAAACATTAATAGTCAACTCTTCTCCGTTTGGAGTTGCAGTGTTTGGAGATCTTCCTCCAGTTGCATCAAACGTAGTCCAGTTGATGTTATCAGAACTAACTTCCAATACCAGATCATTAGCTGCGTTACAGCAGTAACGCTGAGAGTGCTCAAACTTGATGATTACTGAGTTCACAACCGGGTTCATAGAAAATGATGGAGATGAAAACCATGTATCCATCCCTATTGGTCCACCCGGAGGGAATGGAGTATTGTAAAAGTCAGCAGGCAACATCATATAACCGTTAGCTGATGATGTTGAGCTTAAAGCAGCGGTGTTTGTTGAGTACTGTCCACCTGGAGCAGTCGCACCAGCAGCCCATACCCAGTCATTACCGTTACTAGCATTATTTGATACTGTCCATCCAGCAGGAAGTGCACCAGCAAAATCTTCATATAAAATGGTGTCACGGAATGCTTTTTGTGGAGTCTTTTTCGCCAATGGCGCTTTAACTCCTTGAGTCAATCTTGGGGTTCCTTCTTCTGCTTGGGCATTGCCGATCAAGCTCTGAGAAAAACCAACAGATGACATCAAAATTAGACCCGTAAGTAAGGCGTAATTCTTCTTCATTGTAAAAAATTTTAGTTAAACAATTTGTTATCAGCTTATAAAAATAAGCATAATGTTAAAATTCTGAAAATAATTTAAAGAATAATTAACCTAGAAAATTTGTTTATCCCAAGTCTGCTGTCTCATATTCGGAGATAGGCGGACAGCTACAAATGAGATTTCTGTCGCCAAACGCATTATCGACCCTTCTTACTGCAGCCCAGAACTTATTACCCATAATTGAATCTAATGGATAAGCGGCCTTCTTTCTACTGTAAGGCAAATTCCACTCATCGGCAGTTATCAAGAGCTCTGTATGAGGTGCATTCTTCAACACATTGTTCTGTCTATCAGACTCCCCAGACTCTATTTCACCAATCTCTTCTCTGATCTTCAACATGGCATCGATGAATCGATCCAACTCCACCAAGCTTTCACTTTCCGTTGGCTCTACCATCAATGTGTCATTTACTGGGAAAGAAACCGTTGGAGCGTGAAATCCATAATCGATCAATCTCTTGGCAATATCCACTACTTCAATGCCAATATCTTGTTTGAAATGACGACAATCGAGGATCATCTCGTGAGCCACCGTATTATTCTTCCCTTGATAGAGTATATTATAGTTACCTTCCAGTCTCTTCTTGATATAATTGGCACTTAAGATCGCTGTCTCAGTCGATTTTCTCAATCCTTCTTCGCCAAGCATTTTAATGTAGGCATGCGAAATGATCAAGACAAGTGAGCTTCCAAATGGAGCTGCTGAAATAGATGTGATCGCATGATCTCCACCTGTCTTCACAATTGGATTGGATGGCAAGAAAGGTGCAAGATGCTCTGCTACCCCAATAGGTCCCATTCCAGGTCCGCCACCTCCATGAGGAATGGCAAAGGTCTTATGCAGATTCAAGTGACAAACATCAGCTCCAATGTTCGCAGGATTCGTCAATCCAACCTGCGCATTCATATTCGCTCCATCCATATATACTTGTCCGCCATGCTGATGAATGATCTGGGTGATCTTCACTACATCTTCTTCGAATACTCCATGAGTAGAAGGGTAAGTGATCATTAAAGCAGCAAGATTCTCGCTGTGCTCATTGGCCTTTTGTTCAAGGTCCTCTAGATCGATATTACCTGCCTCATCACATTTTACTACCACTACATCCATTCCCGCCATTACAGCTGAAGCTGGATTGGTTCCATGAGCCGATGAAGGGATCAAAGCAATATTTCTATGCTCATCCCCATTGTGCTCATGATACGCTCGAATCACCATTAATCCGGCGTACTCTCCTTGTGCTCCGGAATTTGGCTGCAATGAAACTTTGTGGAAACCCGTAATTTCTGAAAGATCCCTCTCAAGCTCATTGATCATTTCATAGTATCCACTCACCTGTTCCTTAGGGGCAAATGGGTGAATATTGCCAAACTCAGGCCAACTCAATGGCATTAGTTCAGTAGCTGCATTCAACTTCATGGTACATGATCCCAATGGAATCATACCGTGAACCAATGAGAAGTCTTTATTCTCTAAACGCTTGATATAGCGCATCATTTCAGTCTCTGTCTGATATCTATTGAATACCGGATGTGTGAGGAAGCTACTTGAGCGCAATACTTCCTGCTTCAGCGGACTCTCTTCAGTTACTTTCTCTACTTCTGAGATTTCTTTCTTTTTGAAATCAGCAAATAAATTGATGAGATTATTAAGCTCATGCAATTCAACCGACTCATTCAAACTCACACAAATAGAATTATCATCAACCTTTCTAAAGTTGATCATTCTCTCTCTGGCAAACTCCATGATCTCATCGGCCTTGCCATCTAATCCTATATGAAGAGTATCAAAATACTGATCTTCCTTCACCTCATAGCCCAAACTTTCAACTGCCAGATGTAATTGATGAGTATATGCGTGAATTCCTCTAGAAATTCTGCTTATACCATCCTTACCGTGATAAACCGCATACATTCCAGCCATAACAGCTAATAGTACCTGAGCAGTACAGATATTAGAAGTGGCTCTATCTCTTTTAATGTGCTGCTCTCTTGTTTGCAGTGCCATTCTCAAAGCAGCTTTTCCATCTGCATCTACCGACAAGCCAATAATCCTTCCCGGAACATTCCTTTTAAAGGCATCTCTAGTTGCAAAGTAGGCTGCATGTGGACCGCCAAAGCCCATTGGAATACCGAATCTTTGAGTGGTTCCACAAACTACATCTGCACCCCATTCTCCAGGAGGCTTCAGCATAGCCAAACTCATTAAGTCGGCAGCTACACCAACCAAGGCTCCTTTTTCATGCGCCTTTTCAATAAAGTTGGAATAATCGTAAACCTTTCCATTCACATTAGGATACTGCAAGAATACGCCGAAGAAATCATCGCTAAAATCATAAGTTTCAGGATCGGCGATGATCAATTCAACTCCTATTGGCTTACTTCTAGTTTTTAAGACATCTAGAGTCTGTGGAAAGCAATCGCTAGCCACAAAGAATTTATTTACTCCTGCTTTCTTCATCTCGCGTGAACGAGATGCCAACATCATACTCATACCTTCAGCAACGGCGGTAGCTTCATCCAAAAGGGAAGCATTGGCAATATCCATAGCTGTTAGATCGGTAACCATGGTCTGGAAGTTCAACAAGGCCTCTAATCTACCTTGTGCAATCTCTGCCTGATAAGGAGTGTACGCAGTATACCATCCCGGATTCTCAAAAATGTTTCTCTGAATCACAGAAGGCACTTTGGTGTTGTAATAACCTAAACCAATATAACTCTTGAATACTTGATTCTTATGAGCAATCTCCTTGATCCTATTCAAGTACTGATACTCACTATAAGGAGCTTCCAATTTCAAAGGCTCTTTCAAACGAATTGATTGTGGAATCGTTTTCGCAATAAGCGATTCAATACTATCCTCTCCAATGGTTTTTAGGGCTTCCTTGATATCTTCTTCTGATAGACCAATGTGTCTGCTGCTAAAAGGCGATGAAGTCATGCTTTTTTATGTAAAATTTAGGCCTGCAAATATAGCCTTTAAAGCCGTATTTCCAGCTTGTTTTGTGCATCTTCAACAACTTAGCGAATCGAAAGTTTTACTGTACTTTGCAGCTGATATGTCAAGCTCTTTTCCTATGCATGAATTGTATTGATTTGAGCATCCGGCTAATCCTAACGAACTCATGCAATTCTCTCCTAAAATATTCTTTCGTGAGATCCTTCACTTTATTGTCTACGGCAATCTCTTTGTCGCTTTTGGAAGCTATGCATTAAGTGTGTTCTTTTTAGCCGCAATTGAGATCGACCATGCTTATCTGCACTCATTTCCTCTTTTTGTGTTTACTGCTACTCTGTTTACCTATAACTTTCACAGAAGAATTGGAATTGAACTCTATAATGAGGAGATCAACTCGACTTCCACAAAATGGATGATCGACCATCCAGTACTGAGCAGAGCAACCACGCTACTCAGCTTTGCAGCTGCAGTCTATTTCTTTATGGACCTGCCCAAAAACACCTATATTCTCATTGCGCCCCTTTCATTGATCTCTTTGATGTATGTGATCAAGTTGAGCGACAAAGCACCACTTCGACAAATTCCCTTCTTGAAAATATTCCTCATTGCCCTTGCCTGGTCAATGGCAACAATTCTATTGGGCGCTCTTAGCTATGATCAGTTTATCGATAAGCAGATCATACTATTTTCTATGGCTCTTTTCTTTTATATGATAGCTGAAGTGATCCCTTTTGACATTCGAGATATGCGGTCTGATGAGAGTACCGACCTACTTACGATTCCCAATTTCTGGGGCATAAAGTTTAGCTTATGGATCGCCATCATTTGCCTTCTATTGAGCAACCTCCTCTTTCTCCTAGCAGTTGATTTTAAACTAAACATCTTTTCCATCAGCTGGATATTGAGCTCAATTTTCCTCTTCATCTTTATCCTTTTGAGCAAAAAACCGAAAGCAGACCTCTATTATTCCCTTCTGATCGAATCATCCCTATCTCTTCCATTTCTCTTCTCTTTTCTCATGGCTTGATTGCATTGAGCATTGTATATTTGAGGCTGAATTTAAGCGATGGAATACCAGAACAATATAGACTTTGCCAGAGCGCAAGATCAAGCAGATGAATTGGGCTCATTCAGAGATCGATTCTTATTTCCTAAAAAAGCAGACGGAAGCAATAAAGTATACTTCACCGGAAACTCACTGGGCTTACAGCCAAAGGGTTCCTTAGATAGCCTAAAGGTGGAGCTAGATGATTGGGCGAAATACGGTGTGGATGGGCATTTTGAAGCTAGAAACCCCTGGTTCAGCTATCACGAGCGATTTCGCGAACCATTGGCAAAGATTGTCGGTGCAAAACCTTTGGAAGTAGCAGCCATGGGAAGCCTAACCGCCAACCTGCATTTTTTGATGGTTTCCTTTTTCAATCCCAAAGGGAAGAAATGCAAGATCCTTTGTGAAGCAAAGGCTTTCCCTTCGGATCAATATGCATTGGAAACTCAGCTTAAACACTACGGACTTGATCCAAAAGAAAATTTGATCGAAGTAGCTCCAAGAGAAGGAGAGTATCATTTGAGAGAGGAAGATATCATGGATCAGATCAAAGCCAATAAAGATGAACTGGCCTTGATCATGATTGGCGGAGTGAATTACTACAGTGGACAACTAATGCCGATGGAAGCCATTGCAAAATTAGCTCAGGAGCTAGATATAACCGTAGGTTTCGACTTGGCACATGCCGCTGGGAATGTAGAATTGAAGCTTCATGATTGGGGTGTCGACTTCGCCGCATGGTGTTCTTATAAATACTTGAATTCAGGACCGGGATCTGTTGCCGGTATATTCGTCCATGAAAAACATTCTCAGAACGCCGAACTAGATCGTTTTGCCGGTTGGTGGGGTGTGCCTGCTGAAGATAGATTCATGATGCAGCCGGGATACAAACCTGCTGAAGGTGCTGATGCCTGGCAATTGAGCAATGCTCCCGTCTTGGCTATGGCAGTTCATAAGCTTGCTCTGGACATCCACAATGAAGCCGGCATGGATCGTTTACTTAAAAAGCAAAAACAACTTTGGGGGTATACGACTTATGTATTGGAAGAAATTGCCAAAGAGAATAGTGGAGTCCAATTTGAAGTGATCACTCCTGAATCTCACGGTGCCCAAATCTCCTTGTTATTGCATGGAGAGGGAAAAGAATTGTTCAATAGGATCAGCGAAAAAGGAGTGGTGGTCGACTGGAGAGAGCCCAATGTAATCAGACTGGCTCCTACTCCGCTCTACAACTCCTTTGAAGATGTGTACGAATTTGGAAAATTGATCAGCGAATCATTAAGTAATTAAAGATGGAAAAAGTTGCAGTTATTGGAGCCGGATTAGTAGGCTCATTGCAAGCGATCTTCTTGGCAAAGAAGGGTTTTGAAGTAGAAGTATATGAACGTCGCCCAGACATTCGTCAGGCAAAATTAGCCGCCGGAAGGTCAATCAACCTTGCCCTTTCTAACCGAGGCTGGAAAGCACTAGAGCAAGCGGGAATCAAGGAGGAGATCGAAAAAGTAGCCATCCCTATGTACGGTAGAGCCATTCACGATACAGCTGGTAATATTACCTCCCAAGCCTATGGCCAAGAAGGGGAAGCAATTTATTCTGTGAGTAGAGGTGGCTTGAACAAGGAGCTGATCATTGCAGCTGATAAGTATCCCAATGTGAAATTCTTCTTTGAAATGAAGTGCGAGGATGTGGATCTTGAGAACTCATCACTGACCTTCACCGACAAAGATGGTAAGACTGTAGAAGCTAATGTAGATAGGATCTTCGCCACAGATGGCGCATTCTCTGCAGTTAGAGCAAGAATGCAGAAGACAGATCGCTTTAATTACAGTCAGTACTATCTAGCCCATGGTTATAAAGAATTAAGCATTCCCCCAACAGAAGATGGTGGATTTCGCATTGAGAAAAACGCTCTTCACATTTGGCCTAGAGGTTCTTATATGCTGATTGCCCTTCCGAACAGTGATGGCAGTTTTACCTGCACTCTTTTCTTCCCTTTTGAAGGCAAGAATTCCTTCTCTAGCATTACAGATAAAGAGAAGCTAAACGATTTCTTTAAATCGGTTTTCCCGGATGCTTATGAGCTGATGCCACATCTTGAAGAAGAGTATTTTGAGAATCCTACCTCATCATTGGTAACCGTTCGATGCTCACCTTGGAATTATGAAGATAAGGTCATAATGATGGGCGATGCATCGCATGCCATTGTTCCATTTTACGGACAAGGAATGAATTCCGGCTTTGAAGACTGCACAGTTTTCGATGAAGTGTTTGAAGCGCACAATGGAGATTGGAAGAAAGTAATGCCTGCCTTTGCAGAGCAGAGAAAGCCGGATGCAGACGCCATTGCCGACCTGGCCATTTACAACTTCATTGAAATGCGCGACAAAGTAGCTGATGAAGACTTCTTACTTCGCAAAAAGATCGAAAAAAGAATGTTTGAAGAACATCCCGATAAATGGATGCCACTCTATTCTCAAGTTACCTTCAGCCATATTCCCTACTCAAAAGCCTGGCAAGCCGGCCAAAAACAAGATCAGATCATGGATAAGATCATGCAAAGAGCAGATATAGCCAATAATTGGGATAGCGTTGACGTTAGAAAAGAAATCCTCGCCCTATTAAAAAGCTAACTAAACTTCTTCTTTCCTTTTTGTTGATCTTTCCAATAGCACTGAGTGCTCAATTGAATCGCGATCAATTCCCCCTGAATAGAGAATTCAAGAATGGATTCTTTTATATAGCACCGGGGATCACCTATACTTTGCCTTATGCAGACTATTCGACAGTCCTTAGAGAGGACCTCAATATCGCTGGATTCGATACTACTGTAACCTATTATGTATTACCAAAAGCAGGTAATATTTCTTATGCATTTGAGCTAGGCTGGTATCATTCTTTTGAGAATCCGCGCTTCTTTCATTATATGGATTTTGGACTAGCCTATCGGAAGTTCAGTGGGAATTCTGAATTTGAACTTTTGAAAGAATGGGATACTGGAAGCTCTAATCAAAAAGCAGAGAGCAGTTTTGAGCTTGATCAAATAACAGGAGTTATTCGCATTATTCGCAGTCAGCAATTGGGAAAATTTACTTTCTTCACTTTCGGACCCGGCCTTAACTTCGATTATCGAATAAATGACAATAGAAATGAAACTCCTTTTTTTACCTACAATCAAGAAAGAGATTTATGGGAGATCTTCAATTTGCAATTACACCTGCAATTAGGAGTTGGATTTCGACTGACAGAAAGACTTATATTCCAGCCTCAGCTGGAATTACCCCTATTGGAAATATTACCAGCAGAATTACATCCTGTCACAAGGTATGAGTATGGAGAACACTATCCATTTCTACTCAGTTTCCGCTTTATGTTCCTACGCAAGGATCTGATGAATTGCAATGCCCCTACCTTCAATTAGAAGAAAGGATTGTATTGCTTCTCATAACCCACAGTAGTGGGCTCGCCATGACCAGAGTATACCTTCATCTCATCGTCCATGGTAAAAACTTTTTCGCGAATCATATTCAAAAGTGTCTGATGATCACCGCCCGGCAGATCTGTTCTGCCAATGCTGCCTCTAAAGAGCACATCACCGCCAATCATGAAGTTCTGATCTGCATTGTAGAAAACCAAATGTCCGGGTGAGTGACCCGGGACAAAGAGTATTTCCAAGCTGCTATTTCCCCATTTGACCTGATCTCCTTCTTCAATATGCCCCTCGATCTCGTTGCAATGATCATAAGGAAGGCCATAAAGCTTAGCTGTCTGCTCGGCACTATTGAAAACGGGCATCTCTTTACTGCTTAAATGTGTCTTCAATCCGTATTCATCATAAATGAACTTATTGCCTAAAACATGGTCTATATGTGCATGTGTATTGAGCAATTTGACTGCTTTTAGCTCGTTCTTTTGGATAAAATCGCGCAGTTCTTCCTGTTCATAAGAGTTTGAGCAACCTGCATCTATGATTACAGCTTCTTTGGACTCGTCGTAGAGTAGATAGGTGTTTTCTTGAAAAGGATTGAAGGTAAAAGCTCGAATTTGAATCATACATCAAAAGTATTCAAAGGCAATATAATGCTTAAGTTTATTCTCCTTTTTCTAAGCCAATATTGAAGAAAAAGCTAACATATTCGATACTGTCATTCCTCGCATTTTTGATGTGTATGAGCGAGGTGAATGCTCAATTCTACAATGGAACTCAGACCACCTTTGGCAAGAATAGAGTACAATACAGAGAGTTCAACTGGCAATTCTATCGTTTCAATAACTACGAAACCTATTTCTATACGGGCGGACAAGACTTAGCTGAGCATACGGCAAAACTCGCAAGGGTTAAGATCGATCAGCTGGAAAAATTCCTCGATTTCTACCTTCAGGAGCGCATACAATTCATCATTTTCAATAAGCAATCGGATTTTCGTCAGAGCAATATTGGCTTAAGCACTGATGAAAGCTACAATATTGGTGGCGTTACACGGATTGTAGGCTCAAAAGTCTTCATCTATTTCGAGGGTGATTATGAGAAATTCGACAAACAAATTGAAGCGGGTATTCTCAAAGTATTGATCTACCAAATGCTCTATGGTGGTAATTGGAGAGAAGTATTGAGGAATTCCGCCCTTTTACATCTGCCGGAATGGTATATCACAGGACTAATCTCTTACCTCTCTGATCCATACAATCCAGAGATCAATGCCAAGATCAAAGATGGAATACTCAATGAACGTTTTGATAAGTTCAACACCCTTGCCTACGAAGATCCTGAAATGGCAGGGCATGCTTTGTGGAATTACATCGCTGTAACCTATGGAAAGAATGTGGTCTCCAATATTCTCTACATGACGAGAATATCACGGGAGATCGATGATGGCTTTCTCTATGTGATAGGAGTCTCCTTCGAAGACCTCTACACGGATATGCTGAATTACTATCAAAGAGAATTCAGTAAAGCCTCTGCAACAGAAGCTCAAATGGGTGAAGCCGCCCCTATCAAATTCAAAAAGAACTTCCGATACGACAATTTCAAACGGAGTCCGGATAATCAATACTTCATTTACAATAGCAATAAGTTAGGGCAGTATAAGATCTACCTCTACGATCTGGAAAATGAGAAACGAAAGCGGATCTTCAAGGCTGAGAAAAAGCTAGACCGACTACAAGACTACTCCTATCCAATTATGGATTGGCATCCATCCGGAAAACAGTTCTCATTTGTCACTGAATTGAAAGGTCAGCTTTGGCTCTACACATACAATTTAGAAGATAAGAAGCTCTATGTAAAACCCATTTTGAAGATCGATAAGGTCTTGGATTTCGATTACTCCAAAGATGGCAGACAGATGGTCTTTTCAGGCGTTTCTAACGGTCAATCTGATATCTACATCTACAATGTAGTTGGGAATACCCAGAAGAACCTCACCAACGACATCTACGACGATCTGAATGCTGTTTTTGCGGAGGACGATAATAAGATCTACTTTATATCAAATCGTTTGAATGATAGTTTGAATGTGCCTCATCAAAAAAGCAGCTTCTTAAAAGAAAAGGATGTTTTTGCCATTGATCTCACATCAGATGATTATGAGATCGAATACATTACCAACACCCCATACGAGCAAGAAAGTCATCCCCTGATCTACGATGACAAACTCTACTATTTGGAGAATAAAAAAGGTGAGATTCGCAGATATACGGCAGAATACGATAGCGCCATTGCCAGTGTAGATACTACCATCAATTATAGATATTTCTACAGGACCTCTTTGCACGACAGACCAGATCGGAATGTATTCGATCAAAGTGCGGTTAGTGAAGAAGGGATAGATCAGCTGAGCTTTACCAATGGAAGGTATTTCATAGGGACGGAAGATTTCAAGACTGAAATAACCATCGACACATTAAGTCCTAAAGAAAATTCAAGTACACAGACTAGCTCGAATAGAAGATACTACGAACTGACTGAAATTCCGAAGGAAGAAGTCAATAGGAAAGTCAATATATACGACTATGCCTTTAGAGAAGGAAACAATAGGGAGCTTGAAGAGACTAAGGCAATTAGTGAGAGCAGAAGTAGCAAAGCTGTAGATCTTGAAGACCTCGATTTCCCAACTCAACGTTTGTATCGTTTGAATTTCAAGCCCGACAATACGGTACTGCAGTTGAACAATATGTACATCAACCAGCAGTATCAAACCTTTAACGGTGGTCCATATATAAATGCAGGAGTAGGTGTAAATACCAAAATTGGAATTGTTGACCTCATGGAGAATCACCGAATCTACGGTGGCTTCAGATTTTCAGGAGACCTAATTGAATACTCGCTCAGCTATCAAAATCTCGAGAAAAGATTGAATAAAGAATTCATGGTGAGCAGGCGCCGACAAAGAGAAACGGGTGGTATAATTCCAAACGACTTAAAAACGCTTCAAGCCACTACTTCTTTGATTTGGCCATTCAGTGAGGTTACAAGTCTCAGAGGTGTGTTTACCGCAAGAAGGGATCGACTTATTCCTCTCTCAACAGATAGACTTAATACCCAAGTTGAAATCTTAAGTGAATATTGGGCAACTGCACAAATTGCCTATGTCTTCGATAATACTAGGAATGTTGCTCTTAATATTCGATATGGTACGCGCTTTAAGATCTTTGCAGAACACTACCAACAGGTAGCACGCGACAACAAGGACTTCTTCGGCGACTTTGGCATTAGAGATATCCTTCAGCTTAGAGTAAATACTATTCCGGATGATATCATTCTCACAGGCAAAACCCCAAACCTTAGTGTAGTTGGTTTCGACATTAGGCATTATCAAAAAATCCACAAGGAAATTATTGCGGTAGGTAGAATTGCCGGTAGTAGATCCTTTGGCAGCACTCCTTTGATATACTATATGGGAGGTGTAGATGAATGGTGGAAATCAGATCAATTCGACCAAAGCACGCCAATCGACCTAAACCAAAATTATGGCTATCAGGCATTAGCATCCAATATGAGAGGCTTTCTTCAGAATGTGCGCAACGGAAATAGTTTTGTGGTAGTGAACACTGAAGTAAGAGTACCGATCTTCTCTTATCTGATCCATAGACCAATTCAAAGTAGCTTCGTTCGCAATTTCCAAATTGTAGGATTTGCAGATGTGGGAACAGCTTGGGTGGGTGAATCTCCATTTTCAGATGATAATCCTATAAACAACGAGAGTTTAACAAGAGAGCAGATCACTGTGACCTATGAAAACATCAATGATCCGGTGGTGGCTGGAACAGGTTTTGGACTGCGTACCACTTTATTGGGTTACTTTGTGAGAGCAGACTGGGGCTGGGGAGTAGAAAATGGGGTCTTTAGCGATGAATCGCTATTCATGTTCTCTCTCAGCCTGGATATTTAATTAGCTATGGATGTTAGCACTCTAATTATTCTCTTGCTTGTTGGCTTTGCCGCCGGCATACTCAGTGGCCTTGTTGGTGTTGGTGGTGGAATTATCATTGTTCCTGCCTTGGTATACTTTGTAGGACTAAGCCAGCATTCAGCTCAAGGAACTTCACTTGCACTTATGCTGCCTCCTATAGGGATCCTCGCAGCCATGAACTATTATAAGAATGGAATGCTCAATGTGAAATACGCATTGATCATTGCTTTAGCCTTTGTGATTGGAGGCTACTTCGGTTCAAAAATCTCGATCAGTTACATCAGCGAAGCCATGATGAAGAAGGTCTTTGGTGTAATTATGCTGATTGCTGCTGTAAAATTGGTCTTCTTTTCCAAATAGCATATGAAATCACGCATACAAGAGCTTGCACAAACCTATTTCGAAGAGATCAAATCCATTCGGGAGCATTTGCATATGCATCCTGAGCTTTCCTTTGAAGAGAATGAAACTTCTGCCTATTTGAAACAAAAGCTCGAAAGCTGGGGAATTAAGGTAGATCGCGAATGGGTAAAAACAGGATTTTCTGTAGTAATAGATTCGGGAAAAGAGGGTCCAACTATAGCCTTAAGAGCGGATCTTGATGCCCTCCCTATCCAAGAGCAAAATGAAGTTGATTATAAGTCGCAGAATGAAGGACTGATGCACGCATGTGGTCATGATGTGCATGCTTCATGTCTAATGGGTGCAGTAAGAGTGCTGAATGATGTAAAAGAGCACTTCAGTGGAAAGATCATTGCCTTCTTTCAAGCCGGTGAAGAGAAATTACCCGGAGGAGCTTCTTTGATGATCAAAGAAGGTATTATGGATCATTATAAGCCTCAGGCTATGATCGCCCAGCATGTGTATCCGGAAATGCCAGTGGGCAAGTTGGGGTTCAGAGAAGGAAAATACATGGCTTCCGCCGATGAGATCTACTTAACTGTGAAGGGCAAAGGCGGTCATGCAGCCCTACCTCATACCACGGTTGATCCTATAGTTATCTCGGCCAGCATACTCCAAGAGTTACAAAAGGTCAGCAGCAGAATTGCTCCGCCTACCCTACCTACGGTTCTGTCGTTTGGCAAGATCCAAGGATTAGGCGCCACAAACGTGATCCCTTCTGAAGTGAAGATCGAAGGCACCTTAAGAACCATGAATGAAGAATGGCGTGCTAAATTTCATGAGAAGATAGAAGAGATCTGCCATTCAACAGCAAAGATGATGGGTGGAGAATGCGAAGTTGACATCAGAAAGGGATATCCCTTCCTAGTAAATGACGAACGCACCACCAGAGTCTGCAAAAGCGCAGCAGAAGAGCTTCATTCTGCTGAAAATATCGAAGATCTAGATTTGAGGATGACAGCTGAAGACTTTGCTTACTTCTCACAGCACTGTCCGGTCTGCTTTTACCGATTAGGTGTTCGAAATGAAGCTAAAGGAATCGTTCATTCAGTACATCACCCTCAATTTGATATTGATGAGAATGCCTTGAAAATTGGCACAGAGAGCATGGCATTCCTGGCCTTAAAACTTATCGATTCGATCAATCGATAAGTACGACCATCAACTTACTGTTCTTCCAGAAGGCCTCAGTATCTGTAATTACCAAACTATCTACTTTGTCTTCTCCCCTGAATTCATATGAAGATTTAGGATGCTTACTCAATAGCTCAGCTTCTTTAGCATAGATCAAAAAGGATTTCTGCTTTCGAATATCGATCTTGGTGAAGTAATCCATATTCATATTATCTAATAGACTCTCTGTTTTCCCCAGACCTAGGAAACCACCTTCTTTAGTAACGATCTTCTTTTCCTCCAGCTCGTCGAAAGTACCATAGGTATAGTAAGCTGTATTGAGATCATCTATTGTAGATTCGATCTTCTGATCCCTTTGAGCTACTTGAGTATTCATACTATCCAGTGAGAAATACAATTCTCCGATCTTCGCATCTTTACCTTGAAGAATAAGATTCAATTCGGCAATCTCTTTATTCTTTATTTCGATCTGACGATTAAGATTGGCAATCATTCTTCTGAATTCAGCCATTTTCAGGTCTGAATTACGAATCTTACGATTTAACTCTTGATTAAGGGCCTCATTCTCTTTCATCAATTGATTGATAGCTTCAATATCACGAACAATACTATTGGCTTCATCTTCTGGATTGGAGATCACTAGAACACCTTCCCTTTCTTTGATCTCGTTGAGGTTTTCTTGGATCTTATTAAAGGTCTTAAGCATTTGATTGATGGTGGAGTCTCTGTCTTCCGCTTGATTGCGGTACTCTTCTTTCTCTTGACTCAATTGGTCAATCTTATCTTGATTACAAGATTGGAAAATTATGATAGTCGATAAAGCGACTAAATACAATGATTTTTTCATACGAAGCTTTCTGTTAGTTTGGTTTGATTAATGAATCGGCGAACAAGATGTAAATATTACGATTTCTTCTAATTTTGTCCAAAATTTAAAAAATGAAAATTCTAAACCAATTATTTCTCAATTTATTGCTTCTTGCTTCAATTAGTGTTTCTGCACAATCCCAAGCATATGAGGAAAGCATGATGAATAAGAGTGGAACTCTTGAAGTCCACTATTTTGAAAGTGAACCAATTTGCTTTGTAGAAGAAGGCAAATTAAAAGGGATTGAAATCGAGATCTTAGAGAGATTCGCACAATGGCTTCAAGATCATAAAGGAGTAAGCATTAGTCTCAACTATACAAAGCATGAAGCTTTTGATGATCTCTACAACAGCATTAAAGCTGCTAAAGGAAGTCATATTGGAGTTGGAACCATTACCAGAACAAGAAAAAGAGAGCTAGAAGTTGACTTCAGCGCTCCTTACTTAAGGAATGTATCTGTTCTTGTTTCAGCGGCTCCGGTTAAAACTGCTAGAAGTCAACAAGAGCTGAAGGAGTTATTGATCAATATGGAGGCTTATACTATCAAAGGAAGTATTCATGAAGAACATCTACAAGCTTTATATGATGGATTTGGGATCGCACCAAAGATCAATTATGTAAAAGATCCTGTTGAAATCTTTGAGAAGATAAAAGAAAGCCCTAGAAATCTTGGATATGTGGATGTAATAACCTTTTGGAAGTATATCAAAAGCGCAGATGAGCCTATCAAAATGCATAAGATTGCCAACTCCAACGATGAGTATTTCGGCTTTATCTTTCCTAAGAATTCAGGCTGGGCTTTTGAATTCAACGAATTCTTTGAGAGTGGTTTTGGTTTTACTTCAACCAAAGAGTACCATAAGATTTTAGAGAAGTATCTGAGCTATGAGATCATGAACTCAGTAGAACTTCTTCCTTATTAAGGTCAAAAGAAAGCTATAAACAAAAAAGCCTTCTCAATTGAGAAGGCTTTTTTATTGGCATTTCGCTATATGCTATTTAAGATTGAACCTCACCGGAACGGTATAGGCCACTCTTACTGGTTTACCTCTTTGCTTACCCGGTTTGAATGCAGGAAGCTGTTTTACTGCAGCTACGGCAGCATCATCCAGTGATTTACCGCCGGAAACTCCTCTAAGTATCTCTGTAGAGCTCACTTTCCCATTTTCATCAACCACAAACTTGATATAAACAGTACCAGTGATACCGGCATCTTTTGCCATAGGTGGATACTTCACATTATTGGCGATATAAGCGTAAATCTTATTGGTAGTACAAGTTTCTCTTTCTTGCTTAGTACCAGATTCACAGCCGGGGAAAATTGGCATATCCTCAACAATGGTGAAAATCTCTGGCTCATCAAAAACTTCTTCGACTTCGAAGATCTCAGTTTCCATGTCAGCTTCCGCATCTTGGATCTCTACCTCATCCTCGATCTCAACATCATCTTCCACGATCTCAAGGATCTCTTGTGGTGGAGGCGGTGGTGGTGGAGGTGGAGGTGGCGGTTGATTCTGCTGGGTAATAGGAATCATTTCATCCTCCAGATCTTCAACCTGAAGTGTACCTAGAGAACTTGCTGATTTCTCATAGGTCTTCCATTCAAAAGCGATCAATACTAATGCAAGTACTGCTACCAAACCGACTAATCGGAAGGTGCCGATCTTGCTCTCTAGATCTGCTTCGGGATTTTTCTTTGGTTCCATAATTGGATTTTTATCTATGCTAAGTTATTGGATACTATCGATATCTGCAAAAATCAATCCGAACTACTTAAGCAATCTCTGCTTCATATTGTTCAGCTGATAGCAAAGCATCTGCTTCAGAAGGATCTGACATCTTTATCTTGATCATCCATCCTTTTTCATACGGACTATCATTCACTGATTCAGGCTCTGATTCTATACCTTCATTCACTTCAATCACTTCGCCACTAAGAGGCATGAAAAGATCAGATACAGTTTTCACAGCTTCTACTGTTCCAAAGACTGCACCCTTATCCAATTCCTCTCCTTCGGTTTCTATCTCTACATAAACAATATCACCCAATTCACTTTGAGCATAATCAGTTACGCCAACTGTGGCAGTATCTCCTTCTATCTTCACCCATTCGTGGTCTGAGGTGTATTTCAGTTCAGCAGGTACGTTCATTTTGCTTTCTTTTGATTTCCGGTAAAATTAATATTTCAACTCCTATTGTGAAAGGGTAAATCTCAATCTAATTCCCGCATTTGTATTTGCAGTTGGGAAAGTGGTAGAGATCAATGGTGTATTGGCTACCCTATCGTAATACAATTGTACATTCAACTTGTTACTTAAGCGATAATCAGCAGTGAATTTGATGGTAAATATCCTTTGTCCTGCTGTTAATTCATTCCTATTCTCTACTATTCTTCGAATGATAGTTTGGTTATCGCGAATAGAGATATCGGCTCTTAGATCCACATCACTGCTGCGTTCTAGCTTTCCAATTTTAAAAGGCAGCTTCAAATTGGTGAGTCGATAACCCAATCCTATTATATACTCTCTTCCTTGAACTTCAGTAACCTGATTGTTTGCAAAGCTCAGCGATATATTCCTATCCCTTCTCATCTCTAATCTTGTGAGCAATCCACTTTTCCAGGTGAAATCCAAATTGATCAAAGGACTAAATTGCTCCGATATGCTCGCAGTCGACAACTGTTTATCTGTAATGAAGTTCCCATTTGGATCTTTAACTGAAGGAGCTCCATTTTCTTCACCAAAGCGCTGGTTTCGCGTATAGGACCCAACTGCAAATGTGGAACGATAGGCATGGCGAATGGTAACTGTTCTAAAGTACTTTTTGAAGAAATCGAGCCTTGAAAGTCCGTCGTAAGTTATATCCCAGTTAGGAAGCGGAATCATTTTGGTAAAGTCACCAACAAAGACATCATTCGGACTCTTATCTGTGTAGGCGGCAAGGAATGAGAATAATAGAACTTCTTGTGATGTAGGACCATATCCTTCTGCAAATTCTCCTAAAGTTGAATCTCCTGAATTGATGTTGCGATTACCTAACCTACGGGAAATGATCTCCCTGTTCTCCACACTCTGTAGCTCGCTAAATGTGGAATTACTAAAGTCATTCTCATCAGTTGGCTTGAAGGATGTCCCAATACTAAGAATAGACATGCTATAGCTACCACTTACAATTTGCGGGGCATCAAAATTATAGGCCTCTACAGTGTCTGCATCATCAAAGAAAAAGAACTTGCTTACGTTTTGAGATTGGTTCTTATTGGCGGTTAATTGGATCCTAAGCCCCTCTATTGGTCTAAGTGTGGCTCGCATACTTAATTGCTTGCTGTATGTGCGTGAGAAATCACCACTCACAAATGCTCCATCATCCACCAACCAATCATTCTCGAAGGCCCTATTCAAGAATCTATCTCCGGGTTCTTGCATACCGCTAACAAAGCCAAAACCGGGGGCTCCCCAGTTTGGCGACATACCAAGCATATTAGTTTCCTCTCCGTAGTTAGGTAAGATAGTTCCATGGGTTTCATTGTAGTTCAAAGAGAGCGTTTTAAGACTCATTATTGTCCATATCGCATTATCAAGTATATAACGCTGCAGAACGAACTTTTTGACCTTATTGGTATCTGGTTCTTCACTTTCACTCGACTCTCCAGCCCCTCCTCTGTTTCTGTTTGCGAAGTTTCCTCTTCGATTTCTAGGTGTCTGTTTCTCGGCCGACTCCCCTTGGACATCCTCACCTACTCCTTCATCTTCTCCTTTATCCTTTTTATTCTTCTTATCCTCCTCATCCTTTTCTTCCTTGTAGATGTATTTATTATCGAAGCTTGGATCCTTTAATCGACGAATGTATTCAAACTTATTCCAGAAGGCATCCATATTCATTCCCACCTGGAAGGCTTTGGTATTAGAATTTCTAATTGTCGCTCCTAAAGAAGTGTCTGCCTCTGGGTTACCAATTCTATCCCAAGCAAAAGTGGCCGAATATCTAGTACTTGCTGTAATAAACTCCAATCCCGGAATCTTATTGATCGGAAGCGTGTAGTTGATATCAAAATTGTGATTGTATTGAGTGTTGTCACCAAAACTTTGAATATTCTGCCAAACCTCTTGTTTGAATTGATCATACTCATCTTTATTCCTTCGGTCAACTTTACCCTCAGGCTCTCCGATCAAAGCGCGGTTGCTTGCGTTGAAGTTGAAAGTGATCGACTTAGCGGGATTGTATCTCAAAGAATAGATCCTAGACCAATTGAATGACTTCTGATAAAATGGCGGCGATTCAAATACAAAAGAGCTTGCCGCATTATTGGTAATATTCCTCGCTTGTCTTTCTTGATAGAATCTATCGAAGATATTCTGTACACTGATCTGACTTGGTACCGGGTTGAAGTTTAGATCCCTTAGCAGCGCAAAAGCCTTGTTCTCTTTAAACAGCTTTACATTTTGGAATGGCTGGATATTCTTGGCTTTACCTGAGTAATTGTAGTTCAAGGCCCCTTTGTAGGTCTCCGTTTTATTGTATTTAGTGTTTACATCCCTCTTGTAGATCTCTGTGTAAGCGTAAGTGACATTGAAGTTTTCAATATCGTAGAAGTTGGACCTTTCCTTATTCCTGCTGGGAAGCTTTCTCACATTGGTGAAATTGATACTTCGCCTTCTGGTATAATCATCGGTGATCTTTCGAATTGAATCTTTATAGTCTCTTGAGAATTCATCAGATCGCAGTAGATCATTTAGCTTCACATCCGGATCCAAAGGATTGAATTCAGGACGAATGACAGCCTCAGATTGAGAGTAATACATCGGTATACTCACATTCACTTCATCCGGAAGGAATTTGGCTAGGTCTAGACTAGCTGATAGGTCATATTGCTGACGAGTTTCTCTTTGTCGCTCATTTAGCTTCTGCTCTATACTTCCCCAACCAGGTGTACTCATGCTTCCCGAAAGGTTCACCGTACCCAAATCAGCCACTTGAGCGTTCACTCTAGCTTGGGCAGCCCAACCTCCATCATTATTAAAGTCGGAAAGTCTGAGCTCATTTGCCCAGACTTCTGCACATTTAGGAAAACCATCATCTTGAGGGTTTGATGGCCCGGCTCTTCTGTTCCGTACTCCAATCATCACAACCCTAACTTCCGCAAGGTTTGGATTACCTCTAACCCGAATCACATTATTGCCATCCTGAATTTGATAGACCGTGTTTATGCTTACTCCAGTATTTGGATCCACAGTTTGCCTATTCCTGTTCTGTTTGGCATTGATCAGTTTATCTAACTGAAGGTCGATCTCATTTGATGCCGGCCAAACTTGTTCTGGAGAGTTCTGTCCAGGCAAAGTCACCTGAAGTGGAACTTCATATTCATAATAGTTGTCATCAAAATCGGTTCCCAACCTCAACACAATAGCCACATCCCCATTATTCAATGGCTCATTATTGCTGCCTGCCTCTGCATGGGCATACATTTTAAGTCTTTTATACTGTCTGATATCCAGGTCTAGATAACGGAAGGCAAATTTTGAATAACCGTCTTGAAGGTCGCATACATCAAGCACCAATGACTGCTCATTAAGCTGGCGGAGGTTGGTAGTTCCAAAGTCGATCTCTCTATCGATGTCTGGTGGGATCGTATAATTGATCGGCACACGGTTTGAGTTCTCTTCCACATTCACCGCTCCAATATTGAAAGTGGTGGTACCAGGCTCATTACCATGTGTATCTCCAGATGGTATTTCATCTCTTGTATACTCACGCCATTCACCTCTTACCAAGCCCAATCTCGCGAATCGAACAACTACATCTTCATTGAATCCTTTTAGGAACATTCTCATGAAACGGATCGACTTGAAATCGCGGATGTTTCCGATTACCTTTTCAGGATCTCTGATCGGAATTTTGAACTGATACCAGTTCACCGTTTTTGTTTGTCCGTTCACATTCTTGGTTGCTCTAACCACATCGGTTATATAGTTCGAACCTACATTGTTCGGCTGCAAGAGAGCTGGAGAAAGTGGCACTCGGTATTGATAGTAACTTTCCGTTCTATCTAGGTTGAAGTTTCTGTTCACATCCTCCACATCAGGCAGTGTTGTTGCTGCTGTTGGATATGATTCAGGCGACTGCTCTGAGGTGGGAGAGTTCCCTTGATGTCCGTTGAACATCTTGTATCGTTCCAAGATAGAAAGTTGCTGTGCATCATAATCACCACCCCGATAGTAGTGGTAGTTATCTTTTGAAGGGTCATTGCTTACCTGAGCTAGAGCTTGAGGCGATAGAATGTTTGCAAGTGCGTTCAAATAGGTCTGGAAGAATGCCCTTTCAGCAGCATCGTCCAATCCATCCAATCCAATATCCTGATTCTCTCTGGAGGCAATGTTGTTGTCGAAGGCATTCACCACCGACTGCACTGTAGGGATTCTTCCCCAAATTGTAGCAGCAGTATT
Organism: Flavobacteriales bacterium; assembly: GCA_002706365.1. GTDB lineage: Bacteria > Bacteroidota > Bacteroidia > Flavobacteriales_E > Vicingaceae > UBA1494. The sequence continues at coordinate 35,652 of PALM01000046.1, read as the reverse complement.
CTGATTTGACCCATCGATAGGAAATCCATTTTCAAAACTCTTTCTTCCGTCTTTGAGGATATCTTCAGAAACCGATCCCAAGTTAAAATAAAGCTCACCACCACCGTGATTTGGATTTCCATCTTGTGGGTTAAATGGGTCCATGATCCAGAATTGGATAAACTCCACATTGGATGCCTCAAAGTCTGAGTTCTGGATCTGGCGCATAATACCACCCCAACGACTTTGAGGAGTGGCGAGGCTTCCATCCGGGTTCAAACCATCTGATATTGCTGTAGGTGCGGCATCATAGTTATAAGGCCCTGGTTCGTTTGGATAAAAAGCCAAATCCAGAGTTGGTAGATTGTTTATCAAGCCGGGCTCTGGATCTTTATTTGGAAATACTTCGGTTTCTAATATCTCTCTTGAGAAGTTATTCGATTGACTTTCCGAGTTTCGAATGTGTGAGGGTGTTCGATTATCGTTCCTAAAGAAGAGGGGGTCAATGGTATACCAGGCCAATCTAGCCCGATTGTAGTTGTATGCCCTATCGTTATTAAAATTCCCCTCTGGGAATAAATCGTCTTGCCCTTCAGGTGTACTTGCCAAGTACCAAGCATTGGCTGACCTAATATCGTTAACGGTCTGGCTACCTTCAAAGTCATCGATGTAGGCAATCCCATCTTTGGTAATTGCTCTGGAGTTTCCCGGGAATAATCGAGCTGCTTCAGCGGTAACTGTCAAGACTGATTTCTCCTTCGTTGAATAGAATGGAAGAAGGTCGGCAGCTCTAGTCAAGAAGGGCGCTTCTGTTTGGAAAGATCCATCAATACCCACTACAGTGTTTGAAATCGGTTCATCCCCAATATTGATCTTTCTGGTCAATGGTCTTTCAGTCAAGTTCAATATGGTACCTCCAATATTGATATCATCAGATACCCTGTAATCAAAACGAGAACCTATAAGTGTTTTGGTTTGCACATTGAATAAGGAGTTACTTCCAAGACTTACCTTAATGGGCTGGCCCGATGCCAAGATCCCTTCATTAAGGATCCTTACCCTCCCTAAATTGTAGTCTACGGTATAATCCACATTCTCTGTAAGTCTAGCGCCCCCTGCTGTAACCGTCACCGACCCTTGGGGAATATTAAAGGCATTCAAAGAAATCTCGGAGCCAGAACTAGATTGGTACCTTCCCCTAAAGGTATATCGGTTCTTATCCACATCCTGCCTGGCCAAAATTTTTGTGGTGCTATAGAGCGAATCAAAAGCAAACTTATCAGCTAGTGCCGGATCGTCGAATGTCCTTCTCAAGTAATCGCCAAAAGGCTCCAAGACTGGGAAATAGATTCTACCGTTCTGAGGATTGATAGTAACACCGGGAAGATAATCGAACTGTCCATCAGGCGTGGGCTCATTGGTAATTGCAATACGGTCTAATCCCAATACATTGGTCAAAGGCTTACTGTTATTCTTACCCTCTGGAAAGTATGGGATCTCCACTCCGGTTTCTTCATTCAAATACCAGATATCAAAATTGAAGTTCTCAGCACTGATGTTGAATGCATCAAGGGAGTAAACGTTCTTCATCATCAGATCCCAGGAAGGAAGCGAAGGATCGATAATGGTTCCCTTAAGCAATTGCAAATACAGAGCTTGCTGTCCGTCTATACCATCTGTTGAAAGGTCACCCACCTGATAAACCTTGCCATTGTAGGTATATCGATAAGCAACAGCCAATACATCCTGAGGGTTAAGTGTACGGTTCAAGGAGATATAACCCAATTCCGGATTCAGTGTATATTCATTTGGCGATAGCAGTATGGCATTTTCCAATCTTTCATAATCAGACCCACTCTCAAGACCTTGTGCTTGGAGCACTGCATCCGCATCATTGAAATTCCTGATGTTCTGGGCATTAGGATAATCGCTATCTAGATTCTTATAGAGATTATTTGCACCATTAAAGGCCACGTTTTCTACAGGATTCTTCATCACAACACCGGGATTATAGATCCTTCTGTCTGTACCCAAATCCGTGAAGGCAAGAATGTTTCTGGTATTGTTGAATGTTCCCTGAGTGTTGGTGATATAAACCTCAACAGCCGTTACATTGATCCTTGAAGTTACTCGAGGTGGCTTAGATAGGTTTTCCTCATAGCTTTCTCTAAAAAGGTGAGAAAGGAAGTAGTGCTTATTATCTTCATAATCATCGGCTGATTTCTCAAACTCCTGCACTGTTGCACCACCTGTAATATTGATCTCTTTCTTCTCACCTCTTTCCTGAGAGAAGAGTGTTGTCACTCTCAATCGACCGAATTGCAATTCAGTCTTTACCCCAAATAAGGTCTGACTACCAGTGATCAAAGAACTTTGCAATGGGAAGTTCACATTACCGGCTTCGATCTTTTGGATGATCTCATCTTCGTATCCGGTATACTCTACTTTCAATTGATTCTCGAAATCGAAGGTAGCCTCGGTATTGTAGTTTGTTTGGATCTTCAGTTTTTCTCCGATGTTACCAATCACATTCAACTGGATCTTCTGATTGAAATCAAAGGTGGAAGTCCTTCTTTGACGTTCCGGAAGAATTGGGTTATCCCTTCGGGATACATTCACCCCAAATGAGAGTTCTGCAGAACCTTGAGGACGAATATCAATGGTATTACCTCCAAAAATTCGATCGAATAGTTCTCCCTTTACATTGATCTGAGGACGGAAACCCTGGCTTTCATTTAGGGTTTCTGCTGCAGCCTTTTGTCGCCAGAAGTCTCTCTGGCTTTTTTCCATGTCGTACTCTAGATACTCATCCAAAGTCATAGTGGTAGGACTCCGGTAATCATTATCTCCGAGCATTTGGACATACTTATATTCGCCTGTCTCAGGATCGTAGATGAATTCCTTTTTAACGTTCGATGGGTCGTCTAGGTAGAGAGGGCTGCGTTTATCATTGATTCCCTCATTACTTTCATCATCGAAGGGAAAGATCAAATCAATATCACCACTATCTTCTTCTGTTGAGTCTGGGAGGAATGGGAGAGGAAAGTTTGAAGCAGCATCTGAAAGCTCCATGGGGTTCACGGCCATCAGAGAACCGATAAAGGTCCCTACCAGCGTTAGGGGGATAATACGCCTGCCAATATAGTGCTTCGAAAATATCAATTGAGAATGGTTTACAGCCCTTTCAATGCCTGTTTGATCACTTCCTCTACGCCGTAATCGCTATTGCTTTTTAGAATTCTACCAATGGTCTTTTCGGCTTGGTTTTTATTAAAACCAAGCATAACCAATGCAGATAACGCCTCTTCTTTTACAGTATTGTCTCCACTAGAAGAAATATTATCTAAATCAATACCAGCACCTACCTTATCCTTGAGATCTATAATAATCCGTTGGGCTGATTTTGGCCCTATTCCCTTCACACTTTTGAACCATGCCACATCACCTGAAATGATCGCTTCGCTAACCTCTGCTGGGCTTCCAGCCGATAAGACAGTAAGCGCAGTTGCTGCACCCACGCCAGAAACGGAGATCAATGATTGGAATAGCTGCTTTTCCGATTTATCGAAAAAACCATAGAGCAATTGAGCATCTTCACGAACGATAAGCTGTGTGAAGAGTTTGCAGTTCTCCTCATTGCCAATCTTTCCGTATGTGTTTAGGGAGATATTTAGCTGATACCCTACTCCATTGCAATCGATAATGGCGTATGTAGGCGTTTTTTCAATTAGCCTTCCCCGGATTTGTGCAATCATTTCAGAGAATTATTTTTTTCTTGTTTGTGCATCAACAGATGCGATAGTCACCATATTCACAATTTCCCGAACGCTACTTCCCAATTGCAAGACGTGAACTGGTTTTTGCAGGCCTAGTAGAATTGGTCCAATAGCTTCTACATCACCCATTTCCTGAACGAGCTTATAGGCTATATTCCCCGAAGAAAGATTCGGGAAGATCAGGACATTCACTTTGCGATCTGCCAATCTTGAAAAAGGGAATTTCTCTTTCATTTTGGCTTTGTTCAATGCAAAATTGGCTTGCAATTCACCATCTACTACCATGTCGGGATGTTCCTTATGCAATATAGACACAGCTTCGGCAACTTTCTTCGCCTCAGGGTAATCTGTTGAACCAAAATTGGCAAATGAGAGCATGGCAATTCTCGGCTGTATCTTGAATCGCTCAACTGACGCAGCTGTTAGCACAGCGATATCGGCTAGATCCCTTGCTGTAGGATCTACATTGATGGTAGTATCAGCAAAGAATACAGGGCCACTCTTGGTGATCACAATGTACATTCCAGCTATCTTATTCACTCCTTCCTCAGTTCCGATCAGTTGGAGTGCCGGACGAATAGTTTCTGGATAATTTCTTGTGATTCCAGAGATCAATGCATCTGCATCTCCACTTTCCACCATCATGGAACCAAAGTAGTTTCGGTCCCTCATTTTGTGGCGAGCTTCATATTGGGTAACCCCTCTTCGCTGCCTTTTTTGAAAGAAGATATCACCATAAGCATAGCGTTGATCTCTATTGATATCATCTTTTGGATCGATGATATCCACTCCTTCGAGCTCTAGATTATTCTCTTTGATCAAGGCATTGATCCTAGCTTCATTACCGAGCAAAATAGGAATCGCAATATTCTCATCCTTCACAACTTGTGCTGCTTTTAGCACTTTGTAGTTGTCAGATTCAACGAAGACCACCCTTTGAGGATTGCGTTGTGCTCTTTGGGTCATGTTCTTGATCAACTTATTATCTAGACCCAGTCTTGTGTTGAGTTCTATCTTGTAAGCTTCCCAATCTTCTATCTTATGTTGTGCTACTCCGCTATCCATAGCTGCTTTAGCCACTGCCGGAGCGACGGATACCAACAATCGCGGATCCATAGGTTTTGGAATGATGAAGTCCTTTCCGAAACTCAAGTTCCTTTGACCATAGGCCTCGTTCACTTCTTCTGGAACTGGCTCTTTGGCAATCTCGGCAATGGCCTTAACTGCTGCCAACTTCATTTCTTCATTAATTGTTGTAGCTCTAACATCCAATGCTCCGCGGAAAATGAATGGGAAACCCAATACATTATTCACCTGATTAGGATGATCCGAACGACCAGTTGCTATGATAACATCCTTACGCGCTGATTTTGCCTCTTTATAGGGAATTTCAGGATCGGGATTGGCAAGTGCAAAAACAATGGGATTGTCGGCCATGCTTTTGATCATTTTCTTAGAGACCACATCCCCTTTTGAAAGACCGAGAAACACATCTGCCCCTTTCATGGCTTCTTCTAGTGTATTCAGATCGCGATCTGTAGCAAGGTCCTTCTTGTATTTATTCAATTCATCCCGATCTGAGCGAATCACTCCTTTAGAGTCGACTACCACTACATTCTTCTTGTCAACACCAAGGGCCATATACAGATCAATACATGCCATTGCAGAAGCACCTGCTCCATTGACCACCACTTTCACTTCATTGATCTTCTTCTCTGCAAGTTCAAGTGCATTCAAGAGGGCAGCAGATGAAATGATTGCCGTACCATGTTGATCATCGTGCATTACTGGAATATCGAGCTCTCTCTTCAAACGATCCTCTATCTCGAAACATTCCGGCGCCTTGATATCTTCAAGGTTGATTCCACCAAAGGTTGGAGAAATTGCCTTTACCGTGTTCACAAAAGCATCAACATCTTTGCTATCTACCTCGATATCGAATACATCAATATCTGCGAATATCTTGAACAACAAGCCCTTTCCTTCCATAACAGGTTTAGAGGCCAATGCACCTATATCTCCAAGACCCAATACTGCAGTTCCATTACTAATAACTGCAACTAAATTGCCCTTGGCGGTGTAGCGATAGGCATCTTCCTTATCGGCCTCGATTCGCTTGCAAGGCTCTGCTACACCAGGGGAATAGGCCAATGACAGATCCCTTTGAGAACTGTAGGGCTTGGTTGGCTTGATTTCTATCTTTCCCGGACGACCTTCCGAATGATAGTCTAAGGCGTCTAATTTCTTTCTAGAGTCGGGCATTTGCTTAATTTTAGGGGAGATAAAAGTAAGCAATACCAAGCCGTTATTAAAGAACCAAAGCAGCGGAATTTTAAGATGAGAAATAAAGACAAAAAACGGATGGTCATTTTCAGTGGAGCGGGCATGAGCGCTGAAAGTGGACTCAAAACTTTTAGGGATAATGGAGGTTTGTGGGAGAACCACAGAGTTGAAGAAGTAGCCACACCTCAAGCTTGGGCTAGCAACCCTCAATTGGTATTGGATTTTTACAATATGAGAAGGTCTCAACTATTGAAGTCGGAACCTAACAAAGCTCACGAGATCATTGCCAGCTGGGAAGATCAATTCGATCTCAAAGTGATCACCCAAAACATAGACAACCTGCATGAAAGAGCCGGATCAAAGGATGTATTGCATCTACATGGCGAACTCTTGAAAGTGAGGAGTGAAGAAGATCCCGATCGGATATACCATTGGGAAGAGGATCTGAAATTGGGCGACCACTGCGAAAAAGGAACTCAACTAAGACCTCATGTGGTTTGGTTTGGAGAATCTGTTCCCATGATGGCAATAGCTGAGAAGGAAGTTAGAGAGGCCGATATATTCATTACAATTGGCACCTCCTTGAATGTCTATCCCGCAGCTAGTTTGGTGAACTGTATTGCAGAACATACTCAGTGTTATCTTATTGACCCAAAAATTCCAAGACTGAATTTTCCCGATAAATGGACATTAATTCAGGATACTGCTTACAAGGGATTGAAACAAGTTGGGAATCTCCTGAAAAAAGAAAAGGAGACCATTTAGATCTCCTTTCTCGATTTTATATAAGTGTGAATTCTATCGAACCACTAGCTTAGAAGTCTTAAGCACTTCTCCATCCAACATATAGGATACGAAGTAAATACCTCCAGTCATTCCTTCAGTTGAGAAGATAAATTTCTCCTGACGACTGTTGATTCTTTCTCTTTTGATTGTCTTTCCAAGCATGTCGCGGATAACGATTTCCTGATTGTCAGCTTGAATTCCAGCATTAAGATCTACAGTAAATTGATTAACAGCAGGATTAGGATATACTTCCATCTTTTTAATCGCATTCGCGATCTCATTGACATCAGTCAATAGCGTAACAACCCATTTTACGTGCAATACTGCCGAGTCAACTGGATTATCAACATCGTAAAATACATAATCATAAACAGCCAATCCTGTATTGTCATTGAAATCGAGATAGAGTTGAAGTGGAGCTAAACCAGCAGCAGTGTCTCCTGGATTTGTAACCACGAGGTCATTCACATCCCAAACTGGAGTAGTAGCTGGATCAACCGGTCCGTAGCAGTTTGAACCCCAGCAAGCAAAATCTTCAGATGCATTGATGAAGCTTTTCACAACACGTTTCAGCTTAATGGTAATGGTATCATTACTTTCATTTACGACTCTTGCAAAGTCGGTTGCATCAAAGTCGAATACACCCTCTGATACGTTGGGATCATCTGGATACCAAAAAGTCAAAGTATCCCCAGATAGCACAGTAGTTCCTGATCTGTCGTATATCTCAATGCTCTGCGCCGAAACTGTGGCATGCAAATTGAACAATACGATTAAAGCTAGTAGTAGTTTTTTCATAATCTTCATTTAATCCGAGCTAACAAATTTACTAAATTCTATTCTAATGAATTCGTAACTTAGCCACCCTTAAAATTAAAAATCACATGACTTTAAGACTCAATCTACTAATCGTATTATTCCTGTCGTTCAGCGCTTTAAGCTTCGCACAGAATAATGAAATACCAGCTGTTGATGTAAAAAAGATCGACGGCACTACATTTAATACCGGTGACATCGAAAATGATGGTAAGCCTATCATTATTAATTTCTGGGCCACCTGGTGCAGTCCTTGTAAAAGGGAGTTGAACAATATTGCAGAGATGTATGAAGAGTGGGTAGAAGAAACTGGAGTTAAGTTGATTGCTCTTTCTATTGATGATGCCAGAAATATGGGAAAAGTAGCTCCTTATGTAAATGGTAAAGGCTGGGAATATGAAGTCTACATTGATCCAAATGGCGATTTCAAAAGAGCTTTAGGAGTAAATAATGTACCTCACACTTTCCTTGTTGATGGCAATGGTAAGATCGTTTGGCAACATAATTCATACTCAGAGGGTGATGAGTACGAACTCTTTGAGCTAGTTAAAAAGCTTTCAGAAGGAGAAAGCATCGATTAAAAAACGACTGAATAAGTCGGCATCTCTATGAAAAACTACTCTCTACTAACTAGCGCAGCAAGCATCTTGCTAGCGTTCACACTTACTTTTATAGGCGGTGAACTTAAGGCACAGCAAGGTATAGATGATGTGCTCAACAATGGGGAAATCAGAGGAAACTTCCAATTGGAAGCCCAGTATTATCAGGAAGATAGCTTGATCGGAGCCCAAGATGTACCGGAAAAGATTCTCTCCAATGGTTTTCTCAATCTGATCTACACTAATGGATCTTTTTCCATGGGGGTGCGCTATGAAAGCTACCTCAACGCTTTATTGGGTTTCCCTGAAGGATACAGAGGAAATGGGGTCACTTATAGATTCGCCTCTTTTACGCAGGAGAAGATGAGTGTAACCGTAGGTAACTTCTACGAACAATTCGGAAATGGTCTCATCTTCAGAACCTATGAGGAAAGAGGATTGGGCTATGACAATATGATGGATGGAGTTCGCGTGAAGTTCAAACCTGCTCCCGGACTTTCATTGACAGGTATCACCGGTAAGCAGAGATTGTTCTTTGAGTATGGTGAAGGTATTGTAAGAGGATTGGATGCCGAATTCTATTTGAACGATGGTATCAGTGCACTTGCAAATAGTAAAACGCAGATCATTTTAGGCGCGAGTGGAATCAGCAAATATCAGCCCGATCAGGATTCGCGCTATGTATTACCTGAGAATGTAGGAGCTGTTGCAGGTAGAGTGAATATCACCCATGGCTTCTTCAATGTGAATGCCGAATATGCCTGGAAAGCCAATGATCCTTCTGCTGACAATGGTTACATCTATCGCCCTGGAGAAGCTCTATTTGTTCAAGCTTCATATTCAAGAAAAGGATTTGGATTGGTCTTGGCGGCCAAACGAAACGACAATATGAGTTTTCGTTCAGATAGGACAGAAGGCCAACAAAATCTCTTGATCAATTACTTACCTGCTCTTACCAAACAACACACCTATAATCTTCTAGCCACGCTATACCCATATGCAGTTCAATTGAATGGTGAAGTAGCTTTTCAGGCAGATTTGATCTATAAATTCGATAAAGGATCCGTTCTTGGAGGTAAATATGGTATGGATGTGCAGTTCAATGTAGCAACTGCGAATAACATTGATACTACCATGCTGAATGATGAACGAACTACAAGACAAGGGTATACTTCAGATTGGTTCAAAAGAGGGGAGTTGTATTTCCAAGATATCAACACACAGATCACCAAGAAATTCTCTAAAAAGGTGAAAGGTAGATTCACCTATGCAAACTTGATCTATAATCAAGATGTTATTGAAGGGAAGCCAGGGGTGCCGGTAATCAGAGCTAATGTGGGAATTGCAGATGTAACTTATAAGTTCAATATGCGCAACTCATTAAGAACGGAAGTCCAATTCCTTCTAACTGAACAAGATCAGGGAGATTGGGCTACCGCGATCTTTGAGTATTCATACGCTCCTCATTGGTTCTTCGCTATTATGGATCAATATAATTACGGAAATGAAGATCCTGAGCGTCAGATACACTATTATAATGCGTCTATGGGTTATAATAATGGAGGAAATAGAATCACATTGAGTTATGGAAGACAAAGAGCAGGTATCTTCTGTGTGGGAGGTGTTTGTCGTGTAGTTCCTGCTTCAAGTGGTTTATACTTATCTTTAACTAGCAGTTTCTAAAGGCGTTGAGATGAAGAGAGAATTAGTCATACTTTTTATATTAGTACTTGGATTTATATCATGTGATGAGATAGATGATCCAATTCCCAAGGATGTTGGTCAGGACATTGAATATAACGATGTGACATATGTAGTTGATCCTGCATTGAACATTGGGAACCTCAATGGTTTGCTAGACCTTATCGACAATAACAGCTGGACAGAAGTGAATGGTGGCGATAATTCAACTGAAAGATTTATCGTACTTGAAGAGTTTACTGGTCATCAATGTATCTTTTGTCCAAATGGAACAAAAGAGCTGTTAAGATTGGATAGTATCTATGGAGAACAGTTGATCCCAGTGAGTATTCATGCAGGAAGTTTTGCGGAACCATCAACTGGGAAATACGAAACCGATTATCGAGTATTACCTCATTGTAATATTTATCAAAGTGAATTCAATGTGGCCACTTTTGGCTATCCTGCCGGATTGGTAAGCAGAAGAAATGCACAATTGGAGAATAAGGATAATTGGGGAATTGTTATTGCAGATCTTGCAGATGACGTTCCGCAAGCAGAGCTGAAACTAAAGAACTATTACAGTCAAGACCTCAATGTGGTTAGAGTGAACCTTGGTATCACTTTCAACCAAGTTCCAACAGAGACATTCAACCTTCAGTTGTATATCACAGAAGACCATATAAGAGATTGGCAAAAGGATTTTGCACAAGGCGACATTGAGAATTACGACCATAGACATATGCTGAGAAAAGTAGTGAATGGAACCTATGGAAGAAGCTTAGAAAATATCACTGCTGGAGAAGAGATCAATATTGAGTACATCTTGCCTTTAGAGGCAAATTGGAAACCAGATGATGTGGAATCTGTTGCATTCATCTTCGATAGCGACCCAAGCTCATACAACATTATACAGGGCAATTCAGCCCATGTAAAATAAATTTGAACCCAAGCCTTATCTATGGGTTAAATAAGCATGCAAAAGCTCCTTTATACCGGCTTTATCTTGATCAGCCTGATCTGTACTTCACATGCCGGAGCACAAGAGAGTTTTAATGCAGGCCTTTTAGCTGGGATAAATGCTTCCCAGGTTAGTGGCGATAATTACAGTGGCTTTAATAAGGCGGGTATGCTCTTCGGCGTATTCTCTAACGTAAATGTATCCCAGGCTCTAAATCTTCAGATAGAACTCAACTATTCTCAAAAGGGCAGTAGAAGAAATCCAAAGACTGATGAAGGAGATACTGATTTCTTCCTTTTGAGGATGAATTATATCGAAATCCCCCTTATGCTGCGAACTGATTATAAAAGATTCAAGTTCGAGGCAGGTGGCTACTACAGCCAATTGATCAATTATCATTTAGAAGATGAAAATGGAGAATTTGATATTCCTGAAGAATTAAATCAATTCAACAATAATGATATTGGTTTTCTGGTGGGTGTCTATTTCAATTTCACAGAAAGCTTAGTAATGAATTGGAGGTATAGTAATTCTATTGTCGATTTTAGAGAATTCGATAGCAGTGGAAGATTCCTTTTCAATACCGGTATGTTTCACCATTATATGAGCATTAACCTAAGATATGTATTCTATGGAGAGCAGTAAGCGAATAGTAATTGCTATAACTGGTGCTTCAGGCTCTATTTATGCCAAGATGCTCATGGATGCACTTCTTGAGTTGAAGGATCAGATCGATAAGGTAGGTGTGGTGATGTCTGATAATGCCAAATTGGTTTGGGAAACTGAGCTAGGCGACCAAAGCTATAAGGATTATCCTTTTGATTTTTATGCAAAGAACGATTTCATGGCTCCTTTTGCCTCTGGTTCTGCACAATACAATTATATGGTAATTGCCCCTTGCAGTATGGGTGCTATTGGAAGAATTGCAGGAGGGATTTCCAACGATCTTACTTCCAGAGCTGCCGATGTAATTCTAAAAGAAAGAAGGAAGTTGATCTTGGTGGCCAGAGAGAGTCCGCTTAGCACGATTCATCTTGAGAATATGACTAGAATCAGTAGGGCCGGAGGAATAGTTTGTCCGGCTGCCCCATCCTTCTACAGCAAGCCTAAAAACCTTGAAGAAGCTGTGGGGACAGTAGTTTCGAGAATCATCGACCTACTTGATTTACAGCGGGATAGCTACCGTTGGGGAAGTAATTAACAGCCTAACTTTTAACAACTATTTAAGATTTAATTCTTGTACGAGGGTTAGATTTTCGTATCTTCAAAGTCGCAAATTTATTTTGTTCTTTATGTACGAATTAAGTAAGAAAGTGCTCACTAAAGTGAGCTTCGATAGAAAGTTGTTTAGAAAGGAGTTACTTAAGTCAAAGCGGTGGTTAAAACCCGCTGAACTGCTCATGCTCAAGGCATGGTGTCTAGCCACATTTGGTCATATGCACAGAGAAATCATTTTGGAAGTTTTTGAAACTATTTCTTAAGGAATTCTAGATTCCTTTTTATGCCCGAGTATTTGGTCCGTTTCACGGCCGATTTTCTAAAGAGTTCTCTAAACTGCGGTTCATCCATTTGATCCCACCCTTCTCTGCTTAGGTCTAAGAGTGACTTTTTAGCCAAGAATCTATCTTCATTGTGAGGCTTTGCGAAGCGATTCCAAGGGCACACATCCTGACAAATATCACATCCAAACACCCAATCATTCATTTGGTCCTTGAATTTCTGATCGATAGCGTTATCCCTTAATTCGATTGTCAGATAGGAAATGCATTTTTCGGAATTGATGGTTCGCTCTTCTTCAATTGCATCTGTAGGACAAGCATCTAGGCATTTTGTACATGTGCCACAATAGTCACCAATTGGAGAATCGTATTCTAACTCGAGATCTATGATCAACTCTGAAATGAAGAAATCTGAACCTCTTTCTTTATTGATCAACATGCTATTCTTGCCAATCCAACCCAAACCGCTTTCTCTGGCCCAAGCTCTATCTAGCACAGGAGCTGAATCTACGAACACCCTTCCTTCAACCTTCCCTATCTTTTCCTGAATGCGCTGCATGAGCTCATGAATCTTATCTTTCACCACAAAGTGATAGTCTTCACCGAATGCATATTTAGCCAGTTTTGGCGCTCCTTCGGTTTGATTTGCCTTTGTGTGATAGTTATAAAGTAAAGACACCACAGATTTGGATCCCGGAACCAATAGCCTTGGATCTATACGCTTGTCGAAGTGCCTTTCCATATATGACATCTTCGCCTGATTATTCTTATTCAACCAGCTTTCTAAACGAATAGCATCTTCTTCTAACTTTCTCGCAGCTGAAATACCCACAAAGTCGAAGCCCAACTGATAGGCCTGACTTTTGATCCATTGTGTACGTTCAGATAAGTTCAATTATTGATTGAATAGGGTGCCATCATTGGCAGAAGGAGTTCTTCCCAAGTGCTTATAAGCCAAATCTGTTGCCTCTCTACCTCTTGGTGTTCTTCTGATAAAGCCCTCTTTGATCAAAAAGGGTTCGTATACCTCTTCAATTGTCCCCGCTTGTTCTCCAACAGCTGTGGCAATGGTTGTAAGCCCTACAGGCCCTCCTTTGAATTTATCAATGATGGTAGAAAGTAGGCGATTATCCATTTCATCTAAACCATACTCGTCAACACTCAAAGCAGTTAGAGCCAAATGAGATATATCAAGATCAATAGTACCGTCGCCCTTGATCTGTGCGAAATCTCGCACTCTTCTCAGCAGAGAGTTTACAATTCTAGGCGTGCCTCTACTTCTGCCGGCAATTTCAATCGCTGCTGCATTCTCTATCTCTACATCCAAAATATCAGCAGAGCGTTTAACGATAGTAGCCAATAGGTCTTTGTCGTAATACTCCAAGCGAGAATTAATACCAAAACGAGCTCTTAGTGGAGCGGTAAGCAATCCCGCTCTGGTTGTAGCACCAATTAATGTAAAGGGATTCAGTTTGATCTGCACTGTTCTTGCATTCGGACCGGAATCGATCATGATATCGATCTTATAGTCTTCCATTGCCGAGTATAAATACTCTTCGATTACCGGACTTAGTCTGTGGATCTCATCTATGAAAAGTACATCTCCTTCTTCCAGATTAGTTAACAAGCCTGCTAGATCAGCTGGTTTTTCCAGCACAGGGCCAGAAGTCAATCTGAATGACACCTGAAGTTCATTGGCAATGATATTTGCCAAGGTTGTTTTTCCCAAACCGGGAGGGCCGTGCAATAAAACATGGTCTAATGCTTCAGCTCTTTGGGCTGCCGCTTCAACAAAGATCTTGAGGTTATCAACTACCTTTTCTTGTCCGGTAAAATCATCGAAAGAAAGGGGGCGTAGGGCTTTTTCAATTTCCTTTTCCTCTGGACTCAAAGGCGATTGTTCTGGATTGAGATGATCGTTCATACTGACTATACAAAGCTAAGCAATTAAGGCTGCTTCAGTTTCTCGAAAAGGTCATCAAAATACACTTTGAATTTAAGCATATAAACGGGCGATGTGAAGGTTTCTTCCAGTTTAGGGTTAGGTACTACCATTAGACGATAACCAAGTCCAAAACCGGCTCCAAATACCTCTAAAAAGCGATATTGGAATGAGATGGCTGGCTCATAGCTTACCACAAATGAATATCGTATATCTCTATCGTCTAATTTGGTGGTGTAATAACTCTCGCCAAATCCAAGCTGAACGGGAATCATCAGCTCCCATCTTCGGTCTCGATAAAAAGTATATTCAATAAATGGAGAGATATACCAATAGTGCAATTCCACATTCTGCTCTATACCTTCGTGAAAGATAGTATTGTTGTAATCAGAATACAGTTGATTATACCCCATCCCAAATGTCAGCTTCTCATCGAATTGAACTCCAGCTTTAAGGCCTACAACTCTAACCCCATTCCTTGAAATGAATGCTCCTCTACTATCCAAAAAAGCTACAAACCTAGGTTCAGAACGCATTGCTTCTTTGATCTCAGCTTCGAAGTACTGAGCCCGACAAAAGAGGGAAATGAAGACGAGCAGAATCGTAAGACTCAGTCGCATATTCTGGGAGTAGTGCATAAAAAAATGTCCTTAACGAAATTAAGGACATTTTCAATTTTCTCTTTATGGATTAATGATGCTCTCCAGGTATTGGAATACCTTCTTTTGATTCATCAATCTCTCCTGGTGCTAATGGCACAGTCTGAGGAATGAAATCTTCTTTAGCACCTGGCTTACTGTAATCGTATGCCCATCTGTGAACTTCAGGAATTTCTCCTGGCCAGTTACCATGCAGGTGTTCTACAGGAGTAGTCCACTCTAATGTTGTAGATCTCCATGGATTCTGAGGAGCTTTTGGTCCAAAGAATATGCTATAGAATACATTGTATAGGAAGAACAACTGAGCAGCTGCACCGATGATGGCAAAAACAGTTACCAATTCATTCAGATCGTAAAGATTCTCGAACATTGGAAATTCAGTATTCGCATAATATCTTCTTGGTACACCAGCTAAACCTAAGAAGTGCATAGGGAAGAATACTCCATAGGAAGCAACCATGGTTGTCCAGAAGTGGAGATACCCCAAATTCTTGTTCAACATCTTACCGAATAGCTTAGGGAACCAATGGTAAATACCACTGATCATACCAAAGGTACCTGACAGTCCCATTACAATGTGGAAGTGACCTACCACGAAGTAAGTATCGTGAACATTGATATCCAAAGCAGAATCACCGAGGATAATACCAGTTAGACCACCAGTAATGAAAGTAGATACCAAGCCAATTGCAAACAACATGGCCGGTGTAAATCGAATATTCCCTTTCCAAAGCGTAGTTAAATAGTTGAATACTTTAACTGCCGATGGAATTGCAACAAGTAGTGTGGTAAATGTAAATACCGCTCCAAGGAATGGGTTCATACCTGTAATGAACATGTGGTGACCCCATACTAGGAATGAGATGAATGCAATTGCCAAGATCGATCCGATCATCGCTCTATAGCCAAAGATTGGTTTTCTAGAGTTCGTTGCTACTACTTCAGAAGTAATACCTAAAGCTGGCAATAGGATAATATAAACCTCAGGGTGCCCTAAGAACCAGAATAAGTGCTCATATAGGATTGGGCTACCACCTTCAACCTCTAGTGCTTGCCCACCGATGAAGATATCAGAAAGATAGAAACTTGTTCCAAAGCTTCTGTCGAAGAACAACAGCAATACTGCTGAGAATAATACTGGGAAAGAAAGCACACCTAAAACGGCGGTGATCAAGAAGGCCCAAATTGTCAATGGCATTCTTGTCATAGTCATACCCTTAGTTCTCAAGTTGAACACAGTAACGATGTAGTTCAATGAACCCAATAGCGATGAAACGATGAACAAGGCCATTGAAATGATCCATAGTGTCATACCCATTCCAGAACCTGGAATTGCTTCAGGAAGTGCACTTAAAGGAGGGTAGATCGTCCATCCACCAGATGCAGGACCACCTTCTACGAATAGTGAGGCAATCATCACACAAGATGAAAGGAAGAAGAACCAATAAGAAAGCATGTTCATGAAACCAGATGCCATATCTCTAGCTCCCAGCTGCAATGGAATAAGTAGGTTCGAGAAGGTACCACTCAATCCTGCAGTAAGCAGGAAGAATACCATAATGGTACCGTGGATAGTAACCAAAGCAAGATACTTATCTGGACTAAGCACTCCATCTGGAGCCCAATTGCTCATGAAAGCTTCTAATATTGGAAAGCTTTCTCCTGGATAACCTAATTGAAGTCTAAAAATGGTCGACATAAGCATTCCAACCAGACCCATGATTGAACCGGTAAGGAAAAACTGTTTAGCGATCATTTTATGATCAGTACTAAAGATGTACTTGAATAGAAAATCGTTGTCGTGATGATGCGCGTTTGCTGACATGCTCTTTAAAATTTCAAATTCTTACTAAAGCTGAGCGCTAAGCTCTTCTTCTTCGATATTGGTTTGAGTGGAATCAGTTTCTACGGGATCATCAGAAGATGGCTCCTCTTGCATTCCTTCAACTGCTAAAAACTCTTTTTGTTCACTAAGCCAAGTGTCATACTCGTCTTGTTCAACCACTTTGATGACCATTTTCATATTGTAATGGGCAGCTCCACAGATCTTATTACAAAGCAAGTAGTATTCAAAATCTTCCTTGCCTGTGATCTCTTTCATTTCTGCAGTGGTCTTAGTTGGCTTAAAGTTGAATCTTGTAACCATACCAGGCACACAGTTCATTTGTGCTCTAAAATGAGGCATATAAGCCGAGTGAATTACATCCTGTGCTCTAAAGTAGAACTGTACCGGAGTATCAACTGGAAGATAGAATTCAGCTTTTACATACTTATCATCCCATCCATCTTGATCAGTAGAGTCCATTCCAAGGAAGTTAACTCCTTCGATGAATCTCACTCCAGCATCTCCAAACTTCTTGTCTGCTCCTGGATATCTAGCTGTCCAGTCGAACTGTCTTGCATACAATTCAATTTCCACTGGTTCATCTTCAGCAGTTAGTGGCTCCATTACATTGTTCCAGATATTCAATCCGTAAAGGATCAAGATCAAAAGCACCAATGCAGGAACTGCTGTCCATAGAAGCTCTAGCTTATTGTTATGAGCGAAATAGGTCGCTTTTCTCTTTGAATTGTAAGCATATTTCCAAGCAAAGTAGAAAAGTAGGATATGCGTAACGATGAATACAGGAATAATAATGATCCAGGTGGTATCCATCAATTGATCAATAACAACTCCATGTTCAGAAGCTGATACCGGAAGAGCCTCACCTCCCCATTCAACGATCTGCCAAATGATAAATGCAAAGTAAGCCAGAAGGAAGATCGGCATCAGGCGAGCCTGATTCTTATGATCTCTATCAGTAGCTTGCCAAGAGTTCTCTCCTTTTAGAGAGCTGGCCAATTCCATCACTCGGATCACTTTGCCAACGGCTATGATACCTACGAGTACAGCGATTAAGATTAATAATTCCAACATTATAGCTACGGTCTTTTATTCTAATTCTTGTTCAATTAAATATGCAAATGCTTGCTTTCTTCAAGGAATGGGTGATTCTTCACCAAAATTGGTGCTTTACTCAATGAGTTGAATACAGTGTATAGGAACAAGCCAAGGAAGCCAAGGAACATTCCAATTTCCATAAATCCAATATGAAGCTCACCACCTACTCCACCAGGGAAGATCATCATATAAACATCAAGCCAGTGTCCAAAGAAGATCACTACTCCCACAAAGATCAAATATCCTATTGTTCTTTTCGCATCTCTCGACATCAAGATCACCATTGGGAATACGAAATTGGTGAAGAAGATTCCGAAGAACAGTCCTTTATATTCAGTGATTCTCTGCACATAATATGTAACCTCTTCAGGAATATCTGAATACCAGATCAACATGAACTGAGAGAACCATAGGTATGTCCACAAGAAACTAATTGCAAACATCCATTTTCCGATATCGTGGATATGACTATCATTCACAAAAGGAACAAAACCTCTACCTCTCAACCAAATGGTAAAGAGTACCAAGAAGATCATAAAGCTCACCCAGATTCCCGAGAATACATACCATCCAAATAATGTACTGAACCAGTGTGTATCAATAGACATGATCCAATCCCATGCAGCAGTTGATGAAGTAAAGGCAAAGAACACCAAGAAGATGGCCGCATAGCCCATATTCTTGAGGTGGATCTTCGTACCTCCGATCTCATCTTCCATGAGTGAACGTTTTCTGAAGAAGTAGGCGAAGAAACACCATACTCCAAGATATAAGAGCGTTCTAATCCAGAAGAACGGCAGATTCAAATAAGCTGATTTGCCATCAATGATCTTATCGTAATGCTCATTATCAATAGCACCTTCCACCATTTCATCCACATACTCTGGATGATCTGTTCCGATAGTGCTTTCCATTACATATTCATGGTAAACTGCATTGTCCATCCAGTGATAGATGTGATTCCAATGCGCACTTGCAGCAATAAAGAAGATGATCAAAACTGTAGCCCCAACAAAAATGTATTGGGTAATTGACTCAATGATCCTTTTCAATACTACCATGTAGCTGGCTTCCGTAGCATATTGCAGAGCAAGGAAGAACAAGCCTCCCAAACTGATCGCAAAGAAGAAGAAGCCATTGGTCAATATATTCGCCCAAAAGCGACCATGGTGATTAGAGTGGTCATTCATGAAACCAACGATCATGGCAATCACGCCAATGATCATCAGCACTGAGAATAAGATTTTGGCTCTTTTACTAAAAACAAATTCCATTTCTATTCTGTAATTTCATTAGTGTTAGTGGAGTCAGCGGCATTCATAGCCATAGCATCTTCCTCAGTTGATTCTTCGCTAGTGTTGCTCAAAGGATCTTTCCCTTGAAGCGTTTGCACATAAGCCACGATCTTCCAACGATCATTTTCTCTGATCAAGCTAGAGTGTGGACCCATAGCATTCAAACCATACATAATGGTGTGGTAGATATGTCCTTCCTTAAGTTCAGACATGGATCTATTTCCTCTTCTATTTGGCGTTTCATCTGCATAAGATGGAACAGCGCCATAGATAGCGTTTGTGATAGACCCTTCTCCTTTTCCTTTCTTTCCATGACAATGAGCACAGAAACTAGTATAAAGGACTTTTCCTTCTTCCAAAGTCTTTTCATTCAGATCCAAAGGATTGCTCAAGTCCTCACCCGCCATCTCGTAACCTTCATTGGTATTTGGATAAGCATACGGCTTATAGCCTCTGTGAATTGAGTTCTCAGGAGCCTGACGTACTGTTGAAGAATCTGGATAATTGTAATCTACATATGCCTCAATAGCAGGAGAACGATACATATCTGGCATGTATTCTACTCCAGGACTGTTTGGATCAGAACCACAAGCAGAGATCATCACTGCTGTCATCAAGCCAACTGCTGCAATCTGATAATATTTCTTTAGTAGCTTCATAGTTGTTTCGTTCTCTTATCTTTCTTCTATAGCAATTGAACCGGTAGATTGAAGATCGCTCATCAATTCATCTGTTGAGATCTCATTGTCTGATGGATGAATTTCCATTACGAACTTATCATCGGTAGTATAAGGGTATGGATTTCTAGGCTTGATTCCCGGAAGTGTCCAGTTTCTTAAAAAGAAGGTCAAAGCCATTCCATGTGCCGCCAACAATACTGTAAACTCGAAAGAGATTGGAATAAAGGCCGGAATATTCTGGTATAGGAAATCATTTGGCTTTCCTCCAATGTTCATTGGCCAATCTACAATCATGAAATAGTACATACCTGAAACGGCTAATGTCAAGCCGATCAATCCGTAGATGAATCCACAAATTGCCAGTCTGGTATGCTTAATACCAATCACAGGATCGATTCCGTGGATTGGGAAAGGCGAGAATACATCTCTAATGTGAACACCTTTAGCAGTTAGCTTCTTGGCGCTCTCCAAAAGAACCATATCATCGTCGAAAGTGGCGTAAATGATCTTGTCTGCCATATCTAATTAGTGTTGAGTAGCGTCTTCTGAGTTCTTTTTATACTGTTCACCTGATGATTTCAGGATCGTTTTCAATTCGTTCAATGGTAATACCGGGAAGAATCTTGCAAAGAGCAGGAATAGCACGAAGAAGATTCCAATTGTTCCGATAAAACATCCA
The DNA here is from genome assembly GCA_002706365.1 of Flavobacteriales bacterium. Classification (GTDB taxonomy): domain Bacteria; phylum Bacteroidota; class Bacteroidia; order Flavobacteriales_E; family Vicingaceae; genus UBA1494. Next base: position 15,077 of record PALM01000046.1, on the reverse strand, counting down.
ATATCTACATAAGTAGGGTGGAACATTGTCCAACTGGATGGCAAGTAATCTCTGTGCAATGAAGTCACAATGATCACAAATCTTTCAAACCACATACCGATGTTCACAATGATCGACATGAAGAATGTAAACATGATGTTAGTTCTCAATTTCTTAAACCAGAATACCTGAGGTGAGATCACATTACAGGTCATCATCGCCCAGTAAGACCACCAATAAGGTCCTGTTGCTCTGTTCAAGAATGCATATGATTCATATTCTACACCTGAATACCAAGAGATGAATAGCTCTGTTAGATAAGCCACACCAACAATAGAACCTGTAACGATAATTACGATGTTCATGTATTCGATGTGCTTAATGGTAATGTAGTTCTCCAGATGCATCACTTTACGCATGATGATCAAAAGCGTCTGCACCATAGCAAATCCTGAGAATACCGCTCCAGAAACGAAGTATGGAGGGAAAATTGTCGTGTGCCATCCTGGAATTACAGAGGTGGCGAAGTCCATACTTACAATAGAGTGTACAGAGAATACAAGAGGAGTTGCCAAACCGGCAAGTACCAATGAAATCTCTTCAAAGCGGTTCCAAGCCTTCGCATTACCTGTCCATCCGAAACTCAATAAACTATATACCTTCTTAGGAACAGTTTGAGTTACTTTATCTCTGATCGTTGCGAAATCAGGGATCAATCCAATGTACCAGAATACAAGCGATACAGAGAAATATGTACTGATCGCAAAAACATCCCAAAGTAATGGTGAGTTGAAGTTCACCCAAAGTGAACCAAACTGGTTTGGCAATGGGAAAACGAAATAGGCTAACCAAATTCTACCCATGTGAATACCCGGCCATACCGCTGCCATCATTACGGCAAAGATGGTCATCGCTTCAGCTGAACGGTTAATCGCCATTCTCCATTTCTGACGGAACAATAGAAGTACTGCCGAGATCAAAGTGCCGGCGTGACCAATACCTACCCACCATACGAAGTTGGTGATATCCCAGGCCCAGCCCACTGTTTTGTTCAATCCCCAGGTACCTACACCAGTACCCAATAAATAAAGGATACATCCGATTCCCCAAAGGGCCATAACGGCTGAAATTCCAAATGCGATCCACCAGGAGCGATTGGCCTTTCCAACCACAGGTTGCATCACATCTTCAGTGATCTGACCGTAGGTCTTTTCTCCTAGTATTAATGGTTCTCTAATTGCTGCTTCTTGATGCATGCTCTCTCAGTTTATGCGCTGGTTGTTTCGGTATTTCTAACTTTTACTTGGTAGTACACATTCGACTGTGTTCCTACTTCTTCGATTACTCTAAATGCTCTATCGCTCTTAGATCTTTCTAGTACTTTACTAGCTTTATTGTTGTAATCTCCGAAGGTAATGGCGTTTGTAGGACAAGCAGATGAACATGCCGTTTCGATGTCGCCATCTACTACCGGACGTCCCTCCTTCTTGGCAGTCAGCTTACCATCTTGGATACGCTGCATACACAAGCTACATTTCTCCATTACCCCTCTTGCTCTTACAGTCACATCTGGGTTCAATACCATTCTTCCAAGATCATCTTGCGATGGGTTCAAGGCTGCGAACTTGTCTAAGTTCTGGTAGCTAAACCAGTTGAAACGACGTACTTTGTAAGGACAGTTGTTGGCACAATATCTCGTACCGATACAACGGTTATATGTCATTTGATTGATACCCTCATTAGAGTGGGTAGTGGCAGCAACCGGACAAACCGTCTCACATGGGGCGTGGTTACAGTGCTGACACATCATTGGCTGGTGAACTACCTGAGGATTGTCCTCTGGAGTCTCCATTTCCGTGTAATTTCTATTCTCTACATCCTCTGGATTACTGCTGAAGTAACGATCGATTCTGATCCAGTGCATTTCTCTAGATCTTCTTACTTCATCTTTACCTACAACAGGAACGTTGTTCTCTGATGTACATGAAGTCACACAAGAACCACAACCAATACATGAGTTCAAGTCGATTGTCATTCCCCAGTGGTGACCTGCTGCAGCAACTGGATGTGATGCCCAAAGGTCTACTTTGTTTACGCTCATCTCACCTTTATGAGTAGCGATCGTATGCTCTGGGTTGAATTTTTCCTTATCTCCGCTCTGGTATGTTGAGAAAGATGTTTCTCTTACTACAGAATCCCTTCCCATAATGGTTTGGTGAGTCTGAGTTGTTGCGATCTGATATTTTCCATCAGCATCTTCCAACTTCACCTCTGCAGTGTAGTTGGCAACCTCTCCCCCTTTGTAATTCATTGCAGGGAATACATTGAAGCCAATCACTTCATTCTCTTTACCAATGGTTTGTCCGTAACCCACAGCAACTGAAAGCGACTTTCTAGCCTGACCAGGTTGTGCAATTACAGGTACATTCTCGAAAGTTTGTCCATTGATCGTGATGTTCACCGTATTGGCATCTTTCTGCTCGCCATATTCAGTGGCAAATCCCATTTCCCTAGCGTCTGTAGGGTTCATGGCGATGTAGTTGTCCCAAGTGATCTTTGAGATCGGATCTGGCAACTCTTGTAACCATGGGTTATGAGCTTGATTTCCATCACCAATACCGGTCTTCTGATAGAATTCGATTTCCCACTCTCCAGTAGCTTGTTTACCAATACTTCTGGCTACTGATACTGCATCAATCGCCTTAGGCTCACTTTCAACAGCAGCTGCTGCTGCATCTGTTTTATATGTGCCATTTTGAAGTGTAGTATTCCAAAATTCGTCGAATGCCGGACCAGCAGCCATGCCACTAGTAGCAATCCAATTCTCTCTAATGAAATCGTAATATGTCTTGTCTTCACCCATCCACTTCAATAGACAATCTTGCATCTGTCTTGTATCAAAAAGAGGAGTGATCGTAGGCTGAGTTAGGCTATATGTTCCAACTTGTGGATTATCATCGTTCCACGACTCAAGATAATGATTAGAAGCGGCAAGGTGTGATGCTGCAGCCGTAGTTTCGTTGGCACGATTGGCAAATACAACACTCATTTTTGCCTTGCCCATAGCTTCGGCAAACTTCAATTGAGATGGCAGTGAGTAAGCTGGATTAACTCCATCAACGATCAAAGCATCAACAGTACCTGAATTTAGCTCAGATACCAAAGCTTTCACTTTATTATCGTCACCTTTCTTCAAATTGATCGTGAGATCCTTATCAATTGTCTTACCGTAGTTACCAAGTGCTTGATTAATGGCGATTGCCATCAATTGCATATTTCTGTCGTTAGAACCGACAAAAAGGATTGACTTTCCTTTATTGGCGATCAGATGCTGTGCAGCTTGCTTTACTTTCTCTTCATAAGCTGAACTTGAAGAAGACACTTTGCTTCCTCCAGTTACCTCAGCAACATGATTGTAAAGCGCTAATAGCACTGCAGCATGCTCAGAAGGTCTGATCGGTACTCTTACATCGGCGTTAGAGCCTGTAAGCGACATAGAACTTTCAAATTGGAAATGCTTAGACATCCACCCTTTCTCTGGATTTCTTCCTTGAGCGTATTGCTTAGCAAGCATCACAGAATTAGGGAAGGTATTCAAGAAGTCGCCTCCGATACTTACAATAGACTTCGCTTTATTCAAATGATAAGAAGGAAGTGCTCTTTTACCGAAAGCTTCTTCATTTGCCGAAAGCGCTCCGCTGAAAGAAGCAGCATCGTAATTGATATGCTGGATATCTGCATCAGGATATTTCTCCTGGAAATTTGCGATTAGCTTGAGCGTAGATGGACTGCTTATAGAGTTTGTAAGGATTCTAACTTTTCCTCCTCCATTAAGAGCAGCTTGAAGCTTACCTTCAACATCCTTATCGAATGCCGACCAGCTTACTTCATTACCAGCTATCCTTGGAGCTTTTAATCTCTGACCATCATATAAAGAAAGAACAGATGAGTTAATTCTAGCATTAACTCCACCACCTGAAAAAGCAGAAAGCTTATTTCCTTCAATCTTGATCGGACGACCTTCTCTGGTCTTAACTACGATATCTGCATAGTCGTTGCCATCATTATAGGCAGTTGCATAATAGTTGGCAACACCTGGATTGGTCTTGTCGGTCTTTACTACATGAGGAATAACTCTTTGCACTGGTGTTTCACAGGCCGCCAATGAAGCAGCAGTAACACCAAAGCCGAGGTATTTTAGGAAATCTCTACGACTGGTTTTTGAGCCTTCCATTAAACTCTTATCACCAACAAAGTCTTCTACCGGCAAATACTCGGCAAACTCCTTTTTTTCGGCTGCTTTAAAATCAGGAGTTTGGTTTAACTCCTCTACTCCTTTCCAGTATTTTATGTTGTTAGACATAAGCTATATTGCTTGAAAATGTTCTTTTTCGTTATCGGGAATAATTAATAGTGGCACTTAGCACATTCAATACCGCCAAGCTCCGAAACTGTAATTGTTCCGTTCTCCAAATACTCTTTCTTAAGTTCTTCTGGTAATCTATTGTGGATCTCGTCGTAATAACCGTTTCCATCCATCTGTACTTTCGTCTCTCTGTGACAGTTAATACACCATCCCATAGTAAGAGGCTCGTGCTGCTTACCAACAGTATAAGTCTCAACCGGTCCGTGACATTTCTGACATGCGATCTTACCTACAGTAACGTGCTGAGAGTGGTTGAAATAAACGTGGTCAGGTAAGTTGTGAACCTTGATCCACTTAATAGGCTTGGTATTCGGTCCGTAAGTCTTAGTCACCGGATCGAAATCAAGAGCTTCATAGATCTTTCCAATCTCTTCTTTGCCATATTGTGGTCCTTCTTGAATATAGGTATGACAGTTCATACATAGGTTTGGTGAAGGGATACCAGCCGACTTACTAAAGGCCGCACTGTTGTGACAATACTGACAATCAATACCGTTAGTTCCGGCGTGAAGCTCATGTGAGAACTTGATTGGTTGCTCAGGCTCATAACCGGTATAAACACCAACTCCAATGGCAGCATCCCAGCCAGCTTTAGCAACTAGAGCAATCAATACGATTCCCAACAAACCAACAATTCTCTTATTTCTATTTCCCCAGTTCAGTATACCCTGGAACATACTCACTGGCTCCTCAACCTCTTCTCCGCTTTTCTTAGCTTCAACAATAGAAAGAGAATGCTGAACTTTTCTCAGGATCGAGATTACAACCAATAGGGCAATAATGATGATCAATATAAACCAAGGAGAGGTCTCTTGCTCTTCAGCAGCAACACCTTCATCTGTTGTAGTTGCAGCTGCGGTTTCTTCAGCAGGAGCATTTTCGTTAAAGTCCTTGACGTAAGCGAGGATCTGATCGATCTCTTCATTGTTCACAGGCTGAGCAGGCATCAATACCTTATTGTATTGCTCGTATACCGCAATCGCATCAGCATCTCCAGACTCAATAAGAGCAGTAGAATTCTTAATCCATTCGTATAGCCACTCTCTTTCGTATTTATCATATACCCCGGCTAGGCCTGGTCCAACCAATTGATTGTTGCCCGGCGCGTGACATGAAGCACAGTAACTCTTAAACAGTTTCTCCCCTTTCTCGGCATCACTTTGCGCATATGCAGCAGCAATTCCAGATAGGGTGAAAATGGATAAGAAAATTATGGCTTGGCGGGAAATAGCGAGTTTGGTAGCAGTTAGTACATTCATACTTAGATAATTATATCTTCCCTTAAACAGTTGTAAAAATATCTGTTTTTTTAAACGAACACAAAGTTAATATGCAAGTCCTATTATCCCTCCATATTAAGGGAAAATTAAATCCACATAAGCTAATTTAGAACGTTTCTAAATAAACGTTAAAAAAGTGATGCACTTCTTGCCAGCGTATATTTATGGCAGAATCTTTGGAAGATAAGATCACAATCGCGCAAATTTGCAAAGATGAAAACAAGCTCTCTCATTATATTACTGTTCCTAACTATTCAGCTGAGTGCTCAGCAAGATTCTACATTAAAGGATAGCAAACAGCAAAGCACAGATGCTAAAGTTGAAGCATTGCTAAATAGAGGATGGGGAAGTCAGGAAGCCCAAGAGAAAAAACCAAAAGAGGGAAAGCTTAAGGTGGAAAAAGACAGTCGGCTCGACCTACTCTTAGAAGGCTACAAAAAGCAGAAGACAAGCATAGGTTATAGAATTCAGATCTACTCTGGTAGAACTAGAAAAGAAGCTACCGACGAACAAACTAGTTTCTACAATAAATACGGTCAGAGTGAAATGACCTATTTGATCTACCAGCCGCCAAATTTCAAAGTAAGGGTTGGCAATTATCGCGATCGATTAAAAGCTACTCAAGCTTTAGAGCTATTCAAAGTTGATTTCCCTTCAGCCTTTCTGGTGAAGGATGAGATAGAGCTTCCAGAAGATTGATCTTCCTGCAATTCAAGTGCCTAAAGTTGGGAGTGCAGCTAGAGTGCGCTAGAGCCGATAGCCGATAGCCGATAGCCGAAATATCAGAATCCCTATTTTACTCTCAGAATCTGCACTTTTAATTCTCTCCCGCTGATCTCGCAGATTTACGCAGATTTAATTTACACATTGGTATATCTGCACATTGATACATTAACTATTTCCGATCTGTCACATCGAGCGGAGTCGAGATGTCAGATTTGCTTTATCAGTTCCATGTAGATCTTAGTAAGATCCTTTTCAGCACGACCGGCAATTTCTAAAATCTCTGCTATAGAAACCGGCTGAAGATTATCCGGATCACATTCATCGGTCAAGACCGATATTGCACAAGCCGGCAAGCCCATATGATTTGCTACGATCACTTCCGGAGCGGTTGACATACCCACAGCATCTGTGCCAATTCCTCTTAGGTAACGATATTCTGCTCTGGTTTCAAGGTTAGGGCCTGCAACAGGAGTGTATACTCCTTCGTGAATGGTAATACCTTTCTCCGCTGCGATCGCTTTGATCATTTGGTTCATCTCCTTATCATAAGGCTGACTCATATCGGGGAAACGCGGACCAAAACGCTCGTCATTCTCTCCGCGCAATGGATTGTCTGGAATCATATTGATATGATCATCGATCAACATCAATTCTCCCTTTTTGAAATTTGGATTCACAGTCCCTGCTGCATTTGAAACGAGCAACTTTTCAATGCCCAATAGCTTCATCACCCTAATTGGGAAAGTGATCTGGGCTCCTGAATAACCTTCGTAATAATGAAACCTGCCTTGCATGGCAAGTACTTTCTTGCCTTCCAGATTCCCATAGATCAATTGGCCGCTGTGCGACTCTACTGTTGAAACTGGGAAATGGGGAATGTCACTGTAGGATACTTTCTTCTCTGCATCAATTTGTTCAGCAAGCTTGCCCAAGCCAGTGCCTAAGACAATTCCAATAGTTGCCGAATCCAGCCCTTTTGATTTCAAGAAATCACAAGCTTCAACAGCCTTTTCATACAAATTCTCCATCAGCTATTCTTTGAGATCTTATGTGCCATATCGGGGAAACCCGAGGCTTTTAAGTCGTCAAAAGTATCCAAATCAATTCGTTCTTCAAGCAAGAAATAATTGAGCCCCAACTTATTGATCTTCATAACAGTCTGTCGTAATACTCGCTCTGAACTCCACTCTATTTCATCGAATAATTGAGGATTGAATTTCCTACATCCCAAGAGATAATATCCTCCATCATTAGCCGGACCAATCACCACATCAGTCATCTTCAATGCTTTGAAGGCTAAAGAGATCATACTATGATCCAGGTCGTAGCAATCTGTGCCGATTATCACTGTGGGATTGACCTCATCTGATGATTGCACCTCTGTAAATGCATGCTTGATCTTCTCTCCCAAATCCCCATTGCTTTGTTTTCGTTTGTGAAAGAACAATTGGCTCCAATCATCGTGATCGTCGACAAATTCATGATAGTACAGATATCGATCAGCTTTGACCTTCAAACATTCTTGTCGACATTTATTCAGCAAACTTTGATAAACTTCAAGTGCTTTCTCATCTCCGATCTCGGCAGCCAGCCTTGTTTTCACTTTACCCAAGCTAGGGTTCTTCATGAATATGATAAGGCGGTCGTTCATAATTTGATTTTCTAAGCTACCGCACCCTGACAAGAGGAGCCGGCCCCGGCTGTGCAACCGTAACAATGCTGGTTTAATTGAATATCCCTTTGAGCAAGTTTGTCGATATCAAAGTCGTCTAAATGCTGTCCGGCAGATTGCTCAACCTTCATCTCTAGCATCTGATTAAAATCGCAGTCGTAAAGATAGCCTTGCCAGTCTACCGAAATAGTATTCCTGCACATCAGTCCTTCAACGGCCGCAGGATTATAGGCATCTATCAACTTCTCCATATAATCTTCATAATTATCAGAGGCAATGAGATACTCTAGATAACGAGAAATAGGCAAATTGGTTATGGTAAAAAGGGAATTGAAGTGAATGTTATGATCCCTCTCCAAATTATTCTTGAACTCCTTTTCCAATTGCGATTGATCAGCAGGCAAAAAAGCTCCCGCAGGATTGTAGACCAGATCCAGAAATAGGTCAGAATCTTCTTTACCATATCCAACTTCATTGAGCATTTTAAGCGCTTGAATCGACTTATTGAAAACCCCTTCACCCCTTTGTGAATCTGTCTTAGACGCCTGATAGAAAGGCAATGAGGAGATTACTCTCAAATTGTGTTTAGCGAAGAATTCCGGTAAATCGTGATACTTTGGATTCGCCAGAATGATGGTGAGATTCGACCGAACAATAATTTCCGATACTCCTGCTTTAGTAGCCTCTTCCACAAACCAGCGAAAATGCGGATTCATCTCAGGAGCACCTCCTGTAAGATCGATGGTTGGAATCTTATGCTTACTCACGATCTCCAGACATTTTTCCAAATGTTCCTTGCTCATGATCTCCTTTCGATCCGGACCGGCATCTACATGACAATGCTTGCAAGTCTGATTGCACATATAGCCCAGATTGATCTGAAAGATCTCTAATTGAGAAGGCTTCAATCTGGGGTGCCCACTTTTCAATAAGCTATGCTCAAAAGAAGGAAGTTCAAGCTCTACAAGACTGTCATTCAAATAGTTCAGCTGATTTTGGCTATCGGAAAGCTCGGAATTCCTCGACTTAAGTGATTTAATTAGGCTAAGCCCCATTACATGGAAAGTTTTTTGGCTTTGTTCATCATTTGCACGCCATGAACCATAGACGCCCCTCCTCTTATCGCACCAGCAACATGAACTGCTTCCATCATCTGTGCTTCGGTAACTCCTTTCGACATGGAATCTTCTGTGTAAGCATCAATGCAATATGGGCATTGAATAGTATGAGCTACTGCCAATGCAATGATCGATTTCTCTCTTGCAGTTAGCGCTCCTTCTTCAAATACAGCACCATACCAATCGAAGAATTTCTCAGCTAGTTTAGGTTCAAATTCAGCGATATCGCCAAATTTTTTTAAGTCGCGAGGGTTGTAGTAAGTCTTTTCCATTTATGTTTTTGAATTTCATTGAGCAGTGAAGTCCTGCTAAAGACCGTACAAGATAAGGATAGAAAGTGATAAGCAAGCGGAGTCTGAAGTCAGGCAAATGACATATAGAACATTAGCATTTAAAATATGCTTTGAAATGTAATTATCAGAAAAGCATAGCCTATAACTATACTTCAAGACATTCCCTACTTAGAATGATTTGTAATGAAATGCTCAACTTTCTTATCCCAATCTGTGAGCACTTTCACCCTGCCATTATATGAGGACTCCATGGCTTTATTGAATTCCTGATTTGCCGCATTGAACTCATTTACGGCATTGTTATACTGATCGATCATTTCCTGGGTTCTCTCGCGCTTTGATGCATTATCTATGCGGTTCTTCATTTTCTCAAACTCTTCTTTTTTCAAGAAATAATCAGATAGTCCGCTAAACTCATTTTCAGACTCCGCTTTAAAGAACTCCAATACATCTATTGCCTCGGCTTTTAAAGTAGCATCTCCCTTGTAGCTCTGCATTTCTTTGAGTTCTTCGATACCAGCTTCTGCCAATGTTTTCAAACTTGATTTGTTTTGCTCTATTCCACTAATATCTCCTTCTTCTATTGCCACTAGCACATATGCTTCTTGCTTATATACTTTGAAGAAGATCAAATAGATATCATTGTAGTATTTAAGTGTAGCACCTGCCTTTTCAATTCGTTCTTGCTGTTTGCTACGATCATCATTCATTGTAATATCATAGGTCTTTGCAAAGGTATTTTGAGCTACTAGCAACTCTTTGAAGGCACTATCCAGCTTTTCACTAGCTCTCTCCTTGGCAAGTATATATGCTTCCATGGCATCATAAGATTGCTCGGCAATCTCTTCCATATCTAAGATCTTATCATAGTCTTCTTTGAGCACAGTATATCTGAGATCCAAAAAGTTTACTAAAGCATCGCGAAAAGCTGTATTCCCATAAAAAGCTCGCTTTTTGGAGGTGTAAATTTGTGCTGATCTTATCGCTCTAATTAGTTCTTCCCTTTTGTCTTCTATCTTTCTTGCTTTCTTGCCTCTTGTAACAGCCTTTAGATAATCCCATGTTTCATCTTCCAATTCAAAAGTTCTTTGACTTACTTCATTCATATAGGCAGTAGCTTCTTGGGTATTCTGGGCTACACATAATGCAGGAAGAAATAGGAATATGCTAGAGATGATAAGATTCTTGAAATTCATTTTGATTGATTGATTTGTATTAGGTCAGAAATAATTAAAACTGATTCGGAAATATAAATATCATTTTGAATCTTTTCTATTAAGCGCTCTCTTCTTTCTTTATCAAAATCAGTTTCCAATTTATTCTCTAATGCGAAAGCGGGTGAATTTATCTCCAATAAATTCACTTGATCCTGCTCCTCTTCCAAATCATTACCTCTAATTATAGTCAGAAACTTTGTATAAGCCTCAAAGCCCAGAGGAATACTTCTGAAATTACTTGAATTAGCTCGACCTTCTTGAACATCACTTTTTCTTTCAGCTTGTCTTTCTTTTAGTTCTTCAATTGGCAATGCTCCGAGTGCCCTGAAATATGTTTTCTTGTCGATTGAGGTGTTAGATAAAGCTCTTGGCAGAGTAGATTCAGAATAGGCACCCTCATTAAATAGTCTTATATCCGGGCTTACTCCAGAGAGTTGATGACTACTGCCATCTACTCTGAAAAATTTCCCAATGGTAAGTTTTACATAGCCTTCTGGCGCATCTGAAGTTGGCTGTATTAGTCCAATCGATTGAAATCTATTCGCTTCAATAGGTAAGATCGTTTGAATTGTAGCCTTACCAAATGTGTTGCTGCCTATCACAAGGCCTCGATTGTAATCTTGCATTGTTGCTGCAAAAAGCTCAGATGCAGAAGCACTATTCGAATTAACTAGCACAACTAATGGTTTGGAAAAAACCATTCCTCTGTCCATATCCTTAATAGACTGTGGATCCTCTCCTTTGTAATCGGCAATACAGGTAGCTCCGAAATCAATGAAATTACCTGCCAATCTGTTGGCTTCGTACATTGAGCCACCACCATTATTCCTGAGATCTAGGATAAGGCCATCAATGCCTTCCGACTTCAATTTAATTAGCTCTTTTGCCACATCAGCTGCACAACCATCTGGGGTGTATCTTCCATAACTTTCAGCTGTATAGAATGAAGGCAAGTATATATAACCAATCTTGCTTTTTGCATCCTGAGAAGTAGAACTGTCAATAGCACTCAGAACAAAACTGTTGATTATATTTTCTTGAACTTCTAACTTCTCCTTTTTAAGATTGACTTTAAGTCTTTCCCCATCTTGTTTTATGATGGAAAATGTGAGTTCATTGTGTTCATTTGTCAACTCAAAGAGGTCTTCTTCGCTCATACATCCCAGATCAATAGGTAAATCATCTTCCAGAATGATTGAATTGATGAGGTCTCCTTCATTGACTTGATTGCTATTCCAAGCAGCTCCTCCTGGTATTATTTCATAGACTTCAAAATCTCCTTCCTGGTTCTTATATACCTCCAATCCAAATGAAAGCGCCTCGCTTGAAAGGTGATCACCAAACTCTGATTCTTTAGAAGGACTCAAATACATACTATGCGGATCGAATGCGCTTGCTATTGCTTCTAAATAGGCCTCACCAACCTCATTGTACTCACCATCTCTTTCACCTAAACTCTCCTTTAGGGTACAAATCATTTCCTCTTTGATCTCTTCTCCTTGATCACTACAATAAGCTTTGAAGTCGTCATATGAACTCTCCTCAATTTCCTTGAACTGAAAGTAACTAATGAGCAAGTTTAGTTTGAGATATTCTTCCCACCTCCCAATCAATTCAAACTCTTGAGCATATGAGCGACTCTCAAAGTCGAACTGCTCTTCTGAATCGTATTCAGCAGCTATGATCTGAATCTCGCTCATCCTATCAAATATGCCGAGATTCTGTTTGTAGATTTCAGTTAATTCTTCAATAAAATCGCATTTATCATCTAGCAAATAATTATCAATAGAATGCTTGTGTGCATCCAAAGCTTCTATATCTGCATGGCTGAATAAGAGTTTAAATGGATCTAATGCTTCAATTGACTTATTGAATACGAACTCAGCAAAGTCGTCATCAATATCTGTAGGGGAATAATGGAACTTATTTAATGTCTTATAGAGCTCTTGGGATTGATTGCAATAGGAGTTTCCCTGAGCTAATAGAGTAGTGAAATTGCATAGTAGAAGGACTAAACTAAGAGAGATGGAAATAAGCTTCATTGAGCTATCATAAATAAACGAGCGACTAAAATACCAATATAGATACGTTTAAATATGAAGTCAAATAAGAATGAAGATGACTAGTCCACATCCTTCACACAACGAAAGCCCAAATGCTCTTGGCCTGAATCGAAGGCAGTGGCCATTCTGGCTGATGGACGATAATTGCTGCAATACTGTTTACTACAGAGGTAAGAACCTCCTTTGATCACTCTTTTGGGAACCAAGGGTTCATCTGGATCATAGCTTTCTTTAGGGCCGGTTGGATTGAAACAAACTTTCTGACCTTCCTTGGTCAATCTTGCATAGGTATCTGCTCTATACCAATCGCTTGTCCACTCCCAAACATTCCCGATCATATCATACAAACCAAACTCATTGGCAGGATATGATTTAACCGGAGCAGTCTTTTCAAATCCATCTCTCGCAGTATTGCGATCTGGAAAATCTCCTTGAAAGAAATTTGCTAGATAGTTACCATTGGGGGTAAGTTCATTCCCCCACTGAAATGGAGTGCCTTCTTCTCCTCCTCTTGCTGCATACTCCCATTCAGCTTCAGTGGGTAAGCGTTTGCCGGCCCATTTGGCATAGGCCTGAGCATCTTCATAAGCAATATGGACAACGGGATGATTTCCCTTGTCTTTGATATCTGAATCGGGCCCATAAGGATGCTTCCAATCAACTCCATTCTTCCATGACCACCAAAGTGATATATCATTGAAATTGGGAATGTGATCAGCTGGACTCAACACCAGGGATCCCGGTCTTAAAACTGAATCGGGTGGCTTGGGAGTTCCCGGGGGAAGCTGTTTTTTAATTTCTTCCCAATCTACCGGTCGTTCTGCTACGGTTTTGTAGCCAGTAGCTTTCACAAATTCGGCAAATTGAGCATTGGTGACTTCATGCTCATCCATATAGAAACTCGTAACCTCAACTTGTATTTCCGGACCTTCATCCGGCATTGCTTCATTATCGGAGCTGCCCATTATAAATCTACCTCCTTTAATATATCGCATCCCTTTAGGAGCATGAGGCTCAATTGATTCACTTTCCGTGTGAATATCAGCGGTATTTGACTTATCTTGCTGACTGCAAGCCACTAGCATAGAAAATATAATGGCAATTAAGGAGTACTTAGATTTCATAGTAGATATTGTAAGCCCAAATTAATCATTCCATGAAGAAACTACTGTTCTTAGTTCTAATGTCATTCTGCACTTTATCAGCTTTCAGTCAAGAAGAAGAAAAGGAAACTGAAAAAGAATCTGAAGGCAAACACATCGTCTCAATCGCAATAGCCCATAGCCAAGTGAATAAAGGTGTGATTGATGGTGAAAAACAATGGATCAGTCTTCCTTCCTGGGAAATTGCTTACAACTATCGAATCTGTGAAAAGTTCTTGATCGGACTCCACGGAGATTTTGTTACCGAACAATATGTGATCGAAGAAAGCGAAGATAAATTTATTGAGAGAGAATATCCTTATTCCGTGATTTTGGTTGGAACTTATAAGCTTATGAATCGCTTATCCTTAGAAGCTGGTTTCGGTATTGAATTTTCTCCTGAAGAAGATTTGAACTTTCTCAAATTAGGATTAGAGTACGCTATACCATTAGCCAATGGCTTTGAAACTATTCTACTTATAGGCTACGATAACCACATCCATACTTAGGATAGTTACAATGTGGGCTTAGGCATTTCCAAAGCCTTTTAAAAGGTCTCGTTCACGTTCAAGTAAAATCCCTGTGCACCATAGGCTCCCCATGCATAGTCTAGTGATAAGTTGGTTCTGGCATTCTTATCCAACATGATTCTCCATCCTACTCCCACTCCAGGTTCAATGGCTTCAAAGAGATTGATATCCGCATCCTGATTTGAAGCAGTGGTGCCGTTCACGAACAATACTCCTCCAAAAGTTTCTTTGTCTTTCTGCAAGGGAAAGCGATACTCCATTTCTGCATAAGCCAGACCTTCGCCTCTAAATCGTCCTTGAGGATAAGCACGACCCGACCTTCCGAATTGATCCCAGCCAACAGCCGGAATATCCAAATAAGGAAGCTCGCCGGAAGTGACAAAACTTCCATAAGTCCAGAAAGCCAATAAATGGCGATCACGCTTTTTGCTTAAACCAAAATAATCTCTGTACTCAGCCCAAAACATAGTAGATGATCGATCACTGCCAATGAATTCTGGATTGAACCTAAAGGAAATGAATCCATAGCGACCGCTGTAAGGGTTCACCGTATTGTCTCTAGTGTCATATAGCCCATTAAAAGATACACCCGATAAAGTATAACCCTCATCATCGAAACCCCTATCCTGTG
>PALM01000045.1 GCA_002706365.1 Flavobacteriales bacterium | reverse complement strand
TTTCCATAATCTCCGGCTATCTCCAGGCCGAAGGCCATGCCGTTATTCTCGGTAAAGTGTATGTAAAACCAATCTCCAAATACTGAAAACTCTTCAGAGAGTTCCATATTGGTCTTCACCCAGATCTTAGTGGCTTGATCTAGTAGGATTACGAAGATCACTACGAAAAAAGAAAGCCTCTGTAGAGACTTTCTTTTCTGTTGGTCTGTCATTGTATTCTTTTTAGCTCTGAGCCTCTTTCGCTTCTATAGATAGAGTAGCATGTGGAACCGCTCTCAATCGCTCTTTAGGGATCAATTTACCTGTAACGCGGCAAATACCATAGGTCTTGTTGCTGATCCTTGTTAGTGCATTCTCAAGATGAGTAATGAACTTCTCTTGACGCACAGCCAATTGAGACATTTCTTCTCTACTTAATGTTTCTGAACCATCTTCCATCATCTTAAATGAAGGGGAGGTATCATCCGTTCCGTGATCGTCTTTGTGAGAAAGTGAGTTTCTCAATCCGGTTAGGTCATTTCTAGCTTCTGCAAGCTTGGCATTAATCAAGTCTTTGAACTCTTCAAGTTCCTTGTCGCTGTATCTTTCTTTATCTGCCATTTGTTTTACTTTTTGGACAAATCAAGGGAAACATAGGTTTCCATTTCTTCGTCGATCTCAACTTTTAAATTCTTCTCTTTTATTTCATCAACCAAGTCCAAATTAGCGGCCAAGGTCTCTGAACAAATATAATCTTTATTATTTTGGATTGCTTTATCCATGCCTGTTCTAGACTCAATTTGTAAGTCTATTTTATCAGTTACCTCAAAACCAGCATCCTTGCGGAAATTTTGGATTCTGTTTACCAATTCTCTGGCAATTCCTTCTTCTTTTAATCCATCGCTTAATTTGATATCTAAAGCTACAGTAAACTGCCCTTCATTAGCTACTAACCAGCCTGGAATGTCCTCTGAATTAATCTCAACATCAGAACTTTGCAATTCAATTTGATTGCCATTGGCAAGTTCAAGATTCAAGACTTCTTTGCTCTCTAGTTCAATGATCTGTTCCTGCGACAATTGATTCACTTCTGCCGCAACCAATTTCATATCCTTTCCGAATCGCGGTCCCAATTTCTTGAAATCAGGTTTCACCTTCTTCACTAAGACTCCGGCAGTATCTTCAAGATACTCCACCTCTTTCACATTCACTTCTGAAAGAATCAAGCTTTCAACATCTTGTAATTGTCTCTTGAAAGTTGGATTCAAGATCGGAACCATAATTCTTTGTAATGGTTGACGAACGCGAATACCCTCTTTCTTCCTCAAGGCAAGTATCATTGAAGAAAGCTTTTGAGCGATCTCCATTCTTTGCTCTAGATCCACATCAATAAAACTAGCTTCAGATTTAGGGAAATAGGAAAGATGTACTGAGTTGTGATCTTCCTTTCCGCTTACCTTATTCAAATCCCGATACAATTGATCCGAATAGAATGGTGCAATTGGAGCAGATAGCTTTGCCACAGTCTCCAAACAACTATATAGAGTTTGATATGCAGAGATCTTATCTGTGCTATAATCTCCTTTCCAGAAACGACGTCGACAAAGTCGCACGTACCAATTACTCAAATGATCAACTGTAAACTCTTGTATTGCTCTACCCGCCTTAGTAGGTTCAAAGTCCTCATAGCTGTCTTTCACTGTCTTGATCAATGAATTCAACTTGGAAAGTATCCAACGATCGATCTCAGGACGATCAGCAAGGGGGATATCTGCTTCTTCGTATTTAAAGCCATCTATATTCGCATAAAGA
This sequence comes from Flavobacteriales bacterium, assembly GCA_002706365.1. Classification (GTDB taxonomy): domain Bacteria; phylum Bacteroidota; class Bacteroidia; order Flavobacteriales_E; family Vicingaceae; genus UBA1494. Next base: position 98,408 of record PALM01000045.1, on the reverse strand, counting down.
GCAAAGAAGTTGTAGGTATTATAAAGCGTTCCAAAGAATTTACGCTGAACCTCAACAATGCCATCACTATCGAATTTCAAATTATCCCAAGGCTGGGCATTGGTTACCATATACCATCTACTGGCATCTGCTCCGTACTTGTCAAGAGTTTCAAATGGATCGACTGCGTTCCCTAGACGCTTCGACATCTTTTGACCGTTCTTATCCTGAACAAGCCCATTTGAGATCACATTCTTATAGGCAACCGAATCGAAACACATCGTTGCTATTGCATGCAGTGTAAAGAACCAGCCTCTTGTTTGATCAACTCCCTCTGCGATGAAATCTGCAGGGAAGAATTGATTCTTATCGATCATCTCCTTATTCTCAAATGGATAGTGCCATTGCGCATAAGGCATAGAGCCCGAATCAAACCATACATCGATCAGATCATTCTCTCGGCGCATTGGTTTTCCATTCTCTGAAACAAGGATTACCTCATCCACGAAAGGACGATGAAAATCGATCTTCTCATAATTCTCTTTTGAGAAGTCATTCACTTCAAATTCGGCAAGTGGATTCTTATCCATCACCCCTGCTTCAACTGCTTTTTGACATTCTGCCTTTAGTTCCTCAGCTGAGCCGATACACTTTTCCTCAAGCCCATCTTCTGTTCTCCAGATTGGAATTGGAATTCCCCAATATCTGGATCTAGAAAGATTCCAATCCTGAAGATTCTCCAACCAATTTCCAAAACGACCGGTTCCGGTACTTTCTGGCTTCCAATTGATCTTTTGATTGTTGCTAATCAGCTGGTCTTTGATGGCCGTGGTTTTAATAAACCAGGAATCAAGTGGGAAGTAAAGCACCGGCTTATCTGTTCTCCAGCAATGCGGATAGGAGTGCTCATATTTCTTCACATCAAAGGCGCGATTGGCTTCTTTGAGTTTGATTGAGATCCTTACATCTATGGATTTATAATCCTCTGGCTTCTCCTCATCTTTGAGGTATTGTTCTTTAACGAACTCACCCGCAAAATCAGTCACCTCATCTACAAACTTCCCTTGTTGGTTCACAAGGTGAAGCATTCCAATCCCATTTTCCTTAGCTACACGGAAGTCATCTGCACCATAAGCGGGAGCAAGGTGAACGATACCGGTACCATCTTCAGTAGTCACAAAATCGCCAAGCAATACTTTGAATGCGTCCCCTTCTTCAGGTTGTTTGTAGGGAAGCAATTGCTCGTAAGAAATCCCTTCAAGATCTTTCCCTTTGAATTCCGCAACTACTTTATAAGGAATGTTCTTTCCATCCTTTTTATAATCCTCTAAGGACAATTCAGCAGCTTTTGGATTAAACCATTTGCTGAGCAAGTCTTTGGCTAGAACTATTGTGATAGGCTCATGAGTATACTTATTAAAGGTCTTCACCTTCACATAATCGATCTTTGCTCCAACTCCCAATGCTGTATTTGAAGGCAATGTCCATGGGGTGGTTGTCCATGCAATAAAGAACAAATCACCATGTAGATCCTCAAATAGAAAATCCGACTTCTCGTTCTGCACTACTTTGAACTGAGCAACAGCAGAAGTGTCTTTCACCATTTGGTAAGTGCCAGGCTGATTCAGCTCGTGAGAACTCAGTCCTGTTCCAGCGGCAGGTGAATACGGTTGGATGGTATATCCCTTATAGATAAGTCCTTTATCATATAGCTTCCTCAAGAGATACCAAACGGTCTCGATGTATTTGCTCTCGTAGGTGATGTAAGGATCATCCATATCTAACCAGAAACCCATCTTCTGGGTAAGTTGGTTCCAGACATCAGTGTAGCGCATAACGGCTTCCTTACATCTGGCATTGTATTCTTCAACGCTGATCTTGGTACCAATATCATCTTTGCGAATTCCGAGTTCTTTTTCTACACCAAGCTCAACTGGTAGACCGTGAGTATCCCAACCCGCTTTTCTTTTTACCTGATAACCTTCTTGGGTCTTGAATCGGCAGAAAATGTCTTTAATGGCTCTTGCCATTACGTGGTGAATCCCCGGCAGACCATTAGCGGAAGGCGGTCCCTCATAGAATACAAAGGGCTTGTCGGAAGGACGTTCTTCAATACTCTTTTTGAAGATCTCTTCCTGCTCCCAAAACTTCAGGATATCATCTGCCACCTTAGGCAGGTCTAATTGATTGTATTCTACATATTTCTCCATAGAGACTCCGTGGAAAGGTATTTTAAAGGTGCGCGAATTTACACATAATCATGCATTTATCCTGCATTTTTAAAGGCATCAGAGTGATTCTCAAGAGGTTAATTTTTTGTTACTCAATGATAACTCAAATTACAACTAGCCTTAAATAAGCGATAAAATGAGCCCCTAATTAAGTTAATATCAGGCGAATACTTTAGCCGTCCAATAAAAACTGAAAAAATGAAAAAACTCTATTCTATGCTTTTGGCCATTATTGCCTTGCCGGCAATTGGTCAAACCACATTCTACACTGAGTCCTTTGAAGGGACTACAGGATACACTTTCCCAAATGGGAATGGTGTTGGGACAAGCACTCAGGATTTCTTTGACAGAACAGATTCTGCAGGGGCTCCGCTTCAAGAAACCTTTACATACAATAGCTTCGATGGATCGTTTTTTATCGCGGCAGAAGATATTGATGGTGTATTGACCACTTCTATAGGTCAAGTTTACATCGATAATATTGATATCTCTGGAAAGAGTTCACTTAACCTCAAGGCAGCTTTTGCCTCAGGTACAGACATTGATATTGATGAGGATGGTGACTCAATTTCTGTTCAAGTAAGAATAGATAATGGAAATTGGATCGTCATTGGTCGTTTTGAAGTTGATTCTTCAACTTATACAAGTACTTCAGGACCATTCAACGGTCAATTTGCAGAAGATACCGACAATGATGGTTATGGAGATGGCACAAGACTGAACGGCACTTTCACCGATTTTAGCTGGAATATTCCAGGAACAGGAGACTCTCTAGATGTGAGAATTCTTGTTGATCTTAACTCTGGTGATGAAGAGGCTGCTTTCGACAATATCAGAGTTAGTGGAATCACTCAAGGTGGTGCCGGAAGATATACGCTTCAAGTTTTACACGCTTCAGACTTAGAAGGTGGTGTTGAAGCAATTGAAAGAGCAAAATTCTTTGCGGCTATCGTAGATACATTAGAAGATACTTACTCAAACAGTATTACTCTATCTGCTGGTGACAATTATATTCCAGGCCCATTCTTTAATGCTGCTGGAGATAGAGCAACTTTCAGAGATGGTGGTGTATTCAATAACGTTTACAATCGTCATTTTGGAATTACCACTTATGATGGATTGAGAGAAGGCCCGGGTAGAGCAGATATCACGATCATGAACTTGATCGGTTTTGATGCTTCTGCAGTAGGTAACCACGAATTCGATGCTGGTCCTGATGGCGTTCAAGCCATTATTGAAGAAGATTTTAGAACTCCTAACGGTCCTGCGGCCGATAGATGGGTTGGAGCTCAATTCCCTTACCTTTCTTCAAATCTAGATTTCACGGCTAGTGGATCTCTAGGTGGTTTGTACGTGGGAAATGTAATAGAAAACACATTATTCCAGTCTGGTCCAGCTGAATCAACTGCAGGAAATAGCTCAATTAGCAAAATAGCTGCTGCAACTTATATCAGCAGAGGTGGCGAGAAGATTGGTGTGGTTGGAGTAACTACTCCTTTACTTGAAAGCATTTCATCTCCTGTTGATGTGAGTGTAAAAGGTCCTGGAGCTGGAACCAACAATCTTATGGCTTTAGCTGCTGAGGTTCAGCCATGGATCGATAGTCTTACAACAAATCATGGAATCAATAAGATCATTTTGGTAACTCACCTTCAGCAGATCCAATTGGAAGAGCAATTGGCCGGAATGTTGAATGATGTGGATATCATTATTGCTGGTGGTTCTGATGCAATTCTTGCTAATCCCGGCGATCGTTTGCTTCCAGGTTCTACACCTTATAAAGCATATCCAATCCTTACCCCTAATGGCAACGGAGATACCTGTGCTATTGTCTCTACTGATGGAGAATACAGTTATGTAGGTAGACTTATCGCAGACTTCGACACTCAAGGTGTGTTAATCCCTTCTTCTGTTCGACCAGAATCTGGACCATACCTTGCCGACTCTATGATGGTAGCTTCAACTTGGGGGAACTTCAACAACGCTTTTGCAGACCCGAATGGAAAGGCTGCTTTAGTAGACTCAATTACTTCTGCAGTTACAGGCGTTGTGATTGCAAAAGATGGAAATATTGTTGGAAAAACTGATGTGTATCTTAACGGTCAAAGAGAATCTGTAAGAACTGAAGAAACAAATCTTGGAAGTCTAACTGCAGACGCTAACCTATGGCAAGCACTTCAGTATGACCCTAATGTGAAAGTGTCAATCAAGAATGGTGGCGGAATCAGAGCTGCTATTGGAGAAGTAAGAGAAGTTGCTCCAGGTGAGTATGAATTCCTTCCTCCGCAAGCCAATCCACTTTCAGGCAAGCAAGATGGAGAGGTTAGCCAGTTGGATATTGAAAATTCATTGAGATTCAACAACGGACTTACGGTTCTTGATCTTTCTGCTGCAGGACTAAAAGATGTTCTGGAGCATGGTGTTGCTGCATGGGCGCCTTCTGCAACTCCTGGTCAAATGTGCCAGGTTGGTGGAGTGGAGTTCAGCTTTGATCCAGCTCAAGCTGCTGGTAGCAGAATTCAAAGTATGATCATTGTAGATACTGCTGGTAACCCAACAGATACTGTGGTAAGAAATGGTGCTTTGGTTGGTGATACCGCAAGAATCATCAAAGTAGTGACGCTAGATTTCTTATCAGGCGGTGGCGACAACTATCCATACCCTGCTAGAGCTTCAAATTATGTAGATCTAGACACAGTAACTGCTATTGGAGCAGGAAACTCAACTTTTGCCCCTAAGGGAACGGAGCAAGACGCATTGGCAGAATACATGCTTAATCGTTACACTGTTAATGCTTATGACATGGAAGATCAGCCAGTTGAAAAGGATCGCAGAATCCAAATCCTTAGCTTAAGAGCTGATGAGATCTTTGGTGTTGAAGTTGCCTTCAAAGCAGGAAGAATTGTGTTGGACGAAACAGTTGGAACTGCAAATGTGGTTATCTATTACAATAACCAGACTTCAAGCAATCAAACAATTGGCTGGAATGCTTTGAACATCAGCACTGCAGATGGTTCTGATTATAGTTTATCAGCTGCTTTTGGTGTGGCCACAGCAAATACTGAAGACTCAATAGTTGTAACTGCCAATATCGTCAATGATGCTATCGTTGAAAATGATGAGATAGTTTTTGTGGAAATCCCTTCAAGTCTTGATTATTACTTTGCGAATGAGGAAGACCAAGCATTTGTGCTATTCATTCAAGATGATGATAATGTAGGTCCTACTGCTACTAATGCTATCGACGTACAATTATTGACTTCATATGCAGGTTTGGTGAATGCAGGAAGTACTGAGATCCTTAATTACGATCCTGTTTCTCAGCGCTTATTCGTAACTAATTCATCGAATGACAGATTCGAGATCTTGGATATGAGTAACCCTTCTGCAATTACAAGACTTGATTCAATTGATATCTCTTCTTTCGGAGGAATCAATAGTTTAAGTGTTTACTCAGGAGGTTCTCAGCCAGTGATCGCCACTGCTATTGAAGGTGCTAACACAAACTCAAACGGACAAGTAGTCTTCTTCGATACAAACGGAGTTGTTCTAGCGAATGTGACAGTTGGAGTTTTACCTGATATGGTGACTTTCAGCCCTGATGGACAAACAGTTGTTGTAGCATGTGAAGGAGAGCCAAGTGATGATTATACGATCGATCCAATAGGGTCAATTGGCATCATCGATGTATCTGGTGGTTATAGTACTCTTGGACAATCGAATGTGACACTACTAGACTTTACTGCTTACGACGGACAAGAAGCTAGTTTGAGAGCTCAGGGTATCAGAATCTTCGGTCCGGGAGCTAGCGCTTCTCAGGATATAGAGCCTGAATATGTAGCGATCTCTCCAGATAACACCACCGCTTATGTGGCTTGTCAGGAAGCAAATGCAGTAGCAGTTGTCGACTTAGTTAATGATACAATCACTGCTCTTATTCCATTGGGTTGGAAGGATCACTCTTTGCCAGGAAATGGCTTGGATAGTGATAGAGATTCAGATGATATCACAATTGCTCAGGCTCCTTTCAGAGGATTCTATATGCCAGATGCGATTGCCACTTATGAGGTGAACGGACAGGTGTACATCCTTTCAGCTAACGAAGGTGACTCTAGAGATTACGACGGTTATTCTGAAGAAGAGCGTCTTGATGACCTAGAGTACAACCTAGATTCTATTCCAAATCCTGAATTGCTTTTGAGAGCTTATGGCGACATCAAAGTATCTTCTGCTCAAGGTGATCTAGATAATGATGGTAAGTATGAGCACATCTACACTTATGGTGCGCGTTCATTCTCAGTTTGGAATGGTACAAGTGGTGCCTTGGTTTATGATAGTGGTGATGATTTCGAACAGATCATTTCGAATAGTGCCGCTTACTCTCCTTTGTTCAATGTTTCTGATGATGATAATGAGATCAAAGACAGAAGTGATGATAAAGGTCCAGAGCCTGAGGCTGTGATTGTAGGAGTAGTGAACAACATTCCTTATGCTTTCATCGGTATGGAAAGAACTGGAGGTATCATGGTTTACGATGTGAGTAATCCAAATGCACCTGAGTTTGTAACTGTTAATATTCCTAGAGACACTGCTACTGGTGGAGGTGATCAAGCTCCAGAAGGATTGATCTTTATTCCAGCCAATTTGAGCCCTACCAATGAAAACTTGGTATTGGCAGCCAATGAGGAAAGTAATACCATTAGTATTTGGACAGTGAACGATACACTTACTTCAATTGATGAAATTGCAAGTGAGAAGGCAGGATTGGTTCTTTATCCAAATCCAGCTAACAATGATGTATATATAGCTGCCAAGAATGGTAAGATGGAGAGCATCGAGATCTTCGATATGAACGGAAGATTGGTTCACTCTCAAAATGCCAATCGCGAGCTTCACAGACTTGATGTATCAAGACTGGAAAGAGGACTTTATATCGTAAGAGTATATACCGATAAAGGAATCGAGAGCTTGAAGCTTCAGCTACAATAAAAACCCCCTTCGGTTTTATCAGAAACCCCCATCGAGAAGGAATAGATCTTCGAGATGGGGGTTTTCTTTTGCTCTTTAATCAACTGTTTTTTGTATGATTGCCATAATTTGGCATCATTTTTACCTCCTCTAGAGGAAACCAAATCTCATCTCTTATGAAAAAGGCAGTTTTACTATTTAGTAGCATGATTATGATTCTATCCTTAATGAACTGTAGTTCAGGAAAGAAGGCATTTGAACGAGGGGATTATGATGAAGGATTACTCAAAGCGATCAATCGTTTGCGTTCTAGTCCGAATAACAAAAAAGCCAGAGAAACCCTTAAATATGGTTATCCAATTACCATCAGATGGCATCAAGATAACATCGCTAGAACCAAATTGAGCAACAATGTTTTTGCTCATGAATACATCTCTTATGAGTACGCCAAAATGAATCGAATCTATAATGAGATTCAAAGATGCCCGGCTTGTCTTAGAGTGATTCCAAACCCCAAGACTTTTGTCAGCGAACAAGCTGAGGCAGCAAGAAAAGGCGCTGAGGTACGCTATAATCTGGGCGAAGATCTGCTTGCTCAAGCGAAAAACGAGAATGATAAAAGCAAGGCCATGGACGCCTTCTATCATTATGAAAAAGCAAATCAATTGGTAAATGGATATGCCGATACCCGTGATAAGATGGAAGAGGCGAGATGGTTTGCAACAACCAAAGTGGTGATAGAAGAAGTGACTACCGGTTCAACCATGCTCGATATAAGTGCCGAGTTCTTTTACAATAAAGTGCAAGACTTCATGATGCAAATGCCGGTATCTCCTTTCGTGCAGTTTTACAGCCCTAAAGAAGCTCAATCACTCCAAATTGAAACTCCCGATCAAATTGTGAGACTGAAGTTCGATCATTTTACTGTGGGACAGGTCTATCACAAAGTAGAGGAGTTAGTTCGAACTAAGGATAGCGTGATTGTAGGGCAAGTAAAGGATTCCAATGGAGAAACACTGGATGTCTATGGCACAGCGAATGCAAAACTGATTGTCAATACCAAGCAGCTTACTTCAAATGGCTTGTTGGATCTTAAGATCATTGATCCTTATACCAGTAGAGTACTAACCCAAGAGAAACTTCCCGGACAGTACATTTGGGTTAGTCAGTGGGGAAATTTCAATGGCGACGAAGAGGCTTTGTATCCAGAAGACTGGCAAATAGTGAATGCATCAGAAGTGCCTCCGCCTTCTCCACAAGATCTTTTTGTGCTATTCACTCAGCCCATCTACAATCAAGTAACCGGGAAGTTGAGCAATTTCTATAGTAACTATCGCTAGTAGCAAGTATTGAAGAAGGATTTTGATGTCCGGCATCTAGCCTCCAGCATCAAGCTTCTAGATAGTAGCAATCACCTTCAATTCAATGGCGATTGGTGTGGGAAGACTCTTGATCTCTAGGGTAGTTCTGCAAGGCTGATTTTCCTTGAAATACTCTGCATACAAGCGATTGTAAGTAGCGAAATCATCTTTCATATTGGTGAGAAAAACCGTCACATCGACCACATTCTTCCATTCGGCACCGGCTTCTTCAACTATGGCGCGCACATTATTGAAAACAGAAATACACTGCTTTTCAATATCGTAGGAAATGATGTTTCCCTGATCATCAAGTTCTACTCCAGGAATCTTCTTTGTGCCTCTTTCTCTAGGTCCAACGCCTGATAGAAATAAGAGATTTCCAACTTTTCTTGCGTGTGGATAGGCGCCAACCGGCTCTGGTGCTTTCTGTGAATCGAATTTTTCGCTTGACATAGGGTATTTTTTTGCGAAGATAATTATTTGAAGGGGCTTCACGAAAGGATCAAAGAATGGCAATTAGCCATAAAGCTCTAATAGCCCATGTAAATCATCAATGGTGTTAGCTTCACTAGCCGATTTATCATGGCGCCAACGATTCATGCGTGGAAAACGCAATGAGATCCCGGATTTATGTCTGGAAGATCTTTCAATCCCTTCGAAGGCTATCTCAAAGACCAGTTCCGGCTTTACACTTCGCACTGGTCCGAAACGATCTACGGTATTCTTCTTTACAAAGGCATCTACTTTTCGGATCTCTGCATCTGTCAATCCTGAATAGGCTTTGGTAAATGGCACCAATTCATCTCCTTTCCAAACTGCAAAAGTGTAATCGGTATATAAATTGGCTCTGCGTCCATGTCCGCGCATGGCGTAGATCATGACGGCATCTATGGTTAGCGGGTCGACTTTCCATTTCCACCAATCGCCCTTTTTTCTACCGACCTTATATTCTGAGTCTTTTCTTTTGAGCATTAGCCCTTCGGCATGGTGAGCCCTGGAGGCTTCTCTCACTTTTCGGTATTCTCCCCAGCTTTTGAATTCCAGGCTTTCTGAGAGTTGCAGGCTTGGGTGATCGATATCCTTGATCAGCTTCTCTAATAAACTCCTACGTTCGGCCATTGGTGATTTTCGAAGGTCTTTCCCCTCGAACTCCAATAGATCATAGGCGATCAATGCAACCGGAGCGTTCTCCAAGATCTTTTTGCTCAAGGTTTTCCGGCCGATACGCGTCTGCAGTTTGTTAAAGGGCAGCGGCTGATCGTTTTCAAAGGCCGTGATCTCACCATCTAAGACCGTCCCTTTAGGAAGTAAATCTGTAAACACCTCAAACTCCGGAAATTTTTCGGTCAGCAATTCCTCTCCTCTAGACCACACATAAAGTTGATCTTCACGCTGAATGATCTGTCCGCGAATACCATCCCATTTTCTCTCGATCAACCAATCAGAAGGATCTCCCAATTCTTCAACTTCATCTTCAATGGGATAAGCTAGGTAAAAAGGATAGGGCTGCGAGAGTCGGTCTTCCGGATGGTCTTCGACCACTAATTTGTGAAAGCTAATGGTCTCCGGATCCCAGTCGCCCATCAGACGATGCGCCAGCTGATTTTCATCCAGTCCGGCATGCTGAGCTAAAGCTCTAGTCATAAGTTTTTGCGACACTCCCATTCGCCAGCCACCGGTGATCAGCTTATTGAATACAAAGCGTTCGGTTTGATCAAGCTGATCCCAAGCATCTAGAATCTTTTGCTTCTTCTCATCATCTTCGAGCTCCTTGATAGACTTGACATATTTTATCCAATAGCTTAGTCCTTTGCTTGGGTTCGAGTCCGACCCTTCGACGGAGCTCAGGGGCCTAGTTCGAGTCCGGGAATCCTGACTAGAAAGTGAAATTTCTGATTTCTGATCTCGGATTTCTGATTTATCCGTGATTGAACTTTCGCTTACGACGAGTGACATAGTCTCTGCTAGATCTCCTACCACATGATAAGTATCTTCAAAGATCCAGAGGGGAATACCCGCCGCTTCAGCAGCCCATTCTCTCAATTGATTTGTGCGAATACTTCGCTTAGGGCGACGGTGAGAGAGCAAGGCGATCGTCCATACCTTATCCTTCTCCTCGGCCTCATCAAAGTACTGCTTCAATGCCGCCACCTTTTTCAAAGTCTTGGTGGTTTGATCGAGTTGAGTAAATAAATGGACGAAGTCTTTCATCTTAGGGATTAAAATTTCTCTTTTTTACCAGGGCGGACACAGCGCTTGACTCAATTTCAAAAAGTCACTTTCACATTTCATATCTCATATTTCATATTTATCCAACCCTCTTGCTCACTTGTCCTCCATAGCTTTAGCGAAGGAGGAAAACCCAACCTCAATCTGAACTTCCTTCACCAACCTCACCCAACTCTCCTTCAAAGTCGGTGTTCTCAATAGTCGCATCATACCCTTGTTCTTGCAACCATTGGGTGAAAATCGAGGTATAGCCATGGGTAGTGATCACTCTTTCACAGCCACATTCTTTGATGGCCGTGTTCAATTCTTCCCAATCGCAATGATCTGATAACACAAAGCCCCGATCTACCGCTCTCCTTCTTCTCGGTCCGCGCATGGCCATCCAGCCGGATGCGATACCTACTTCGAAAGGACGAAACTTCTTTTGCCAGCTGGTGCCTAAAGCAGATGGAGGAGCAATGATCAAAGAGCCGGCATAATCCTTTTTCTTATCATCGGGATCTACATAGATGCTGGGCTTCAATTCAATACCCATTTCACGGATCACTTGATTGGTATTCTCTATGGCTCCATGCGTGTATACCTCCCCAATGGAATGGTCGATACCCTGAAGTAAACGTTGTCCTTTCCCCAATGAATAACCGGTGAGAATAGTGGCCTTCCCTTCAGCCTGATTTTTACGCCACCAATCGTTGATCTCATCAAACACCAGCTTGGGTGACTTCCACTTGAATACCGGCAAACCAAAGGTGCATTCAGTGATGAAGGTATGGCAGGGAACCGATTCAAAAGGAGCGGAGAATCCATCATCCTCCAGTTTATAGTCTCCACTCACTACCCAGATCTCACCCTTATACTCTACTCTAATTTGAGCTGAGCCGATTATATGTCCGGCCGGATGAAAAGAAAAGCTCACACCTTTTATCTTGCGGACCTCTCCATATTCGATCCCTTCAATATTGATCTCATTCCCCAGTCGATGTTGAATGATTGGTACAGAATGATGATGTGCTAGATAATGCTGATGACCCCAACGAGAATGGTCGGCGTGGGCGTGAGTGATTAAAGCTCGTTCAACTGGCTTCCAGGGGTCGATGTAGACATCGGCCTTTGGACAGTAGATTCCGTTTTGGTTGAATTCGAGCATTACTTATAAATAACACTGCTTTTTCAAAGGAGTTTTTAGCTGTGACGCTATGGCACGCTATGGCTTCGCAAAGGAACGCTAAGAACTAAGCTTTGCGCACCTTCGAGAAACCCTCGTGAACCTTTGAGTTATAGCTTCCTAGCTTATTCACCATCTGCATAACCAAAGACTTTCTTTAATATATCTTTAGTTCTTTCAAGAGGGTTTTCGCGAATTGCCGCTTCTTCTTCTGCAATCTGTAGAAAGAGACCTTGGATAGCAAGATCAGTGACATAAGCAGGCAAGTCCTCGTTCACTTTAGTAACTAATGGGATTTTATTGTATGTCCCAATGGCATCTTCCCAATACTTTGTGGCATTTACTTTATCGAGTGAAGTTTTGATCTTCGGTTTAAAAGCATTTTGAAGTCCTGCACTGGTCTTTTGCTTCAAATAGAAAGTAGCCGCAGTATCACTGCCGAAAAGTATTTCTCTGGCATCGTCGATGGTCATTTCTCTGATAGCATTCACAAAAAGTGGCTTAGCTTCAATTACTGCATCTTCAGCTGCCGCATTCATAGAATTGACGACTTGATCAACTTTCGATTGTAAGCCCAAATCGATAAGGGTGTTCTTCACTTTAACTAGATCTTCAGGAAAAGGGATCTTCACCTGAGGATCATTGAGGTATCCTCCACTTTGATTCAATTGACTAACTCCCATTTCTGTGCCTTTGATCAAAGCTTCCTTTAAGCCCATTGCCATTTCTTCAGTGCTTGGCACGGCGGAAGGTGTTGGAGTGGTCATATCCTCCATGCTTTTCATGGCTTCATTCAAATTTCCGCAAGCCAGGAATAGGCTTAAGAGGCAAGTGGTAAAGATTGTGTTTAAGCTCATAGTTTTTCGATTTGGTATTCAAATGTAGGGTAATCCATCTATAGTTGTACCGCAGATTTTCACAGAGTTCTCTCAGAGTTTCACAGAGTACTATTAATCATCCTTTTTATACCAAATTTCATGCTCTTCACATGAAAATTCAGGATTAATCCAAGTGGATAATTCCCTAGTTTCAGATATGTAAGCAATTGTGCCTCATGAACATCTGTTATTGCTTCAACAGACTTTATCTCCAATACTATTTTTCTTTCCACCAATAAATCAATCCTATACCCATGATCTAGTTTCACTTCTTCATAAATAACTGGCTGAGGAACCTCCTTCTCGATATTTAGTTTAGTCTTCATTAATTCATAATACAAACACCGTGAATAAGCCGACTCCAACAATCCAGGACCAAGAGCAGTATGAACTTTCATTGCTCTTTTGATAATCTCTCCACTAAGTTCATTTAATTTCATCCATTTAAGTTACAACATATTTTTTGGAAATAAATGGCTCTGGGAGACTCAGCGCAAACTCAGAGAAACTTTGTGGTATAACTCAAATTTTAATTTTTACCTTCGATTATCTAAACATTGTAGGAGGATTTTAGTTACAAATAAGAAACACTCAAACCATGGAAATGCAATACACCAATCTCGGAAAATCAGGCTTGAAAGTAAGCCGTCTATCATTTGGCTCTTGGCTCACTTTTGGAAAGCAAATAGGTGACACCACCGCCGAAGATCTCATGGACCTCGCTTACGATAAAGGCGTGAATTTTTTCGATAATGCAGAGATCTATGCCAGAGGTGAGTCTGAAAGAGTGATGGGAAAGATCCTCAAAGCGAGAGATTGGCGTAGAGATTCCTATATCGTTTCTTCCAAGGCATTCTTTGGAGATGGCGGTCAGCTTCCCACTCAGAGGGGCTTGAGCAGAAAACATTTGGTTGAGGCATGTGAGGCAGCATTGAAAAGATTACAATTAGACTATCTGGACCTTTTCTTTTGTCATAGACCGGATAAAGAAACTCCAATTGAAGAAACGGTATGGACCATGCATAACCTCATCACTCAAGGTAAGATCCTCTATTGGGGAACTTCTGAGTGGAGTGCTCAAGAGATCATGGAAGCACATATGTTTGCCCGACAGAACAATCTCATCGGACCAACGATGGAGCAGCCACAATACAATATGTTCCACCGTCATAAAGTGGAAGTAGAGTTCTCTCAGATCTATAAAACCGTTGGATTAGGAACTACTATTTGGTCGCCATTGGCCAGTGGTATCCTCAGTGGAAAATACAATGATGGCATGCCAGAAAAAACTCGCTTGAGTATGGATGGCCTAGAATGGTTGAAAGATCGAAATCTGGTAGATGAGAATCTGGAGAAAGTGAGAAAGCTCACTGCTTTTGCCAAGGAAATGGGTACTACTATGCCAAAATTGGCCATTGCATGGGCTTTGAAGAATGAAAATGTAAGTACTGCAATTCTAGGGGCCTCTAAAAAAGAGCAGTTGGAAGAAACCCTTCAAAGTATTGAAGTACTTGACATGCTGAATGAAGAAGCTATTGAGAAGATCGAAGGCATTCTAGATAATCAACCGGCACATCCCGACTTCTAATCTGATCGATATCGATAATTTCATAGGGTGAAAGCCATTACCCCCATTGAAGATTGGTTTACCCAGCAGAATTGGGAAGTATTCCCATTTCAGAAAGCTAGCTGGGAAGCTTATTTAGATGGTTATGATGCCATGGTAAATGCCCCTACCGGTTCCGGGAAGACCTATGCTGTTGGCTTAGGTGTGCTGGCCGACTATCTCCAAAACTCAAATAAAAAAGACTACCAAGAAGGCATTCAATGCCTTTGGATAACCCCCATTCGAGCATTAGCCAAAGAGATAGAAACGGCTATGACCAATGCCTGTGAGGCTTTGGATATTCCATGGGAAATCGGCCGAAGGACCGGAGACACCTCAACGGCAGAGCGCAGCAAACAATTGAAGAAGTTGCCGCAGATACTGATCACTACTCCCGAAAGCTTACAGTTACTGCTAGCTACCAAAGACTATCAAAAGAAGTTTAGCACACTAAAATGCATTGTGAATGATGAGTGGCATGAGGTATTGGGCTCGAAAAGAGTAGTGCAAATGGAGCTCGCCCAGTCGAGGTTAAAAAGCCTGCTTCCCAAATTGAGGATTTGGGGTATATCTGCAACTGTTGGCAATATGGAAGAGGCCATGCAGGTGCTGTGGGGAGTAGTAGCAAACTCTTCAAATCAGAAGATCATCAAAGCTAACATCCACAAGCGCATTGAGCTGAAAACCATACTACCGGATGAGGTGGAAAAGTTCCCCTGGGCCGGCCATCTGGGCATTAGTATGCTGGAAAAAGTGATTCCGGTGGTGAAGAAGAGTAAAACCACTCTGATCTTCACCAATACCCGCTCACAAGCAGAGATCTGGTATCAGAGACTGCTAGATGCAGAGCCCGACCTAGCTGGAGAGATGGCCATGCATCATGGTTCTATTAGCCGAGAATTGCGCGATTGGGTTGAAGATGCTTTGCATGCAGAAAAGCTGAGAGCTGTCGTATGCACAAGTAGCCTTGATCTAGGAGTTGACTTTCGTCCTGTTGAGACCATCGTTCAGATTGGCAGTCCGAAAGGTGTAGCTCGCTTCATGCAAAGAGCAGGTAGAAGTGGTCATCAACCTGGAGCAATTTCCAATATCTACTTTGTGCCCACTCATTCATTGGAGATCATCGAATCTGCAGCCTTGGGTGAAGCTATGCGCAGAGGAACTCTGGAAAGACGAATCCCCTATTTCCGCTCTTTTGATGTATTGATCCAGTATTTAGTGACCTTGGCCGTTTCGGATGGATTTTATCCTGATGAGATCTACAAAGAAGTGAAAAAGACCTTTTCTTTTGAGAGCATAAGCAGGGAAGAATGGCTTTGGGTGTTGGACTTTATTGTAAAGGGCGGCCAATCACTCGATAGTTATGAAGAATTCAAAAAAGTAGAGATCGAGGAAGATGGAAAGTATAAGGTTAACAGTCGCAAAGTGGCCATGCGTCACCGATTATCAATAGGCACAATCGTGAGTGAATCGATCATGAAGATCAAATTCATGTCGGGAAAATTCATTGGCACAGTAGAAGAATACTTCATTTCTCAACTAAATCCAGGAGATGTGTTCTGGTTTAGTGGGAGAGCTTTGGAATTGATCCAGATCAAAGGAATGGAAGCTCTGGTGAAACTCTCTAAGAAAAAGACGGGAAAAGTGCCCTCTTGGGCGGGAGGAAGAATGCCACTTTCATCTCAATTATCAGCTATGCTTCGAATAAAGATCAGGGAGAGTTTAAAGCAGCCCAATGAATCGGAGGAGTTGGAAAAAATTGCTCCTCTTATCGAGAAGCAAAGTGAGCGCTCACATGTACCTGCAGAGGATGAATTTTTGATCGAATATTTTGAAAGTAACGAGGGCTATCATGCCTATTTCTATCCCTTTGAAGGAAGATTCGTGCATGAAGGAATGGCTTCTGTAATCGCTTATCGTATTGGACTGATCACTCCCATTAGTTTTTCAATTGCCCTGAATGATTATGGCTTTGAGCTGCTATCAGATCAGCCAATCCCACTTGAGGAAGCAATCGAAAATCAGATCTTCACTTCAGATCACCTTTATGATGACATTCAATCGTCGGTAAATTCCACTGAAATGGCCAGAAGAAAGTTCAGGGATATTGCCTCTATCTCCGGTTTGGTATTCAAAGGCTACCCAGGAAAGTATAAAAAGGACAAGCATCTTCAGTCTTCTTCTCAGTTGTTTTTTGAAGTATTTAAGGATTATGAGAACGACAATTTGCTTTTTCGTCAGGCATATGAAGAAGTGATGGAGTTTGAGTTGGAAGAAAGCCGCATGATGGAAGCCATGCAGCGAATAGAGAATCAAAAGATTGTATTGCAACATTTAGAAAAGCCATCGCCATTCTCATTTCCGATTATGGTAGATCGACTTAGACAAAAGTTGAGCACTGAAAAATTAGAAGATCGAATAAAGCGAATGAAATTACAGCTTGAAAAATAGCTCTGGCTAATTACCTTTGAGAGGTGAAGCGAGAATTGATCATATTCGCCATTGCCCTAGCTGCATTAATGGTAGCCTTGAAATTTCTAGAATCTGCTTTCGTTCTGGGAAACTTTCAGCTTGAAATCTATATATCACTCGTTGCTATTGCATTTTTGGCTTTCGGACTTTGGTATGGGAAAAGAGGTAGTTCTCCTAAAGCCGCTATTGAATTCGATCCTGAATTGGTGGGTGAAATCAAGAGCCGACTGCAGATCTCGGATCGTGAGCATGAAGTGATCTTGGGTATTGCCGATGGCTTATCGAACAAAGAGATTGGAGAGCGCCTTCACCTCAGTGAGCATACCGTGAAAAGTCATTTGGCCAATGTATTTTCTAAACTCAATGCAAAGCGCAGAACAGAAGCAATTCATATTGCGAGGAAAGAAGGCTTGATCGCCTAGTTCGAAAGAACTAAAATTGAATTTCATACTTTCGAATGAGTCATTTTTCTTCCATTTGGCTTCCATTTGTACCAAACCAAAAATTAAGATCATGAAATCAATTGTTTTAAAGTACGGCCTTATAGCAGGTCTGTTTGTCTCTGCAACTATGATGACCAGCTTATACTTTGTCGATAGCTCGGCAGATATGAGCGGTGGAGAAGTAATTGGCTTTGCTGGTATGTTCATCGCATTTAGCAGCATCTTTTTTGCCATTGTGAAATACAGGAAAACTGAAGGTAATGGCATGATCAGTTTTGGCAAGGCCTTTATGATTGGCTTGTATATTGCCTTGATCACTTCTACTCTTTATGTGGTGAGCTGGATGATCCTATCCGAAACTGTATTCACAGATTTTGGAGATACATACTTTGATCAACAGATCACTCAAGTAATGGAATCGGAGGAATTAGATGACGCACAAAAGGAAGAGCAAATCCAAAGTATGAAAGACTTCAAAGAGGCTTATAAGAATCCGATCTATAAATTCTTCATTACTTATGTGGAGATCCTTCCAATTGGTTTGATCATTTCTCTAATCGCCGCAGCCATACTTAAGCGAAATAGAGTGGCAGAGGGCACCGAATGAATAGGACTTTTAAGTACCTTTTGGCTTTAAACTCAACATATGAGGTTAGCTTTTTTGCTAATAGCCCTTTTAGCTTCACTTTTACTTAGGTCGCAATATTCAGAACCCAATCTTCAGGCCTATCCTATACCTTTCGACCAACTTGAGTTGGAGAAGGGAGAGGTGAACTATGAGTTGAATGAGATCATCCAGCTAATTGAAGATAGCATTCACATTAATAAAAAGGTAGTAATCCCAGAAGGTGCAAATGAATTTGAACGCCTTCTATTTACAGCGAGAAGAGCACAGCATAATGACAGTCAGTTAGTTGCCATTACACTCTTTCAAAACCTATTAGAGTTCCAATACTATCGAAGTCGTGGTGAAGAACTTTATTTAAAGCTCCTCTTGGCTAAATCTCTTCAGTACATCGGAGCGAATCAGATGGCAAATCAGAGAATGGGAGAGGTTTTCCCCGAACTTCTAAACCACTTGAAGAGCGATTATATCAAGGCTTTCTTTTTAGGACATTATGCAGAGCTCTTGGAAAAAGTTGAGGACTATGAGACTGCAACTGAAGTCTACAGAGATAAACTAAAGATAAGTCAAGGTGCTAAGGACTCCGCACTGATATACGAATGTCAGAATCGACTTGGATTAACATTCTACAAAATTGGTCAGATAGATTCTGCCGCTCATTATCTGAGGGCAAGTCAGAATCCGGCATTTCAAAAGGTGAATGCTACACTTTACGCATTCTCATTTGGGAATTTCGCCCCCATTTTTTTGGATAGGGCTCAATATGATTCCGCATTATACTATTGTAGGATCGAAGAGGCAATGCTGAAATCGATCCCAACCACAGTGGGCTTGCACAATTTGTACAACACAATGGCCGAAGCCTTCCAAAACCTTGGGATGATTGATTCAGCAATCTATTACACCAATAGGTCCATTTATTTTGCTGAAAAGCGCAACGAACTGGAACTGCTTTCGGAGGATTATCAGGATCTGATAAGGTATTATGCACAGCAAGACGACGAAAGTTCTATGATGAAGGCAATGAGTAATTATCAGCAGCTATCAGACAGCTTGTTGAGTTACTACAAAAGTGCCTATGAATTGGAGGAGCTAAAAACCTCGGAATTCTTTAGGATTTATAGTCAAGCTCAGAGATCAAGAGAAAATTTCGAAGTGCTTAGTCAGAGCAATCAGCAACTGTTCATGGTAATCATAAGCCTAGGCGTCTTGATCGCTATCATGATCTTGCTAATGTTCTACAGATACTACTCTAGAAAGCAGTTGGCTCTGATCAATGAAGACCTCACCGAAAAAAACCAAGACCTCGCCAGGTATAACGAAATTATTACTGAATCGAACCAGAGAAACGAATTGCTTTTAAAAGAGCTACACCATAGAGTAAAGAACAATTTACAGATCGTAAGTAGCCTTTTTAGGCTTCAAATGAACTCCAAAAAATTGAGTGAAGAGAGCATGGGCATCTTCAAAATTGCTCAAGAAAGGATCCATTCCATTTCTTTGTTGCACAAGAAGATCTATCAATCTGAAGTGATCAGCAATCTCGATTTCAAGAGTTATCTCGAAGAGCTTTCGAATGAGATCATTGAAAGTAATCCTGAGAAATTGAAAATCACACTTAACATCCCCTCAATACAGATGAGTATAGATACTGCTTTACCTCTTGGTTTGATCTTCAACGAGCTTTTCACCAACTCGATCAAACATGCCAAAGTGGATAATGGCATAGAAATTCAACTCGACTTTAGTAATCAAAATGGGAAAGAGAGCTTTATCTATAGAGATAATGGTGTTCAGGAGACCAACGAAATATTCAAAGACCTAAAAGAGGGTTCCTTAGGTAGAGAACTGATCGAGTTATTGAGCCAGCAAATCGAAGCAGATCTAAACTATGGGGGGGCAAATGGTCAGAAAGGATTCTACCTCGAGATCACAGGTTCTTTTAGTGAAGTTAAACACGCACCCATTCAAAATCCCGAACTTTGATCTGGAATGGAAATAGTCATAGATCGAAGCGAGAGTATTGAGCTATGTGGACAAGAATTAGAGTTGTTACCGCAGAAGGCCATTTACTGGAAAGACAGGAATACACTGTTGCTTGCCGACTTGCACCTTGGTAAAAGCACCCACTTTCGAAAGCATGGAATTGCAGTTCCAAATGCCTCAAAGAATAAAAATTGGTTGTTGCTTCACCAATTATTCCGCATCGAAAGTCTAAGAGAAGTGATTTTTCTAGGAGATCTATTTCACAGCGACTACAATAAAGACTGGGAAGTATTTGGGGAACTATTGGAACTCTATCCAAATCTAAAATTCCATTTGGTCAATGGAAATCACGACATCCTAGATGAGCGGCACTACTCAAAGCTTGGAATTGAAATGCATGCTGAGAACTTGCAATTGGATCCATTCATATTAACTCATGAGCCACTTGATGAAGAGCCAGATAATGAACTTTACAATTTAGCCGGACATATTCATCCTGGTGTAAGGCTAAGGGGTAAGGGTCGACAAAGTCACCGCTCTGCCTGTTTTTATTTTGGTATGTCGGGAGGTATTCTTCCGGCCTTTGGCAGTTTTACAGGTTTACACACACTTGATGTAAAAGAAGGAGATCGGGTTTTTGTGATCGTAGAGAACAAGGTCATCCCTGTCGCTTAATTCAATAGTATTTCTTCCAGTAATCAGGCTCAACCATTGGTTTGGGATAACTAATATCATTTGAAAAAAGCACTTGATTGGCCGTCCATGGATGATGCACATTTGAGGCATCCATTTCAGCTAATTCAGGGAGCCAATGTTTCACGAACTCTCCATTTGCATCATATCGTTTAGCTTGGGAAATGATGTTGAAGTATCTGTCGCGAGGATCATTTCCAACACCGGATACATACATCCAATTACCATAATTGCTAGCTACATCATAATCGATCAGCATAGATTCAAAGTATTCAGCACCCATCCGCCAATCGAGCTGCACCTCTTTGCTTAAGAAAGAAGCCACATTTTGTCGCCCACGATTGCTCATAAAGCCCGTTGAATTCAACTCGCGCATATTGGCATCGATGAATGGAATACCCGTTTCTCCATTTGCCCATTTTTCAAATCGCTCTTTATCAATTTCCCAATTGCGCTCAGATTTGCCTATCCCTTCTAATTGAAAGATCTTGTTTCCGTGTTTGAGAGAAATGTATTTGAAGTAGTCTCTCCATATCAATTCAAAGATCAACCAATAGGTGGATTGATTCTTCTTGACCTCCTTCTCGAATTCCTTGACTTTCCAATAGATCATTCGAGGAGAAATACAGCCATTCCATAGCCACAATGAAAATTTGGAGGAATAATCTTCTCCCAATAAGCCATTTCTCCTATTCTTATATTCTTGAAGTGCAAGCGATTGAAAAAAATAGTGATCCAACCTTTTCAAGGCTTCATTCTCGCCGCCTTTGGCTTTTATCGCAGCTCTAGAATCAATTGGTATGCGCTTTAAGCCAAGATCTTCTATAGAAGGCAAGCTTCCCCAATCAATATCAATTTTGACTTTTGGGAGCTTTGACGGACTTGGGTAGAGTTCTCTTACCCTTGCTTTCTTTTCAAGTCCTTTTCTAAAGCTGGTGAATACTTCAGCTGTATCTTGATAAGGATGCGGAAGGTCGTTTACATGATATAAGCAGGCGCCAAAGGAGTAATCTATTGGAATAGCTAATCTTTCTTCCACTTCCTTTTGAATGGCAATCTCCTCTGAGTGAATATCCTTGGAAGAGTATATCTTTTCGGCATTGGTTTCTTTGACAAGCTTTAAGAGCTCATCGGCGGTCTTTCCATTCCTAATGCAAAGCTCACTGCCTATAGCTAGAAGGTTCTCTCTTAATTGCGATACACTTTCAATATTGAATTGGGCGCGAAATGATCCTGTTTTATTAAAACCAAAATGCGTTTTGCCATATTCTGATTCTTCAAAGCAGTAAAATGGGATGATCTGATCTGCCGATTGAATGGCTTTGTAAAGCGCTTCATTATCATGCAGTCTTAGGTCCTTTCTAAACCAAACTATGACCGTTTTCATATAGCGCTTTCTTGTTTCTTGGCCTTTTTCTTTTCAGATGCACATCGCTTACTGCAATAGATCACATTATCCCAATCCCTTTCCCATTTCTTTCTCCAATTGAAGGGCCTTTCACATACTGGGCAGGTCTTTGAGGGTAGATGATGTTTCTTCATTAAAGCAATGTTTGCATGATTAACAGCATTTTAATAATGAATGTTTCTTCCTTAAGGTAGAGATAAATAAGGGGTAACTAATGCTAGATGAGTTCGTGATGACTTTTGCGGCGAATTATTAATCGAAACAATCAAATCATGAAAACGATCAATGTAATCTCAGTTATCTTGGCGTTCATCCTGCAATTGGCAGTGCAGAATCTATTCTCTCAATGCAGGAATTACACTAAGCATGTAGACTTTTCAATCTTAGATGGATACGAATATTGTGGCGATGTGATGGGCGCTTCAATGTATTCTAGAGATTCTGCAGAAGTAGACATGAATTTGGAAGCGCGCAAAAAGTATAGGATTCTAATTAGCGCTCAAGAGTATTTGGGTGAACCAATATTAGAAGTGACTAACAAATCCGATAAGGTGATCAGTCTGAAACTCGATTCAGAGGGAACTCCATATTGGGAAGTCTTTAGTGAGAACAAGCAAAAAGTAACACTAAAGATCAGCTTTGAGCCTAGACCAAAGATGAATCACGGCATAGATGCAGCAGGATGTGTTGTACTTGCAGTAGGCCAGATCGGATTAGACGAGGTGGTTGATAATCTCTGAGGATTTTCAGCTGATTTGTAGATTATATTGATCCTTCTTGCATCAAAGTAATCTGAGTTCGCCTTAACAACTATTGTCCAGGAGCCATCCACAGGCTTCTCGAAATGACAGTACTGATGCTTCACTTGAGGATATAGTGCCTGATAGCTTTCACCCTTCCTGTAGGCATTGAAATTATCTTCATCCATTAGCAATACCTCATAGTCTGTAGGCAGCTCAATGCCTATAAAACCCGGATAGCTTCCTCTTATTTTGTGGAAAATCTGTGTACTTTCTATCATAATTGCTAATTTTATTAGATAATTATTCTCTTACAATCCAAATATACTAATTATTTTAGCATTCTAATTTTTTTAGCATGGCTCACTTTGAGCACAACTTAAAAAAGCTCAGAAAAGCTAAGGGTTTGACCCAATCTGAACTAGCAGAGAAGCTCGGCATAAACCGGGCAACCCTGGCTTCTTATGAGGAAGGTAGGGCTGAACCCAAGTTTGAAAACCTAATCCTTATCGCTACTTATTTAAACTGCGGATTGGACGAAATGTTACGGGCTCCGATAAAAAGTAATGAACAGAGAAATGAACATAAGGAGTTCACAAACAAATCGCTACAGATTTTACCTATTGTTGTAGATGCCGACGATAGAGAAAGGATCAGCGTGGTAAAACAAAAGGCTACAGCCGGTTATCTTAAAGGTCATGAAGATGCTAGCTTTATTGAGGAATTGCCATCTTTCTCACTTCCCTTCGATTATACAAGTCAAGGTACATTTAGAGCATTTGAGATCGAGGGCAACAGTATGCACCCTATTCCCTCTGGTAGTTTTATCATTGCTCAGTACGAGGATTTTTGGAACAGCATCAAGGATGATAGTCCGTATATAGTAGTTTCTCAGAATGATGGTATCACTTATAAAAGAGTGAGTATAGATCTAAGGAAGGAGCTCTTGCATCTGAAAGCAGATAATACCGATTATGAGCCCTATTCTCTTCCTCTTTATGATGTTCAAGAGCTTTGGAAAGCTGTTGGGTACATCAGTTTCGATCTAGAAAAGGTGGATAAAGACCAAATGAAGATCGATGAATTGAGCAGAATGTTCGCAAAACTGCAAAATGAGGTACAATCGATCAAGTCGGCCGAAGACAAGTAATCCCCTTTTTCACGAAAAATACCCGATGTAGGGTATTGAAGTAGCCCGAATATTCATAGAGATTTGCTCTGAATAATTTGTTCTAGACTTATTCAAAATGAGTTCATGCGTCTCAGCACAGCGCAGGCCTCAGAGGTCTCGAATTATTTTTGTTTGGTTAGATAACAGCTTTTACCCCGCTTAGGTAAAAGCTGTTTTTTATTTAGCTAGTGGTACTTTAGGTGTATTCTGCTAAACCAATTAAGGATCAAAGCGGTCTCTTCATCTGAGAGTCGAGCAGAGGAATGAGCCAGTTGATATGACTCTAGTGGCATTTCACCTTCTTTGATCTCTTCTACGGCTTCTTCTGCTTTATGACTTTTCTTTTCCGCTTTATACTTTGACCAATCTGAGAAGTTCAGATGCTCTCTTCCTTCCTCAATATGGTCATCGATCCACCAAGAAAATGGTGCAATATTGCTGTACCAAGGATATTCTGATTGATAAGAATGACAATCATAACAAGCTCCTTTGATCAATATTTGCAGCTCAGATGAAGCTTCTTCAACCGCAAATAGATCTGCATCAGTTGGGGCTTTATTCTCATTCTTTTCTCTAGGTATGATTTGCAAGACGGCAAATATCAAAATCAAGATTAGGGCGATCTTCTTTTTCAATTGTGGCGTTTTTGTGTAGACACGAATCTAAGTTAGCTATTTTTTTGATCAAAGGTATCTATTTAAGACTTGTCTAGCTCTTGAAACATAAGAGCCGGAAAATAGATTCACATGCACTAAAAGTGGATAGAGATTAAAAAGATCTATTCGCTCTTCCCATCCCAATTCCAAAGGAAAGACTTCATTGTAAGCCTTAAAAAGCGATCGATCAAAGCCGCCAAAGAGATGCATCATTGCCAGATCCACTTCACGATGACCGTAGTAGATTGCGGGATCAAAGATGGCTGCTTGTCCAGCTCCCACCACCCTGAAGTTCCCCGACCAAAGGTCGCCATGAAGTAAAGCGGGCTTTTCTTGGGGAATTAGATTGGGAAGTTTATTGTATAGCTTATGAAGGTCCAAGCCAAAGGATTCATCGAGAAAATTCTTTTCTCTTGCCAGCTTGTATTGAGCTTCCAAACGCTCTACCGCAAAGAAATCTATCCAGGAATCATGTTTATTATTCGACTGTCTTAATGAACCTATATAATTATCGTAATCAAGGCCGAATTGATCAGAAGTATTCTGATGAATAGTCGCCAGTTCTTTTCCAAAATTGCTCCAGAAAAGTGGAGCTGGTTTTGCTTCATCAAGGTATTCAAGTATTAGGAAATCAGATTCGTTCTCTATTCCTTCATTCAAAGAAATCACCTTTGGCACCTTTAGATCAGTAGAAACCTTTAGTTTTTCCAGACCCTTTTTCTCACAAAGGAAAAAGCCTGGGAGGTCTTTTCTGGAGTTGATCTTGACAAATAGTTTACCGGAAGAATAGGTCAATAGATAGCTATCATTGATAGACCCACCATGCTCCCGCTCGAATCGGATAATGGACTCATTCGAGCCTATTATCTTCTCTTTTTGAAGGTGTTCTTCTATGCGTTTTATCTGATTTTGCACCGCCTATATTTTCATCTCAAAATTCAAGGATAACAAACATTTCAATACTTTTGCTAACTCCTTACAATTTTTGGGGGATTAGCTCAGCTGGCTAGAGCGCTACGCTGGCAGCGTAGAGGTCATCGGTTCGACTCCGATATTCTCCACAAACACAAAGCCTGCTTCACAAAGTGAAGTGGGCTTTTTCTTTTCAGCTGAGTCAAGCCTGCTTGAACGAAGGATGGAAAGAAAAAGTCCAATAGAGCGAAGCGACAGGCTTTGAAGTTTATTGACTTCCCCACAGGCGAGACGACCATCGGGAGTCACTCCGATATTCTCCACAATATTGCAAAGCTCACTCGCAAGAGTGGGCTTTTGTGTTTTCTAATAAGCTAAACTTGTTTAAGCGAATGAAGAAAACATAAAAGCACAATAGCCGCAAGGCTTGGAGCTTTACAAATATTGGATTTCCCCCGCACGGCAAGACGACCAGCGGGAGTCACTCCGATATTCTCCACAAACACTAAGCCTGCTTCATGCAAAGGAAGCGGGCTTTTTTCTTTTAGTTGAGCCAAGCTTGCTTGAGTGAAAACTAAAAGGGAAAAGTCCGAAGTAGCGCAGCTACAGGCTTTGATGTTTAATGGCCTCCTCCTAGGAGAGACGAGCTATTTCAAATCAGAAATCGGAAATCAGAAATCTGAAATTAATGTAACCTAGATACGTTAAATATAGTCCACTAAAATAAACAGACGTCCTCGTCTTCGTCATCTTCTTGATAATTCTAATGCGAGTCACTCCGATTTCAGTTTTGAGTTTGAGTTTTTCCTTCTACTCCGCCAGCTGGCGGATACGAAGGACAAGTGAGCAAGAGGTATAAAGTCAAAAAAAGTAGCGCAGCTAAAGGCTTTGATGTTTAATGGTCTACCCACAGGAGAGGCGAGCTATTTCAAATCAGAAATCGGAAATCAGAAATCAGAAATTCTCCACTTCAAATCACTCCTTATACTTGATCAAATACTTGGCGTAGAAGAGGGCACCGAAGTATGACGACCTTACCGAACCTTTAAAATCGAACTCCCAAAACAATTCTTCTTTTGCTTCAAGGTTTAGTTTAAAAGAGTTCAATCCTGCACCAAAAGCGAAATGATCAAAAGCTCTATACTCCAGATTAAGGTTCAGATCTGTAAGGGCTCCTTCGAAAGTCCCAAATCTTATATAGAATAAATTCAAGGTTTGGGTATACGTCAATTTTGGAGTTATATAGAATTCCGTTGATACTTCCAATGCAGGCAATGGAGCTGTAAACTGTAGAAAATCTGACTCATTTTCATTGGCGGCAATTGAAAACCCAATTGGCATTACAAAAAGTCCACCTCCAAGGCCAATTCTCATTCTTTCATCCTGGAAAAATCCCCAATTGTATGAGAGTTCATAAATCTCCAAATTGAACTTGGTTGATATCTTGGTTTCTAAAGGGAAAACCACATCTCCAACCTCAAGCTTCCTGTCCAAAGTAATTTCTGATTTCCTCAATAAACCTATATAACCAATTGAAAGTCGTTTGTTTCTTTTTTTCCCAAACGAATATGTAGCATCTCCTCTCAACACAAATGCTGAGGACTCTAGTCCTAATGCATCTTCTAATTCCAAACTAAGTCCAATACCCAATTGATCTATGCCTACAATCACACTGTTATTCAGTCCAGTGTAAAAACCGCCTAAACTTGCTGAAAACCTATCCTTTGAGTATTCATCAGAATTCTCCTGAGCAAGACTATAGTTTGTCAAGAACAGTAAAATGACAAAAACACTATTCAATAAGATCCTCATTCTATGTGGTTTAGCGGAAACAAAGCTATATAATCATTGTTAAATTAATTGTCTGAAAGTGTACTTCATATTAATATTTAGAATGCTTAACTTTCATGGCTGTAATAATTTGAAATTATGAAAAAAGTATTAATTGGTTTATTCGCTGTAATTGCCATAAGTTTTATCTCTTGTGAAGAGAATGAAGCCTTTGAAGACAATCCAATATTTGATGAAAACGCAACTGGTGATGACCCAAGGCTGCCTGGACAAGGCGGTGGAGGTACAATCGACACTACTGGCGGTGGTGGTTCAGGAGGTGGAGTTCCAGGTCTGGGACTAACTCTTGTTGATACTGCAAAATCCAAAAGAGTTGCGGTTCTAGAAGATTTTACCGGTGTGAAGTGTCAGTTTTGTCCAGATGGAACAAGAAGAGCTGAAACTATCAAACAACAATACGGAGACGACTTCATTATAATTGCTACTCATGGTGGTGGATTTGCTGCTCCAGGTGGTGGTGCACTTTATCCAAGTGGAGATACTATCTTCTTCCCAGATTTTAGAACAATCTTCGCCGATCAATTGATCGCCCAAGCTGGAATCAACAGTTATCCTGCCGGTACAATGAACCGTCTTGATGTGAATAATGATTTCAACTTAACATCAAACATCTCTCCTCCTTTGGGAATGGGAAGAGGTAACTGGGCAAATACGGCGGCTGCTGTGCGTACCATGGATGCTCCTGTGAATGTTGGAGCTAAAGCAACTGTGGATGCAAGCCGCAACCTAACCGTTGATGTTGAACTTTATTACACAGAGACAGAAGTTGATAAGAACTCGATCAATGTAGCAATCTTACAAGATGGTCTTATGGGTCTGCAAATTGATATCGTTGGTGGTGCTGTAGTTAGAGATTCAGCATACATTCACAACGATATGCTAAGACACTATATTACCGGACAGTGGGGTGAGGAGATCACAGATACTACTACTGTAGGTTCTGTTGTTAAAGCCACTTACAACTATACTATTCCAGACAAGTTTGTAAATGATCCAATCAACAATAGAAGAGGTGAAGGCGACGCAATCATCGATGATTTAAAGGTAGTTGTATTCGTAACTAGAGACCGTGTGAATATATTGAATGCAGTCTTAGTTGATATTCAATAAGAAGAAAATCATATTAAAAAAAGCCTCCTCCCTCGATACAATTTCGCTTTGCGAAATCAGTCGGGAACCAGGGAGGCTTTTTTTATGCCGTTAACTCTATTAATCTGTATAATTCTTGGCCTCCTGCAAGCTTATCTTCTTACCGCGATTAAAGGCCACAATAAAGGATTTATATAATTCAATTGGGTCTATTCTCATGATTTCCTCTTTCTTGGAATTGGCTTCCTTATAAGTAGAAAAAGCCCCCACGGTAATTAAGGTCATGCCTTGATATTCCAGTTCCTTAATTCCGTCAATACTAAAGTATAGCTCCATGAGATCGGCTGGGACAGTATCTTTGAATGCTCCAAGTTGAATATAGTATTGCACCTCTCCATCTAAGCCAGCCCTTAGGTTTACATTGTTATAGCTAATGAGTTCATTGGAGTATTTGCGCTCATCATTTACATCTACAATAAAAGCATCTGCATAGCCTTCTGCTTGTAACCTATCAAGCAGAGATTCAGCTTGATTGCGGTAAGCAAAATGCCCAACTACATACCGAATGATTCCCTTCTTATCTACAAAGACATCCACATTCTTGATTTTCCCATAATTACTGATTGGACTAGGTTTAGTTCCGCTGCCAATCTGAACACCATAGAGAGGAGCATCAGTTGTATAGATCAACTCCTTAGTAACTATACCCATTTGGGCTTTCTTCAAGCTATCTAGATCCGCTAGGATATGTTTATCCTCTGAGCTTTCCTCATTCTTATCTGATTCCATTTTCGCAGGCTCGTAGTCTTCAGGGGTCTCGATATTCGTCAGCCATTTTTCAAAAGTCTCACTCGGCTTATCATAGGGGCATTTCTGCATATGCCTTCCACACTCTTCTATAAAATACTTATCGATCTTATTGCCATATTCAGCCAACTTATTGGCAGAAGCTGCAGCCATAGCGCATTGATCCAAATCTGATAAGGCAACAGTTAAATAATAATAGGTGTGAATTGGTGCATTTGTCTCTTTAAAAGAACCTACTTCATAATCAATATCTACTTTCTTCAAGGCCTTCTTTAAATGGTAGATCGCTCTATCCTCATTATCTCCTAGCTCTGTATAGGCGGCACCCAATAAGAAGTTGATGTTCCCATTTGAGCGGTCCTTTACATAGAGAACTCTTAAGTTTGCTAATGCATCTATGATCTCGCGCTTTGCTAATTGCTGACGAGCAAGGTCGAACAGCTCTTCGTCTTTTGAACTAGTCCCACCTAGTAGTGGTGAAGCAATTATACTTATCAGCAGTAGAAGCAGTAGGCTAGTTCTTCCCATAATCTTTGGCTTTTTGAAGAGATATTTTCTTTTTGTTGTGAATAGCGATAACGAATGCATCATTCATGCCATTTGCTTTCAGCTCTTGCTGATATGTCTTTGCTTCATCGTAAGTACTGAACTTACCTACGGTTAAACAAGTTAATTCATCGTCTTGGAATTCTTGGATCCCATCTAATTCAAAGTACATCTCGATAAGGTTCTGAGGAACATTTTCTTTGAAAGCACCTATTTGAACCCTATATTCTACTTTCCCCATGAGTGTTGCGCGAATGTTCATATTATCCACACTTACCACCTCATCTTTGAATTTTCTGGTGTTGTTGACATTTACTACAAAAGCATCCGGATATCCTTTCTCAATGATGAGCTTAAGTAAAGATTCTGCCTGGGAATAGATCGCAAAATGACCAACCACATACCTGATCAATCCATCTTTGTCCATATAGGCATCTACATTCTTCATCTCCTGAAATCTCGATACCGGAACTACCTCTTTATAGGCTCCAAGTTGAACGCCGTAAAGTGGTGAAGAAGTGCTATACTCCACCGACTTAGTTACAATATGGGTGGGAAGCATATCCTTTGATCGAATGAGTTTGGACTGTCCTTCACCGCTCGTATCCAATTCAATAGTGCTGTCTGAGACCTGCCCCAACTCTTCATTATTTGTCTCAACTGGACTAACATAAGGCTGGAAATCGGGGAATTCAGGAAGCTCATCTTGCTTTGGCGCCCTTTTCATCTTCCCACATTTAAGTACCCATTTAAGCGACTCCTTCAAATAATATGGGTCTTTAAAAGGATAGATCTCTGTGAACTTCTCTCTTGCCAATTCAGCCTTATCGCAAATCATATTTTGTGAATAGGCAAGGCATAAATAGTAATAGACATAGATCGGACTCCTCTCCTCATAAAGACTATTTGGATCGTAATCCAAGGAACTTTTATGAGATGCTTCTTCTAAATACTCAATGGTTATGGGATTTACAATCTCCAATTCAGCATAGCAAAGTCCCAATAAGTACTTCAAGTTTGCATTGTCGGGAAATTGATCGTGAAGATATCTCAAATAAGGAATGGCCTTTTTTATCCTTCGCTGGGATAAGTGTTGCTTGGCAATATTGAAATTGGTTTGGAAGTCTTCATTTGATCTTGGATTATCCCCATCAAAGGCAAAGGATCCTTGAAAAAACAAGAGTACTATTAGTAGAATATTGAGCTTGAGAAACTTCATCCTAAACAAAGATATTCTGCTCAATCTCCTATAGTGAATCCAATTCGATTTACTATTAACACTTTAGCTGTTGATAGCGCTTTGAACCAATAGAAGGGGCTAATGTTAAATTCATCCCTGATATTGGTTCACTGGTCTAAAATACGTCTGATTATAGACTTGAAAAAGTACTTTTGCAGCTCAAGTTTTTGAATGAAGAATTCCAAGAAAATACTAGATTATATTGCCAAGATCGATCCCAAAAAGATCACGAGCATAAGCGATCTTGAAATCAGGGAATTTGGCGGAGAAACTCTTGGTTCTGAGGAAAGAGCAGCTTTAGAAAAGTATCATTCTGCAAGAAACAAGATCCTTAGAAAACAGAAACAAAAAGAATCAACTTTCCACTCCTATTTCGAATACTACAGAGCTTTGAGCAATTTGGTTGATTATAAGGATATACTAAACGAAAAGTTTCCTCTTTAGTACTCTCTTGGATATTGAATACACACATTCTTAGGTTCTGTGAAGAAGTCGAGCACTTCGAATCCTCCTTCTCTTCCCAAACCACTTTGCTTCACTCCACCAAATGGAGTTCTTAGATCCCTCACTAACCAGCAATTGATCCAGCATATTCCTGAGTGTAGAGATTCTGCGAGTCGTTGAGCTCTGCTCAGGTTTTCTGTCCACACAACTGACGCTAAACCATAGTCGGTTGAATTGGCAAGTCTCAAACCCTCTTCTTCTGTATCAAAGGCTTGTATGCTCACAACAGGACCGAAGATCTCTTCTTGATTAGTGCGGCAATTCTGATCCAAGCCCTCAATGATGGTAGGCTCAATGAACCATCCATTCAGACCTTCTGAACTCAAGTCTTTAGCCTTTCCGCCTGTGAGGATCTTTCCTCCTTCTTCTTTTGCTAATTCAATATATGAAAGCACCTTTTCAAAGTGGGGCTTAGATACCAAGGCACCTTGATTTGTGTCTTTTGAATTGGGGTCTCCCACCTTCAGAGCTTTTACTCCTTCTACAAAGTCTTTCTTGAATTTATCATAAATCCCTTTTTGAACGAGAATTCGCGAAGAACAAAGACAAATCTGACCTTGATTGGCAAATGCCGAACGCACGGTTGTTTTCAGCATGCGATCATAATCGCAATCGTCAAAGATCAAGGCTGCATTCTTTCCGCCTAGCTCTAGCGACATCTTTTTAAACTGAGGTGCTGCAATAGAAGCTATTTGGCGGCCAGTTGCTGTGCCACCAGTAAAAGAGATCATTGGAATGGATTTATGAGAGATCATTGCATTCCCAATTTCATGTCCATAGCCGTGAAGTATATTCAGCACTCCGGCAGGCAAACCCACTTCTACACAGATTTCAGAAAGTAAGTAGGCGGTCATTGGTGTAATCTCAGAAGGCTTTGCAATCACACAATTCCCCGCGGCAATAGCCGGGGCAATTTTCCAGCTAAATAGATAAAGCGGTAGGTTCCAGGGAGAAATACATGCGGCAATTCCAATTGGGCTTCTCAAGGTGTAATTAATTGCTCCTTCCTCCATATAATGGGATTGGGATTCATAATGCACTATCGCCGATGAAAAGAAGCGGAAGTTCTTTGCTGCTCTAGGGATATCTACATTGGTGGCTAGAGTTAAAGGTTTCCCATTATCACGAGATTCGGCCTTGGCCAATTCATCCAATCTTTCTTCTATTCTTTGAGAGATCTTCAATAGATATTCACTTCTGACCTCTCTTGGCGTTCTAGACCATATTGGGAAAGCGGCCTCTGCTGCTTCAACTGCCTTAGCAAGATCGGCCTCATCCGACCTTGGGATTAGAGAATAAACTTCCGCTTTTGCCGGCTCGTAATTATCAATATAATTCCCTGAAATTGGAGCCTTCAACTCTCCATTGATATAGTTGCGAATCTTGAACATCTGCAAATTTTCAATAAAAGTAGAGAAATTTAGAGGGCATTCTATGCCTTCACTGGCCTGTTAATTTGTGTTAAGCTCTCGGCCTAAGGAAGATTTGAAGGTAAATTCGTGATTGCTAAAGAGATGAACAAAGAACGTCTTACCATATTGATCATTGCCTCAAGTTTGAGCATACTGGCTCTAATTGCTCTGCAATTGTATTGGATCAAGATATCTGTGAAAAGCCAACAAGAGCAATTCGATCAAAGAGTGATGAATGTCATGCAAGAGGTGGTCAAAAAGCTTGAGAAAGAGGAGGCCATCACAAAGGTTACCAGTGAATTGCTCACAGATCAAGGTCTCGACTCTTTTGGCGAGGATTCATTGATCAGCATGGGAACATTCCCTTCAAACAACTTTGTAAGCGCCAATCCAAAGCGGGACGACGAATCATATGCCAGCATTCAAGGTGATCGATTCAAATTGAATATTGAGCTCCCTAACCCCAGACAAGACGATTCCTCAACTTTTATAATGAGGGAGACACAAAAAAGAGTGATCAACTCAAAAGTGCCAAATGTGGGGAGAGGAGATACGGTAATGCAAAACCAGATCCGCCGAAAGGCATACTTGATCAATGAAATTGTGAATGAGCTTGCATTCATTCGCATCAGCAATAACTTCAATGAAAGAATCGACTCCTCTAAGATCGATTCACTCTTTGGTCAGGAATTACTTAAAGCCGGTATTTCAACTCCTTATATTTTCGATATTCTAGATGCGGAAACCAATCGTCTGAGTTTTCACCACAGAAGAAGTGATGCAGATGAAATTGCAAAGAGTGAATTCCAACTCGAACTATTCCC
Source organism: Flavobacteriales bacterium (assembly GCA_002706365.1). GTDB lineage: Bacteria > Bacteroidota > Bacteroidia > Flavobacteriales_E > Vicingaceae > UBA1494. The sequence continues at coordinate 64,612 of PALM01000045.1, read as the reverse complement.
CAACGACTATTTCATACAAAGTGATACCATATTGCTCTTTTTCCCAAAAAGGCAAAGTTTTATTTGGCTGAGTAGCTGGAAGGTCTTAATAGTATCTATCCTAATCGTCCTCATACTGTCTTCTGTATTTTACAGTTCCCTTTCCACTATTTTCAAGCAGAAAAGGCTCTCGCAAGTCAAGAATGACTTCATCAACAATATGACCCATGAGCTAAAGACTCCGATTTCTACAATAGGCTTGGCTTGCGAAGCTTTAATTGATGAGCAATTGGATCTGGGGAAGGATAAGCGGAATCAATATGTGGGAATGATCAATGATGAGAACCGCAGGCTCTCACTCTTGGTGGATAATGTATTGAAAAGTGCGGTATGGGATTCAACTGAAATGAAGCTCAACTTAAAAGCAGTTGACCTTCATCCTCTTATAGAAAAAGTGGTGAAGAGTTTTAGAATACAAGTGGAAAAGAGAGGTGGAACATTGGATATGGATCTTAAAGCAGAACGCGATATTGCAGTAGTAGATCCAGTTCATTTTAGCAATATCATTTTTAACTTGCTCGACAATGCCAATAAATACAGCAATGAAAGAATAGAAATCAAGGTAAGTAGCAAGAACACTCCTGAAGGCTTTGAGTTAATCATCAAAGACCGTGGTATTGGTATTAGCAAAGATGATCAAAAACGAATTTTCGATAAATTTTACCGCGTCTCTACAGGCAACATTCACGAAGTGAAAGGCTTTGGACTTGGCCTTAGCTATGTAAAGAGAATGATGGATCATTTTGATGGAGAAGTGGAACTAAAAAGTAAGCAAGGAGAAGGCACTGAAATAAGCCTTCGATTCAAAAAAACAACACCTTAAAGAAATGGAACAGTTGAATATTTTGGTAGTAGAAGATGATGAGAATCTTGGAAGAATGCTCACAGACTACCTGCGTATAAAGGATATGAAAGTAAAGTGGGTAAGTGACGGAGAGAGTGGCTTCAAAGCTTTTACTGAAGATGAGTACGACATCTGCCTTTTGGATGTAATGATGCCCAAGAAAGACGGCTTTACACTGGCTAAGGAGATCCGACAGCAGTCGTCGAAAACTCCAATCATATTCCTCACAGCCAAAAGCATGGAAGAAGATGTAAAAGAAGGCTTTAAGTCAGGTGCGGATGATTACATCACTAAGCCATTTAGCATGGAGGTGCTTTTGATGAGAATTGAAGCAATTATGCGAAGGGTTGATGAAATGAAAGTAGCTCTTTCTCAGAAAAAGGAATTTAATATCAAGGACTATAAATTCTTCCCCGACAAACGAATTATTGAAAAAGGCGAGGAGAGCAAGAAGTTGACTTCAAAGGAAAATGAACTGTTGAAATTGCTTTGTATGTATATGGGAGAAGTGGTTGATCGGAATGATGCATTGAATCTTATTTGGGGAGACGACAACTATTTCAATTCGAGAAGTATGGATGTATACGTTACCAAGCTTAGAAAAATTTTCAAGGAAGACCCTGATATTCAGATAATTAACAGTCATGGCAAGGGCTTTAAATTATTGGTAGACTGATTGAAGCTTTCGACTGAGTTTTTATATATTTGGTAGAGACTACTGAGCATGAAGCATATCCTCTACCCAACAGACTTTTCCCTCAATTCTGAAATGGCTTTGCCATACGCAGTGGAAATGGCGCGCTTGTTCAAGGCCGACATAACTTTGTTCAATTCTTACAAACTACCCTATTCAAAGTCTAATTTGATCATGTCTATGCAAGATCGAATGCGCAAGGACTCTTTAGAAGAATTGGAGAAGATCAAGAAGAGAATTCTTGCCGATGATAGATATAAGGATCTTAAGATCAATATTGATTCTAGAGTGGGAAGTTTTGTCCCTCTTATTCCTAAAGTAGCGAATGATTGCAGCACCAATATGATCGTAATGGGAACCAAAGGCGCTTCTAGTATTAAGGAAATGTTCATCGGTAGCAATACCCTAGAGGTTATTCAAACCACCCATTGTCCTGTACTTGCTATTCCCGAAAATGCTGAAGAAGTGAAGATCAACAAAATTGCCATGGCAACCGATCTTCTAAAGGTCAATTCCCCTGAGAGGTTAAATGTACTGTTCAAATTGGCGAAAATAACCGGCGCTCCAATTGAGTTTGTCAATGTAGTGCGGAAGCAAGATGAAAGCTTCTCCGAAGAGAAAACCAAGCAAGCAGCCCTATTGGAAGAAATGGCTGGGGACATACCCACTTCAATTCATTTTACTTCAAATGAAGATATCATTGATGGTTTAAGCGAATATATCAATGAAAAAAAACCTGATCTAGTTGCGATGCTATCTAGAAAGCACAGTTTGTTCGAACGCATCTTCAATAAATCCATTACCAATAAGCTTTCGTTCAGGACAGAAATTCCTCTTTTGGTTATAGATGAATAAGCGCGAGTTTACGGCACGCTTTTGGTAGCTTTGCAGCTCGAAAAAAAAGCCTACCGCTTGAAGAGAATTCTTACAATACTTTCTATTCTTTTAGTGCTCCTATCTTGCAGCAGCCCTTACAAGGCTCCAACCTCAAGATCGAAGAGAACTTCAGCACCTTCTGGAAAGTACAGAAGTTCTACTATTTTCAGTAGGGTAAATCCTTTTCAGGGAAGGGCTAAAGCCAAGTTGGCAAAGAGTAAGCGAAAGAAACTGCGCCTTTTCAAAAAGAAGAAACATAGCGGCAAGGCAAGAAGAGGCAAAAAACCGGGTAGAACTTTCAATATGAAAAGGAAGGTTTCTAGAGGAAGAATTAAGAGTTCGGGCAGCAGAGCAAAAGGAGGGTCTGGAAGAAGTTCTGGAAGGAAAAAGAAGAACCTCTTTAACACTAGAAAGAAATAATCCGATATGATACTTATCGTGAATCGCCTACCAATACTTAGAAATCTAAAAGTTTATTACTTTTATAACCCTAGATGACAAGCTTTTGAAACGAATTATTAGCATATTTTTGGTAGCAATCGTGCCCATGCTTACTGCATTCCATCCTGGTGTTTCCAGTCAAAAATTTGACACAAACGCCAAGATAAAGGCTGTATTCATCTATAACTTCATGAAGTATATAGAGTGGCCTAAAGAATACAATTCCGGTGAGATTACTATTAATATTTTAGGTGATAATCAGGCGATTTATGACGAGCTCACCAAGATGTCGAGAGTGAAGAAAATTAGCAATCAAAGCTTTTCCGTTTATAAAATCGACAGTCCGGGCAATGTGGGAAATCCTCACATACTTTATATCCCTGAAGATAGCACAGATCAGCTAAGCCAGGCACTGGAAAACCTAGATGGGAAAAGCACATTGATCATAACCGAAGCACCGGGCCTAGCTAGAAAAGGAGCCGCTATCAACTTTATAGTTCAAGGCAATCGCCAGAAATATGAACTCAATAAATCAAATTTAGAAAGCCGTGACTTGAAGGTTGCGAGTGTGCTGGAACAATTAGCCGTATTAGTCAACTGATTTGAAAAGATTACTCTACATATTACCATTGATGATTCTGGCCATTTCTACTCAGGCACAGAACAAATTAACCAATGCCGTTCGATTCCTTAAAGAAGGAGAGTTAGATAAGGCAAAGGAGTTAATAGATTCAACCAACGATGATAGTCTGTTTACCGATAAGGCTTCTACCTACTATTATAAAGGATATGTCTACAAAGAGTTATTCAAGGAGCGAGAAGCTGAAAATGTGCAATCTCCTTATAGAGTAGTTGCCGTAGAGAGCTTCAAAACATCATTGGAACTAGAACCAGATGGCACCTACTCTGAAAGCTCTAGGATGAATCTTAAATATCTGGCTGAAACAGTATACAACCACGCTGCAGCTACTTTGAACCCTGAGCATTACAAGAAAGCCATCACCAATTATAACTTTTACAAGGAAATTACCTCAACGGCCTATCCGAATACGAATTTTCAGGAAAAAGACATTCAATTCAACCTTGCCTTGGCTACCATTTACAATAATTTGGTGCAAGCAGATTCCGTGAATGCCGAGGAATATTACACAAAGATCATTTCCCTATACAATGAAGTTCTCGCAATCGATTCAAACAATATCAGCGCAAACTACAATATGGGTATCCTATTCTACAATCAAGGTGTAGATATTGTGAATGCAATGGACTATGGATTGGATCTAGAACAGCTCAATGAATTGCAAGATCGTATAGTGGTACTCTTTAAAAAATCATTGCCATTTATGTTAAAGGCTTACGAGCTTAATCCTCAAAGAAGGGAAACGCTTACTGGCTTACAAGGTATCTACTTCAGTTTGAACGAACTCGACAAGTCTGAAAGGTATAAGAATGAACTCGATCAACTCGACCAAGAGCAGAGCGGGACAGAAGGAGGATAAACCTCCAAATTATTAGGTTCGCAACCAATCTCTCATTTCATGAAAATCAGGTTTACAATCGGTAAGAAGATAGGTACCGGCTTTGGTATCCTAATCTTTCTTACATTAATTGTCTTCGTAGCTACCTACCTCACGCTTCAAGAAAGCAAGAGGATCAACGATGAGATCAATACCGTCAACGTCCCATCTGTAAAGGTATTGCAAGAGCTAAAATATGACATTCTAGAATCTAGATTATATCTTGAAACCTGGAGAACTGAGTTCAAGGCACATGGCGATAAACAGCGTTTGCTCGACTTCAGAAGTGAAGGATACCCACAAATCAAAAAGAGAATTGAAGATATCTCTGTCAATTGGGATAAAGCTCAGCAAGACTCATTGGTTCATCTATTTGAAACCATAGAATTGCTTTTCTATCAACAGAGCATTGATGTGATTGATATGCTGCAGACCTTCGAAGACTACGAGGAAAACCCTTTCGCGATTCTAAACGCACATACAAGTATTGAAGAAGGTGGAGATATCTATATACTAACTTCTAAGGTGACTGATCAATTAGATAATCTTATCAATACTCAGAAAGAAATAGCCGAGGCAGATACAGTAGATATATTCAACTCTTTCCGAAACTTGGAGATTCTTGTGAAGTACTTAGGGATGGCACTGATCATCATTGGAATTGCCATTGCTATATACACCACCAAGACTATTGTAGAGCCCATAAAACGACTTAAAAAAGTTGCTGTTAAATTGGGTAAAGGTGTGTTCCCCTCAAGAAAAATGGATGAGGGGCAGGACGAAATTGGAGAAATGACTGCCGCAATGAACAATGTGGTTACGGGGATGAGAAGGACAAAGGACTTTGCAAATGCAGTTGGGGCAGGCAATTTCGACAAAGACTACGATCCGCTTAGCAGTAAAGATTCTTTAGGTCATGCTTTGTTAAAGATGCGCGATGATCTGGCGGAAAATGAGAGAATCCTTGAAGAGAAAGTGCGTCAGCGAACTGCAGAAGTAGTCGCACAGAAAGAAGAGATTGAAGAACAACGTACTCAAATCGAAGAGTATTTTGTACAGGTTACAGATAGTATAAAGTATGCTAAGAGGATACAGGAGGCTATTCTACCACCGGATGGCTATGTACAGAAGCTACTGCCCGACTCATTCATTCTATACAGACCGAAGGACATAGTGAGTGGCGATTTTTATTGGATGGCTGAAACAGCAGATAAGGTGTTCTTCGCAGCAGTAGATTGCACCGGACATGGAGTCCCAGGAGCATTCATGTCTATAGTAGGCTACAATCAACTCAAACAAGCAATTGCTACTACAGCTGGCTCTAGTCCTGCAGATATCCTCAATCAGCTGAATAGGGGTGTAACAGAGACTTTGCGACAAAGTGATGTAGACTCTACAAGCAGAGATGGAATGGATATCGCTATCTGCGCACTTAATAAAAACAGTAAGGAACTTGAGTATGCAGGGGCATTCAACCCGCTATATCTTCTTAGAGAAGGAGAATTGATCCAATATAAGGCCGACAAGTTTCCAATAGGCTCCTATTTAGATAACAAAAAGAAGACTTTCACCAACAACAAGATCAAACTGAAGAAAGGCGACCAGGTCTATATTTTCTCAGATGGTTATGCCGATCAATTTGGTGGACCAAGGGGTAAAAAGTTCATGTATAGAAGATTTCGAGAACTGCTGATCGAAAATGAGCATGAAAAACCCTCTCAACAAAAGAACAAGCTTCTTGATAGTCTCTATAACTGGATGAGAGATGAAGAACAGGTGGATGACATTCTGGTAATGGGCGTTAGAGTATAATTGACTAACTTAGTTTAGTAGGCCTTCAACAAACACTATGCTCAAGCATCTTGACCTAAGAAAAATCCTCTTCATTGACATTGAAACCGTTCCGGCAATAGAGGATTTTTCTTCTCTAGATGATGAATGGAAAGCATTGTGGGATAGAAAGGCAAGCTTTCTCTCTAAAGCTGAAGAGGAGGATGCTGAAAGCCTCTATAAACGCGCCGGCATCTATGCAGAATTTGGCAAAGTGATCTGTGCTTCTTTAGGCTATCTGCACTTTAGGGAAGGAACTAAGGAGTTTAGACTCACGAGTATATATGGGGAAGATGAAAAAGAGGTTTTAGAAAAGACTGCGAGCCTACTTATTCGATTCAACAAAGACCAAGACCATCTTCTTTGTGCGCATAATGGAAAGGAGTTCGACTTCCCTTTTCTGGCTAGAAGAATGCTAATTCACGGTATTGAATTGCCCTATTTGTTAGATATCGCCGGAAGAAAACCCTGGGAAGTTCAGCATCTCGACACTATGCAGTTGTGGAAATTTGGCGATTACAAGCATTATACCTCTCTTAAGCTTCTCTGTAGGCTTTTTGGAATTGCCTCACCAAAATCGGATATGGATGGTAGTCAGGTGGCTGAAGTATTCTATAAGGAAAAGGATCTCAAAAGAATTAGCGAATATTGTCAGGAGGATACTCTAGCAGTAGCCCAACTGCTCTTGAAATTTATGGGAGAAGATCCCATAGAAGCCAATGAAATCATACGAGTTGAATGAGTGAGCAAGTAAAGAATCTAATTGAGATCAAAGATCTGCACATTGGTTTTCGCGAAGGCAAATCAGTGAATGGAGTTGTTCATGGTTTAAATCTCAATATTGCCGAAGGGGAATGCTTAGGAGTGGTTGGTGAATCTGGTTCCGGCAAGTCCATTAGCAGCTTAAGCCTATTAGGTTTACTTCCCAAATCTTCTGTGATCAGCCAGGGAAGTATCAGCTATTTTGGGAATGGTGAAAAGTTCGAAATAGTAGGTGCTAAAGAAAATCAACTTCAAAAAATTAGAGGAAAAGAGATCGCGATGATCTTTCAAGAGCCTATGAGCTCTCTAAACCCTGTGATCAAATGTGGTGAACAGGTTGCCGAAGCCCTCAGATTGCATAAGGGAATGAGCAAGGCTGAAGCAAAGGAGAAAACTATAGAGTGGTTCAATGAGGTTAAGCTACCTCGAGCAGAAAACATATACTCCTCCTACCCTCACCAGCTTTCTGGCGGACAAAAACAAAGGGTAATGATAGCTATGGCTATGTGCTGTGAACCCAAGCTTTTGATTGCCGATGAACCTACAACTGCACTTGATGTAACCGTCCAAAATGAGATCCTAAAATTGATCTCCCAATTGCAGAAGGATAGAAATATGAGTGTGATCTTCATTTCTCATGATCTTGGCGTAGTATCCCAAATCGCAGATCGCATTGCCGTAATGCAAGCGGGTAAGAAAGTAGAAGAAAGCAGCGCAAAAGATATCTTTCTCAATGCCAGCGACCCTTACACTAAAGGCTTGATTGCATGTAGGCCACCAGAAAACTATCGTCTAAAGAAATTACCTACAGTCGCCGACTTCCTCAAAGACCCCAACTACGATAGTAAATTAGGAGAATTAAAAGTAAGTGCGGCCGAAAGAGAGTCGGCATTGAAGAAAGTGCATGATGCAGACCAGATCCTAAAGGTGGAATCCTTAAAAACCTACTTCCCAATTCAAAAAGGAATTTTTAGGAAGACCGTTGATCATGTTAGGGCTGTTGATGATGTAAGTTTTGAGGTCAAGAAAGGTGAGACACTTGGGCTGGTTGGTGAATCTGGTTGTGGCAAAACAACCTTGGGAAGAAGTATTTTACAATTGGTGCCTCCTACTGAAGGCAGCGTATTCTTCAAAGGGAATCAGTTGGTGGGCATTCCTGAAAGTGAGATGAGGAATTACCGCAAGCAAATGCAGATCATCTTTCAAGACCCTTACTCTTCTCTGAATCCTCGAATGACTATAGGAAATGCTATTGTTGAGCCTATGATGGTTCATGGAATCGGTAAAAGTGCCAATGAACGCAAAGAAATGGCTGTTGACCTAATGGAAACTGTTGGTTTGCATGCTGATCATTTTAGGAGATATCCGCATGAGTTTTCGGGCGGACAAAGACAAAGGGTTTGCATTGCAAGAGCGCTTGCCTTATCTCCTGAGTTCATCATTTGCGATGAATCAGTATCTGCCTTGGATGTTTCTGTTCAGGCACAGGTGTTGAACTTGCTCAATGAGCTCAAAGAGAAACATGGCTTTACCTATATTTTTATCTCTCACGACCTCTCTGTGATCAAATATATGTCTGATAGGGTAATGGTAATGAACAATGGAAAGATCGTTGAAGAGGGTGAAGCTGATGCGCTTTATAACAACCCTAAGCATCCTTATACACAGAAACTCTTGGCTTCAATTCCCCGCATTGAGTACTTGAGAGCTTAGGGGTTCTTTTCTACCGTAATTCGCTATACTCCTTATCATATTCTTGAATACAAAGAGGTGAAATGGCATCACACTCCACCAATAAAGGCGTCCATTCAAGCCTTTTGGTCTAAAAGTAGCTGTTTGGCTTAGCTTGCTATTCCCATTTTCCAAAGATTCGATCTTGAATTCCAGCCATGCATCTCCCGGAAGCTTCATTTCAGCAAACAACAAGAGCCTCTTGCCCTGCTGATCGGCTAATAAGACCCTCCAAAAATCAAGTGAATCTCCATTGTATATCTGATCCGGACTCCTTCTTCCTCTTCTCAATCCCACACCTCCAAAAAGCTTGTCGATATACCCTCTGATCTTCCACAGCCAATTTCCATAATACCAGCCGCGTTCTCCACCAATTGACCAGATATTATCGATCACTCTTTGCTCTTCATCTGCTGGGAATTCGATGCTTTTTTGATCTTTGAATGTTCCGTTTTGCGGTACTTGGATATAGTGGTTCAAACTTCTCTGCGAAGGATGATTCAGCTGAGTGTCTGTCCATGAAGAGACTACCATATTCTGCTCAATTCTCTTGAATGCGAGTTTCACTGAATCTTTGTAAGACATCAGATCTTGAGGAATGATCTCTCGGATTCCCTTCTTCTTCACAATAACCTCATTCTTCATACTGTCGACGAGATTCACCGCTATTCGATAAGAGGTAGAAGTGACAAAATACAGCCAATAGGAAGATAATCTCGGTGTCATTACCGGCAGAGTGCCAATATATCTTTTCATTCCCCTTACCTCGGCAAATTGTAGTAGCATTTCTTTATAGGTCAAGACCTCAGGCCCACCAATATCAAATGTTTTACCATATAGGGCTTCATTTCCCACTGAAGCAGATAGATAGTTGATCACATTGCGAATACCAATAGGCTGACATTTGGTGTTGAGCCATTTTGGAGTAACCATTACCGGCAGTTTCTCAACCAAGTCTCGAATGATCTCAAAAGAGGCGCCTCCAGAACCAATTATTATAGCAGCCCTCAAGACGGTAAGTGGTACTTTGGATTCTGATAGTAACTCTTCCGTTAATAGGCGTGAGGATAGATGCTTTGACAAATGATCATCATTGCTAATCCCACCCAAATAAATGATCTGCTTTGCTTCTGTATGGTCGATGTAGTCCACAAAGTTCTCAGCGATCTGCCTTTCCATAGTAGAGATCTCCCCTGCATTATTGGAAAGTGCATGCATAAGATAGAAGGCTACATCAATCTCTATTGGCAGTCCTTCAAGACTATTGGGGTTTAGAAAATCGGCTTCATAAACCTTTACTTTCTCCTTTTCCTCATCAGATAGATGCAAAGTAGCTCTATCACGAACCAATGCAATTATCTCATGACCTTCATCGATCAATACAGGTATTAGCCTTTTCCCAATATAGCCGTTGGCTCCGCTGAGTAAAATTTTCATACTTAGAAAACAAGCCTATTCATTGCTTGTTCCTAATCTACAACATATGTACTACTTAGAAAAAGAAATAATTGTCCCTGCCAGCATTGAAGAGTGCTGGGAATTCTTCTCAAGTCCGGCGAATCTGTCGAAGATCACTCCGAAGGAAATGGATTTTGTCATCACTTCGAATACAGAAGTTGGCAAGATGTATCAGGGAATGTTTATCACTTATACAGTTCGACCGATACTTGGAATTAAAGTGAAATGGGTAACTGAGATCACCTTTGTTGAAAAGGGACGCTACTTCATTGATGAACAAAGAGTTGGACCTTACAAGATCTGGCATCATGAACATCACTTCAAAAAAGTTGAAGGTGGTACATTAATGACTGATAAGATCTATTATGCTCCCCCATTGGGAATTCTAGGTAGAATTACACAGCCTTTTTTAGTGAAGCCCCAGCTTAAGAAGATATTCGATTATCGAGAAAAGAAGGTGAAAGAGCTTTTTGGAGAAGCCTGATTCATTAATGCAGGATCAATTTCTTGATCATGCTCTGTCCGTCAACATCAACCCTTAAGAAATACAAGCCATTTGCATGCTTACTAAGGTCGATCTGCTTTCTATTGTTCCCCACATTCTGGATTTGCAGATCGGTGATGCGTTCCCCGCTGAGACTGTATACTGAAATACTCGCATTCGGACTATTAAAGTTCAAGCCATTCAAATAGAATCTCCCATCGGAAGAAGGGTTTGGATATACTTCCATTGCCAATTTTCGCTCAGATTGAACTGATGGTACAGAAACCGGAATACTGACTGGGGAAAAATTAGCTCTGATCATTAAACAACGGAAGATATTGAATCCGTCTAGGGTAGTCCATCCATTTTGTGGATTCCCTGGGAAGTCGAGATAGTTCACATTTGGTGTGATGGTTCTAGAGCTCACTCCTAATGTTAAGTTAGTGTCGGGTTCCACTACTCCAATAAAGAAATTACCAGCTGATAGTGGAATATATCCCCCTGAATTGGCAAAGTCGAAAGTCACCCATGATGCTCCCGCTGCAGTATAGGTTATCGTGTCTGAACTTGCGATGATAGCTCCTGGAAGTGAAGTGAAATTTCTAATGTTCACACTAATCGGCTGACCCGTCATCCCACTATTTGTGTTAGCGATGTATATACTTACTGAGGTTAGTGTATCATTCATACTCAGACTGTACATGGTTCCGAGTTCACCAGTAACTCCAGAGCCAATTCCCAATGCCCCTATGGGTATGCCATTATCACGAGCATAGGTAGAATCGCTAATCGTGATCGTATCACTTATATAGAAGTTGTTTGAAGAATCAACATCAATAGCTGAGAAAGAAGGGTAATACCTCACATAAAAATCGCCGCCGATTCTTGGAAGATAACCACTAGTGGCCATCATTACTGCAGTATCAGCCGGAGCCAAAAATGGCAGAACTGGCATTGAATCTATAAGAATAAGGTTCCCATTTCTGTATACCTCATAAACTGTTGTGAGATTAAAGAGTGTATCAGCTCCTACATTTTCAATTGCAGATGCAAAATTGATGGTATCTGCATGTAAGATCGGCACCTGCCAGAATTCATCAATCACATTTAATGCGGTGAATAGATTCGCATCACTTCCACTAATGGTATCAACTCTAATGTTGTCGACATTAAGAATGTATTGGTCATTTGAATTATTTCGCCAGGCCAAATACACAGTCTGGTTGCTGTATCCTTGCGCTTGAAGGTTTATGCTCCTTCTCGTCCAGTTTGGATTTTCAGCAGTAGTTTGAAAGATCGCAGGATTTAAGTTGAAGTCGGCCAATGTAGGTTGTCCGGTAGATATTCTCACCTCATAACCATCGGGAAATCGATTGTCTTGTGCTTGAGCATCCCAGGATAGTATGCTGCTATTCCCCAATTGTATCGCCGGGGAGATCAACCAGTCGTCTGCTTGTCCTGAAGGAGAATACCAAGATGTGCTAGATGCGCAAGAATCGCTGAAGGAGGAGTCTCTTGTGAGAACCCAGGCATCTGTGAACTGACTTACATTGTTAGCCGGCGTTAAACCGTCTTGATTGATCAGCGTCCAATTCGAGAATGAAACACCACTATTGAAATCCTCAGAAAAGATCTGAGCATCTACATAAAGTGGAGTAATCGCAAGGGCAATCAAGAATTGGAATAGCCTGATTTTCATATCCTAAAGTTAGACATTTCAAGCTATACGCTCTAGGTAATTAATTGTTTGCCGCCTCTTTAAATGCTTCCAATGCGCGCTCTCGCGCAGCTTTATGTTCTAGCATTTCTCCTGCATATGAAGGAGTATTGAATTCAGGCACCCATCGCTTGATATACTGCTCTTTTGGGTCGAATTTCTTTATCTGACTATGGGGATTGAAGATCCTGAAATAGGGCTGAGCATCAACACCCGTTCCAGCAGCCCACTGCCAATTCCCATTATTGGAAGCCAATTCATAATCTAGAAGTTTAGACGCAAAATAGGCCTCTCCCCACCTCCAATCTATTAAAAGGTGTTTGGTTAGAAAACTGGCCACAAGCATGCGGATCCTATTGTGCATAAAGCCGGTTTTGTTGAGTTGTCGCATGCCTGCATCAACCAATGGGAATCCTGTTTTTCCTTGCTTCCATTTCTCAAAATCCGCTTCATTATTCCTCCATTTCAGACTGTCGTATTTGGATTTGAAGTTGTTTTCTACTACTTCGGGGAAGTTATAGAGGATCATCATGTAAAACTCTCTCCAGATAAGCTCTTTGAGGAATACCTCACTGATCTCTTGAGCATGTCTGGCAATCTTTCTAATACTCACAGTACCGAACCTAAGGTGAATCCCCAGTCTGGAAGTGCTGTCTTTTGCAGGATAATCCCTCTCTTTATGATAGATCTCAAGCGTGTGGTCGGACAATGTTGCATTTGGTATTTCGATCTCACTTTTCACAAAGCCCATTTCTTCTAGCGGAATGATCTTTCCTTTAGTTGTTTGGACCCAATTCTCAAAATAGAGCGCTGAAGATTTACTTTCGAGATCTTCTTCTCTGAGATTACTCAACCATTTCTTGCTGTAGGGTGTATATACCAGATAGGGATCTCCATCGTCTTTTACAACCTCATCCTTTGCAAAGATTACTTGGTCTTTGTAAAGATTTAATTCAATTCCATTCGTCTTTAGGAGTTGACTAACTTCTTCATCCCTTTGGAGAGCATATGGCTCATAATCTTCATTGGCGTAAACGCTTTGAATTTCATATTCATCCCTCAGCTTCTTGAAAACCTCTATTGGCTGTCCATAGTATGTGTGTATGGAGCTGCCTTTGCCTTTTAGTTCGCTTTGGATTCCTTCTAGCTGTTTGTGGATAAAGCTGAGTCTGGCATCGTCTTTATCTTCAAGATCATCGAGAATGTTCCTATCGAAAATGAAGATTGGAAGTACAGGGAACTCTCCATTCAGTGCTTCATACAAACCCACATTATCGTCTAACCTAAGGTCTCTACGAAACCAAAAGACGCTTACTTTTTCTTTGCTCATTTTATCGAATTACGCTGAGTCCTCCATCAATAGTTAAGGTTTGACCTGTTGTCCAAGCCGACTCATCAGTTAGCAAATATCTGGCGGCATTTGCAATATCTGAAGTAGTCCCAATTTTCTTAAGCGGATGGCGCTCTGCGTTTGCTTTGCGCTTTTCGTCTGATGAAAGCAGTCTTTCTGCTAGAGGAGTATCTGTCAATGAAGGCGCAATCATATTCACTCGAATGTGCGGAGCAAGCTCTGCTGATAGTGCTCTGCCCAAACCTTCTAGAGCCCCTTTTGCTGAAGATACACTCGTGTGGAAGCTCAATCCATTACCGACAGCCACTGTACTAAAGAGCACTATGGATGCATTCTTTGAGTTTTTCAAAGACTTCAGTGCCGTCTGAATTACCTTTACAGCCCCAATTGTATTCAATTGAAAATCATTCAAAAAATCCTCTTCATTAAGTCGGTGAAAAGGCTTGAGGTTTATGGAGCCTGGAGCGTAAACCAATCCGTGAAGTTCATCCGGAAGATCCAAGTCTACCTCTCCCATAACATCCAATTCACGATATTGGAAATCTCCTTCTAAGTCAGGTTTTGAACGTGAGGCTAGAATTAGATTGTAATCTTCTAAATTCAAAAATTGTTTGGCAATTTCTTTCCCTATTCCACTACTTGCTCCTACAATAAGAATGTTCTTCATCTTTTTTGTTTTTAGAACACGCTAAGGGATTTATAGTTTTAGGATTTTTAGATCAATCCTAGCTTGTAACGCAGTATTGACCTCAATAATAGCCAATTCTTCATGCGGTCGGGGATTCTCACTCTTTCATTCTTGATAAGCTCTGCATCTTTCTTGCGAATCTTCTTGAAGAGCTCTAGGTAGTAGGTGTAAGCCGTGTAAACTCCAAATTTACAGTTTGAGGGCAGCTTTTTGATGCCCTTGAATGCCTCGGCAAACTCATCTTCAAGTTCTGCTTCAATCGTTTTCTTAGTTGTTGCATTGAATTCTTCAATGCTCAGATTGGGAAAGTACATTCTCCCCTTATCAAAGTAATCGGCTTTGAGATCGCGAAGGAAGTTGATCTTTTGAAATGCCGATCCGAGCTTTCTGGCTGGTGGAATCAGCGCTTTATATTGCTCATCGTTTGGGTGACAAAAGACTTTCAAACACATCAAGCCCACAACTTCTGCAGAGCCATAAATGTATTTCTCATACTCTTCTCGATTGTATGAGGTCTTATGCAGATCCATGATCATGCTATCGAAGAAAGCAGTGATATGATTGTGATCGATCCCATAGTGATTCACTGCCCATTGAAAGCTATGTAGTATAGCATTGGTGCTAAAGCCATCATTTATGGCTTTGAATGTATCGTTTTGGAACTCATGAATGAGCTTTTCTTTGTTTTGGTCGTGAAAGGTGTCAACGATCTCATCTGCCACCCTCACAAAACCATAAATGGCATATATTGCCTCATGAATGGATTTATCCAGTGCTTTGATTCCAAGGGAAAAGGAAGTACTGTAGGTATTGGTAAATGCCCGACTGCTAATCAGGGAAGCTTTGAGAAACAGTTGCTCCATGCCACTAAGATAGCTGTTTAATTACTTCTTTTGCCACAACCTGGCCTGATATCAATGATGGTGGAACACCAGGGCCTGGGGTGGTTAACTGACCTGTATAATAGAAATTCTTGAGCTTCTTACTCTTGAGAGATGGCTTAAGAATAGCCGTTTGTCTAAGCGTGTTTGCCAAGCCATATGCATTGCCTTTATATGCATGATAGTCGGATTTGAAATCACTGTGTGCATATGACCTTTTATAGATCACATGCTCTCTGATCTTATGTCCGCAACGTGCTTCCAATCGATCCATCATCATTTCGTAGTATTTCTCTCGCATACTTTCATCATCCTTCAAATTAGGAGCTACGGGCATGAGCAGAAACAGATTCTCGCATCCTTCCGGAGCGACCGTTTTATCTGTTTTAGATGGAGCAGATACATAGAAAAGAGGTTTGCTTGGCCAATCAGGCTGATCGTAGATTTCTTTGGCATGTTGATCGAAATCCTCATCAAAAAAGAGGTTGTGATGTAGAAGGTTATCGACTTTTCTATCTATTCCTAGGTAAAACAACAATGAGGAAGGAGCCATTTTCCTGCTGTCCCAATATTGCTCATCATAATTGCGAAAATCATCTCCCAATAATTCTTCGGTATGATGGTAATCTGCTCCTGAAACAAAAATATCTGCCTCTATATTACCGGAATCTGTTCTGGCTGCAATGATCTTTGAGTCTTCAATTTCGAAGCCTTTGACCTCAGATTGCATGCGAAATTCAACCCCTTTATCTTCGGCCAATTTCTTCATGGCTTTTACGATCTCATGCATGCCACCTTGAGGATACCAAGTTCCCAGAACGATATCTGCATAGTTCATAAGGCTGTATAAAGCTGGCGTTTTTGAAGGTTCCGCGCCTAGAAACAAGACTGGAAACTCCAATAGTTGACGAATCTTATCGTCTTTGAAATAATGCTTTACATGTGCAGACAGCGACCTGAATAATTGCATTTTAAAGACACCAGAAATCACTTTCCAATTGGCAAATTCCAAAATGGATCTGCTTGGTTTATGGACTAGATCGTCCATGCCCACACGGTATTTGTACTCTGCCTCCTTGAGGAACTTATCGAGCTTTACCGCACTTCCTTTTTCTCTTTTCTCGAAATCTGCTTTGAGTTCTTCTAGATTCGCGGGAATATTCCATTCCTCATCTTCAAAGAATATCTTATAGGAAGGATCCAAGCGATCTAATTGGTAGTGCTCTTTGATCTCCTTGCCAAACTTTTGAAAGTAGTTTTCAAACACATCTGGCATCCAGTACCAACTTGGACCCATGTCAAAAGTAAAGCCGGAGGTTTTGAATTGTCTAGCTCTTCCTCCGGCCTGATCATTTTTTTCTAGAACTACTACCTTATATCCTTTATCAGCTAAACTGGTAGCAGCTGCCATTGAAGCAAAACCGGATCCAATGACGATTATTCTTTTTTCCACGCTTGAAATTTAAGCGTAATCTTTAAGCGCAGAAGTCAATTTTTTTCTCGCGAGAAAAATTCTACTCTTAACAGTGCCAATTGGCATGTCTAGTTCATCCGCGATCTCTTTGTACTTGTATCCTTCATTGTGCATCTTAAATGGAATTCTGCACTCGTCGTTCAATTCATCAATCGTTTTTACGATCTCTTTATAGTTGTATTCAGAAACCGGAGAAATCGGTGACTCCTTTTTAGTTGAATTCACAAAGTAATCATCTGCTGTATTGTCGATGATCGTTCTTTTTCTCACCGCTCTTCTATAATTATTAATGAAGGTGTTCTTCATTATAGTATAGAGCCATGCTTTAAGGTTTGTCTTTTCTTGAAACTTATCCTTGTATTTCAGAGCCTTTAGAAAAGTCTCTTGCAGTAAGTCTTCTGCATCTTCATTATCTGCAGTTAACTTTAATGCGAAATACTTCAGTGGGTTTTGATAAGAGAGTAATTGCTGGTTAAATTCTATTGCAGTCATGATTTTATGTTTAACTGATTTGACCCAAAGTTAAACAATATGTATATACATGCAAATATTTTTGTTTGTTTTTTTATAATATTTCTTAAACAAAGATTTAAGTGATTGATTTTGAGGACATAATCCTTAGTTGAGGTGGGAAAGAATTTCCTTGTAATTGTTCACCTTACTAATATGAGCGGGATAATTGATCTTTAAGTAAGACTGATGCTTGTTCTCAACATAGACAGTTTTCTTGCATTTGCAGTACTCTAGCTGCTCTAAAAACTCTTCAATATCCCTTTTGCTTTTTATGATGCTATAAGTAAGCACCAAGTCTGGCTGACATGAATTCACAAATTCAACGGTTTGTGAAACTGGTGTAGATTGCCCTAGATAGTATACTTTAACACCTGCTTTCCTCAACAGATAGTTGAAGAATAAGAGACCTAACTCATGAAACTCTCCTTCTGGAAGAAAAAGTAAGGCAGATTTCTTTGCTTCGCATGGGAAATCAATAGCTTCAATTTCGGCTATTAGTTTGGATCGGATCAGGCTTGTAACTAAGTGCTCTTGTGTAGCTTGAATTTCTCCGGAAAGCCAAAGAATCCCTACTTTTTCGAGGTAGGGGTGAATAACATCGGTAAAGGCCTTTTCAAAACCTAGTTCCTTCACGTATTTGTTGAAAAGCTTATGGAATCTAGACTCGTCGAAATCGCTCATGACCATGATGAGGTCATTCACTCTTTTTCGATTCAAGACATCTTCATCATTGATCTCGAGAACAGCATTCTTCAATTCCTCATCGCTAAATGAAGCAACCTCAGAAATACGCACTCCATTCGTCGTCAATAACGAAACGTTGAGAATCTTCCTTAGATCCTCATCAGAATAATATCTTATGTTGGTGTCTGTTCGTTCCGGATTGAGAAGATTAAATCTTTTCTCCCAGATTCGCAGGGTATGCGCTTTAATTCCCGACAAACTTTCCAACTCCTTGATTGAGTACTTTCCCATTATTAAAGCTTGATATTATCTAACAACGCTAATGAACTAAAAATGTTCGACTTATGGTGAAACTTTGCTGCGTAATTTTGCCTTATGCCTTCCTTCGATCATATTCGTCAAAAGATTCAGGCTGCGCCTAACAAAGCAGGAATTTACCAATACTTCGATAAAGAGCAAAGGTACCTTTATATAGGAAAGGCCAAAAACCTGAAGAATCGGGTGTCTTCTTACTTCACGAACGACAGTTCAAAAAGCGGTCGTACTCGATTGATGGTGAGCAAGATAGCCGACATCAAATACATCATCACAGAGACCGAACTTGATGCATTGCTATTAGAGAACAGCCTGATCAAGAAGCATCAGCCGCGCTATAATGTGATGTTAAAAGACGATAAGACCTACCCTTGGATCTGCATTAAAAAGGAGCGCTTTCCCAGAGTATTCAAGACCAGAACTTTAATAGAAGATGGCTCTGAATATTATGGTCCATATGCCTCAGTGAAGATCATGAACACCATTCTCGACCTGGTTAGAAAGACCTACAAGTTGAGAACCTGTTCCTATTTACTCTCTGAAGAAAACATACAAGCTGGTAAGTTCAAGAGATGTCTAGAATTCCACATAGGAAACTGCAAAGCCCCTTGTGAAGGACTGCAAATCGCAGAAGAATATCACCAGCATATCGATGAGATCCGAAAGATCATCAAAGGAGATGTGAATGAGGTGAAGAAAAGATTGAAGACAGACATTAAACAAGCTTCGGAAAACTTAGAGTTTGAAAGAGCGGCCGAACTGCAAAATAAGATCGAAGCCATTGAAAAATTCCAGGCAAAATCTACTGTGGTTAACCCTTCTATTCACAATGTTGATGTATTCAGTATGGTCACTGAAAACGATTTGGCTTATGTGAATTATATGAAGGTAAATAGTGGCGCAATTATCCAGGCCCACACTTTAGAAATGAAGAAAAAGCTGGATGAAAGCAATGCAGAGCTTCTTGAAATGGCCATCACAGAGATGAGAAGTCGCTTTAACAGCACCTCAAAAGAGGTTTTGGTTCCTTTTCTTCCCGACTTTGAAATTGAGGGTATTCACTTTCATCAACCTCAGCGGGGCGACAAGAAACGGCTGCTTGAACTATCTGAACGCAATGCAAAATACTTCATGCTTGAAAGGCGAAAGCAAGAACTAAAAAGAGATCCCGAAAGACATACAACCCGCATTCTGGAAGGCCTCAAAAAGGATCTGCGATTGAATGAGATCCCCGACCACATCGAATGTTTCGACAATTCAAACATACAAGGAAGTAATCCAGTGGCTGCTTGCGTAGTTTTTAGAGATGCGAAACCATCCAAAAAGGAATACCGCCATTACAATATAAAAACGGTTGAAGGTCCAGACGACTTCGCCTCAATGGAAGAAGTGGTTCACAGAAGATACAAGCGACTGCTAGAAGAGGGAGAAGACCTGCCCAAGCTCATTGTAATAGATGGTGGAAAAGGTCAATTAGGTTCAGCTCTAAAGAGCCTAGAGAGATTAGGACTAAGAGGCAAGATTCCAATAATTGGAATCGCCAAAAGGTTGGAAGAGATCTTCTATCCAGGAGATAAGTATCCGCTATTTCTGGATAAGAAAAGCGAAAGTTTGAAGGTGATCCAGCACCTTAGAAATGAAGCTCACCGCTTTGGAATCAAGCATCATAGAAACAAAAGGTCGGCATCTAGCATCAAAACCGAGCTGTCTGAGATCAAAGGAATTGGTGCGAATTCAACTCAAGAGTTATTGTCGCATTTTAAATCGGTAAAGCGAATTAAAGAAGCAAGTCTTGATGAATTAAAGGTAGTTCTGCCGCCAAGCAGAGCGAAAGCAGTCTACGATTACTTCCGCTAATTAAGTGAGCTTATCTGCGAGTATTCTCATCTCTACCGCCGGAGATATCTTCTCGTACAAAATGCGGTATACCGCAGTGGCTATCGGAATATCAACCTCGTACTTTTCATTGATCTTCATAATGCTCTTTGCGGCATAATAACCTTCGGCAGTCATGTTCATTTCCATTTGTGCCGACATCACAGAATATCCCTTACCCACCATGCTTCCAAATGTCCTGTTCCTACTAAATTGAGAGTATGCTGTTACCATAAGGTCGCCCAGATAAGCCGATGACTTCACATCTCTGTGAATTGGATTCAAAGCGTCTACGAAGTGTTCAATTTCTTGGATGGCATTGGATATTAGAACCGCTTGAAAGTTGTCGCCATATCCCAAGCCATTGTAAATCCCGGATGCTACTGAATAGATATTCTTCAAGATGGCAGAGATCTCGGTTCCGAACAGATCATCAGAAACACTGGTCTTGATATATCTGCACTCCAATCGATCTGCAAAATCCTGGGCAATATCTTCATCCTGACAAGCAATGGTAAGGTATGATAGTCGCTCAAGAGCAACTTCCTCTGCATGACAAGGTCCGGATATCATGACAATCCTATCGTATGGAGTTCCAAATCTTTTGTGGAAGAAACGAGCGGGA
Organism: Flavobacteriales bacterium; assembly: GCA_002706365.1. GTDB lineage: Bacteria > Bacteroidota > Bacteroidia > Flavobacteriales_E > Vicingaceae > UBA1494. The sequence goes on along the minus strand of PALM01000045.1, from coordinate 43,813 downwards.
ATTTGATGCACTTCGGGCACAATACCCTTCACCGCAGAAACCACGATCTTGTCTTTCAAGTCATTATTATCGCGATCACCAAACACATCCATTAAGAAGGCCGAAGGAGTGGCAATAACCACAGTTTCTGCAGAGCTGATCACATCTTCAAGATCGTTGCTTACGCGAATCTTATCCTTTTCAAACTGAACCGCCGAAAGATATCTGGGGTTGTGATAGTACTTATTGATATAGTTCGCTTTGTCGGCATCACGCATCCACCAATGCACAAGGTCTGCGTTGTTACAAAGCATTTTGACGATTGCGGTAGCCCAGCTACCTCCGCCTATGACAGAAACTTCTTTTTTTTTGCTCAAGGTTGTGGTTTGAGGAATTCTAAGTTACAAAAACTACTTTAGCCGTATTGTTGATAGCCCTTACTTTGAAATAATAATAACACTGCTGATCAAAATGGATGCTTTTTCATGGCTTATATATTCGATCAGTTGAAAGTTCAGGCAATAAGAATTAATAACTTGTGTCTTATTATAGAATCAAACTTATCCAATTTCCAATTATGTCATCAAGGGCTGATGTTTAATTTGCAACTGGCAGAGCAAAATGAAGAACTCTCATCATATAATACCATCAAGTGTTCATCAAAAATGGAGTAAGCAGCCACTCCTAATTAAACCGCTTCTAATTGCTATCAACTGTTTGTTATTTCTAAGCAATTTAAGTGCACAAGAGCTTAATATAGTTACAACAGAAGAGATCCTAGAGATTTCAAATGATTATGGGCTAGATTCTGCCCTTCAATCCACTCGAGGGATTCCTGTATGGCTACTAGATACAAATTCCTCTATTGAATTATTTAAAGATATTCTAGAGAATGAAGACTCTTATGAAATTGAGAGTTTTTTGATCGACTTTGCTGTAAATATAGAAACTGACCTTATTGATATAGGGGAAATTATCAATAAGTATTACCAAAGAAAGTATAATGCATACTCTAGTGAAATTCCTTTACAATATGGTTGCTGCCTACCAAAATTGAGAGAAAACTCCTTGTTTATACTTCTGAAATACAAAACAGTGAATACAGAAGAGATACTTATCAAGTATTATGAGTTATGGAAAAGCAAAGTCATTGAGTATAAATCAGATTATGAGATAGGATTATTAGAAACAAGCAATCGTAAAAAAGAGCTCTTAACAACTAACTTTATTCGGGCAAATGAAAATTGCAATCAATATCTACTTGCATTAAAAGAAGTTAGAAGTGCCCATTATAACTTCCTAAAAATGGAATATCACAATTCATTTTTGTCTGAGTATTCAAAATCTTCAGAAGATTCTCATATATATCTTAAAAACGACTTCTTTAGGGACTTTGAAGGCCCGGCTTTTGACACTACGGAAATTATTCTGGAAGAAAAAGTCAATTCATTAAAGGATTTGAATGAATTGTCTGATCCTGAGCTAAAGAATTTTTTCGAAAGATATAGTAATGATAAGTCATGTTGGAAGTTCCTATTCATCAATGGCAATGAGGGTTTTTTAGACGTTGGGTGTCAATATGGACCTTTAGCCGGAGGTGGTAGTCATTATCGTATTAAATTAATAAATGGAAGGAAGCTCTTCCTTTATAGAATTACAACTTGGATGTCTTAAAATGAAGCACTCTCTATTCTTTTTGATTTTTGTGATGATTCTAGTCACTGTCTCTTTATTCTCTTGTAGCTACTACCCCTACCCCCCTGCAGTCAAAAAGAGAACATCTAATACATATGTTTATAAGGATAAGTTATTCCAAGATTGGGAAAATTCAACTTGGAGAACCAGAAAATTCAAAGGAGATTATCGCGTGTATGATAGAGAAGGAAATGAAATAGAAATAGGTGAATATGGAGAACGGTGGGGTAAAGTAGAAGTAAAGTGGAGTGAAGATAGCAGCATAATTGGCTATACTTCTTATAGTGGGACTTACCCAAAGAGATTGAATACGGTTACATACAATGAATACAATGAAAAGAATCAGCTGATTTCTCAAAAAGTGTGGCAATATCATAAAAACAAAAAGCATCACCTTGCAGAAGAGATTAACTATACCTATAAAAATGACACTCTATATTTAGAAATAGAATACGAGTATTATAATGATGATACAAGCCAGACAGTCACAAATCATTACCTAGAAAACTTGAGAATTGCACGTGAAATTAAGAGCTCAATTGAAACTGGCCGTCCAAGGGTTACTTATGATACCGTATACACGGGTAATGATTATTACAGCACCATTGATTCTATCTATTACGATACGTCAGGAAGAGAAATAGAAGCCATTCATTATATGGATGAATCTTTTTTATATCGACAAGAGTTCAAGTATTCTGATGATGGTTTAATTAAAACAGAACTTAGGTTCGATGATGAACCTGATAGTCTTTGGGCAATAACTGAATGGCGGTTTGATTACTTTTCAAAGGAACCAATCAGAAAGTATTGGAATGTAATTAACTCTGGTGTAGAAAGAAGAACTGAATACCTCTACAATAAGAAAGGTTTACTTAAAAGGATAGATGTATATGATGCTAGCGGGAAAACTCAATACACTAAATTTAGATATCGACTACATTGATGTAGCCTTGTGATTACCCTTTTAGTACTACCTTTTTGAAATCCCCTTCCACTCGAACTTCAGCCAAATGCTTTTTATTCAAGCCCTTCATTCCTTTGTCCCACTGCTTATTGCTCAGGCCGGCCTTTTCTTTCAACTCTGAAAGGTCTATTTCATTGGCAGATTTTAGGATCTCAAAAATGACTTTCTCAGAATCACTCAGCTCAATTTTCTTCGCTTCAGGCTTCATCTGCGGGAAAAACAGCACTTCTTGAATAGATACATTATTGGTGAGGAACATCACCAAACGATCGATGCCAATACCCATTCCAGAAGTTGGAGGCATACCATATTCCAATGCTCTTACAAAGTCATGATCAATGAACATAGCCTCATCATCTCCTTTTTCAGAGAGTTTCAATTGGTCTTGAAAACGCTCTAACTGATCAATCGGATCATTGAGCTCAGTATATGCATTCGCTACTTCCTTCCCATTCACCATAAGCTCGAATCGCTCGGTTAGATTCGGATTGTCACGGTGTTTCTTACACAATGGCGACATCTCAACTGGGTAATCAGTGATAAATGTTGGCTGAATGAAATTCTTCTCACAGTATTCTCCAAAGATCTCATCAATCATTTTTCCTCTGCCCATACTTTCATCAACCTCAACCTTCAATTCTTCGCAGATGGTTCTGATTTCATCTTCATTCTTTTCGGTGAGGTCGTGACCTGTATGCTCTTCAATAGCTTCAAAGATCGGTACCTTGCGATAAGGCGCTTTGAAGTCGATCTGCTGTCCTTGAAACTCAACCTTGGAAGAACCATTCACATCCATACACACCTTTTCCAAAAGCTCCTCTGTAAACTTCATCATCCAGTGGTAGTCTTTATAGGCCACATAGATCTCCATTACGGTAAACTCGGGATTGTGAGTGCGATCCATACCTTCATTCCTGAAGTCCTTCGCAAATTCATACACTCCTTCATAACCCCCAACGATCAATCTCTTTAGGTAAAGCTCATTGGCAATTCTCAAGTAGAGGTCGGTATTGAGGCTGTTGTGATGTGTAATGAACGGTCGTGCTGCTGCACCTCCCGGAATAGGTTGTAGAATAGGCGTTTCTACCTCTAGGTATCCTTTCTTATTGAAAAACTCACGCATGGAATTGATCACTTTGGTGCGCTTCACAAAAGTGTCTCTCACCTCAGGGTTTACGATCAAATCCACATATCGCTGACGGTATCGCTGCTCAGGGTCGGTAAAAGCGTCGTGCTTATTTCCTTCTTCATCAGTCTTCACTGTTGGCAATGGGCGAAGAGCCTTACTGAGAATCTTGAATGATTTTACATCAACAGAGATCTCTCCTACTTGAGTTCTAAAGACCTTCCCTTCTACCCCGACAAAATCACCTCGATCTAGAAGCTTTTTAAAGACATCATTGTAGAGGCTTTTATCTTCTCCCGGACAGATCTCGTCTCTATTGAAGTACAATTGGATCTTCCCATGTTGATCTTGAAGCTCAGCAAAAGAGGCTTTACCCATGATCCTTCTGCTCATGATTCTACCGGCAAGCTTTACCTGGATATCGGCAGATTCATCCTTCTGGAACTCTTCTACAGCAGATACACTATTATGTGTCCTTTCAAATTCCTCTGGAGGAAAAGGGTTGATTCCCTTCTTTCTCAATTCTGAAAGGGCTTCTCGCCGATTGATCTCTTGCTCGCTCAATACTCTACTCATAGGGCCTGAAAATTAGGCCGCAAAGATAAGATTATGCTAAGAATTCTTTAATCAGCAGCTTACAATATAGCATTCAAATTATGGCATTTTTTCTTTTATTTGTAGGCCTTATGGAGAATGAATACATGAAAGGGCTTATTGAGTCGTTTAGTCGACATCTAAAAGAAGCCATTGAGATCGGAAAACAAAGCAATTTCTCTTCAGCTAAGAATGAGATTCGCAATGTGGTTGTTTGCGGACTAGGTGGTTCGGGAATTGGCGGTAGCATAGTTAGCAAACTAGTGGAAAATGAATTAAAGGTGCCTTTCACTAGCTTGAAGGGGTATCACCTGCCAAAATTCGTTGACTCAAACAGTCTGGTTATTTGCTGTTCATATTCCGGAAATACCGAAGAAACTGTTAGCCTATATAAGCAGGCTATTGAAAAAGGAGCAGAAATTGCAATTATCACTTCAGGTGGTAAATTCGAAGAGTTCGCTAAATCAAAAGGCCACAACCATTTGATCATCCCTGGTGGCTTGCCTCCTAGAGCTGCTTTCGGTCTGGCATTTCCTCAACTACTTTTTTGTTTAAGCAACTACAATCTAATTAGCTCTCAATTCATTCACGATCTGGAAAAAGGTATTGCATCCATTGATGCCAAAGAAGCTCAAATTCAAGATTCTGCAAAAGATCTGGCGAAATTTTTAAATGGTAAAATGCCTGTTCTTTACGGAGAAAGCAGATGGGAAGGGATCTTGGTCCGTTTTCGTCAGCAGCTTAATGAGAATTCTAAGATCCTTTGTTGGCATCATGTAATTCCCGAAATGAACCACAATGAATTAGTAGGTTGGAAGAATAAAGATGAAAATCTAGCAGTGGTATTCTTCAGATCCGATGATGATTATTATCGAAACAAAGAAAGGATCTCTTATAACCAAGAGGTAATCTCCAACTACACTTCAAACATCAAAGAGGTAATAGCTGAAGGGGATTCCTTCCTAGCTAAAAGTCTTTACTTGATCCATCTTGGAGATTGGTGCTCATATTACATTGCAGCAGCAAAAGATATCGACTCGGTTGAGGTGAATGTGATCACGGGTTTGAAAAACATGCTCGCCGGCTTGGACTAATGAATCTTCCTTACCTTTAAACGGTGAAGTTCATTCGATTTATCCTTCGTTTTTTACTCTCTCTTCTTATCTCAATTGGGATTGTTGCGCTCATACTTTCCTTTACGGATTATTCATATCTGATAAAGGCTGTTAGCAGCACTTATTTAGAAGGGGAAAGTGGCCCTACTATAGTTGATCATAGTAAGTTTGAGAATAGATTGGTGAAAGCCGATCGACATAGACCTTGGAATATGGATCCAAAGATGGACTTCAATCTTACAGAAGAGGAAGAAGAGGTCTTGGAGAAGTGGGAATCCACTGCCTTTCTTTTGATCAAATCAGACACTATCCGACTTGAGCGCTATTGGGAAGATTTTTCTTCAGACTCATACTCAAATTCATTTTCTGTAGCCAAAAGCCTTGTTTCCGTTGCCATAGGTGCAGCTCTGCAAGACGGCTGTATACAATCCCTGGATCAAAAAGCATCAGAGTTCTTACCGGAGCTTCAAAACTCTGAACTTGAAAATATCACGATAAGACATCTCTTGCAAATGAGTTCCGGAGTGGACTTTGGGGAGAGCTATGGAGACCCATTCGGTTTTATGGCCAAAACCTATTACGGTAAGGAACTTAAAGAACTCACGCTATCGAAGCAGGCAATTCATCCTAGTGGAGAGGTGTGGAAATATCAAGGTGGCAATACTTTGATCCTTTCGTTTATCATTAAAGAAGCCTGCGGTAAAAACCTATCAGAATTCTTCTCTGAGAAGGTATGGACAAAAATAGGAGCCTCTAAGGATGCCCTGTGGACTATCGCAGAAAAGGATGGGCTTGAAAAAGCATATTGTTGCTTCTATAGCAACGCTCGAGACTTTGCTAGAATCGGGAAATTGATGCTGCAGGATGGGCAATGGGGCAATGAACAGTTATTAGATACTACATATATTAAAGACGCATTTAAGCCTGTTAACCTAGCCGATGAAAGTGGCGAAATCACAAAACATTATGCACTGCAATGGTGGCTGGCCGACTTTGAAGGTGTAGGTGTGAGATACGCCAGAGGGATTCAAGGTCAGTATATTGTCTTCATTCCTGACTGGGATGTGGTTCTGGTCAGATTGGGGCATAAAAGAGATCCTGAAAAAGGTGTAAAAGTGCCTTCAGACCTTTACGAATACCTGGCTATTGCCCACAGATTATACTTAGAATCCCAATGAATATTGAGGAATATAGAGACTTCTGTCTCTCTTTAATAGGATGCACAGAAAGCACTCCTTTTGGACCCGATGTGTTGGTTTTCAAGGTCGGGGGTAAAATGTTTTCCCTATGCGATATAAAAACCTTTGAAAGGATCAATCTGAAGTCGGATCCTGAAAAGGCGATCGAGCTTAGAGAGCGACATGCGGAAATAACTCCTGGATACCATATGAACAAGGAGCATTGGAATTCAGTAGATCCAAGAGGCAGCTTAAAGGCTGAGTTTATTTTTCGCCTAACCAAAGACAGCTATAATCTCATTGTAAGTTCTTTGCCTAAAAAGCAACGAGAGCCCTTTTTACCCCTAGATTAGCATTGTAATTTGACCCTTAATGAGTAAGAAAAGAGACCAAACCCGCATTTATAAACTAATTGCTAAATATTTCCTGCAGGGGTTATTCTATTTGGTGCCAATTACGGCTACCATCTATGTGATCTTTTGGTTGGTTACAGAGTTGGATAGCTTGATAAATTTGGATATTCCAGGGCTTGGCATAATCATCCTCTTTGTGGTGGTAACCCTGGTTGGCTTCTTGGGTACTCACTTTTTTGTAAACTATTTAAGGCCATTTGAACGGACTATTGAGAACACCCCATTGATCAAGATCATTTATACCTCTCTGAAGGATATGATGAATGCATTTGTGGGGAAGAAAAGACAGTTTAAAAAGCCCGTCTTAGTAAAGGTAGGAGATGATATTGAACGGATTGGATTTGTAACGAAAGACGATCTTTCAGAGCTCAATATCAGTGATGACAGAGTAGCTGTTTACTTGCCTTTTTCATATGCGATCTCTGGTCAGTTACTTATTGTTCCAAAGGAAAATGTAACCCCACTTAATGCTTCATCTGCCGATGTAATGAAAATGGTGATTTCCGGTGGTGTAGCTGAAGTTAAGTCGAAGGATAAGAAAGTTGAACTAGAACAAAACAAAGAGAATCAAAATGACGAACCGACTGAAGATTAAATCTATATTCCCTCTTACATTCCTAATTTCTCTCTTCCTTTTTAGCTGCGCCTCATCTGAAGATTCAAAGAAACTCCTCAAGCCTCAAACTGGCAAGTGGCTCATGAATATGCAGCTCAAGGGCGTTGTATTGCCCTTCAGTTTTGAGTTGAATGAGCAAGAAGGAGAGTATAGCATTTTGATCAGCAATGCAGAAGAGAGAATAAATATTGATGGAGTTAGGGTATTCAAAGATTCCATACAATTCAAAATGCCGGTTTTTGAATCGGAGTTCTTCTTGAAGGTTCACGCGGCCGATAGCTTAAGCGGACATTGGATAAATTATTACAAATCAGACGATTACATCATTGATGTGTGGGCAACTACAACAAAGGATTCGCGTTTCAAGGGCTTTTCTCAAACGAATAAGATCCCATATAAACTGCACTCAAAGTATGAAGTAGAATTTAGTCCAAATGAAGATGGTGCTTATAAGGCAATTGGTCTCTTTGAGCAGGATGGCGATTGGGTTAAAGGAACTTTTGCCACCGAAACGGGAGATTATCGCTATTTAGAAGGTAGAGTAATCGGCGATTCCCTCTTCCTCTCAACTTTTGATGGCTCGCATGCTTTCTATTTCTCTGCGGGCATAAAAGACAGCACTTTGGAAGGTGTTTTTATTTCGGGAATTCATCATCGAGAGAATTGGGTAGCAAGGCAGAACTCGGATTTTGAATTAAGGGATCCCGATTCTCTTACATCCTTGACTGATAGCTCTGCAATCAGCTTTAGTCTTCCCAATTCAAATGGAGAAGTTTTAAGCTTGGGCGATTCGAGATTTCAAAACAAAGTAAAGATCATTCAGATCATGGGTAGCTGGTGTCCAAACTGTTTAGATGAGAGTCGCTATTTCAACTCTCTTTACGACAAATATGCTGAGAATGGCTTGGAGATCATTGCTCTTGCTTTTGAAAGAACTCGCAGTGAGGTGCAAGCAATTAACAATCTTCAAAGGTTATCTGAAAAAGAAAACTTAAGCTATCCAATTCTTCTTGCTGGATATAATCGCGATCAACATCCTAGAAACATCTTTCCTATGTTAGATAAGATCATGTCATATCCAACTACACTCTTTCTCGACAAAGAAAATAGAGTTAGAAGAATACATACCGGCTTCTACGGTCCTGGAACCGGTGAGTACTACGACGCATATAGAGCAGAAACCGAAAGCTTTATAGAAGAGCTCTTAGCTGAAGACTAAAGTTCTTCATCCAGTTTAATCCTCTCTTCTCTATTCGCTATCTCCCAGGCTGTTAAGAATACTAGACGTGCGATTCGGCTGGTCTTGTCAAAGTCGATCTTCTCTACAGTATCTGTTGATTTGTGATAGTCTTCGTGAACTCCACTGAAGTAGAAAATCACCGGTACATTGTTCTTTGCAAAATTGTAGTGATCGGATCTGTAGTAGAATCTATTTGGATCGTTCTCATCATTGAATCTGTAGTCGATATTGAATTTTGAGTAAGTCTTGTTAACCTCTTCACTAAGATTATGAAGTTCGGTACTAAGTTTATCAGATCCAATTAGATATACATAATTACTATCGGTAGTGTGATGTTCATCATATCTTCCGATCATATCGATGTTCAGATTAGCCACGGTGTTCTCGAGTGGGAAAACAGGATTTTCGGTATAGTATCTAGAACCCAAAAGTCCTTTCTCTTCTCCGGAAACTGGCATGATCAAAATGCTTCTTTCCGGTCTGTAACCTTCTTTAGCCGCCAACATAAATGACTGCGCAATTTCCAAAAGACTAACCGTTCCAGTCCCATCATCGTCGGCACCATTAAAGACTAGTTCACCATCAGTACCTAAATGATCATAGTGCGCAGTAATTACAATGATCTCATCCTTTTTTGATTTTCCTGGAATGAATGCAAGTACATTTTCCCCACTTATTTCATTGTTTGGTTTATCAATGTTCAGGTCAATTTGAAGCGGGAAAGCCTTTTCAAATAGTGATGCTCCCTTTTTTTCTAGTTTATCAGGTTTGATATTAGCAGCATTGAAAAGTTTGCTCAATCCAGTTTCAGTAAGGGCAATGGTCAAAGTCTGTGCTTTTGCCTCATCTGTGGCTAATTTAGTTCTGCTTTTCTTGAAGTAGTGTTCATACTTTTCAAGTTTCTCATTTAGGGTTGAGTCGTAAAAAAGCACCAATCTAGCCTTACTTTCCTTTATTTTTTTTGCTTGCTTATTCAATGATTCACTAGACTCATCATCATTGTCCCAGATAAAGAAGTCTATTCCTTCAATATCTTCCTGTCCATTATAATAATTAAGCTCAGCACGAATGTTTTGATTTGAAACGAAGAATGGGCGAAGCAAGAAATCTTCAAACTGAATGAGCTCAACACCATTGATATTTAAAGTCACATTGCTATTCTCTTGTTCGATCAAGGGAAAAGCTTGTTTGAAATTCATGCCTTTTACATCTTCAATACCATAGGATTTGAATTCCTTGATAAGGTATTCCATGGTTTTCTTCTGCCCTTCTTTTCCTGTTTCTCTTCCCTCATATTCGTCTGAGGCAATAACTCTCAAATGCTTTTCGATCGTCGCTTTATCAATATCATTGGCAAAGCGATAAGCTACTGAATCAAATTCCTGAGCATTTGTAAGGGAGCAAAAACCTATGAGGCCTGCAATAAATATGGCTTTCTTCATCTTATATCTTCTAATTAATTCTATTATTATAAATCTATTTTATCTACTCTTCTTTGGTGACGCCCACCTTCAAATTCTGTTTCAAGGAAAGTTTTAACTGCTTCTTTAGCTGTATCTATATCTATGAACCTTGCCGGTAAAGCCAAGATATTTGCATCGTTATGTTGACGAGCCAAAGAGGCTAGTTCATTATTCCAAGCAATTGCAGATCGAATACCCGCATGCTTGTTTAGCGTCATATTAATACCATTAGCACTACCACAAATTGCAATACCTAAATTGTTTTCACCTGATTTCACTGATTTAGCTATAGGGTGAGCTATGTCGGGATAATCACAACTTTCTTCAGAAGAGGGACCAAAATCTTTTACATCATGTCCTAATTCTGAAATAAAATCCTTTAATTTTTCCTTTAACTTATATCCGGCATGATCACCGCCAATTGCAACTTTCATATGCTGTTAATTCAATGTTAATAATGTGTGTCAATAAAGTAAATCATATCAGCATAACTTTTGAGAACAAAGCTTGCTCATATCAAAATAAATATCAAATAGACTTTTATGAACGGTACACAAATAAATCTATGCAAAACTATCACCCTTTTCTGAACATATAATGATTCATTTTAGATCTAAATTCTGGCAAAAGTTTTGCATGTAAAAGTTTATACAGTGATGTTAATATGATTTGTTTAATCAGAAAAGACAGTCTTTATAGTGCACTTTTCTTGTTGAAAAGGTGTTATAGTTATTTAATAAATCATATTTGCAAAGAATATGTAATCATTGTTTGAACAGTATCAACACCCTAATAGTAGTAACATATTTTATTTAAATTTTTTAAAAATCTATATTATTATATAGTGTTGTTAAGAACCCTCATATTTTTTCTTTTTTCGCTTCCGATTTTTTTGTCGGCCCAATTCGTGGATTCCAGTCGGCAAGATTATAAAGCTTATTACTACGAAAGTGGTGAATTATCCAGCGAAGGCTATTTGGAAGATGGAAAACCAAATGGATATTGGATCACTTATTATCCGAATCAGTTGAGAAAATCTGAAGGAAACAGAAAGGATTTTCTTTTGGATGGACCTTGGAAATTCTATGACGAAAAGGGGAATTTATCGCAGCTCATTACTTATAAAGCTGGCAAAAAGGACGGAAGAACTGAACTTTATGAAGATTGCCATCTTGCTGAATTATCAATATTTGAAGCAGGTGTACAAATTGGAGTTCAAACTCAATTCTATCCAGATTCATCTGATTCATTGATCAAGGCTACAATTCCCTATCAAGAAGGAGTAAAGGATGGAATAGCGAGATTCTATGCCAAGGATGGTAGGTTAGTTGAAATAGTAACCTATAAAAAAGGTTTTGTCGCCGCAAGGGAAAAAGTAAATCAGAAAGATGCAGATGGATTGAAGCAAGGATTGTGGAAAGAGTATTATCCAAATGGAAGGTTGAAAACAGAGAAAAGGTATAAGGATGATAAACTGAATGGATACGTTAAAGAATATAGTCCGCAAGGAAAGTTAGAAGGAGCAGAGTTATTCCTCAAAGGAGAGCAGCGATCAGAAGAGGAGAATGAAGCTGATTTTGAGATAAGATACACTTACTATGAAGATGGAAGTGTAAAGTCGACAACCACCTATAATCTTGCAGATGAGAAGGATGGTGTTGCTCAATTTTACGATCGTGAAGGAGAGGTTCAAAGTGCAGAAATATGGAAGAACGACTATTTGATTGCCAAAGGTATCATTGATAGAGCCGGTGTAAGAAGAGGAGATTGGGAAACATACTATTTAGATGGAAAATTAAAATCAAAAGGGACTTATCGAGCAGGTGAAAAATATGGTAAATGGGTCTATTATTTCAGTTCTGGTGAAGTAGAGCAAGAAGGATATTACGATCAAGCTGGAAGATTTACAGGTGAATGGATCTGGTATTATGAAAATGGAAGTATTCTCAGAACAGAGGAATTCTTGAGGGGAATAGAGGATGGATTGCTTGTTGAGTACGGTTTGGATTCAACTATAATTACAAAGGGTGAATTCTTAGATGGAGAAAAGGAAGGAGAGTGGTTCTATCAATTGAATGATCATCAAGAGATTGGTAAATATTTATACGGAGAAAGGAATGGATACTGGGAACATCAATATCCAAATGGAAAAGTATCCTTTAAAGGGATGTATGAAAGTGGAAGACCTCATGGAGAACATAAATATTACAATGAGAAAGGCGTATTGATCAGGAAAGAAGAATATTCTTTTGGTGTAAAAGATGGTAGATGGAAATGGTATGATGATAATGGTGTTGAATACCTAAGTATCACCTACAAAGATGGAGAGGAGAAGAAAGTAAATGGTGAGAAGTTTAAGCTAAACACAAACTGAGAATACTGAGATTCCTTTTTATACTTTTATCGCATGGGGATTTTCAGTTTCATTCCAACTGATTGGAGAATTACTTCTAAGGGTCTATTAAGACTGGAGCTGATTATAGCGTGTGTACTTACTAACCTATTTTCTCTAGGACTTACAAATTTTGGTTTTGAAGAATATGAAAAGCAAGATGGCTTTTTATTAAGTACCATCTTTTTACTTTTTTACATTGCGACTTTCATATTTAATTTGAGCAATGGTGCCATAAAAAAAGGAGCACTAATTCTCTACACCATTGCTTTGTTTGTAGTGCTAATCCCCCCTGTTGAGAATCATTATGAGCAATCTTATTTCTTCGCCTTTTTATTCATCTATGCTTTTGTGAGCTTCGCTCAAAACAGGATAAATCAGTATCTGATCTTTAGTGGAGTTATCTATGCAGCTGTGTTATTAACCGCATTGTGGCTTGATGAATTAAAGGTTTCTTTCCTCTTGCTCAATGCTTCCTTCTTATTGGTTTTTCTCAATGGTTTAGCCATTACCTTTTCTAGAAGATTCATGAAAAGGAAGCTTCTAGAACGACAAAAAGAGCTTGAAGAATCTGAGATAAGCTATAGAGAGTTGTTTAATAATTCATCTGAATTACTCTATCTCATCGACGAGCAAAATAAGTTTGTGGATATCAATCAAGCGGTATTAGATACTTATGGATATAGCAAGAAGGAATTGATGGAATCAGATCCTACTATTCTTGCAGCTCCAGGAAGGAATGACCTGGAAAAAATGAATCAAATGGCTATAGAAGTCATGGTTAATAATAAGGATCTTAATATACTCTTTTGGAGTAGGAAAAAGGACGGTACTATTTTTCCAAAAGAGATGAATATCAAAAAGGGTATTTATCGTTCTAAAACGGTGATGATGATTACGGGAAGAGATATTTCCGAATCATACGCTTACCGAGATGAATTGGAAAAGAAGGAAAAGAGATATAGAGACCTTTTTGAAAGGAATCTGGCTGGTGTATATAGAACAGATAAGGATGGAACGGTCTTAGAATGTAATGATGCCTTTGCAAGGATGTTTGGTTTTGAGTCTCTAGACATGATCAAACAGAAAATTAAAGCCCCAAACTTCTATGTCAATCCAGAGGATAGGCAAAGAATGCTTGAAATGATAGATGAGAAAGGCTTTATAGAAGGATGGCAGTTGAAGCTTAAAAGAAGTAATGGGGAAGTATTAGACGTATTGGCCAATGTATCCAAGATCAAATCTGAGTCTGGAGAGTATTATGAAGGGAATTTGATCGATATATCTGAGCTGACAAAAACCCAGGAACAACTTAAACTGAGTCAACAGAAATACCAGCAATTAGTAGATCATTCTTCCTTTGGAATCTTGATTATTACCGAGAGTGAGGAGATCGTTTTCAGCAACATCAAAGCTGCAAATATTTTTAATTACGAACGACCATCTGAGATATACGGCAAAAAGATCGATGAGATTACTGGAGAGAGTCAGGTGCAAGAGTTGCGAAGATTATTCGAAGAAGTTAGTGCAGGAAGAATCTCAGAGTTAAAGGAATTGTCATTAGGTAAAGATGATCAACATCAATTGGAGGTTGAAATAAGTGCTTCTCAAATATTATTTGACGAGAAAAAGGCAATGCAGCTATCTGTTATTGATATTTCAGACCGACATAAAGCAGAAAAGGCCCAAGAAAAGATAAAAGTCACCGAAACTTTCAATAAGATCCTGCAAGCAGAACTTGCGGAAAAGGAAGAAGCCCAGAAAAAGTTGATCGATGCCCAATCCTATATGGAGGGCATTATTGAAAGCTCCCTTGATATGATTTTTACAACAGACTTAGAAGGAAAGATCAACAAGCTTAATGGGGCTGCTCAAAAGGAATTGAAGGTTAAAACAGATGAGATATTAAATAAACCACTCAAATTTATTTTTAGCAGTAAGAGCAAAGCAGAAGAGGTTTTCAATCAGTTGGAAAAGGAAAATTCTTTTAGCGGAGAGGTGCAATTGCAAAGATCTGATGAGAGCAATTTCCCCTCATACTTTTCATTGAGCTACCTCTATAATTCTGAAGGTATCAAGTTGGGAATTATGGGTGTATCTAAAGATATAACTGATATCAAACAGAAAGAGGTAGAGATCAACCAACAAGCTGCTAAGCTCAATGCGGTGATCGAAAGTAGTTCTCATTTCTTTTTCACTGTGAATAGAGATTATGATATAACTTCTTACAATCATGTATTCAAATCCGATCTCAAAAACTACCTTGGTTTAGACCTCAAGGATAAACTTAAGTTCTTTGATATTTTTCCATATTCAACTCCCGAGAGTGTAGAAAAAACCAAGAACTTCTGGAAAGAAAAGTTTGATAAAGTTTTCAATGGAGAGCCAACCAATTTTGAAATAAAGAGAAAGGATATTAATGGGAACATCTACTATCGCGACTTCTACCTCAATCCAATCAACTTTGAATCAGATAAGATTGAAGAGGTATCTGGAATTGGACATGATATTACAGCTAAGAAGCTATCAGAGCAAAATCTTGTTAACTCTTTACAAGAGAAAGAAATCCTACTGAAAGAAGTACATCATCGCGTGAAGAACAATATGCAGGTAATTTCCAGCATACTCAGTCTGCAGTCGTCTTATATTCAGGATGAAAAGGTTCATAACATCCTAATGGAAAGCCAGAATAGGATCAAATCAATGGCTTTTATTCATGAAAGGCTATATAGAACCAAGGATTTTTCTAAACTAAAGTTTTCGGATTATGTAGAAAACCTCGCTAGAAGCTTGATAAGTACCTATGAAGCGGGAGATGTGGATATTGAGATGGTCTTCAATTTAGATGAAGTCTACCTAAATTTAGACAGCGCTATCCCTTGCGGACTTATTTTAAATGAACTAATTTCGAACTCCCTTAAATATGCCTTTAAAGGCAGGGATAGAGGGAAGATTACAGTATCTTTAGTGGAAAATGAAGATAAACTGGTCACCCTTTCGGTACAGGATGACGGGCTTGGAATTGATGAAAGTATTAACATATCTAAAACAGAAACCTTAGGATTACAATTGGTCCACACCTTAACAGAACAGCTTGAAGGGGAGGTAAAACTTACCAAGGGCAAAGGAAGCCGATTTGATATTATCTTCTCAAAAACAGATTAGCCATGTCAAAGAAAAAGATACTTGTAGTAGAGGATGAGGCTATCGTAGCCAAAGACATTGAGGTTTGTCTTAAGAAAATAGGCTATGAGGTATTGGGAACTCTTTCAAAAGGAGAGAAAGTGATTCCAGCCATTGAAGAAGAACAACCAGATCTTGTTCTTATGGATATCATGCTTGCAGGAGATATGACGGGTATAGATGTATCTACTAAGATCAAGGAAAGATTTGATATTCCAGTTGTATTTCTCACAGCATACGCAGACGAAAAGACCATTAGCAAAGCGAAGATCACCGAACCATATGGTTATGTGATCAAGCCATTCAAAGAAATAGACCTAAGAACTTCTATTGAAATGGCGCTTTATAAGTTCAAGAAGGAAAAGGAAAAGTTAGCGGGAGTTGAAGGAAGTAAGATCAATGCAGCATCCCCACTGAGCAAGGAGTTTATTTACGTTAAATCAAACTCCAGACTTGTTAAAGTTCAAAACGACAATATCCTATTCGTTGAAGCACTCAAGGATTATGTGATTATCCACACTTCGGAGGATAAATACACCATTCACTCCACAATGAAAGACATTGAAAAGAAACTTCCAGAAGAGTCTTTTATGAGAGTCCATCGTTCATACATCCTCAATCTAAAAAAGATCAAGTCGATCGAAAGCGCAGTTGTGGTATTAGAAGAAAGCGACAAGAAGATTCCTATTGGAGGATCTTATAAAGACGACCTTTTCAAAAAGCTAAACCTGGCTTAAGAAAAGCGATCTAACTGAACATCCTTACTCAGCTCCTTCCCATTTTCAATATGATCTATTAGCTCTTCTGATAGCAAAGGAGACATCAAACATCCTCTTGAACCAAGGCCATTCAATAGATAGAAGTTATTGAGCAGCAGGTGTCTTCCAACAAGAGGTCTTCTGTCTTTCACAGTTGGTCGAACTCCGCTCTCTTGTTCTACAACTTCATATTCGCAATTGAAGATGTCTTCAAAATTCTTGAGTAATTCACTTCGTTTTTCATTCGGCAAATACTCCTTTTCATGTCTTTTCTGATAGGTAGCGCCAATTCTAAAGAGATCATTCCCCAATGGGATTATAAAGACCTTTTTTTTGTAGATCTCAGCTAGTTCTAGTTTAGGAGCCCTGATCGTAAGTAAGTCGCCCCTATTCAAATCGAAAGGCAAATTGTCGAAGAAAGGGTTTGAAGTACAGGCAGAACCTTCACAAAAAACGATATTATCGAAAGCAATGCCTTTATATTCGTGGTTTTCAAGAGCCATGTGGTCGAAATCTTCTTGCACTAGCTTTCCTTCCGACTTTAATTTAGTCCTCATTTCTGACAACAATAGCTTCAGGTCGATCCAGGCGGTCTCTTTAACAGTGCCTAAAATGAATTTTTCTTTGAATTCAGAAAGCTCAAACTCTTTCAATTCGTAATCAGCAAAGTCGTCGAGCTCTGCTATTTTCCACCGCTGTTTCCAGAAGTCGATCTCCTCTTTTGAGTGAATTAGCTTATTCAAAGGAGTGCGGTGGTATGATTTGATTCCGATGTAATCGTCTAGCTTTAGGTAGAAATCATGCATATAGGCCATGAATTCACCGGCCCTCCAACTCAAGGTCATTCTTTTCAGAACCAAGGGGTTGATCACTCCCGCAGCTACATATGAGGCTGAGTTTTTATGTCCGCGATCAATGATACAAAAGCTCTTTTTCCTTTGCTCTAGCTGATATGCAAGCACACTTCCGGCGATACCTTGCCCAACAATCAAATATTCCACCTCCTTCATATGCTACAAAAATATCCTTAAGCTAGACAAACGAACAAAGTATGAGTTCAAAATGCCTAATTTTGCTGTAAATCTAAGCTTATGGAGCTCGCAAGTCTTGTAAAAGCCGGAATGATCGGCCCTCAGCAGATCATCATTATCGTTGTATTGATCGTACTTCTTTTTGGAGCTAAGAAAATTCCGGAGCTTATGAAAGGAGTTGGAAAAGGCATTAAGGAGTTCAAAGACGCCGCCAATAACGACGAAAAAGGAGAGAAAGAAGAAAAAGATTCTAAATCCTAAACTTAATTCCCTTGAGCAAAATCGATGCATTCTCTAATTCAAGAGAAGCTTTACTCAATTCTGATATTTCTGCAGTTGAGCTTGTCAATCATTTCATTGAACGAATTGAAAAGCATGCTGAATTAAATGTTTTTCTGGAAGTTTTTGGTGAATCTGCATTGGCGAAAGCCAAAGAGATCGATGAAAAGCTTTCAAAAGGCGAAGAAATTGGTCGTTTAGCCGGAATGGTCATTTCCATTAAGGACAACATTTGCTATAAGGGCCATAAGATATCCGCATCCTCTCATATTCTAGAAGGCTTCGAATCGCTTTTTTCTTCCACTGTGGTAGAAAGACTTCTTGCAGAAGATGCAATAATTATTGGAAGAACCAATTGCGATGAGTTTGCCATGGGGTCTTCGAATGAGAACTCCTATTTTGGAAATGTAAAGAACCCACACAACACCAAAACAACTCCAGGAGGGTCTTCTGGAGGCGCTTCCGCATCTGTTGCAGCAGGTCTATGCCATCTTTCTTTGGGTTCAGATACCGGAGGGTCTATTAGACAACCAGCATCTTTTACCGGCACTATTGGACTTAAACCTACATATGGAAGAGTTTCGCGCCATGGCTTGATCGCCTATGCATCATCTTTCGATCAATTTGGACCAATCTCTAATTCCATTGAAGACATTGCTCTGGTTATGGAAATAATGGCTGGAGGAGACGAATATGATAGCACTTGCTCAAAGAGTGATGTCCCCTCCTACTCTGATTTGCTAAAGGATAAGAAAGGCAAGAAGAGAATAGCCTATTTAGATTCACATTTGAACCACGAAGGACTGGATCCTGAGGTGAAGAAAAGAACAGAAGAGATTATAGATGGACTTCGATCAGAAGGCCATGTAGTTGAAGAATGCAAGTTCGACCTATTGGAGCAATTGATACCAGTTTATCAGGTTCTCACAACGGCAGAAGCCTCTTCAAACCTGGCTAGATATGATGGCATTCACTTTGGATATAGAAGTGATAAAGCCACAGACCTCTACACTACCTATGTGAAATCTAGGTCTGAAGGATTTGGTAAGGAGGTTAAGAGAAGAATAATGCTGGGCACATATGTGCTTAGTGAGGGTTATTACGATGCTTATTTTTCCAAAGCTCAGAAGGTTAGAAGACTTGTAAAGGAAAGAACGGAAGCCATTTTGAAGGATTACGACTTCATTATATCTCCATCTACCCCACACGCTGCTTTTGAACTAGGTTCTCAGGTGGAGGATCCTATTAAAATGTATTTGGAGGATATATTCACAGTACAAGCTAACTTAACCGGTCAGCCCGCTATATCCCTGCCTTTAGCAGAATCTGCTGGCATGCCTGTAGGGGTTCAATTGATGGGTAAAGACTTTAATGAGGCAGAGCTTTTGCAATTTTCGGCCGAATTACTTCACAATTACCATTTGAAAAAAGACTTGGCCTAACTTAAATAAGTCGGGCTAAAAGCAGAAATTCGTAGAATTAGCAACATCTCCATTAGCTTTTACGTTTAATGGGGAGTGTAATTTTCAATTATGAGAACGATATCAATTTTATTATTGTCATTTGGCTTGGTTTTCCAACTATGGGCCGGAGATACGGAAAAGGAGAAAAAGGATACAAGCCTTACCCTAGCAGATGACGATGCTGTACTTCAAATGATCGACAAACTTATGTCGGATCGTTACTACAGTAGTTTTCAGTTTGCAGAAGACACTATTGGGGATTTAGCTCAAGACAGTATTCCCGAATTGAACGATTCGCTTCTTCAAATCAGATTGGCTGAGCTTGATGCTCAAACTCCATTCGACCTCAGGTACAATGATTATACTAAAGCATTTATAAACCTCTATGTAAATAAGAAGAGGGATCTAAGTCGTAACGTATTGGCACTTGCTCCTCGTTATTTCCCAATGATAGAGGAAACACTTGATGAGTATCAATTGCCATTGGAATTGAAATATCTCGCAGTTGTTGAGTCTGCTTTAAGTCCTTCTGCTAGATCTAGAGTTGGAGCTCAGGGATTATGGCAGTTCATGTATAGCACAGGCAGGATGTATGGCTTGAAAGTAACATCCTATTACGATGAACGAATGGACCCCATCAAGGCTACTAGAGCAGCTTGTGAGTATATGAGCGACCTCTATTCCATGTATGGTGATTGGAGTTTGGTTCTTGCAGCCTATAATAGTGGGCCTGGGAATGTGAATAAAGCGATTAGAAGGTCTGGCGGAATAAAGGACTATTGGAAGATCAGAGCCTATCTACCTAGAGAAACTAGAGGATACGTTCCGGCATTTATTGCTGTAAACTACATGATGCAGTATCCTGAAGAGCACAATTTATATCCCAAGCAGATAAAAGAAGAGCTTTTCCATACAGATACCATCATGCTTACAAAAGCGATAGGATTTGATAAGCTTTCTGAGATACTAGAAATTTCTGAAGATGACATCTCTTTCTACAATCCACAGTATAAACTGGATTTCATCCCTCAAGAGAAAGGAACAAGAACCCTGTGTTTGCCCACAGAAAAACTGGGCGTTTACTTATGTAATGAAGAGTCGATCTATGCTGAGATCAGGAGAAAGGAGATTGAAGATAGTATCGCTGGTAAGAAGAATGAGCCAGAGCTACCTCCATCGATAACACATTATGTGAGAAGTGGTGAGTTTTTGGGTTATATAGCTAACAAATACAGAGTAAGCGTAAGAAACATCATGCAATGGAACAATCTGTATTCTAGTCGAATCAACCCCGGTGATAAATTGATCATCTATACTTCCGGCTCGGCACCGAAAGCTGATAATACAGTCACGAAGAAACCAGAGGAAACTAAAACCGAGACTAAGGTTGCGGATAATGGCAAGTATCAATTCCATACGGTTAAGAGTGGGGATACGCTTTGGGATATTGCGAAGTACTACGACGACATCACTGTAAACGACCTGAAACGACTGAATTCAGGGATGAATTTCAAGAGACTCAAGCCTGGAATGCAGGTAAAAATCAAGCAGATTGGTTAGAAATACACTTTTCTATTCTCTGGTTTTAGCCATAATCTTATCGGCCTGTGAAATGGGCGATAAACTCAATTCCGACTCTTTACCTTCAAGTGCAGGGAAATATGGAGAGGTATTGGTTGTTTTAGACACTTCCTATGAAAATGGAGTAGTCGGTGAAAAGATCAGAGAGATCTTTCAGGCTGAAGTGGAAGGAACTCCTCAATCAGAGCCGCTCTTTAGGATGTCTACTGTAAACACAGAGAACTTCAAATCCATTTTAAAAAGAAGTCGTAACCTCTTTAAGGTTTCTATTGAAAAGTCGAATCAAAATAAGATCAAGATCGATCGCGATGTCTGGGCGTCTGATCAATTGCTCATAAATATCTATGCAAATTCAAAAGAGTCGGCATTGCGCATTCTAGATAAGAATGTAGAAGGAATAAGAGATTATTATAATCAGGAAGAAGTCAAGCGCCTTCAAAAGCAGTATAATAATCAGTTGCAAAGCGACCTTATGGCTGAAGTTGAGGAACAGTTTGGTATATCAATAAGTATTCCACCAGCCTTTATTAAGATGAGTGGAGATAGTAGCACGCTTTGGCTTAAAAAAGAAAAGAAAATCGGGGATCATCAAATCATTCAAGGCTTGCTGATCTATTCTCAGCCCTACTCTAGCAGCGGGGTGTTTAGCGACTCAGCAATGATCGAGAATAGAGACCAAAAGACAAAAGTCTTTGTAGAAGGAGCAAGAGAGAATTCATATATGAAAGTGTATGACGAGCTTCCAGTGTATAGCAAGGAGATCAATCTGAATGGATTGTATGCCAAAGAGTACCGCGCATTATGGCATATGGAGAATGATTTTATGGGAGGCCCCTTTATTCACACTACGGTTATTGATGAAGAGAACCAGAAGGTGATTCATCTCGATGGATTTGTTTACGCTCCAAAGTTCACAAAGCGAGAATATGTGAGAGAGTTGGAGGCAATCATCAAGACCTTTAAGCTAAGTCAAACAGAGGCCTAATTATCATTAGGCAAAAACTTCTGCAAGGATACTTCTCGATTTCAAGTGTTTCACTCCATCAAAATGTTGAGCGTAGAATTGAATGAGTAGGCTCAGTCTCTCTTTTGCCGACAGTCTTTTGTCGCCGATGAAGTTTTCCCAATCCCCTTGACTAAAATCCAAGTCATAATCTGAAGGACTTCCGCCTTGCTGCTTTATTTCTTGAAGATCTAATCCTAAATAGGGAGATAATTTCTCTAAGAACTGATGAATGAAATTTGCCGATAGATTCTCTTCGTAAAGCTCTGCAATAGTATTTAGCAGGAATTGAAAGAGCTGAGAGTCTGGGTTCTCAAGAGGTAGTGTTTTCTGAAGAAATTCTGCAATGAAGTATCTATATGCATTGATTTCTGCAGAGTTCACGGCCATTTGAATGGGTAATGCACTTTTTACCTCCTTGATCTTTTTCAGCTTTGCCTTCTTGGAGGTGAAGACCTCTAACTCTAAAAGCATCAGAGGGCTAAAATAAAAGCGATTCTTGCTCTTTTTTGTGGAATAGGTGCTGGCGGCAAATCTCCCAGATTGGAGTCCGTAGAGATCAATTATAAGCGTTTTGTCGCCATATTCTACTTTGGATAATACAATTGCCTGAATTCGGTCAGACATATGCTAGCGAATAAAGAGGATCTTACCAATAGCGGTTCGTAAATTATCTTCCTCTGTGGTACCGCTGGCAAATACTAGATATACTCCAGTACTAACTCGATCTCCTTCAAAATTTCTACCGTTCCACAAGGCTCTTCCCCCAGTAGATTCAACTTCATTGATAAGACGACCATTAATATCAGTGATCTTAACAGTGGTTTGATCCAATAATCCATCTATGGCAATTGGTCCGTTATAAGTCTCACGCACAGGATTAGGGAAGACTTTTACTTCTGACATGCTTTCATTTCCACTTACCACATCTGATCGATATGAGATCAGGCCGCTTGCGGTTGAAAAGTAGACCTCCCCACTTTGGTCGTCTATGGCAATAGAGATGATGTTATCAGAAAACAATGGACTGTTATCAGTAGTGAATTGAGAGAGGACTTCTTTTCCATCTGGAGAAAGTAAGAATACACCAGAGCCGTTTGTTGCTACCCATTTTCTATTTGCCCCATCAATTTCGATATCGCTAATTTCTGTTCCTGCTAAGAGGATTTCCACATTCTCTCCATCGTCGATAAGAATTCTTTCAAAGTCTCTTTGATTGATATTTTCCTCAAATACATTATCCGGATTAAACTTCACGGCAATTCCATCTGAAGTTCCTACCCACAGTTGGTTATCTAGATCGAACTCCATTGTTATTCCACGGATTCCAGGAAGGTTTCCCGCTCCAACACCTTGTTTGAAGATGTATGTTCTGTCATCAGTGGGGTTGCCCAAGGTTTGATTGTAATCAAAAACTAAAATGTGGTTATCTCTTGGCAGTGCAAGCCAAATCAGTCCGGCGTCGCTAATTCTAATTTCAGTTGCCGGAGTTTCCTCTCCGGAGGCCAGTCCGCCAAATGCGAATTGCGACCAATTATTTGATGGCGTTCTCACACTTAACAAGGAAGAAGTATAGGAATTCACAATCCAGAGGTTACCTCTCTCGTCAAATATAGTTTCACCTACTCCGCACCATCCGGCCCAGAGGGTTCTATCTTTTAAGATCGAGTTTGTTTCGTCGTATAGCGTGAAGGGGGTGTTGTTCTTGAATTCTAGCAAGCCTGTACCCCAGCTACCAAAGTATACTTCATTGGGGTTCCCTTCGCGAATATTTACACTCATCACGTCGAATGTTCCGTTAAGAGAAGGTTCAGAAAAATCGATATAACTAAGCCATTCACCATTTTCGAAGCGATAAATCCTAGTACCTCTAAACTGATTGTTCAGGCCAGGGTCGTAGCCACCCGAAACACCCCATAGCACTCCATCTTCAACTTGCATATCGAAGATGTTTTCTTCAAAGGGGCCTTTGGGCTTTATAAAGTTTGTTCTGTCGCCTTGGTAGTTATATTCCAAAAGCGGATCAAAGTTGTTTAGTATATAGACTTTACTGCTGTTGAATTTGATATCTTGAAGGTTGCTCAGAGGTGCAGTGAAGGATGAGATGCTTTGAAGCTGGGCATCGTAGATACTTACATCTGATGCATATGCAACAAGAAGTCTGTCTTCATCTGTGTCATTATCCAGATAGTTCTTTCCCGATAAAGCTAGTTCAGGAACAAGTGTGGTGTTATCTAGCCTAAATATGGTATCTGAAGTCGCGCGATCTGCTACCACATAGGTTTCATTCCCCAAGCTAAAAAGGTCAATGATATTATTTATTTGTTGAGGGAGACTTAGCCAAGAGTTGAAATCTAGAAGGTTTGAATTCAGATCTGCATAGAACAAACCTTGGTCGGTTGCTGCATAAATGAAATTGTCATCTAGGAGAGTAGCGTTCACATTTATGGCACCGCCTCCTGGAGCAAACTGATAGGTTTCTGAAATCTCGGATCTTTCAATATTGAGTTTTACAATTCCAAATCCGGTAGACAAGTATGCAAACTCATCTTTAATATATAATGAGTTCAGGAATTTGTTCTGCAAGCTAGCATCCCTAATAGAAGGAATGTTTACCGTTGTGCTGGATCTTAAAACATCAATGTTGAGGTTGTTGTAGACAATAACCAATGCTTCTGCAGCAGTGGAATACTCAAGGGCATTGATATTGATCTCATTCAATCGATTTACAGTGCTGTACCGGCTAATTGAATTATCGGAGGAGTTAAATGTGAATAGTCCGGTAGTTGTACCAGCATAAACTAAATCACCATTCAAATCAAGGGCTCTTCCTTTTTTAAAGGGAAGATGTTCGGTCCAACTTCCAATTGGCTTCAATTGTGAAAAAGCATAAAGGGGTAATAGTAGACAGATAAAGAGGCTATGGAATCTTTTCATGGACTTCAATAACTCCAAATTTATCCATTTATTGCTGGCGATAGACCTATATTTGCTGTCTATTTGGCTCCGTAGTTCAACTGGATAGAACATCAGATTTCGGCTCTGAGGGTTGAGGGTTCGAATCCTTCCGGAGTCGCAGAGGATACAATCCCGCTCAGAGAGCGGGATTTTTTGCTTTTTAGCGGTGAAAGCTCGCTTTCATAAGCGGTAAAAGCAAAAAAGACCAGCATACGAAGTATGCGGGATTGTATTTTGACCTTCGTCAAGGAAGGATGGGCGACTCGAACTCCGAAGCTTTAGCGTAGGAGTTAGCCAATCCGATTTATCGCTGCCTTCGAATCCTCCTTCGACAGGCTCAGGAACCACCTCAGGCAACGGACTTCCTCACCACATAAATCAATGAAGACCACTCTCCACTTTTTACAGCAGCGTGATTTGATCTTAGCCCATTGATGAATGCTTTTGGATACGACATGATTCCGGAGCCCTTATATTTTTCGCTGAGCAGACTCACATAATATGAATCGAGTTTCATTGGAAGAACTTCCTCAACTTTTCCACCATTCATTTCCCAAAGCTGTTTCATTTGGTCCTGACGAAAATGATAAAGGTGTCTGGGCACATCAAATGCCGCCCAATGTTCTTTATAGATATTTGCATCCAAAGAATTGCAATTTGGAACGGCTATAAAGGCTACGCCATTCGGCCTAAGTAGCGAGAGGATTTTTTTTACGCGATTCTGAAGGGGATATACATGCTCCAAAACATGCCACATCGTAATGGCATCAAAGCTTTCAGGAGAAAATTCATCTAACTTACTTTCGGGAAAGATTTCTAGCCCAAATTCTTTAATTCCAAACTCTCTCGCTTTATCAGATGGTTCTATCCCTCTGATATTCAGATTATTAGACTTACAGTAGTGCATAAAGTCACCAGTTCCGCATCCAATATCTAGCCAGTCACTTCCAGAAACTCTAGAGCTCACTAATTGGTGCTTCTTTTTTATTGCGCCTTTTCTTGCTTGCTGATATATTTTACTAATTAGATCTTTTGAGGTGTTACTGTGAGAAATATAATCTTCCGACTCATAATAATCTCCGAGCTTATCTAATTCCGGAATTGGATTTGTAAATCTAAAATTGCAGGAATTGCATTCTACAATTTTGAATTCTTCATGACTAACTGTGAAATCTTCACAAGTGATGAATGGATTGAAATCGGAAGAATTGCATACTGGGCAGTTTGAGATCTGCTTCATTTATTGAAATGTTTCACGTGGAACAATATTATCTTCCCATGTGGATAAGAAGAACTGAAATGTCTGAAGGGGATACACCGCTTATTCTTGCAGCTTGACCAATTGTGGCCGGACGAAGTTTGCTGAGTTTTTCTTTTGCTTCAGATGAGAGCGATTGGAGTTTGTGATAGTCGAAGTCTTCTTTGATTTTTAAGCCTTCCAATCTTTTTTGCTTTTCGGCCATCTCCTTTTCTCTATCGATATAGCCTTGATATTTGATTTTAATCTCGGCTTGCTCGATAGATTCTTTGGAATATTCATTGAATTTTATAGGAGTAAATTCCTCCATTTTTGAAATCCCATCAAGACTCAATTGGGGTCTTGCGATCAAAGAAGATAGCTTTACTTTCTGCTTTAGTTTAGCAGTTTTTTGTTCTTCCAGATAATCATTTACGATTTCTGGCTCAATTGAAGTTTCGT
The DNA here is from genome assembly GCA_002706365.1 of Flavobacteriales bacterium. Classification (GTDB taxonomy): domain Bacteria; phylum Bacteroidota; class Bacteroidia; order Flavobacteriales_E; family Vicingaceae; genus UBA1494. The sequence goes on along the minus strand of PALM01000045.1, from coordinate 17,080 downwards.
TAAGTTCTTTTAAAAGTCGATCCGTTTCTGCTTGCTTGTCGATCACCTTTTGCAATCTTTCATGACTTGCCAACCCAATATTGTTCGACAATTCTGTTAGCCTTATATCGGCATTATCCTGTCTAAGCAGAATTCTGTATTCCGCTCTAGAGGTAAACATCCGATAAGGTTCTTTAGTCCCTTTTGTAATCAGGTCGTCTATAAGCACACCTATATAAGCTTGGTCTCTCCCTAGGGTTAAACTTTCTTTTTCTTGAACTTTTAAACTGGCATTTAGTCCGGCCATTAACCCTTGCGCTCCCGCCTCTTCATATCCAGTTGTGCCATTGATCTGACCAGCGAAATATAGAGAGTCGATCAATTTAGTTTCAAGACTGTGCTTTAATTGTGTGGGTGGGAAGTAATCGTATTCAATAGCATATCCCGGTCTAAAAAGCTTTGCTTTTTCGAATCCTTTTACTTGGTGGATTGCTTTTTCTTGAATGTCTAAAGGCAATGAAGTGCTAAATCCATTCACATAAACTTCTACAGTATTCCAGCCTTCCGGCTCGACAAATATTTGATGTCTGTCTTTATCGGAAAAGCGATCGATCTTCTCTTCAATTGAAGGACAATATCTTGGACCCGTGCCTTCAATTGCACCACTAAACATTGGCGATCTATCTAGACCTTCTTTCAGAATTTCATGAACAGTTGTGTTAGTATATGTGATATGACAACTACGCTGCTCTTTTAAAGGCTTGGTTCCAGAGAATGAAAAAGTAGAAGGGAATTCGTCTCCTTTTTGCTCTTCCATTACAGAAAAATCCAAAGATCTGGCATCCACTCTTGGAGGAGTTCCGGTCTTCATTCTACCATGATCAAAACCTAGATCGATCATTTGCTCAGTTAAACCGGTTACATTTCTCTCTCCTGCTCTACCTCCACCAAACTGCTTTTGTCCAACGTGAATTAAGCCATTTAAAAAGGTGCCATTTGTAAGTACAACAGCTTTGGATCTAAATTCTAATCCCATAGAAGTTTTAACTCCTACGGCTTTTCCTTTTTCAACTACAACTTCATTAACGGTGTCTTGCCAGAAATCAACTCCTTGAGTTTGCTCCAACATTAAACGCCATTCTTGTGCAAATAGCCAGCGATCACTTTGCACTCTGGGGCTCCACATCGCCGGTCCTTTAGAAAGGTTTAGCATTCTGAACTGTATGGCAGTTTTATCTGCTACAATACCACTATAGCCACCCATGGCGTCTATTTCACGTACTATTTGTCCTTTTGCAACACCACCCATAGCTGGATTGCACGACATCTGAGCAATAGTGCCCATATTCATGGTGATAAGCAGTACAGAAGAGCCTGAATTAGCTGCAGCAGCAGTTGCTTCGCAGCCGGCATGGCCTCCTCCAACAACTATTACATCGTACTCTTTATTCATATGCTTTTGTTTCACGTGGAACTATCCTTATTTCTAAGGGGGTGCAAAGTTAGGCAAAAATCCTCTTTAGCCCGCATGGTTGCTTGACTTTCAGGCTCTTTGTCGTCATAGCCGATCAAATGGAGCACGCCATGTATCATTACGCGTTCGAGCTCGATTTCGAAAGGGATGGCTCGTTCTTTAGCATTCTCAGTAATTCTATCAATACTTATAAAGATGTCGCCAGATATTGCATCTTCTTCATTGTAATTAAAGGTGATGATATCTGTATAGTAATCGTGCTTGAGGTATTCTTGATTTATAGTCAGGAGGTAGTCGTCTGAACAGAAAATGAAGTTCAGTTCCCCAACTTTTTTGGATTCTTGATCAATTACATTCTGAATCCAGGAAATATGTTCTTCTTGATTTGAAAGAGAGAAATCCACCTCCTCTGAATGAAAGTGTATTGGACTTCTTGATTTCATAATGTACTATGAGCGATGAAATGCAATTTCTACTCTTCTTCCATCATCTTCAAACTTCACCTCATCGGAGAGGTTAGTCATAATAAAAATACCTCGCCCATCTGGTTTGTCGAGGTTCTCTGGAAGTGTTGGGTCAGGAATTGATGTCGGATCAAATCCTGAACCCTTATCTTGAATCTTGAATAGGTATTCTTTCTCTGTGTATTCAAATGAGAAGTCTACTTTTTTTTCTGGGTCTAATTTGTTTCCGTGACGAATTGCATTATTTACGGCTTCTGTTATGGCAACTAGAATATTTCCGTAAATATCTTCTGGAATTTGAAATTGCTCCTTGAGTTCGTCTACAATGGTCTCCACCTTTGCCAAAGAATCTATCTCCGACTCAAGTTGATATTTTTGAATTTGGGCGCTTGACATCATTGTTCAATCTTGTTGAAGTATTCAGTAACCTTTCCTTTGTAGAATGGACTGAAAGATGGAGGCAAAGTTTGCAACAACTCTATTTCTCGTTCTTTTCGTCTATTATACTCCAAAAATGAGTTAGGGTTTCGGTTTATTTCATCTGTAAATTCTCGCGACTCTCTTCGCTCTTCTTTTTCTCTTTCTCTCTGTGCTTTTTCGGATTGTAAAAGGCGACTTAGAATCTCTTGTTGTCTTAGCAAAGTTTCATTTGTAATGCTCTTATTCACCAAGTCAGTTTCTGTTTGTTCCATCAACTCTGCAAGCCTTTTTAATTCACCCGTTCCTCCATCCTGTCCTTGACCTTCGCCAATTTGCTCTTGCAATTGCTCCAAAGAACGTCTAATAGCAGCTTGCTTCGCTGCCATTTGGGCTAGCTCTTTACTCATTCCTGATGGCATTCCATTTTTGCCTTTCTCTCCTGGCTGTTTACCACCTTCCATTTGTTTCTTTAGCGATTCTAATTGCTTGTTCAATTGCTGCTGCAAGCCTTTCAAATTTCCCGGTTTATTTCCATCTCCAGGTTTTGGGTTGCCTGAGCCTGGCTTGTCACAACTTCCACCCGGATTCTGCATTTGTGATTGCATACTTTGCACAGCTTCATCAAGTATCAAAGCTAAGTTATTGATCGAAGTCATCGCTAATTGTTGACGACTATTTGCCTGTGGAGTGTTTCTTTCTCCAAGGTTCTCAATCGCCTTTTCCATATTGTAATTGATTGCACTGATCTCTCGATTAACAATAGGCTCAAGCATCATTACACGTTTACTTAAGGCATAAAGCGAATCTTTGATGATCTGTGAATCATCTTGTAGCTTTCTTTGTTGCTGACCTAGTTCCACATATCTTGGATCATCTCTTTCAATGCCTCTTAGTTCCTCCATCAAATCTTCCTGATCAAAAGATAAGGTGATAAGATTTTCCAATAATGCTCTCAGATCTTCTAGATTTTCTGCGGCTTGAGCCGATTGCATTTGCATTTGTGAGTTCTGTAGTTTTTCCGAAAGCTCTTGCATTCCCTGTTCAGAATCTTGCTGACTTTCCTGCGACTTGGAGCTGTTGTTTTTTGACATTTCCTCCAAGCTCTTTTTCATATCTTCCTTGATCTGGTCTTCCAATGACTGAGTTTTCTCAATCTTATTTGGATTCTCCAACTCTTCATTCTTCTTCTCCAATTCGTCGAGATCCTTATCCAATTCCTCAAACTCCTTATTCAATTCCTCCTGTTCTTTTTGAAGCTCTTCCTTATCTGATTTCTTCTCGGCAGTCTTCTCCTTCACTTCTTCCTGCTTCTTTTTGATCTCCTCTAACTTTTCTATGGCCTCGGCTAACTCTTTCTCTACTTCTAATTGCTTGAACAGCTCCAGATTTCTGTCGAGCTCCTGCTCCAATTGCTCATTATCCATCTCAAGTTTTTCCAAGGCATTTTGAAGCTTATCTTTTTCAAATTTTTCCATGAGCTTCTCCAACTCCTCCATTGTCTTCTTCATCTCTTCGCTCATCACCTTCTCAAAGAGCTCTTCCAATTGTCTTTGCTTTTCAACCAACTCCTCATTCTGCTCGCCAAATTGTTTCTCCAATTGGTTGTTCGACTTCTGTTGCTTTTGGAGCTTTTCTACAGATGACTTCAATTGCTTTTGCTTGTCGAGCAGTTTCTCTAATTGCTTTTTCTCCTGATAGCCAATCTCTTTTTTATTGAAGATCTTTTCTTTTAAGTCGGCAAGTTCCTTATTGATCTGCTTACTGAGTTCGATATTCTTCTCCAGCTCATCTTTAATGTCTTCATTGCTTTCGCGATTCTTTTTCTTCAAAGCATTATTATCAGGAGTGCTAAATCTGAGTTTGGCGGTCTGTGCCGATTTTCTACCATTCACTCCATCATTATCCCATACCTCGAAATAATACTCAGCTTCTTCTCCAGCTTGAAGCTTTAAAGGACTTAAATCCCAATTGTAGTAATACCTACTTTGGGTGATTTGAAGATTAATTGGTATTTCAACTCTCTGATAATCAGAAGGTGAGCCTTTTTTAGAGACTTTTCTAAAATGAAAATATAATGCAGAGAAGCCATAATCGTCTTTGATACTACCTTCGAAAAATAAACTCTGGTAGCTGCTGCTATCATCCACGGGAAGCAGTTTTATCTGCGGTCTAAGGTCGGGAATGACGTTCAGGGTGTAGTTGACTGTGTCGGCTAGAGAAATCTCCTCATTGAGCAAGCGAATGCCGTATTTCTGACTTCTCTTAAAATAATCGCTGTAGCTATATTCGTTTTCTGCTGAAGGCACGAACTCATAGCTTGAATCTACAGCCAGAAAATTCACCTTTGAGGTGGCTTCAGTATTTATTACCCATCTAAGGCGACTGCCTTCCGGGATCATTATGTCGCCCGTATTGCTGAAAGTCTCTGCCTTGCGATTCAAGTATCTTGGATATGTAGCCTCTACTTTGAATTCGATCAGACTAGGAGGGGTGATCACCTCAATTTCATAGGTCGGACTTCTAAATTCCCCATCTGTTAAATGGAAATTGAATGTAGACTGAACGTTCTTGAATGAATGTTGATACTCACCAAAATCAGATTGGCGCATTAAATAGTCCTCCCCTTCGATCACAACCATGAGTTGAGCGGGAATTTCCCTGCCACTGGCCTTAACCTCCAGTCTAAAATCCTCGTTCTTGAAAGCCTGTAGTTTCTCATTGCTAATATCCAGCTCATATGGAGCTTGAGGAATGATCTCTTGATTGTGAGCGATCAATCTATTACTTGATTCTGAGATCAGGCTCGGCTCGATCAAATACACAAGCAGAAATATGCCGAGTGGGACTCCCACATACTTCAAGTATTTGCGATTTTGAGAGAGGTCGATCGCCAAACTAAAAGGAATGGGCTTTAATTGATCTACTTTCTGATCTATACTCGCCAATAATAAATTCGATTCCGACTGACTGATCTTTTCCTGCAATTGAAGTAAGTTCTTCAGCTTATCTGAAACTTCCCCAAAATGCTTTCCAACCACATCAGCAGCTTGCTCGTGGCTGAGGGTTTTGCCAATCTTCAAATAGCTCAAAAGTGGAAGAATGATCAATCGAAAAAGGATGATCAGAAGCGAAATAATGGAGCCGTAAAAAAGGATGGTGCGAGTCTGACTATTGAATTTTCCAAAGTGCTCTAGTGTGAGCACAGAAAGGGAGATAAGTATTGCCAAGCTCAAAAAATAGATCAAGCCCTTCAGCATTTCGTTTAGGTAAAACTTTCTGATGAAGGCGTCCAGTTTCTCTATGATCTCTTCAAAGCTTGTCTGCATAAAACTCCCACCGTGAAAATTGGTGTTTAAAGTTACTAAATAATGAACGGCTTTATAAAGAAGTTATTCTAGCAAGATTTCCAGTGGTAAAAGAAGCTCCAGATTCATTCTTGAGACTCAATTGATCTATCTTGATCTTAGAATTTCCAGGAAGGTGCTCTTGCAGAATTTCTAGCAGCGCTTTTTCAGGCAATTTTGGAGAATATGTATTGATGATCACAAAGAATTCTTTTGGTACCAAAATCTTACTTACATCCTCAATCAGTTCTTCCAAATGTCTTTCAAGAATCCAGCGTTTACCCTTGCTTCCATGTCCAAAGGCAGGAGGGTCCAAAATGACTCCGTTGAATTTATCACCTCTTCTGATCGCCCTTTTTACAAAGCTTCGAGCATCTTCTACTAACCAGCGTACATTTTCTATCTTGTTTAAAGAGGCATTGTCCTTCGACCAATTGCTAAGTTGCTTTAAGGCCTCTACATTAGTCACATCGGCACCAGCCGAAGCAGCTACAATACTTGCTGCAGAGGTATAGGCAAACAAGTTGAGGAAGCGACAATCATCAATCTTTTGGATTGCATCATGAAGATATCTCCAATTCTCGGCTTGCTCTGGGAATAAACCAATATGCTTGAATTTGCTCAGTTCTAGCTTGAATTTGAGGGATTTGTTGCCAACCTTATAATCGATCAACCAATTATCAGATAAGGCATCATTGTAATGCCAAGTTCCGGAAGAAGGAGAGGTTTGCTCGAATCTATAATCTGCTTGAAACCAAATCTCAGGTTGTTTTTTCGAGCTATATGCTTCTACTTCTGGTCGATCTAGAATGTAAGTCCCAAAACGTTCAAGCTTCCTGCCATTGCCTGAATCAAGCAATTCATAATCTAATCCTTTGGTGTTGGCGAAGAGATTCATTTGGAGATGAAAAAGCAGATTGGCCTTTTCCTATTGATTTCCAGCAAACATAGTGAAAAGAAGCCCGATATCTTTTAACTTTGTGCTCCCAAAATTGAGGCATGACTGAAGATAGAAAAGTAAGAGTTCGATTTGCACCTAGTCCAACCGGTCCATTGCATATGGGCGGGGTTCGTACTGCGCTATACAATTACCTTTTTGCAAAGAAGCAAGGTGGAGATTTTATTTTGAGAATAGAGGACACCGACCAAACGCGCTATGTGGAAGGAGCTGAAGACTATATAAGAGAGTCGTTGGAATGGTGTGGGATCTTGCCAAATGAGGGTCAGGGTTATTGCGGTGATTTTGGTCCGTACAAGCAATCAGAACGAAAGGACTTAGGTTTTTATCGTGAGTATGCGGAGAAATTGGTCGCAGAGGACAAGGCATATTATGCATTTGACACTCCAGAAGAGCTCGACAAAATGAGAGAAGATCTCAAAAAGGCCGGAGTTGCTGCACCTCAATACAATGCCATTACCAGAGGAAGAATGAAGAATTCAACTTCACTTCCGGCAGATGAGGTAAAAGAGCGAATTGAGAATGGGGACCCTTATGTGATCAGGATCAAGATCCCTAGAAATGAGGAGATCAAATTCGAAGATAAGATTAGAGGATGGGTAATGGTGCATTCTTCTAATCTCGACGATAAAGTGCTTTACAAAAGCGATGGAATGCCAACTTATCACCTGGCGAATATAGTAGATGATCATATGATGAAGATCACGCATGTGATCAGGGGAGAGGAGTGGTTGCCATCAGCACCATTGCATGTTTTGTTATACAGATACTTGGGCTGGGAAGATGAAATGCCACAATTTGCGCACTTGCCATTGCTACTTAAGCCAGATGGAAACGGAAAGTTGAGCAAGCGAGATGGAGATCGTTTAGGATTTCCAGTATTCCCATTGGAGTGGAAAGATCCAAGTACGGGAGATATTTCATCGGGATACCGTGAAAAAGGATATTTCCCTGAAGCATTTGTAAACATCTTGTCGCTACTGGGATGGAATCCGGGAACCAATCAAGAGATCTTTAGTCTGGAAGAGCTGGTTCAGGAATTCAGTCTTGAAAGAGTTGGAAAGGCAGGTGCTAAATACGATCCTGAAAAGGCACGTTGGTTCAATCAGCAATATTTGAAAGAAAAGGACAATTCAGAGATCGCTGAAGCTTTGTTGGAGAGAGAAGATCTCGACGAAAAAGCAAGAGCTAAAGGCAAGGACTACTTAGCTGCTGTTTGCGGAATGATGAAGGAGAGAGCGGTCTTTTTGAAGGATATTCCAGAAGAAGGTTATTATTTCTTCGAAGCTCCAAAATCTTATGATGAAAAGACTGTAAGTAAGAAATGGAAAGCAGATACTCCGGCATTGATGCAAGAGTGGATATCAGTTCTTGAAGGCATTAGCGACTTCAAAGCAGCTAACATTGAATCGGCTATAAAGAGTTTTATGGAAGAAAAAGGAGTAGGTTTTGGAGCCATTCTTCCTCCTTTCAGATTGCTTTTAAGCGGAACCGGAATGGGGCCATCTCTTTTTGAAATTGCTGAACTTCTAGGGAAAGAAGAATGTCTGAACCGCATGAAGGATAGCATGCAAAAGCTACCGTCCTAATGGGGAAAAAGCACATAGTTTCGGTAAATGAGCTAAAGCTATTTGGGTATCATGGGACCAATGAAGAAGAGCGCCTAAACGGCACCTTTTTTCAGTTCGATCTAGAGGTTTCCACTGATTTTAGTGAAGCAATTGACAGTGATAAGATCGGCGGGACTTTGAATTATGTGGAGCTGATCGGATTGATCAAGAAGGAGAATCAAGATGCCTCAAAACTGCTTGAACATCTAGGCGGAAGAATAGTAAAAGGCATCTTCAAAGCACATCCTTTGGCCCAATCTGTGAGCCTAAAGATCCAGAAGTTAAACCCTCCAATTCGGGAAGATCTAAAGAGTGTAGCAATTCAAATAGAAGAAAGCCGCTAAAGCCTAAATAAATTAGGGGATTTAATTACTTTTGCCCCTTCTGGTCACGTGGCCGAGTGGTTAGGCAGTGGTCTGCAAAACCATCTACAGCGGTTCGAATCCGCTCGTGACCTCAAGCCTAAAAAAGCCCATCGAAAGGTGGGCTTTTTTGTTTCCAGTCCCCGCGTTAAGCTCGCTTATAAGCAGGGGACGGAAACAAAAAAGCAAGCATGAAGCTCTGCTTCATGGAGCTTTTTTAGGCTTGGAGATGATTTAAACCTTTCAGGATGGGCGCTGAACTAAGCGAAACGGAGTGAAGCAGGAGAAGCGCCAATCCCTTTTTGTTGAGAACCTAGAGTCTAGAATCTAGAGGTTAGACAATGACTGCATCGCAGGATTTGCAATCCTGCGTAATAACTATCGGCCATCGGCCTTTTAAACGAATTGAGATCGCAATTTGCGACTTCAAGTTTGGGTTTTAGAATAAGGTTGCCTTACAGGATTAATTTGGCAATTCAAATTCCGTAATTTCTTCGGTAGAAGCTAATTCCCCTTTGTTGTTATAGACTTCCTTTCTTATGATACCATACTTTGGTACAATGTACTCAACGATTTTCATAGGTCCACCTGGCATTGGACCTGCATCTAAATTTTCAAGCACAACGGTGCTTGTTATTTTATAGGCTGTAAAGGTGCCAAGCGCAGTAGTGATCTCTTCTTTACCTTCAACTTTTCTATCAGTTATCTCCAGTTTCATTGGAGTCTTTACCACTCTTGGATTATAGACCTTATATTCAAATTCCGTTGTTACATCATCAAATTCAGATACTTCATCCAAATTTGAAGGTATGGTAATGCCCTTTAATGCTAGATCAGCAGATTTCTTTTCTCCATGCTCATATGGACTCGTCATATAAGTTAAAACACTCACTAAATAGTCTCCATCCTTACAATATAGTTGATCTTTGCTTGTGAGCATAACTCGTTTGCCATTAGCGGTAAAGGTGCGGACGGTTAGTTCAAAGATTGTAATACCATCCTCTTCCTTTACTTTGTCTACTTCGTAAGACTTCTTCAAATTGAAATCTCTAACCTTTCCTTTCTTATTGGACATTGAAGTTTTATATTCTGTAGTCCATGTCACACCTTTTTCCAAATGGAAATATGGATTGCATTGACCTTGTGCGAAAATTGAACTAGAAGTAAATATTGTAATGCCTATAAAGGCAAGAACTGTCTTGAATGTCATTTTGAAATTAGTTTGGCTAATAGCTGAAAGTAATAAGCTTGGTCTCATGATTGAAGTTTTATCTGACGCAAAAGAAGCAAAAAATTGTTTTAAACCATTTCGGATGGGCCGAAGGCCAATCCGCTGGTGTTTGAAGAAACTTTCGCACGGACAGCATGTCCGCGCGAGCGATTCAAGTGGTGTTCTTAAAAGCTCGGCCATCGACTATCGGCAATCGGCCATTAAAAAAGGCCTTTCCGCAGGATTGCAAATCCTGCGGTGCTGGAATCCTAAACTTTAGGCACTTTAGCTGCACTTTAAGTACTCTTCACTTCCGAAACTCTTATATCTTATTCTGGAGTTTGGAGCCTGGAGTATGAAGTAAGCGTATTGATTTATGATTCATAATTGCCCGGAGCCTTACTCCTTTCTCCATACTCCGAACTTTCATTTTACACATCTACTCCTGTCTTTTCTCTTTTATCTTTGCTCTTTCATCTACATCAACCCAAATCACCCACGTATCCAAAATGAACATCCTCCTTATCGACAACTACGATTCCTTTACCTATAACCTCCTTCATTATTTGGAAGAGGCTTCGGATACGAAAGTGGAGGTGCTTAGGAATGATGAAATCGAAGGGGTAGATACTTCAGACTACACCCATATTGTGATCTCCCCCGGACCGGGCTTACCCAAGGAATCAGGACAGCTGGTCGACTTCATTCAAGCGAATCTGCATAAGAAGGTCTTGGGTATTTGCCTTGGACAGCAGGCCTTGGCTGAAGTCTTTGGGATGAAGCTGAAACAGCTGGAGACCGTGGTTCACGGACAAGCCACAACTATTGAAATTCTGGATGCTGATGAGCCCTTGTTCCAAGGATTAGCTCAGAAATTCAAGGTCGGTCGTTACCATTCCTGGGTGGTTGATTCAAAGTCGATCAATCAAGAAATATCAATTACCTCTAAAGATGAAAAAGACGAGATCATGGGCATTCGTCATCTGAAAAAGGATATCTCCGCAGTTCAATTCCACCCTGAAAGCATCCTCTCAGAACACGGCAAGCAAATGATCGCCAATTGGCTGAATTCCTAAATATGGAATTTAATGCCTTGAGCTAATGGAAGCTCATCACCGTAATTGATGGTGTTGGTCTGTCGGCGCATATAGATCTTCCAAGCATCTGAACCAGACTCTCTACCGCCTCCAGTCTCTTTCTCACCACCAAAGGCTCCACCGATCTCCGCTCCGGAAGTCCCGATGTTCACATTGGCAATACCGCAATCTGATCCTTCAGCCGATAAGAAGCGCTCCATATCTTTCATATTGCTGGTCATCATGGCTGATGACAGTCCTTGTTTCACACCATTCTGCATGGCAATGGCCTCATCTAATTCGCTGTACTTGATCAAATAGAGAATAGGGGCAAAGGTCTCTTCTTGAACGATCTCCCATTCATTCTTTACTTCGGCAATTACGGGCTTTACATAGCAGCCGGATTCATAGCCACTGCCCTCCAATTGTCCGCCTTCATTGAGCAGAGTGCCTCCTGATCTTTCAATTTCTTTAAGTGCATTCTCGTAATTCCTAACCGCATCTTGATCGATCAACGGTCCCATGTGATTACTCTCATCCAATGGATCTCCAATGCTCAGCTGCTCATAGGCTTTTACCAATGCATCTTTTACCTGATCGTAAATGCTGTCGTGAATGATCAGCCTTCTGGTAGAGGTACATCTTTGTCCGCAAGTCCCCACTGCTCCAAATACCAAGGCCGGAACAGCCATTTTTAGGTCAGTGCTTGGGGTAAGGATCACCGCATTGTTTCCGCCAAGCTCAAGCAAACTCTTTCCTAATCGCTCAGCAACCTTTACTGCTACTTGCTTACCCATTCTAATAGAACCAGTAGCAGAAACGAGTGGAATTCGATCATCTGTGCTCATCCATTCTCCGACTTCTTTACCTCCATTGATCAAGCAAGAAATGGCCGTTGGCATATTGTTCTTTTCTAATACTTCAACTATCAGGTTCTGACAAGCCACTCCGCACAATGGGGTCTTTTCAGATGGCTTCCATACACAGGCATCTCCGCAAACCCACGCTAGCGCTGTATTCCAGCACCAAACAGCAACCGGGAAATTAAAGGCAGAAATGATTCCCACTATTCCCAGGGGATGATATTGCTCGTACATTCTGTGCAATGGGCGCTCAGAGTGCATGGTGAAGCCGTGCAGCTGTCGTGATAGTCCTACGGCAAAATCGCAGATGTCGATCATTTCCTGAACCTCACCCAATCCTTCTTGATAGGATTTTCCCATTTCGTAGGAAACCAACTGACCGAGCTCAGCCTTCTTTTCTCTCAACAATTCTCCAAACTGACGAACGATCTCGCCCCTTTTTGGAGCGGTTACTTTTCGCCACTCTTCTTGAGCTTTTGCTGCTAGTTCTAAGGTTTGGTCGTAAGCTGCTCGATCCGTAGCGCTTACTTTGGCAATCAATTTGCCGTCAACCGGAGAGCTGGATTCAAGCATTTCTCCTTTAGAAGGGATGGATTTATTTCCGGCAAAGGTGCCGTTGTTTTCTGCTTTAAGATTGAGTTCCGAGAGTAGTTTTTCTGTACTGAGCATCTGCAATTTGAGTTTTGTCAAAAGTAATATTATCGAAAAGGATAAACCGACTTAATGAGCTTAATTTCAGATGATTTTGCTCAACTCTACAAACCTAAGCTCGGCCTTAATTTGTCTGATATCGCTCTATGCGAACTTCATTTAGGAATTTGTCTAGGGTCTTGTAATCCACATGATCCATCACCACGATCTTGAACCAGCGTGCAGGTCTTTCGTATGAATCGGCAACCAGTTCATATTTATGGGCGATCTCTGCTGGAATTTGTTCTGCTTTAATGGCGATGATATTGATGTATGGATTCCTGAAATAAGAGATTCCCATTTCTTCCAATGCCTTGCAGCAGTAGTCGGTACGATTGAGCAATTCTGTGATCTTCTGCTTCATGCCTTTGGATCCATAACGCATTAATACCATCCACATCACCACAGCATTGGCTCCGCTTCTACTCCCACAAAGGGTATAATCCAAACCCGGCACATACTGTGCTTGCTCATTACTCACATATTTCATAAAGCCCTTGCGAATAAGGAACATCCCGGTTCCGTATGGAGTCTGAAGCATTTTATGTCCGTCGATAGAGATGGAACTCACCTTTGGGTTTCCAAAATGATGGTTGGAATTTGGGTTGCTGAATGGGTAGATAAATCCACCAAAAGCGGCATCTAAATGAAGCTTATAGGTCAATTGATTCTTCTCCATAACTTCCACAATGGGCTCAATCTCATCGACTGATCCAAACATGGTAGTAGAAAGATTGATGATCACAATGAAGTACTTTATTCCTTCATTTTTAGCTCTTGCCAGGGCATCATTGAGCGATGAGAGTAGGATATTCCTTTCATTTTGATCAACACCTAACATGAATGGCTTAATTCTCAAAAGATTGCAAGCCTTGGTGATGGAGTAATGGGTATCCTCTGAAAATAGCACCCCTATTTGATCGTCCTTCGCATTGTATTCCTGCGAAAAATAGTTGCGATAGATCCACATGGCTTCAATATTGGCTTCTGTTCCACCACTGGCCACATATCCATCAATACTCTTGCGATCTGCCTGAAAGATCTCTTCGGCACAGAGCTCGATCAGTTCTCTTTCAATTTCTTGGGTTCCTTTGAATATGGGTGAACTTTCTTTGCCCAATGTATGGCATCCAATGTGGTTAGGATTGTTGATCAGGGTTTTTAGAAAGGGAGCAGTATCTAGAAAGGGAGCATCGGGTCTAAACTCTTCTCGATCCAAATAAGTGCCAGGAGGCCCTAGAATGTCGCCCTGACCATAATTGTTATTGGCTTCAATGGCTTGGTTGATTCGCTCATTGACTTCTTCTGCACTCATTGCATTCCATCTCATATCAATGACAGTTTAAATTATTCGTATTCTCCACCACAAGTGGACTTATATATGGAATACCCAGGTTTGCTCCTCTCAAAATGAAAAGGACACCTAGTAACAATAAAAAAACTGGGATCAGTTGTTTGATTCTTCTCGAGTACAATTGGGAAAGCCGACTACCAAAAATGGCTACAGCCCACATAAGGGGTAAAGTTCCCAGACCAAAGAGCATCATAAAAAAACCACCTTCCAATGGACTAGCCATACTAACTGATCCGGCAATAGCCATGTAGACCAAACCGCATGGCAGAAAGCCATTAATGAAGCCTATGCTCATCAGATTCATCATCGACTTTCGCTGAAAGGCCTTGGCAAGGGCTGTTTTTATGCCATTTACAAAGCTCAAGTAGAAAGAAGGGAGCTTCAATTTGAAGTAATTCTTATGAAGAAGAACACCCAGAATTATTCCTACTCCAATAATGATCGATAAGTATTGTTGGATCCCAAACAGCTGAAATCCACTTCCAAGCAATCCAAACAACAAGCCCAGCAGAAAATACGAGCTTAAGCGACCTAGACTATATACGGCATTCCCACCAAAAACTTTCCACTGACTGCTTCTATCCAATGGCAAAGCAAGAGCTATTGGGCCACACATGCCAACACAGTGCAGGCTGCCCAATAATCCAATACTTATTGCCATCCAATATTCCATTAGGGAATAATTAATACTTGTTCGTTATAATAGTCTACTCCTTCAATACTCCAGTTCACTTTAGCGGTGTACTTTCCTTTACTAAAGCGATCTAGGGCAACTGAAATGTGTTCATCATTGAAGTCAACTGTAAAGTCCTTGCTCGCATCAGAAGGTCTGAAGAAGTTGATCTGACCACTGATCTTTTTCTCCACACTATCATTCTCGAAAGGGATGCTCACTAGCAGATTTTTCCCATCAATAGAAAGCTGAGGTTTGATCTGATCAGCTAGGGCAGCGCTCTTTTGATCGATCTTCTCTTGATACTTGATCTCCTGCTCATAATAGTTCTCGCTCACCAGATCCCATTTCTCTCCAAAGGTCATGTAGACCATGAAGATGATCAGCAACACAAAAGCGGTGTATGCAAAGGCAATCCAGTTTCCCCAATTCGACTTCATCATTATTTTGGTTTAATCGGCGCCAAAAACGCCGTTTTTACAGTTTCTATTAATTCTCCCTCCTCATTATACACCCCTACTTTGATCTTTGAGTTTCGATCACTCAGTTGATCTTTATTGATGATTAGAAAGAAGCTGCCCTCTGCCATTCCTTCGGCGGGAATTAATGGTTCATTTCCACCAATGAATTCGATCTCACCTTCTATTTCCAATAGTTCTAACCTCACCGGAACCTCCTCGAAGGTTTTATTGATGATCTTATAATTGTAGAGATTGCTGATCAAGTCGTCGCCGCGCTTTTGATATTTCTGTCCGGGAGTCTTCAAAATGCTGGCATCCACATCGGTTCTACTCATCAAGAAAAGGCTAATTACCCCTAGCAAAACCACCAAGACTCCAGAATAGGCAATACTTCTAGTAGTGAAAATCTTCTTTTTCCTAGTGACGATACCTTCTTCAGAATCGAAGCGGATTAGGCCTTTTGGAAGTCCAACGCTTTCCATCATATGATCACAGGCATCAATACAAGCCGTACAGTTCACACATTCCAGTTGGGTGCCGTTTCGGATGTCGATTCCGGTCGGACAAACATGCACGCATTGTTTACAATCGATACAATCTCCTTTATCCGTGGCGCTACGATCTTCATTCTTTTTGAATTTAGCTCTTTTCTCTCCTCGGATGTAGTCGTAGGCTACAACAAGAGAGTTTCGATCCAACATAACCCCTTGAAGTCTTCCGTAAGGACAAGCAACCAGACAAACTTGCTCTCTGAACCAGCTGAATACAAAATAGAATACAGTGGTAAAGATCAAGATAGAAATAAGGCCTCCAATATGCTCTGCAGGATTGTCTGTTATGATCTCAATAAGGGCATCAGAACCAATGATGTAGGCCAAAAAGGTGTTAGAGATCAGGAAAGAGATTCCAAAGAATATACTGTGCTTAGCTACTCTTTTTCGGATCTTTTCCCCATCCCATTTCTGCTTCTTAAGACGTTGCTGTTGTTTAAAATCCCCATCGATCCAATATTCGATCTTTCGAAATACCATTTCCATGAAAATGGTTTGCGGACAAACCCAACCGCAGAATAATCGACCAAAAACTACTGTAAACAGCACAATGAAAAGTATGCCGGCCAGCATGATCAATACGAAGATGTAGAAGTCTTGAGGCCAGAATACTTGTCCGAAAAGAATGAACTTCCTTTCAAGTATGTTGATCATCAGCAGTGGCTTTCCATCAATGCGCAAGAAGGGACCAGAGAAGAGTAGAGCCAAGAGGAATACGCTTACCCAAGTACGGGCATTGTAGTATTTCCCGCTCGGTTTTTTGGGGAATATCCAACTTCTCTTTCCCTCCTCATCGACCGTAGCGATGGAGTCGCGAAAGCTTTGATCCATTTGAGCTTTTTCTTCGCTCATAGTATTTGCTGTGTTTATTATTCCACTTCTACAACTACTGTAGTGGTATCACCATCTTCAGACTCAACCTCTTCAACATAGATCTGCCCTTCAGGAGCTTTTCCATTTGGTGGGTTGCTGCCTTGAAGGCTTAGGATGTAGCTAGCTACCGATTGCATTTGCTTAGGAGTGAATTGAGACTCCCATGCGATCATACCTTTAGCTGGCACACCGTATTTGATGGTAGAGAATACATTTTTGATGCTACCACCGTGCAACCAATATTGGTCGGTAAGGTTTGGTCCTGCACCACCTTCTCCTAGTTGGCCATGACATGTAGCACAATTTCCTTTAAAGATTGCAGCTCCTTTTTCCAACGATGGTGCATCTACAACATAGAGCACATTCTCTTCGGTAATATTCTCAGTAGCGTCGGCCATTAACTCAGCTTTTAAGGCTATTGCTTCTTCAACTTGAGCCATGTATTCTTCGTGGCTAGATGGCCCATCGCCAGTGATGTGAAAACGAATCAAATAGATCACTGCAAAGATGATGGTCGCATAGAACATATATTTCCACCAAGGGGGAAGATTGTTATCTAGCTCCCTAATGCCGTCGTATTCATGATCCATCAGAATACTGCCTTCCTCTTCAACTGGAACTCTGTCGGTGAGATTTAGGCTTGCAAAAATATCTTCTGCAGACTCCTCTTCTTCAAAACTCTCACCTCTCTCAAGTTTGATAAGGGTTTGAAGAGATC
>PALM01000044.1 GCA_002706365.1 Flavobacteriales bacterium | reverse complement strand
CGGCAGTTGTAAGTTGGGTCCAGCTACTACCATTATTCGTACTGTACTCTATAATTGCTCTATCGAAGAAGTCGATCTTACAGATCTGATCAAAGCCCAAATTCACATTGGAGAATCCAAGCGTGCTAAAATTTGAGGTTTCCAAATAAAGCGTATCCCTCAATTTCACCTGAGCTGTGTCCGACCTCAAACCACTAGCTTGAAGATTGGTGTTAATTGCCCAGGCATTGTTGTTGAGTCCGCTTGCTGAGCTAGATGTTACAGATAAGGTTGCTCCTTCAAAATCTTCAGTAAAGACTGTAGTCTGCGCAGCTATGCTAAAGCTTAATGTCAGACATAAGATTGTGAGGAACAGGCTAGTAGTACGACTTTTCATATCCAAAAAATACGCAGAAAAGTTGACCGAAGCCAACTTTTCCACCTTGATTAGTATTTACAAAACACAATTATCATTTCACGACAATCATCTTTTTGGTGTAGGCTTTGCCATCCACCTCAACGGTATAGTAGTATATTCCTTGAGCGTAATTGCTTAGATCTAGATCAAAGTAACCGCTTCCTTTAGGCATAGATTGATTCTGCGTATACATCATTTGTCCCATTACATTCACCACTCTAAGCACTACATCTGCAGGCCTAGGTAGATAGTATGGAATAGCTGTAGTTTGCTTCGCAGGGTTAGGGATGTTTTGTCCAACGTAGACTTCATCCAAATTAGCCTTAGCCAATTGCTCTTCCAAACCGACTGCACCACAAATAGCAGGATCAATTTTCTCTAGACAGAAGCTATCTATTGCCCAACCCTCGTCATTGAGTGTGGCATCAGATTCAAACCTAAATCGAAGTACACCTAGATAATCTTTCTTTCCATTCGTATTCAATGGGGTTAAACCTCCACCGAATATATTCTCAGAAATTACCCAGCCATTAGACTCACCTGTCCATCCGCTATTCTTGCTATTATCTGGAATAGCTTTAATGTGACGGGCATTGTGCCAGTTTTTCTGATAGTTACCCAAAATAGGAATGGTTGAGTCGCCGAAGGTGAGGGAATCACGTTCTCCGTAGAAGATCGTCTCCCAACTCACACCAAGGTCACCAGAAATTTGGAGTTGACCACCATCGTTAAATCGATCTCTAATCACATAGTTGTTGGCAAAGGATACCTTGTAACAGGAATCAACACTCAATTTGAAGAATGGTGACAATAATGAAGTAGAGTCCACATTCTTATAATTAGATGAATCACCTGTTACCCAAGCTTTAACTCCATCATAGGCTCCTGTAGCACCCAACATAGTTCGATCATCAAGAATTCCTCTTTCAAAGCTCTGATTCAACTGAGTTGTTGAGTTGTTCAATGTATCCCAATATGGGTTGATCGCAATCCACTTGTATTTAGCAGTATCTTCAAAAGAAGTACAATACTGTGCATTCGGGATATTGATCGGATTTCCATTAGAATCCAATCCTGTTAATCCTGAATAAGTAGAAGTATCAATTACAATAAAGTCTCGTCTCAAAGTATCATTAGATGGCAATAGATCCGGCAATCCGTTAGGATCATGCACCCATGCAGTGATCTTATGCAAACCAGGTTTCAGACGCTTAGGTGGAGGGAAGCTGATGCTTCTCTTCCTAGTATATCTCAATCCTCTAGGATTTGGCGGATTGATCGTATCTATGATCCTATAAATATCATTACTAAGTTGGTTTTCGATCTGCAGTCCAACTTCCAAAAAGTTGATACTATCCAATCCATCATTTCTATAAGTTACATCGAAACGATAGTCATCCTCAACCGGCAGAACAAATTTGTTTCTGATTCTGATATCAAGCATTTCTGCAGATCTCTCCGGTGGACAGTTCCATTCGAAAAGTTTAGGCGGAGATGCTCCACCAACTTCTTGGTCAACAAATACTGTATCTCTTTGTCCATCGAATGCGATGAATGAGTAGACTGTAATTGCAGTATCCACATCACCAAGATCGAATCTTACTGTTGAACCATCTTTGATACAGATCAACTGACGGTTAGTATCGATCGGCACATAATCTACATAATCGTCTTGGATCACGTATTTCTCATCACCGTTAGTGATTTGGAATCTCCAGATCGATGAATCCACCGCAGTTTTACCTTCTTGATAAAAGCCTGTGATTGCTTCAAAGATGAAGCTACATCCATCTATATTCTCTACTCTATCCCATAGTGTATCGTTCGCACTACATACATCATTAGGCACAGACACTACAGTTGCAATATCATAGTAACCAAATTCTGAGAAGTCGAATCTTGGACCTGATCTCACAATGTGAATAGTATCACGTGGGTTAACCGTACGGTTGATGGTTTCTGTAGCAGTCTGACGCACTCCACCATTGGCTGGTCCATCAACAATGTAGGTGATATCGAATTGAGTAATAGGAGCATTACCTCTGTTCTTCACTACGGTGTAGAATGGTTGAGTAGCTGAAAGATCACACTGAGATATTGGTCTTACAATAAAATGCGACTCCAGATCAATACCATACTGATCGTACAGCATGAAGTTATCGATACTCATACCAACACTACCACCTTCTGTTTCTTCAGCGAAGAAGATAAAGCGGAAAAGAACTTCAGGTTGATTTTCCAAAATGTCTGGAAGCATCAATTCTGATTCTACCCAGTTATTCCAGTTATTCACCATGTTTCTAGTGGTATCTGAGAAACAGAATTGACCACCAAATCCACCGGCTGATAAGAATGAATTATACCAGCGCTTAGATCCATAAGGATAAGTAGGTGAAACGGTATCTTCTAGGTTATCAAGATAAGCCCAAGTTCTACCTCTATCCAAGGAGTACTCTATAAACACCCCATCCTCTGTATTTGTCATGGCGCGGTTATTCATGAAGGCGATGATCACACTATCCGCTCCACGAGTATCGTAGAACTGAGTGATCAACTGCTCCACACTACCAGAACCAGAATATCCTCTGTTCAGAAGAACATCCCAAGAGTTAGGCTCAGTAAAGGCCGAATTCGTTCTATCGAAATCAGGCGTACCTAACTCCCACTTATTACTTGTTGTAGCTGAATCATTGGCCAAACCAGTCCATAGTGAAGGTTCCGTGTCAAAATATTCCTTAGAACAAGCGATCGGCTTGCAATTGAGGCCTGTAGTGTTAGCTAAAGTGATATTATTAGCTACTACTTCATCCCTATAATAATCTACCCAAGCCCTAATTCTATACTGACCCAGTGGAGGTTGATAATCTCCTACAACAATATTTTGGTTTGTTCCAGGCTGAATAACTGCGTTTTGTCCGAATGGACCTCGAACAGTGTATCCGGGAATAGTATCACCATTCTGACGTTCCACTCGAAAATAGATATCAAATGTATCCGTTGCAATCGCACCTACATTTTGCACATTCATTGTTAATGTGTCGAGATCACAATTGGGAATATATGGACCTAATATCACCCTATCCATTCTTATGTCGTGAATTGGTGCAGGTACGATCTTAAATGAGTCAAGTCCAATATCTGAGTTCTCAGATGCAGAAGCAGGAGTTGCTCTAAATCTAAACTGGATCACCTTATTTTGGTATTGGAAAGTACCAAATTCATAAGGCAACCAATTGTTTCCTTTGTTTCCTCCAATAGGTGGAATCACATCATTAATAAATCTACCAAATGGGAATCCAGCTACCGGAGTTGGATCGAATACATCAAAATGAACTGTATCACCTCCCACTCCATTCTGGTTGAGATAGAATCTAACTAGGTTATTTGGATTCTCTGATAAATCGATACAAGGTGACAAAAGATAAGCTGTACTATCTCTAAAGCCTGTTGCCTCTAGCAATAGATACTTACCTCCACCTGGATAATCATCATCTGGACCTGTATTTGGATAATCCAATGCCGGTCCTGTCCATACGTAGAAGTCATGGAAGTCACCTTCTGCATTCACCCATCTTTCAGCAAGTACTCCTGAAGCACCTGGCAGGAAGTCGGGTCCGTTAAATGTTTGATAATATGGGAAGTTAAAGATTGGTGATGTACCACAAGCCTTAGGAAGATTACCTCTAACCTCGAAGCTTTCAAAGCCAGACGGAGGATCTTGACGCACATTACTACATGGACTGCCATCTATAGCAGCTAATCTCCAATACACAGAATCACCTGGTCTGATGCTATCTGGCATATTGGTAATGAAGTTATCGATGTATCTTGGAATTTGTCCAGTATATCTGGCAAATCCAAGGAAGCCCAAGTTAACTGTATCTCTAAATACCAAGCCACGTGGACCGGGGTTCACTCCGTTAGTATCTCTTTTTACATAATATTCTATAAAAGCTGAGTCAATGGTAGACTGGTCTGTAATTTGGGCATCGAATTGGTAAGGACCAACCCAATAAACTCTATCCTCATATCTACTTGGATAGTTTACAGGTGGATCATCCAATAAAATATTTGGAGGTGTTAACTCACAATTCGAGCCTCTAATACAAAAGTTATCTACCCACCAACGGTGCAATCCAGATCTACCAACGGGAGATGCAGGGTTATCTACTAATCCCAAGCGAATTTGCATAGAATCAGGTGGGATACCATTGTTATTTCTTGTAAATCGATCGATTACCGGAGTAACATTAAAGGTCTCAGTAACCCAAGCCGTTGTATTTCTAGTAAAGATATATGCAGTATCCAAGAACTTCCATATCTGTGGCCTTGAAAGCTTACTAAATGCATTTTGGGGTTGCTGATAAAGACTATTACCCGTATAAACTTGCTCGAAACTACCGGCGTTTAATATCCGCAATGGAAGTCGGGCCCAGTTTGTACCATCAAAAGAGTATTCCACTATTGCTTCATCGAACCAATCTATATAACAAATCTGGTCGAAGGATATACCTACATTGTCAAAATTTGAAATACCTACTCTAGGAGAGATCAAGTAAGAACTTGTTCTATTACCTACGGTATCCGTAGCTGAAAATGGACTCAAACTTTTAGTTACTACAGAATCCTTACCGAAAAGGACAGTACTCGACTGCGGAACACGCAATCTTTGCATATAGAAACTATCAACTCCCAGACTATCAAAATCCTCACAAAAGAGGTCAATAGTTTGAGCTTGAGCTTGATGAGTTGGGGCAAAAGAAAAAATTGCCAGAAATAGAATTGGAAGTAGTAAAATCCTTCTCATAAGGGGTCAATGTTACAATAATATTACAGGAGCGCTAATTTAATTATAAATACGGTCAAATCGGCAATAATACCAAATTGAACGGAGTTTGCGCCCATTACAAATTGATTGACGCTAAAAGAGGGTTTTAAGTTGCACCATTTCTATGAAGAGGATAGATAAATCTTAATTTTGGGCAACTCAAAAAGCGAACTAAAACAATATGAGCGACTTCAATGCAAATAATCCGGCAAATGAAAGCTGGTTAGAAATTTCTAAAGACTCCGATTTTTCAATTCAAAATATCCCTTTTGGCATCATCAAGCGAAAGAATGGCAATATTTCAGTTGCCAGTAGACTTGGTGAGCAGGCCATCGACCTCAATGCTCTTTTTGAGGCGGGATTGTTAAATGGATTGGGTTTCGACGCTTCCGATTTTAGCAGTCATAGCCTTAATTCCATGATGATAAAGGGAAAGAAAGCTAGCAGAGCACTTAGAAATCGCATTGCAGAGCTCTTTTCTAAAGAGAACAATGAAATTCAAGGTAATGATGAGCTCATCAAGCGAGTATTGGTAGCTGTATCAGAAGTAGAGAATCTTATGCCTGTTGAAATTGGAGATTATACCGATTTCTATTCGAGCATTGAACATGCTACCAATGTGGGAACCATGTTTCGCGATCCTAACAATGCTTTACTTCCAAACTGGAAATACATACCTGTAGGATACCACGGAAGAGCTTCTTCTATCATACTTTCAGGTGAAGAAATTCACCGTCCGAAAGGCCAGCAAAAGCCCAAAGACGATGAGCCACCGGTTTTTGGTCCATGTAAATTATTGGATTTCGAACTGGAAATGGCTTTTATCACCTATGATGGGAAGCCTTTGGGTAAAAGTATTAGCACAGCTGAAGCTGAGGACTATATCTTCGGAATGGTCTTGTTCAACGATTGGTCTGCACGCGATATTCAAAAATGGGAATATGTGCCTTTGGGTCCATTCCTAGCCAAGAACTTTGCCTCTTCTATCTCTGCTTGGATCGTCACATTAGACGCCTTAGAGCCTTTTAGAGTGGCCGGACCAGAGCAGGACCCTAAAGTATTCCCATACCTTGAGTACAAAGGGGATAAGAATATCGATATCAATCTAGAGGTCTATATTCAGCCGGAAGGATCTACCGAAAGTAAGATCTGTTCTTCCAATTACAAATACATGTATTGGAATCAAAATCAGCAATTGGCGCATCACACCATCAATGGATGTAACATCAATGCCGGCGATATGTATGCCAGTGGAACCATTAGTGGGAAAGACAAAAGCAGCTACGGCTCTATGCTTGAACTAAGCTGGAAAGGCACTCAGCCACTTACTCTTGATGATGGCAGTGAACGCAAGTTCATCCAAGATGGGGATACTGTGGTGATGAAAGGCTTTTCGACTAAGGATGGAGTGAGAGTTGGATTTGGAGAGGTGAGAACGAAGGTTAAACCAGCGGTTTAACTTCGAGTGCAACTAGAGTGCGGCTAATCCTTCTACTCCGCCGGCTGGCGGATTCGAAGGACAAGGAGTGCACTAGAGTTGGTTTTTTGCTGTATCACAAAGGCTCTCTAAGGCGCTTCGCTTCTCCTTCGTAGTAACCTACTACGGAGAAGGAGCGCTCACAATGGCTCGCAAAGTTTTAGGAACTCGCTCTTTGTGAACCTTAGCGAAACCATGGCGTGCCTTTGCGTAATAGCCTAAAGGGGATTATAGATGGGAGACGAAGCTTTATAACATAGAGCCATTCTCAATTCGCAATTAAACTACTCTTCCTCCACAATCACGAAAATCTCCTCATCATCTTTCTTCATGAGGTATTTTTCGCGGGCGAATTTTTCTAGCGTCTTGGGATTTGTCTTTAGCTCTTTTAGATCGGCTCGGATTTGCTTGATCTCTTCTTGATAGAATTCTTTCTCCTCTTCCAATTTATTTAGCTCAAGGCGATATTGGATCTGAGTGATCAGATTGTTCTGATCGAAGAAGGCAATCCAGACCAAAAAGATAGCCGCCGAAATGAAATAGCGGTTCTTCACTAGCTTGGGTAGCTTGATCTTGGAGAAAGAGAGTTTCATGGTTTAAAATTAAGACTCGAAATTATTGACATGCCGATTCTTAGGATATTGTCTTAACAATATGATGTTCGTATTGAGGATTGAGGACGGAGATTGATGACGAAAAAGATGAATCAACATATCTGCGAAAATCTGCAGAAGAAAAAGAGCTCAGATTTTAAGTTTACAGAGTTCCGTCCTCTTTTGAGGGTTAAGCTGACATTCGTAATTCGTAATTGACAATTCGTAATTCAATACCTTCAGCCTTAACTACTAAGTTCACAAAGTTTTCTCACCAAGGACGCAAAGGAATTTAGGATTGATATATCGTTGCGTCCATTGTGAGAGCGAAGCGACTTTGTGAAGCCCGACAAAGGAGGGCTTTTGTGGTTAAAGCGGATGTTTTTATTTCCCGCTAATCTCGCAGATTTTCGCAGATTATTTATTATGCTAAAAAGCCTCATCCTGAAAAATCAGGACAAGGCTTTTCTTATTCTAACAAACTTCTATATTACCCCAAGAAAGGATAACGATAATCTTTCGCAGGAACAAAAGTCTCCTTCATGGTTCTGGAAGAAACCCAACGCATGAGGTTTTGCATTGCTCCGGCTTTGTCGTTGGTACCCGACTTTCTTGCACCACCAAATGGCTGCTGACCCACAACTGCACCTGTTGGCTTGTCGTTGATGTAGAAGTTACCCGCTGCATTCTCCAAGGCCTTACACATATGGTTCAATACATGTCTGTCTTTTGCAAAGATGGCTCCTGTTAATGCATATGAATTATCGTCTACCAACTTCAACGTCTCTTCAAAATCAGCTTCATCGTATACATAGATGGTAATTACCGGTCCGAAGATCTCTTCACACATGGTTGTGTATTTAGGATCAGAAGCAAGGATAACTGTTGGCTCAATAAAGTAACCAACCGACTTATCATATCCTCCACCAGCAATAATCTCGGCTGAGTCTGCTCTTTTTGCATTGTCGATAAAGTGTACGATCTTATCAAAAGCTCTTTCGTCGATCACTGCATTCACGAAGTTTTCGAAGTTCTCAGGACTACCCATTTTGATGCTTTTCAGATCATCAAGAATGTAACCTTTCACCTCATCCCACATAGATCTTGGAATGTAAGCTCTACTCGCTGCAGAACACTTTTGTCCTTGGAATTCAAAAGCACCTCTGGTAATTGCTGTAGCCACTTCTCTGGCATTTGCAGATTCATGTGCTACGATAAAGTCCTTACCACCTGTTTCTCCAACAATTCTCGGGTATGACTTATACTTCTCAATATTGTTTCCAATGGTTTTCCAAAGATTCTGAAAAACGCCGGTTGATCCTGTGAAGTGCAATCCTGCAAAGTCGGCATGATTGAAGATCACATCACCAGCTTCTGGTCCGTCTGCATAAACCAAATTGATCACACCATCAGGCAAACCAGCTTCTCTCAATACTTCCATGATCATCCATGCAGAATAGATCTGAGAATCTGCAGGCTTCCATACCACAGTATTACCCATCATAGCAGGAGATGCAGGAAGGTTACCTGCAATAGCGGTAAAGTTGAATGGAGTAATGGCGAAGATGAATCCTTCGAGCGGACGGTATTCCAATCTGTTCCAAACACCTTCTGAAGATTCTGGCTGCTCAGTGTAGATCTGACGCATATACTCTGCGTTGAATCTAAAGAAATCGATGATCTCACATGCTGAATCGATCTCAGCCTGGAAAGCATTCTTCGATTGTGCCAACATTGTTGCACCATTCATTTTCTGACGGTATGGACCGGCAATCAGCTCTGCTGCTTTCAAGAATACAGAAGCTCTTTGTTCCCATGGAAGATCTGCCCAAGCCTGACGAGCATTCAAAGCGGCATCAATCGCCTTCTTCACATGCTCAGCACCACCTTTGTGGTAATGACCAAGACAGTGCTTATGCTCATAAGGTGGATGCATGCTCACCTTATTTCCCGTTCTCACTTCTTCTCCATTGATGAACATTGGAATGTCCTTCTCAACAGACTTTAGACTTGCTACTGTTTCTTGCAGCTCTTCTCTTTCCTTGGTTCCAGGAGCATAAGACAAGATTGGCTCATTGATAGCTACCGGTGGATTGAAAATGGCGTTTGACATAATATATCTAGTTTTTTTATTGCTTTTTTAAAGGAGTGCAAAGTTAGGTGTAATGGGATGGTTTTACAAGGGAAGGGAGTTAAGAGTATTTAGAGTTAGGTTCAAGTTCAGAGTACTTGATTACTTGAAGTTGGTGTCGAGGCCGACATCAAGGTCACAAATGTCAGGTCTAGCGAAGTCGAGACCAGTTTTATGAATGAATTTATTCTACATAATGTCCGAGTCCGACATTTGATTTCAAAAGACTCTGCGTCCATCGTGCAAAGCGAAGCGCCTTTGTGCTGCCATCCGCCGAAGGTGGAAGGCTCCGTGGTTAAAGCAAATGCTTGTCTCGATACATTTTTACTCACATTCTAATTATTTCCTTCGGAAAAGAGTCCTTCAAGCCAAAAACACTCGACAAGCGGTTATTAAATAAATGAAAGCAATCTAGACTCTAGGTTCTACCCTTCTACTACGCTCAGGGCAACGCTTGAAATACTTGAAATTGGGGTTAGATTGCGAATTAAATCTGCGTAGATCTGTGAAATCTGCGGGAGATAATAAACTTTCTTTTGTTCCCGTTGATTGCGCAGATTATCGCGGATTGATTTGATTCAAAATCAAAAAAATTTCTGATCTCTGATTTCACATTTCAGATTTGCTAAACTCCATTTTCATCGTCCCTCCCTTTCTAAAGATCGATGCAATCAAATCAGTCATCACAAAAAGCGGGAAAGTAAGCCAATGAAAAAGCTTCTGCATGAAGAGATTGAATGCTGAATAGCTTTTAACATATTCCTTGTTTCCTTTCAGATGCTCATACAATACCTCCCTCTTTTTGAAAATGAGATTCAGCAAACTCTGCTGCACTCCAAAAGGACTAAATTGCGGTGAAAAATAGCTTTCGGATACGCATTGAAAACCATGCTGTTTTAGCATCTTCTTCAAGGCCTTCGGACCCATTAGGTTTAAATGTCGGGGTGGGTCTAAGTGCAGCCATTTGTCCTTGAACAATCTCGCTTGCCAACTTTCAATATTCGGCTGTTCTATGATCAGTCTTCCTCCGGACTTTAGAATTTTTGAGATGATCTCTATGCTTTCAGTGGGATTAGGCAGATGTTCAAAGACATGGATCAGACTAATGCAGTCGAAATGTTGAGATGGAAAACTAGTGGAAGCTAGATCGCCTATGATCAGTTCGAATTCTGTTCGTTCAATGGCCCTTTCAGCTGCTTTGCCTGGAATTTCCAGTCCATAGAGCTCAAAATCTGCCTGCTTCGACAATTGAGATAAGAACTCCCCATCTCCACAACCTATATCGAGAAATCGACTATCCTTACTTAATTTCCCAGCCACCTTCTTAGCTTTAGCCGAGCGAAAGTGATTGAGAATCTTCTCGACGAATGCACTGAACTTCTTCTCCCCTTCTCCATAATAGGAATCATCATAGGCTCTATTCAATTGTGCTTCAGTTGGCCGGGGATCGAGATAATGGCAGTCACAGCTCTCACATTTCAGAAGCCTATAATGATCGTCGTACTGATCTTGCAAGGAAAATCTTAGTTGGAAAGTCGGAGAGTTACAGGCGATACAATTTGGCATAGACTTATTTTTTACCGTAGATGGCAAATGAAGCCAAGCCCCATTTTTGGAGTCGGTGTTTCAAAGAAACCTCAATCACTCCAAATCCATAGACCATGCTATTCTTCAAATTGATAGAGGATCCTTCATCAAAGTAGTGAGTAGGACAAGTAACTTCTCCTATCTCATAGCCCGCATAGATGATCTGCGATAGCATTTGATTGTCGAAGACGAAGTTGTTGGAATTGGCTTCAAAATCCAGCTTCTCCAATACTTCTCTTGAAAACGCCCTATAGCCTGTGTGATATTCAGAGAGCTTTGCCCCTACCATGATGTTCTGAAAGAAAGTGAGCATTCTGTTCGATACATATTTGTAGAAAGGCATTCCACCCTTCAAAGCTCCCTTACCCAAAATCCTGGACCCCAGCATCACTTCAAATAAACCATTGCATATTGGATAGCAAAGAGATGGGATAAGTAGTGGGGTATATTGATAATCCGGATGAACCATCACCACCACATCGGCACCAAGCTCCAAAGCCTTCTTATAGCAACTCTTCTGATTACCACCATAACCCAGATTATCTTGATGTTGGATAAGGTGTTTAACACCTATTGATCGCGCTTTCTCAGCTGTATCGTCCTGACTGCAATCGTCGACCACCACTACCTCATCAACAAGGTCATGGGGAATCTCCTTATAAGTACGTTCCAAAGTTTTGGAAGCATTATAGGCAGGCATCACCACTACTATTTTCTTTCCCAGGATCACTTAGACAATATTATAGATAGTGAGTGTGTAAGCAATGCTGTAGCCGATGAAAATGTAAAAGAAAAAAGAAAAGAAGGCTGAAAAGAATGAGAGTATCAAGCGTCCGAACTTCATCTTCATCTCAAATACTTTGAAAAAAGCATAGGTAAAATAGAATATGCAAAGCGGGAACATCAAATAGAAAAGCATTGGACTAAGCATCGATAACATCATAGGGATCAAAGAGATCACAATGAATTGTCCGGATAGATAAAAGCCCATAGCCGTTCTCTCGGCAAAATTGAATCCGCTTCTCCAAAAGAAGATCTTCGTAAAAAAGGATATACTGAAAGGCAGGATAAAGAGGAAGAAATTCAAATTGCGATTGAGGAACTCACCGGCTTTATAACCTTGTATTGAACGCTCATCCATAGCCCCGGTATCTATTGATCGTTGGTTTTCCAAGGGATCGAAACCTGCCAATTCTCCAATCAGGATATTGAGAAACAAACAGAGCACCATGTACTTCACCGGCGCATAATAACTCTTTCGCTTTCCATTGATGAACTCCTTGATAATGCGATGCGGGTGGAAAAACATTTTGGTAAGTGTCTTCGGAAAAGGCGCATCTATATTAAAGACCGAGCTCAGAAACTCAGAAATGATCTCTTTGAATGTGAGTCGGCCCAATTTGGTTCTTTGTCCGCAGGACGCACAGAAACGATCCTCTGCCCGCAAACTTGCCCCACAATTCTTACAGCTTTCTATATTTTCTTTCAATTCTCAATGAATGTGGCATAAATTTATCATTTCCCAGAGAAATCGAATGAGCAAAAAAACGAACGACTTCAATTCAGTTGCTGGCATGTACGACAGTATTGCCAATGTGGTCTTCAAGAAGAGTTTGATGGAGTCTCAATTGAATTTCTTAGATGAACTCCCTCAAGAAGGTCACATCTTATTCATAGGTGGAGGAAGCGGCAAGATCCTTCCCGACTTATGGAAGTTGAGACCAAAATTGCATATCGATTTCTTGGATGCCTCTCAAAAGATGATCAATAAAGCGGAGAAAAGATTGAGAAGGAAGCCGAATGCCAAAATCCGTTTTATTAGTGGCACTGAGAATGATATTGAGCCAGATGCAACTTATGATGCAATACTCACATTCTTCTTCTTGGATCTATTTCCCACTGAAAAGAAATTGAAAGTTGCCAAAAAACTCAATACTCATTTGAAAAAAGGTGGAATTTGGCTTCATGCTGATTTTAATGAGGCCCATACTTTCATGCAGAGAATGAGGGAGAAAAGCATGTTTCTATTCTTCAAGATGGTCAGCAATATAGAAGCCGATAAGATCACAGACGACAGTTTGGTATTCGATCAATTGAACCTTCATCTTCAACGAAAAAAGATAAATCCGAAGGCTGGAGTTTACTCAGCTATCTACAAAATAGAGACTTTGGATTAAAAATTGATATCTTCGGTATAACGTAAACCAATACAGAAATGAAAAAGATCAGCTTAATATTCATCGCCCTATTGTCATTTGGAGTGCTCAATGCTCAAGAAGAGATCTCAGGAGTGACTCCTGAAAAGATGATCAGTGTCGAAGGCACAGAATTGGATTTCAACGGAGCGGGCTTAAGAGAAAAATTCTTCCTGGATCTATATGTAGGAGCCCTCTATCTAGAAAATAAGAGCAAGAAGGCTGAAGCGATAATAGAAGCTGATGAGTCAATGGCCATCACTATTGAAATTGTATCCGGACTGATCAGCAGCGAGAAGATGATCGATGCCGTTGATGAGGGTTTCGAAAAATCAACTAAAGGCAATACCGCACAATTCAAGGATGAGATCGCTTCCTTCAAAGATGCATTTGCAGAGGAGATCGTGAAAGGTGATAAATATGTCATTGCCTACATCAAGAACAAGGGTGTTGTAGTAATGAAGAACGGAAAGAAGCTTAAAACCATCCCTGGTTATGAGTTTAAAAAAGCCCTATTCGGTATTTGGTTGTGTCCTGAACCTGCGGATGAAGATTTGAAGGAGGGTATGCTGGGGCTTTGATCATTGGCCTAGTTATCGGTTTAAAATTTAAGTTAGATCAAAGAGAGTCTAGAATTTAGACACTAGAACCTAGACATTTTAGTTTCAACATCCAACTCTAGCTTTTTTCTAATTCTTATTAAAGAATACGTCTTGATTCTAGGATCTAAGTTCTAGGCTCTTTAATAAAAGCCCTATTTCCCTGCAAGCTTAAAGGAACTATCTGGAATGAAAAGCTCTTCAGAAAATCCTGTAAACTCAACATTTGAGATACTAGCTTCTCCTAATTGTCGGTCCATTGCTCCTGATTCATCCCAAGTCCAGAATTTCCAATTCATAGCTATTGGAAATAAATTGATGTTTTGATAATTACTATATGTTATTAGGTGTGGATCTTCTTCTTCTTCTTCTACTGAAGAAGAATAAGTGACTATGTAAGCCATTCCACTTAATAGTTTCGTTTCACGATCTTGATATACGATATACCAATCATCCGGACTATCGCCTACACCCTCTCCGAACGTCAGTTTAAAGCTTGGATAATTTAATCCATCCAATTTTCGATCCTCGATCATTGAATGATTAGTTCCCGGATCTGAAAGCTTATATGCAGCAGCAAAGAAATAAGACCAAGTCAATAGATCAAACCTGGCTCTTTTATATGAAATGGTATCTGGATAAATAAATGCTTCCTCTCCATTCCAGATCATTGTTTTAGAAGAATCTTCCATCCTAACTAAACCACCATTTGGAGTCATTGATATCGTACCCTTGAACCTTTTCTTACCACCAAATACCAAATTGAGATCAAAAGTGATCATCTCATTCTGATACCATTGATCCATTTGATGTGTTTCTTCCAATTGAAGTACCATTTCAGGTTTATGCATTTCAGCTTCTGGACTTTTTTCGCTCTCTTGATTTGTACAGGCAATTAATGAAATAATGAGAAATACTATTAGCGAATTCTTAATCATGATAATGAGATTCTATAGATGAATGAGCAAACTTAATGGTCAAAGCAATTCCTAGTTGTCAGCATACTGTCATACATCGAATTTGTATTAGAATTGAATCAAAATCTACACAGAGGCCCCTAGCCCCTCGACTCCCCTTCGACAAACTCAGGACGGCGCGCTCGGGACTACACTGAGAAGGCACAGAGCCTGCCTGCCGGCAGGTTACACTGAGGGCATTTTAACCCTAAATGCCGGCCTCGGTCTCCGGCCTTCGGCAACCACGATAGACCCCGCACGGACAGCATGTCAGCGCGTACGTTTCAAAATATTAGGAAGTACACTAGAGTTGAGAGTGCGATTAAAAAAGGTTCTCTCGAAACAATTCAATAAGCTTGTCGAGTGATTCCGATAAAATCGGAATAGTATCGAGACATGCTGAATCACTCGAGAACCGTTGGGCCGCAATGGCGCTGCGTTATGCGCAAAGGTCACAGTATCATTAGGATACTTACCCCCTTTGCGTCCTTAGCGAAAACCTTTGCGTACTTTGCGGTTAAGGCGGATGTAATTCAATTACTAATATCGGCAATCAGTATTCGGCAATCGGCCTCCAAAAGCTATACCACAGAGTTTCACAAAGTTTTTACTGAGCTTCTCAGAGTTTTATAATATCCGAATTTTTTACTTCAAATTTCTGATCTCTGATTTCAGATTTCAGATTTCGTGTTCTAAATTTCTTCTCAGACTACATATTTCTCCTATACTGTCCTCCTACTTCAAACAATGCCTGAGTAATTTGACCTAAAGAGCAGTATTTTGAGGCTTCCATAAGTGAATCAAAAAGATTTTCATTTTGAATTGCCGCCTTCTGAAGTTCTCTGAGTTGCTTAGCGGTTTCATCTTCATTTGACTTATGAAGGTTCGCCAGCATTTTGATCTGATACTCTTTCTCATCCTTGGTAGCTCTGATCACCTCACCCGGAATTACTGTTGGTGAGCCTTTAGAACTCAAGAATGTGTTCACTCCAATAATTGGATACTCTCCAGAATGCTTCAGATTCTCATAGTACAAGCTTTCCTCTTGGATCTTTGAACGCTGGTACATGGTTTCCATAGCTCCTAGCACTCCTCCTCTTTCGGTGATTCTATCGAACTCAGTGAGCACCGCTTCTTCAACAAGATCTGTAAGTTCTTCAATAATGAAAGAGCCCTGTAGCGGATTCTCATTCTTTGCCAATCCCAATTCTCTGTTGATGATCAGCTGAATAGCCATTGCTCGTCTTACTGATTCCTCAGTAGGAGTGGTAATCGCCTCATCATAGGCATTGGTGTGAAGTGAATTACAGTTGTCGTAGATCGCATAGAGCGCTTGAAGCGTTGTTCTAATATCGTTGAAGTCGATCTCTTGGGCGTGCAATGAGCGACCGGATGTCTGGATGTGATACTTCAGCATCTGGGCTCTTGGGTTTGCTCCATATTTCACCTTCAAGGCTTTCGACCAGATTCTTCTGGCTACTCTTCCGATCACTGCATATTCCGGATCGATGCCATTCGAGAAGAAGAATGAAAGGTTAGGACCAAATTTATTGATATCCATACCTCTACTCAAATAGTACTCCACGTAGGTAAATCCATTTGCCAGAGTAAATGCCAATTGCGTAATTGGATTTGCTCCTGCTTCCGCGATGTGATAACCTGAAATGGATACTGAATAGAAGTTTCTCACTTGATTATCGATGAAGTACTCCTGCACATCGCCCATCAGTCTCAACGCAAACTCAGTAGAGAAGATACAGGTATTCTGAGCCTGATCTTCTTTGAGGATATCAGCTTGAACCGTACCTCTTACTCTTGAAATGGTGTCTTTTTTGATCTTGGCATATACATCCTTATCTAGCACTTGATCTCCCGTAACACCGAGAAGCATCAAGCCCAGACCATCATTTCCTTCAGGCAATTTACCTTGATAAGCAGGTCTATCAACACCTTTATCCTTGTAGATCTTTTCGATCTTTTTCTCCACCTCTTTTTCAAGGCCGTTCTCCTTGATGTAGATCTCGCATTGCTGGTCGATGGCGGCATTCATAAAGAATCCCAATAGCATTGGAGCCGGACCATTAATGGTCATAGATACCGATGTCATTGGATCCGCTAGATTGAAACCAGAATAAAGTTTTTTGGCATCATCCAAGCAGCATATCGACACTCCCGCATTACCGATCTTTCCATAGATATCCGGACGATAAGCCGGATCGTGTCCGTAAAGGGTTACAGAATCGAAAGCCGTTGACAAACGCTTAGCAGGCAGTTCTTTAGAAACATAGTGGAATCTGCGGTTTGTTCTTTCCGGTCCGCCTTCTCCGGCAAACATCCTTGTTGGATCTTCACCTTTTCGTTTGAAAGGGAATAATCCAGCGGTATATGGAAATTCTCCTGGTACATTCTCTTGCAAATGCCATTTGAGGATATCTCCCCAAGCTTGATACTTTGGCAAAGCCACTTTTGGGATCTTGGTATGACTCAATGAGGTAGTGTGAGTCTCCATTTTGATCTCTTTATCTCTTACTTTGAAAGTATAGACATCATCGCTATATCTTTTCTTCTTTCCTTCCCATTCCTGGATCAATTGGAAATTCTTTGGATCCAATTCCAATTTCACCTTCTCAAATGAAGCTTGCAGATCCTTGATCAATCTGTCCTTATCGTCTACATCCAGCTCAGATATGGCATCCATTGATTTCTGCATTCCATAGAGCTTCTGTGCCACCTCTGCTTGTTGTTCAACCCACTCATCATAAGAGCGGTTGTTCTCTGAGATCTCAGAAAGATAACGTGTACGCTTCGGCGGGATGATGAAGATCTTCTCCGACATCTCATCGGATATCTCAAAAGAAGATTTCAATTCTGCACCGGTTCTTTCCACGATCAGATCCATCAATCTCTTGTAGAGTTGATTGGTTCCGGGATCATTGAATTGAGAAGCGATAGTTCCATAAACAGGAAGATCCTCATCCTTGGCATCCCAAAGCTGATGATTGCGCATGAATTGCTTCTTTACATCTCTAAGTGCATCCAATGCGCCTCGCTTATCGAATTTATTGATGGCCACTACATCGGCAAAGTCGAGCATATCGATCTTCTCCAATTGGGTAGCTGCACCAAATTCCGGTGTCATCACATATAAGCTCAGGTCTGAATGATCTGTAATCTCCGTATCAGACTGACCAATACCAGAGGTTTCAAGAATGATCAGATCATACTGCGCAGCTTTCAAGATAGAAACTGCTTCTTTCACATGCTTAGAAAGGGCAAGGTTCGACTGGCGAGTAGCCAAAGAGCGCATATAAACTCTATCGTTTCGGATGGAATTCATGCGAATTCTATCTCCCAATAATGCACCACCTGTCTTTCTCTTTGAAGGATCCACTGAGATGATACCGATGGTTTTATCTTCAAAATCGATCAAGAAACGACGCACCAACTCATCTACTAAAGATGATTTACCTGCTCCACCTGTTCCGGTGATTCCCAGAACAGGAGTTTCAACCTTTTCGGCTAGCTTGTGTACTTTCTCAAGGATGCCTTTAGACTCTTCAGGGAAGTTTTCCGCTCCTGAGATCAAGCTGGCAATTGCCTTACTGTCTTTATCGCCAATATGATTGATCTCTCCATTCAATCCCTTACCTGTTGGATAATCACTTCTCTCCACAAGATCATTGATCATTCCCTGCAATCCAAGTTCTCTTCCATCATCTGGAGAGTAAATTCGATCTATTCCATATTCATGTAGCTCTTTGATCTCTTCTGGTAGAATTACTCCACCTCCTCCACCGAAGATCTTAATGTGTTCTGCACCTCTTTCTTTCAAGAGATCCTTCATGTATTTGAAGTACTCTGTATGTCCGCCTTGGTAGGATGTCATTGCAATGGCATTTGCATCTTCCTGAATCGCAGTATCTACTACTTCCTGTACCGATCGATCATGACCTAAATGGATCACCTCAACGCCGGTAGCTTGAATGATTCTGCGCATCACATTGATAGCCGCATCATGGCCATCAAAAAGTGAGGCTGCAGTTACAATTCTGATCTTATTCTTTGGTTTATAAGGAGCTACTGTTTCCATAGAATTCTCTTTGTCTTGAAGGAATGCAAAATTACGGTTTTATGAATTGGGCAGCAATTCCTGATAGCCGCTATCAGCTAAATAGCTATGGTATTTAGAAGGGAAATAAATGTGAATGTGTGAATCTTCATTCACACATTAATAATTCACAGATTGAAAATTAAAATTGGATCTCCTCCTCAATTACCTCATCCCCTCTTTTGACCTTTACAGTAGTCTTATCTCCCTTACTGAACTTACTCAATGCTTCCATATATCCCTGCATCCCATCAATAGGGTAATCTCCCAATTGGATCACCACATCACCTTTCTCAAGTCCTGCTTTTTGAGCCGGACGGTCTTCGATAATCCCATCAATGCGCATGCCTTCTCCACCAAATGCGTAGTCGGGCATTACACCTAGGGTAACGGTGAATCTAGGCGTTGAGCTCTTCTCTTCTTTAGTTTTTTGAAAGCTCAATGCATCCTTATTATCTGCTTGCTTAATAATCTCACAAACTAGATCAGCCACCTCTTGCATTCCCTTGTAATTGATCTTATCCGAATCATCAGATGGTTTGTGATAATCTTCATGAGCTCCAGTAAAGAAATGTAATACCGGCATATCTTGAAGATAGAATGAAGTATGATCTGATGGACCAATTCCAGATTCAGTAGTGGTCAGTTTGACATTATTCGTATTCGAACTTTCGATCAGATCAAGCCATTCTGAAGCGGTACCCACTCCATTAATGATCAAACCTTTATCTGCACTCATTCGACCCACCATATCAAAGTTCAACATGTACTTGGTAGTTTCATGAGCGAGTATTGGATTCTTCGCATAGAAATTCGACCCTAGCAATCCTTTTTCCTCACCGGAGAAAGCAATGATCAGATAATTACTTCCTGCATACTGATCCTTCTGAAGCTCCTTTGCCAAATAGATCAACATAGCTACACCACTTGCGTTGTCGTCGGCACCATTGTGGATCTGCCCATCCTTAGCTGCATGGAGAGAACCTTCTCCTCCATGACCTAAATGGTCATAATGAGCACCGATCACAACAGTCTTTTCAGAGCCATGATCAATGAATCCCATTACATTTCTAGCGACCACACCGGGCTTAGTGGTATCTGTTTTTGTAGAATGAGGATTGAGTCTTGGTCGATAAATAAACTCCTGAAAATACCCTTCATCCGAAACTGTGCTCAATCCCAAATGTTGGAATTCAGCTGCGATATAACCCGCTGCAATTGCTGCACCTACTGTACCGGTTTCTCTTCCTTCCAATGCGTCATCTGCCAGGAATTCAATAGATGTTTTGAAGTTAGCTTCTGCATCCTGTGCATGAATAGCAGTGCTTATTAGGATTGCAATAGCAAATAGGAATGTGATCTTTTTCATTGGAATTTATTTGATGGCAAAATTAAGGATATGGATGGTTGTGGAGATTCTAGAACCTAGAATCTAGAGCCTAGATTAGTTCTAATTCAGGGACGAGGTAGCATATCATTAGTAAAATTCAATGTCTAGATTCTAGACTCTAGGTTCTAGATTCATATAAAAACTCTAGCCTCACTTTAGTGCACTTTAGAGCACTCCAGTAGCACTTCCTCCTAAAAACCTGCTTTCAAAGCGCTGGCATGCTCCACCAAAACACCTACACAACCCATATTGCGGAGGGCCAGTTTTGATGTTTGAGCTTCACCGGGGATACTTATTTCAACAATCAAGCTCATAGTTCCCTGAGCCGTAAATTCAAGGCTCATTGAAAGACTATCAGAGGTATTGTCATAGAGCAATTCCTTCACCAATTTGAATTTTGGTTCATTGCTACCTTGAGCTACGGTTTCTTCGGAATAGCTTTCTGAATAGTCGGAATAGGGATCGCTATAAGAATCATTGTAAGCGTTATCTGAGTATTGATCATAAGTATCATCGGCGTATTCATCCTGACTCTCAAGATCGATCTGCTCTTCTTCATATACAGCAAGATCTTCAGCTTTTTCAGGCTTTATTAGCACTCTCTGTTTTTCGTAGATCTTAAAGTGGATCTCTTCACCCAAGTTTTCTTCAGCGCAGACAGTAATCCTGTAGTCCATGCCATTATAAGCCACCAGATGGAATTCAGATTTTTGTCCTTTGCCCAATAAAGCAGAGCGCGACTGGCTATCGTATTTCATTTTATACTCGCTATCATTCTCACAATTCTTTCTGTGATAATAATTGCATTGCTGGGCCTCTAAAGAAACTATTGTCCCAAATAGGAAAGCGAGTAAAAGAAACTTTTTCATGATCTGTGATTTCTATTGATTAGGATTGTGACTTGTTCTTCGCAGTTGAAGTAATGGAGCTGCGGTATTGATTTACGGCTTCTTTCAGTATATTGAATTGATTCTCACTGATACTGATCTTTCTACTGCTGCTCAATATCATCTTACCGCCATCTTTACTGGGCGAACTCTTCGCCACACGCTTTTCGGGAAGAGAAGCGAATAAGGAGCGAATTTCCTTCAGTTTCTGAGTAGCCTCAGATACTCCCCTTTCATTCTCGTATTTCTTTAGGAAAGTGTAAAGGTTTCCAAAAGTGATCTTCTGATCTGCGATACGCTGTGCGGTAACTGATCCTTCATTGAATTCCGATATAGAACTCAAACTGATATACATGCTCTCGATCCATCCACCTAGAGACATCAATGCAAGTTTGCCATGCATTTCATTCTGCTCCAAATATCCAACAGCATCGTAATAGGCCCTTCCGGCAATTACTGAAAGTGAATCTCTATTCTGAAGGTTTCTCTTCACCTCTTTCATCACCACTTTATCCACCATATCCTCAATACTCATATCTGCGGCGATATCATTGACGATCTGATAGAGTTCAACTGTAGTTTCTATATCTTCATAAGCAGCAGCATAAGCCAGATCAGCAGTATAAACTCCAAAGTTCAATGCCATGGATGTAGGGTCATTGTGCTTTCCTGCATTCGCAGGATCCTGGATTAACTCAACAGAATAATTGATCCCCACTTCATTAATGAAGTCGAACATCTGCTCAGGAGATGGGATGGGATAGAATACTTGTTGCTTGAATTCATCAGCTGGCTCAATCGCCTTAGCTTCCAATGAATCGGCATTATCGCCATTAGCATCATTGGAGTTTTCAGAGCTATTGGAGCAAGCAACTAAGACGCTTATGCTCAATAGCAGTAAATAGATCTTTTTCATTATGCGAATTGATTTACATGCCCAAGATAGAAAAGAAGTGCGACTTATAAGATTCAATGAGAATTTATCTTTCTGCGTAGATGAATCGACTTGATAAGAAGGCTAGTCCCAGATAGGTAATAAAACCATTGATCACAATGATCTCATAGCCAAACTGATAGCCGTTGAACAAAATTGGCGCTTGATACTGCAGTCCGTATGTTAGAAAGGGGGCTATCAAACAGACAAAAGGCACT
Organism: Flavobacteriales bacterium; assembly: GCA_002706365.1. Lineage (GTDB taxonomy): Bacteria > Bacteroidota > Bacteroidia > Flavobacteriales_E > Vicingaceae > UBA1494. Next base: position 58,113 of record PALM01000044.1, on the reverse strand, counting down.
CCTTTATCCAAAACCTTCTTCTTATGGATCATTCCAAAGGCATACATCCCAAGCAATGGACCATAAGTATAGCCGGCCGCCTTGAATAAACTGCTGATCACATTCTCATCATTCACTAAGGAGAAGATCAAGATGATTACAAAAAGTAAGAGCGACATTAGTAAATGCACTCGCTTTCTAATTCGAATGGCTTTGGCCTCTTCAAAACGTTGCACATCTATTAGATCTATACAAACTGAGGTAGTCAGTGCCGTAAGTGCAGAGTCTGCGCTTGAATAAGCCGCTGCCGTTAATCCCAGGATAAAGAAGAATGCAGCCATTGGTCCCAAATAACCCTTAAGGGCAAGCAGAGGGTAGATCTCATCTGTTTTCTCAGGTATGCTCAAACCTATATGGTTAGCATAAATGAAGAGCAAGGCACCTAAGCTCAGAAAGAAGACATTCACCAAGACCAGTATGGTAGAGAAGGAGAAAATATTCCATTGTGCTTCCTTCAGATTTCGGATAGAGAGGTTCTTCTGCATCATATCCTGATCTAGGCCTGTCATCACAATCGTGATAAACGCACCACTAATGAACTGCTTCCAGAAGAACTTGCTGTCTTTCCAATCTTCAAAGAAGAAAGTCTTGGAATACTCACTATCACTCACAATTTGAGCAATTTGTCCGATCTCCAGATTCAACTTACCGCCGATCTGCCAAATAGTGATGCCTACAGCGGCGAGCATAAATAGCGTTTGCAAGCTGTCGGTCCACACAATAGTCTTGATCCCTCCTTTGAAAGTATAGACCCAGATCAGCAAGATCGTAACAGCTACACTCACCCAATAGGGCACTCCCCAAGCATCGAAAATAGCTAGTTGCAGGACGGTGGCCACCAGATACAATCGGAATGAAGCCCCAAGAGAACGGGAAAGAATAAAATAGAAGGCTCCGGTTTTGTACGACCAATAACCAAATCGCTGTTCCAGATACTTATAGATCGAAGTAAGCTGTAAACTATAGTATAGCGGCAAGAGCACAAATGCAATGACCACATAGCCCAACAAATAGCCCAGCACCATTTGCATATAGGAGAACTGACTGCTTTCAACCCAGGCGGGCACAGAAATAAAAGTCACCCCGGAAAGTGAGGTACCAATCATCCCAAAAGCCACCAAATACCAGGGCGACTGTCGGTTACCGATAAAAAATGTCTGATTATCTGCGCCTTTGGAAGTGAAGTAGCTCAAGATGAGCAGCAATCCAAAATAGGACAGCAGTAGAATGATGATCGCTGTGGGACTCATAATATGCGACGGAGAACGGCAATTTTTCAATCGATTTTGCGCTCAATTCCACTTTTAATCCACAGTGAAAGTGAAATTATGATGGTACTTTTGAAGCAAAGAATCGATCTTGGAAGAATACCCATCAAAACTTCTTGGTAAAGCCATAGACCAGCTCAACACTCTTCCCGGTGTGGGAAAGCGCACAGCCTTGAGGTTGGCTCTCTTCTTATTGCGGCAATCGAAGGCCGAAGTCACCGACTTTGGTGAAGCCATTATCAAATTGAGAACAGACATCAACTACTGCAAGCAGTGCTATAATATTTCCGATGAAGAAATATGCGGCATCTGCAGTAATCCGAAGCGAATAGATGAGCAGATCTGTGTGGTTGAAGACATTAGGGATGTAATGGCAATTGAGAATACCGCACAATTCAGGGGAAAATATCACGTTTTGGGAGGGATCATCTCACCCATGGATGGAATAGGACCCTCAGATCTTAGGATAGAAGAATTGATCCAAAGGCTGGAAAGAGATTCTGTGGAAGAGGTGATCCTCGCCTTGAGCACCACTATGGAAGGCGACACCACGAATTACTATCTCTACAAGCAATTGAAAGACAAGAATGTAAAAGTATCTACCCTTGCACAAGGTATTGCCAGTGGCGATGAATTAGAATTCGCCGACGAGCTTACACTGGGAAGATCCATCATCAATCGCATACCTTACGAATCAACCTTCGCCAAATAATTAATGCATGGCTTCTCTTAGCGTAATCATTGTAAACTACAATGTGCAGTTCTTCTTAGAGAATTGTCTTCACTCTGTATTCCAGGCCATGAAAGGAATTGATGGAGAAGTAATTGTGGTGGACAATAACTCTGTAGACGGCTCTGTAAAGATGCTGAAAGAGCGATTCCCCCAAGTTAAGCTGATAGCCAATCGAGATAACCTGGGATTCTCAAAGGCCAATAATCAAGCCATGAAGGTGGCAGAGGGAAAGTATTTCCTCTTGCTCAATCCAGATACTGTTGTTGAGGAAGATACCTTTGAAAAATGTCTTGCAAAATTTGAAGCCGACCCAAAAGTAGGAGGTATCGGAGTGATGATGCTGGATGGTAAAGGGAATTTCCTTCCTGAATCAAAAAGAGGACTACCTACTCCTTCTGTAGCCTTCTACAAGATCTTTGGCCTATCCAACCTTTTCCCAAAATCGAAGCGTTTTAGTCAGTACCATCTCGGTCATCTTTCCAAAGACGAAAATCACGAGGTAGAAATACTCAGTGGTGCATTTATGATGCTGAGAAAGGAAGTGATCGACAAAATTGGCATGCTGGATGAGAATTTCTTCATGTATGGTGAAGATATCGACCTTTCTTATCGAATCACTCAGGCCGGCTTTAAAAACCTTTACCTGGCAGATACCTCAATAATCCATTATAAGGGAGAAAGCACCAAGAAGAGTAGTATCAACTATGTGTATGTCTTCTATAGGGCTATGGCCATTTTTGCCAAAAAACATTTCTCGCAGACCAATGCGAAACTCTTCTCCTTCCTGATCAATCTGGCGATCTACCTAAGGGCTGGACTGGCTGTAATAACGCGTACCGCAAAGCATTTTATACTGCCAATCTTAGACGCTTTGATCTTATTCGCAGGTATCAAGGGCTTTGTAGGCTATTATGAGAATCAAGTAAAATATGTAGAAGGTGGAAGTTATCCTCCAGAGGTGGAAGCCTATGGTATTCCGATGATGGTTGGCGTATATATCTTCAGCTTATTGATGAATGGAGCATATATGATACCTACTCCCTTCAACAATATTCTAAGGGGAGTTTTTTCCGGTTCTCTGATCACATTGATCATTTACTCTCTTTTGGATGAATCCTACAGATTCTCGAGAGCTATTGTCCTTTTTGGAATACTTTGGAGCTTATTCATAGTGCCGGCATACAGATATCTTATGCACCTCTTAAAATTGCGCCGACTCCAAAAAGCGAAGGCTCAAAGAATCGCTATCATTGGAAAATCTGGAGAGATCAAACGCATAAATTCCTTCTTGATCGATACTCCATTGGAACCTGAGATCATTGTGACGATCAGTGCCGACAATCTCGATGATGGATACGATTACACGGCAAAGCTCTACCAGCTTGAAGACATTATTGAGATCTACAACATCAATGAAGTGATCTTCTGCTCCAAGGATATCAGCTCTAAAGAGATCATAAAGCAGATGGGCAATATAGATGAGCAGGCAGTAGATTTTAAAATTGCCCCACCGGAAAGCTTGTACATCATTGGCAGTAATTCTATTGAAAGTTCAGGGGAGTATTACATCATAGGATCAAATGCCATTTTAAAGCCTTTTAATCAGCGGAATAAGAGACTGCTCGACTTCCTTCTATCTTTCTTCTTTTTGATCCTCTCTCCTATTCTGATCCTATTTCAACGAGAAAAGGGTGGCTATTTCGGCAATCTATTCAAAGTGATCATAGGAAAATTGTCTTTAGTGGGATTCAGCAGTTTGTTTGGAGGGAATGATCAACAATTGAGGATCAAGAAAGGCATACTCACTCCGGCAGACCTGCACGAGCGAGAAACTTTGGATGAGCATATCATTGAGAAACTCAATTTCGAATACGGAAGGAATTACAAGATCCTAAGTGATCTGGAGATCATCTTCAAGAATTTAAGTCAGCTAGGGCGCAAACCATAAGCCTACTTCACCACAAGGAATTTGACCTTGAAACTATTCTCTTCTGAGAAGACTATCCACAAAAAATATAGTCCGGCCGGAAGGGCTGTCGTTTGAATTCTCAATGGGCTCTCATTAAGTGAAGAGAGTAGATCGATCTTGATCTCTGTACCATGCGAATTGAATAGACCTATCTCTTCAATTGAGCCTAACTCTTCTCTGTAAGCCAGATTAAGTATATCAATTGCCGGAGATGGGTAAGGCTGCACTGCATTCTCAGCAAGGGCTACCTCTCCTTCGATCTTGAAGATCTCGGAAAACTCCCCATCATCGATCCTCAATCTATAATAAGTATCCCTATCTGCTAAAGCATTCTTATCAATCCAACTGAATGATTCTTCGGTTGCCCCACCCCCACATACTCCGGGATATCTAAAGATAGAGCTAAAGTTCAAGGTATCTGTACTTCTTTGAACCTCGGGCGACTGACAACTAACCCCAGCTTTCATTGTCCAATTCACTTGCACATTCTCCCTATCGAGCCTCACGGCAGAAAATGCAGCTAACCTTCCTTGCGTATGTGCGAGAAAAGGAAGGAACAAACAAAAGGTGAGTAAAGAATACTTCATAGAATAAAGTTCGTAAAAGCTGCGCAAAGCTTAGGAATATGACGAATAAATGAGCGGATTTGTCGTCTTAGTTCCAACTAAAATTTGGTTAATTTTGCAGTTGAATACAAAGGAATTCCATGGCAGAAATAGAATTGACTATGCCCAAGATGGGCGAAAGTGTTGCCGAGGCTACCATCACCAAATGGTTGAAATCGGAAGGAGATAAAGTTGAGGCAGAAGAGCCGGTACTGGAAATTGCTACTGACAAAGTAGATTCTGAGATCCCTGCTCCAGAGGAAGGAACCATTAAAAAGATCCTTTTTCAAGAGGATGATGTGGTACAAGTTGGTCAGGCTATTGCCATTATTGAGATCGACGGAGAAGCTCCAACTTCAGCAAATGGAAGTCCGGCTGCAGCAGCAGAATCTGCTCCTGTACAGGAAAGCAGCAATGGACAAGCAGCAGCAGCTCCTGTAGCTGAAAGCAAGAGTTCAGCTGAGAGCTCGGAAATCCTTAAACATTCATCTTCAGGCAAATTCTTTTCTCCATTGGTGAGAAGTATTGCCAAGAAAGAAGGCTTAGACCAAGCCGAATTGGAGAAGATTCCAGGAAGTGGCTTGAATGATAGATTAACCAAAGACGATTTGCTAAACTATCTAGAGCAAAGAGAATCAGGTCAGGGACAAGCTGCTCCAGTTCAGGCTGCTAGTCCTGCATCTGCACCAGCACCAGCTCCAAAAGCTAAGGCAGTTACTTTAGATAGCGGAGATGAAGTAATCCAGATGGATCGTATGCGCAAAATGATCTCTGAGCATATGGTTGATTCCAAGCGCACATCTGCGCACGTAACTTCTTTTGTAGAAGCTGATGTGAGCAATATAGTATTCTGGAGAGAGAAGGTTAAGAACGACTTTCAAAAGAGAGAAGGAGAAAAGATCACATACACTCCAATAATCATGGAAGCAGTAGCTCAGGCAATCAAAGAAATGCCTATGGTTAATGTTTCTGTTGATGGAGATACCATTATCAAGCGCAAGCATATCAATTTGGGAATGGCCACTGCCCTTCCATCGGGTAATTTGATCGTACCTGTGATCAGAGATGCCGACCAAAAGAACTTGATCGGACTTAGTAAGGAAGTAAATGATCTTGCCAACAGAGCGAGAAATAACAAGCTTAGTCCTGATGAGATCCAAGGAGGTACTTTCACAGTAACCAATGTAGGAACCTTCGGGAATGTGATGGGCACACCTATCATCAACCAGCCTCAAGTAGCAATTATGGCGGTTGGAGCAATTCGCAAAAAGCCTGCGGTTATCGAGACTCCATTTGGAGATACTATTGGAGTTAGACATATGATGTTCTTATCACTTTCTTACGACCACAGAGTGGTAGATGGATCACTTGGCGGACAGTTTGTGAAGCGTGTTGCTGAGATCCTGGAAGACTTCGATATGGATCGTAAGATCTAGGCACATCAATAAATAAACAAGATTTTGTTGGCTATAAATGTGATCTAAATCACATTCAATCGATTGATTGCGATATATTTGCGAGGACAGGCTTCAATTATTAAATGATCTATGAAAAATAGCATATTCCTCTGCTTACTGTTTAGCCTGGGTATCAATATAGCCCTTACTGCGCAATCAACTGATAAGGAGAAATTCACAGAAGCGCTTTATCTAATGGATGAAAAGCGTTTTACACAAGCTCAACCACTCCTTCAAGAACTACTTCAGTCGGATCCCGAGAATGCCAACCTCAACTTCAATATGGGATTGGCAATGTCAAAGTCGCCTCGAAAGAAGGATCAGGAAGCTGCTCTGCAATATTTTGAGAAGTCGATCAAGGATGTAGACCCAAATTACACCCCATACAGCTCAAGAGAAGAGAACGCCCCCATTGATGCGCATTATTATTACGGTTTAGCGCTGCACTCTAGACTCCGATTTGATGATGCCATCTTGAACTTCAAAAAGTTCCAAGGATTCATCAATAACAAGCATTACCTTTATGAAGATGTGCAGAACAGGATCAAAATGTCTGAGTATGCAAAAGATGCTATAAAAAACATAAGAAAGGTTGAGTTTACCAATTTAGGAGAGAATCTCAATTCGCAATACGCCGATTATAGTCCGGCAATTCGAATTGATGAATCTGCAATCTATTTCACTTCAAGAAGGTTGCGCGCTGATGGTTCGAATAGTGAACTTGTTGACCCAATTGACGGACAATACTTTGAGGACATCTACATTTCATTCAACGACAATGGTGTGTGGTCTGAACCTTCACAATTGAACATAAGCACGGATGGCAATGAGGCGATACTTTCATTATCTGCCGACGGGAAAACGCTATTTATCTATAAAGGTGAAGGCAATAATGGCGCATTGTACGAATCGAATTTAGAAGGTGACTCAGCAGGTATTGAGAAATGGTCTACTCCTGAGTTATTAGGCTCGAACATAAATGATCCAAAAGCAAATGAAACGCATGTGAGTATTGCACCAAGTGGAGAAAGATTGTATTTCACTAGTGATAGAGAAGGTGGTTATGGTGGTATGGATGTTTATTTCTGCAGAAAGCTTCCAAATGGAGAGTGGGCTGATGCGGTGAATATGGGTCCCGGTATAAATACCAAATTCAATGAAGATGGGGTATTTATACACCCAGATGGAAAAACACTTTATTTCAGTTCTGATGGTCACCCTAGCATGGGAGGATACGACATCTTCTCATCCAATTTCGTAGAAGAGAAAGGCTGGAGCAGTCCTGAAAATCTCGGCTATCCGGTAAACTCTTTAGAGAATGATATCTTCTTTGCCACAACCCCAGATGGTAAGAGAGCTTATTTTTCATCTTATAAGGATGAAGGCTTTGGAGAGACCGATATCTATATGTTGAAATTGATCGATGCTGAAGAAACTCCGCTTACCCTTTACAGAGGAAAATTCGTCTATGCAAATAGCAGCAGGCCTCCTGTTGGTGCGGAAGTCACCGTATTGGACAATGCGGATGGAGAACTGGTTGGAACCTACTCGCCCAGACAAAGAGATGGTGAGTTCTCTGTGATCCTGGAGCCTAATAGATCATATCACATCATCTATGAAGCAGATGATTTCGAAACCTATGAGGAAGATATCTTCGTGCCTGAAGGATCAAGCTATCAAGAGATCTACAAAGACATCAAGCTGAAAGCTGTTGAAGTTAAAACAGATAGCATTATTGCATCTAGCAGTAGACCAGAGCCGGGAGCACAAGCAAAATTCAATGGAATTGCTGTAGCCGGAATGAATGTAAAACTCTTGGATGAAAATGGAAATGTGATCGATGTACAATCTACCGATGAAAAAGGTGGATTCCATTTTGCCGCCTTGGCAATGGATGAAGCCTATTTAATGGACTTTGGATCAAATGTACCGGATGGTGATATGATCGTCTTGTACAACGACAAAGGTGAGAAAATGACCTTTTTAAAGGTCAAAGAAGGAGTTTATCAATACGTTCCACCGAAAAAACCAGCACTTAAAGCTTATACGGTTAGCGTAAATGACGAAAGAGCATTTAAGGAGACTTATCCTCAGCCGGAGGAATTGGCCAATGTGATCGCTTACTTCCAAAAGTACTTCCCTTACAATGCAACCGGCATCAATTTGCAAAATGCTGATTTCATCTCTTTCATTAATGATATTGTGGATGTAGTGGAAAGTAAAGGATCAGTTCAGATCATCATTACTTCAAGTGCATCTAAAGTGCCTACTAGAACATATAAAAGCAATCAAGCCCTCACTAGAAAAAGAGCTTACGACACCAAAAGATTGCTCGAAACTGTCTTAAAGCAAAGAGGAATTGAAGAAGCTCGATACAACTTTGTAGACATAAACACATTGATTACCGGTCCTGAGTATAAGTACGATGCTAAAAGCAATCACTCTACTTATGAGAAGTATCAATTTGTGAGAATTTTCATCAAATAGATTTATGCAGTTAGAATTAAAGAAGCCTATCGTTTTTTTCGATCTTGAAACCACAGGTGTAGATGTATCCAAGGATCGCATTGTTGAGATCTCTATTTTGAAATTGCATCCCAATGGAGAAAAAGAGATCAAAACACGCCGAGTGAATCCCGAAATGCCTATCCCTGAACAATCTTCTGAAGTGCATGGGATCTATGATGAAGATGTTAAAGATGAGCCCACTTTCAGAGCACTAGCCAAAAGTCTTGCTCAATTCATCGGCAATAGTGATCTGGCAGGATACAATTCCAATAAATTCGATGTGCCTTTGCTAGCTGAAGAGTTCTTGAGAGTAGGAGTAGATTTCGATCTGGAAAATCGCAAATGCGTTGATGTGCAGAACATCTTCCATAAAATGGAGCAGCGAACCTTGGTAGCCGCATATAAGTTTTACTGCGATAAGGAATTGGTAGATGCTCACTCTGCTGAAGCTGATATCATTGCCACTCATGAAGTGCTTGAAGCACAGCTCGACAAATACGCAGAACTTGAGAATGATGTGGACTTTCTAGCTGAATTCTCTGAGCGCCAGCGCAATGTTGATTTGGTTGGTCGGATTGTCTACGATGAAAACAATGTAGAAGTCTTCAACTTTGGAAAACACAGAGGTAAAAGTGTAAGCGAGGTCTTTAAAAAAGAGCCCTCTTATTATGCTTGGATGATGGATGGTGATTTTCCACAATACACCAAAAAGGTTTTAACCTCGATCAAATTGCGCGATTTCAATAATTAGAATCAGATGAAGATCATTTGCGTTGGCAGAAACTATCGCGCCCATGCGGCTGAATTAAAGAACGAAGTACCTAAGGAACCTGTACTCTTCTTAAAACCGCAGACATCTATACCTATAAAGGGCCAACCATTCTTCTATCCCGACTTCTCAAATGACATCCATTATGAAGTGGAAGTGGTAGTGAGGATCAAAAAGGTAGGCAAACACATTGCTCCAGAATTCGCTCATAAATACTATGATGAGCTGAGTTTGGGAATTGATTTTACGGCCAGGGACATACAGGCTGAATGCAAGAAAAAGGGTCTGCCTTGGGACAAAGCAAAAGCTTTCGACGGTTCATCTCCTGTTGGGAAATTCGTATCCAAAGAAAAGTTCAAGGATATGCAGAGCATCGACTTTCAACTCTTCCAAAACGGAGAAAAGAAACAAGATGGAAATAGCAAAGACATGATCTTTTCAATTGATGAACTGATCTCTTATATATCCGGCTTTTTCACATTGAAGATCGGAGATCTTATCTATACCGGTACACCCGAAGGTGTAGGAGCTGTTCAAAAAGGAGATCGTTTAGAAGCCGTATTGGGTGGCGAAAAAGTATTAGCTATAGATATCCGATAATTAGCGGATCTGTTTTTCAGTAAAACGTATTCCCTCCTCTTCCAGAGCTTTTAGTATTGGCGTATACATTCCCTTTTTGATGGGTACATGGATTCCACTTTCTGTGATACTACCATCCAAGATCAAACGTGCAGATAATGCAACGGGAAGTCCAACACTCTTAGACATAGCAGTGAAATCATCATCTCCCTTCAAGACCATGGAGGAATGTTTTTCACGCTCCACACCATCCATCTCATAGACGAATTTATGCCACATTACGATCATATCGTGATCGCCTTCTTCAAGCTTCCATTTGCGCTCTAGGATCTTTTGCAAGATTTGCGCTGGAGTGGCTCTTTCCAATTCAACCGGAATCTCTTCAAAGATATCTAGCCAAGCCAGCTTATCGAAAAGTTCAACCTCATCATGCGCCAGATTGAGATAATGTCTGAGCTTTAGCTCCACAGAATCGTGTGGATTATAAGGCAAGAAAAGATTGATGAATTCTCTAAAAGTAAGTTCAGCAGAATTCTCGATGACATATGAATCATCTGTAGCTCCCAATTGAATGAATGCATCCCAGGCTCTGCAGAAACCAGTTCTTCTCAATGTCCCTCTGAACATGGTTCGGATATCCTCTAAACCATAAACCTGTCGGTATTTCAGTGAATCGCGGTTGGCATAACCTTCGAACTTTCCAAATCCATCAATTTGGATCAATTCAGTTCTTCTGAAAAGTTTATGATAAGGAATGTATTTGTAGGTTCCTTCCTGAATGAACTTCACTGCACCACCTTGTCCGGCAATAACCACATTCCTTGGATTCCAAGAGAATTTATAGTTCCAAGGGTTATTGTCTGAATCTGGGGCTACTAATCCTCCGGTGAATGTTTCGAAGTCGAGCATCTTCCCTCCTGCATCTCTAATGGCATCAATCTGCTCCATTGCCGAGCAATGATCAATACCTGGATCTACTCCTATCTCATTGATCATACAAACACCTGCGGCCTTTGCATCAGCTTCAAGAGCTTTCATTTCTGGAGAGATATAGGAAGCTGTAACCATATGCTTTTTGAAGGAGATACAATCCTTAGCTACCTCAATATGCATATGAGCAGGTAACATTGAAATCACAAGATCCGATGCATTTACCTCTTTTCTTCGGGCTTCCTCTTCTTTGATATCTAATTGAACCAGTTCTACAAGCTCATTTGCTTGCATCTTAGTCTTGAAGTCGTCTGAAAAGTTGAGGTCGGCAATCTTAAGCTTCCAGCCTTCAGTTTTAGCATTCTTGATAAGGTAGTGGATCAAATACTGCGAAGAGCGACCAGCCCCGATCAATAATATCTTTTTATGTTCTCCTTCTTGGCTCATTAATATCTGGCGTGTTGAAATTCAGTCATTTATTGATTCCACAATTTTAATCTTTCCCATTGGTTATCTTTGGAAAATGAGAAGAAGTTTTTTGTCATGGGCCTTCTTTTTCGGCCTAACCGCCGTGATCAATGGAGCCATGGCCTCACACGCCCTCAGTTCAGTATTGGGCGATTCGCTGGTCGATAGTTTCCAGACCGGAGTTCGATATCAAATGTATCATGCGATCCTTCTCATGGTACTCGGCTTTCAACCTTACGATGAATTCAGAAGCAAGCTGCTATTATGGTTGATAGTGTCGGGCACGATTTGCTTTTCCTTTTCGATCTATCTATTAAGCACAAGAGAGCTGATCGGTATTGAGGGATTGGAAAATCTCGGTCCGATCACTCCTATTGGAGGCACTTTATTGATCATCGGCTGGACGGTCTTATTGATCAAGAGTTTAAGAAAAGCATATCAATAATTTGATCTAGCCAATGTGCGGAATTAGCGGGATATTTTCCAGTGGAGTCATCAAAGAAGAGCAAAAGAAAGCTCTTAAGGCGGCTGTCGATAAGCTTAGCAAACGCGGGCCTGACTCCATGGGTATAGAATTCTTCGAGAGAGCTGGACTTGGGCATCGCAGATTGGCAATTCTAGATACCTCTGAAGCCTCTAATCAACCCTTTTTCGATCCTACGAGAAGATATTGTATAGTCTTTAATGGGGAGATCTACAATTACCGTGAGATCAAAAAAGAGCTCGAAGCTCATGGCATACAGTTCAAAACTTCTGGAGATACTGAAGTCCTTTTGCATGCCTACATTCAATTTGGCACAGCATTCCTGAATAAGCTAGATGGATTCTTCGCCTTGGCCATTTTCGATAGAGAAGAGAATGCATTGCTTCTGGCTAGGGATAGATTTGGCATTAAACCATTGCTTTTCTATAATTCTGAAGAATATTTTGCCTTTGGATCTGAGATGAAAGCTCTGCTGGAATTTGATATTCCAAGAGAATTAGACCACAACTCACTATACACCTATCTTCAGCTTAATTACATCCCGGAACCGCATTCGATCATCAAGGATCTTAAAAAATTGGAGCCGGGACATTATCTCAAGGTGGATTCTCAAAAGAGACTACAAAGTATTCCGTTCTATCAATTGGAATACGATCCTGCGAATCCAAATTACAGCAGGATAAGCTATGATGATGCTCAGATCAAATTGATCGAGATATTGGAGAATTCTGTAAAGAACAGACTTGTATCAGATGTTCCTTTGGGCACCTTTCTAAGTGGTGGAATCGATTCTTCATTGATAACTGCATTGGCAAGTAGACATCAGAAAGATCTTAAAACCTTTTCAGTTGGATTCAAAGACAACAAGCATTTCGACGAGAGTGAACACGCTCTTCTACTGGCCAAGAAGTACAAAACTGATCATACGGCCTATATGCTTGGTGAAAATGACCTACTCGAAAGTTTGGAGTATAGCTTGAACTATATCGATGAGCCTTTCGCCGATTCATCTGCCTTAGCAGTACACGCATTGAGTAAGAAAACAGCGGGAGCAGTGAAAGTAGCCCTTTCAGGCGATGGGGCTGATGAGATCTTTGCCGGTTACAACAAGCATAGAGGAGAGTTCATGATGCGCAAGGAAGGTCTAAAGACCAGCCTTACCAAGAACCTCAGCACATTATGGCAGGTCATGCCAAAAAGCAGACATACCAAGCTTGGAAATTTCATTAGAAAGCTTCACAAGTTCTCAGAAGGCTCTGCTTTGAGTATACCCGAGCGATACTGGTTGTGGGCAGGCTTGCAAAATGAAGCCAATGCGGCCAATTTGATGATCAAACAGCTTGAAGGAGATGTATATCGCAGAAGAAAATACAATCTATTGCATGCCTTGATGCAATCTGATGATTTTAACAATGTACTTTACACCGATCTGAATATGGTCTTGCTGAGCGACATGCTTCGAAAGGTCGACTTGATGTCGATGTCGTGCAGTCTTGAAGTCCGCACACCTTTTCTCGACCACAAGATGGTAGATTTCGCTTTCCAATTACCCTCAACTTATAAGATTAGCGAGTTTTCAACAAAAAGGATCTTGCGAGATGCCGCCAGACCCTTCCTACCCGAAGCTCTATATTCCAAGCCTAAACAAGGCTTTGAGGTACCATTGTGGAGTTGGTTGAACAACGAACTTAAAGAGCTGGTTTTCGACGACTTATTGTCGACAGAATTCTTGCAAGAGCAAAACTTATTCAACGTTTCTTACGTAAATTTCCTAAAGGATCGTTTGCAGTCGAACAGACCTGCCGACGTTCAGGCGAATATATGGGCGCTTGTTGTCTTCAACCATTGGTGGAAGCGATATATTGCCTAAATTCGTCGACTAAACACCATTTTTAATAGACCAAATCAATTATGCCTAAGATTCTTAGGATCATAAATCGCTTTAATCTAGGAGGTCCTACATTCAATGCGGCCTTACTTACAAAATACCTTTCGCCTGAATATGAGACTTTATTGGTTGGAGGTAGAGAAGAAGACTCAGAGGAAAGCTCGAATCACATACTCAATCAAGTAGGTGTTAAAGGTCATTTGATCGATGGGATGCATAGGGATGTGGATTTCAATAATGATCGCATTGCCTACAAGCATATCAAGCAGATCATCAAGGATTTCAAGCCGGATATAATCCATACTCATGCCTCTAAAGCCGGAGCAATTGGTAGAAGTGCCGGAATTGCTTATGGCAAGGCTAAAATGGTACATACCTTTCACGGACATGTATTCCACTCCTATTTTGGCAGGTTCAAGAGTAGTCTTTACAAGAATATTGAGCGTGTATTGGCACTTAAGACAGATAAGATCGTTGCTATTAGCGAACGTCAGAAATTGGAATTGAGTCGGCGATACAGAATATGCAATGCCTCTAAGATCGAAGTCATTCCATTGGGTTTTGAATTGGAGAAATTTCGTGAAGATCAGGCAGCTAAAAGAAAGGCGTTTAGAGATGAGTTCCTTTTAGAGGATGATGAGATTGCGGTGGGAATAATCGGAAGATTGGTGCCTATTAAGAACCATAAACTCTTTATCGACGCTTTCAAGCACAGTTTGGAGAATAGCAATCAGAAAGTAAGAGGCTTTATTGTTGGCGATGGTTTAGAAAGAGAAAGTTTAAAAGCCTACAGCGCTAGCTTAGGAATAGATTATGTCAACGGAGATGTAAGCCAGATGAGAAAGGCCAGCTTGCATTTCACCTCCTGGATCAAGGGAATTGATACAGTAACCGCAGGTTTGGATATTGTAGCCCTTACTTCACTCAATGAAGGCACTCCTGTAAGCCTAATTGAAGCACAGGCTGCCGGAAAACCAATTATCACTACCAAGGTAGGAGGTGTGATCAATACCGTTCTGCCAAACAAAACTGCAATTGTAAAAGAAGCTGAAGACCATCATGGCTTTCAACAAGGCTTGTTAGAATTGGTAGAAGACGCTAAATTGCGGAAAAATCTATCCGAGCAGGGTTGGGAATATGCCAGCAACAAGTATCATTACAGCAGGCTGGTTAGGGATATGGACCAACTTTACCAATCCCTTCTTGCGTAATCCGGTCTTCTGTACATTTATAAATTGATAGATTTGCATTTTTGAGCTCTACTATGATAAGAAAGATTGCCCTTGTTGCTATTATCGCTAGCTTTTTTGCTGCTTGTGCACCCTATAACCCAAGCATTATGTTCAAAACTGATAGAGGTTATGAATATGATGAGATAGTTAGAGACTCAATCAATGAGTGGAAGATCGCTCCAAATGACATCATAAGCTTTCGTCTTTTCACCAATAATGGATTCAGACTGATCGATGTAACCAATGAGAATCTGCAGCAAATGCGAATGCTCAATGAAGGGATCAATTACACGGTTGAATACGACGGTATTGTAAATCTTCCAATAATTGGCAGGGTAGATATTGCCGGGAAAACCCTTAGAGAAGCAGAGCTCTTTTTGGAAGAGCTCTATGAAGAAGTATATATAGACCCATTCATCATGCTGAATGTAACCAATAGAAGAGTTACCATTTTCCCAGGAAATGGAGGTAATGGCATGGTGATCACCCTTCAAAATAACAATGTGACTCTTTTGGAAGCATTAGCTCTTGCAGGCGGACTAAGAGAAGATGGAAGGGCTAATCGAATAACACTGATCAGGGGCGATTTAGCAGACCCAATGATCCATCATATTGATCTTTCCCATATTGAAGGGATTAGTCAAGGAAATATCATCTTACAAGCCGGAGATATTATTTATGTAGAACCTTTAGGAACTACAGTAAGACAAGTTGCCAGAGAACTTGCCCCTGTCCTAACATTTGTAACTACTTTGATAACGCTCTATGTGGTTATAAATGGACTATAAGCCTTCGCATTTTGCAAGATCACATCGAACCAAATGAACTTAAGAAAGTCGGCACGACACAAGATCGGCTGACCACCTTCAACACGGAGTTCGATCTTGGTCTGTTCGTTTATATCTTCAAGAAGAATCTGATCTGGGTGCTTCTCACCCTTGTATTATCAGTTGTTGTCAGTCTTTTGTACATCCGCTACAGCAGTCCGATCTACAATGCAAGCACCTTAATCCAGATTGAGAAGTCGAATAAGGCCAATAAGGTATTGGAAGTCGACGACTTCTATGAAACGAATGATATATCTGCAGAGATCGAATTACTGCGATCAAATCTGATCGCCAAGAATGCGATTGCTAGACTACCTCTTGAAGTATCTTACTTTACTCAAGGGCAATTCCTCACCAATGAGATCTATCGCTCCTCCCCTTTTGAGGTTGAACTTCTACTCAAAGACAGCAATCTTACTAGTACTCGCATTGATCTGAATTTTGAAAATGAACGGAATGGAGCATTGATCTGGGGAGATGATCAGAAAAAGGAAATCACTTTTGGAGAGGTGGTTGAATTGCCTTTCGCTACCCTCAAGATCTATATCCTCGATTATCAGCGGATATCAAAAGACATAAAAGCAGTAAAGCCACTGGAGTATTTCTTTGTGCTGAACAATCAAGCTAGCCTCGCCAAAGAACTATCCAATAATCTGGATATCGAGATTCAAAATCTCACTGCCAACACGGTTAAACTGAGCTATAGCGACAACAACCGACTTAAAGCACAGGAGATTGTAAGCACAATTGTAAAAGAATTCAAGGCCTACAATGTGGAGAAGAAAAAGCAGAGTTCTAAGCAGATCCTGCAATTCCTCACGGATCAGATCAACGCAGTATACGATCAACAAAAAAGTGCCGAAAAAGAGATACAAGCATTCAAGAGAGAGAATAACATCTCAGATGTTTCTGAGGTATCTACCATATTCGTCGACCGCTTGAATCAGATCGATGAAGCTAGAGTAGATCTCGAGATTCAGATGTCGCTTCTAGACCAGATCACCGGAAGTCTCAACACCGAAGGAGATATTGATGTATATGAATTACTTCCAATTCTAGCCGGTAGTAGCTCTGAAGGCAGTATTTCCAAATTGATGGATGGTTTGAACGACCTTTTGCTAGAGAGACAAAGGATGCTCTACACCACCAAAGAGGGCAGCGATCCGGTAAAGAAGATCGATTATCAGATCGAGATCCAAAAAAACCTGATCATTAAGAGCGTGAAATCGCTTCGTGAAAAATTACAGGAGCGATTAGATAGCTTGAACAAGAAGGCTGAAGACCTAGAAGAAAGCTATTTTGATGTACCAGATCAGGAAATAGAGCTCTTGAGGTTGAAGAGGACTTATGATATCAATGAGAAGTTCTACACCCTTTTATTGGAAAAGAAGACAGAGTATTCCATTTCTCAGGAAGGATTTGTATCAAATGTAAACCTCCTTGATGCTGCAAAGCTGCCACAAGCTCCAATCTCTCCAAACAAAGAGCTTATCATTACAAGTTTTATCGCTCTGGGGATCTTGTTGAGTATGATCCTGGTAATTCTCAAATACTTGTTGCACAACAAGATCACTTCTGTGGCAGAGATTCAGAATTACAGTCATGCCAATGTGAGTGTTTTGGGTGTGGTACCTAAATACAAGAAAGACATTCCAATCTCTCAGTTGATCGTTAACCGCAACCCAAAATCTATCATTGCAGAGGCCTTTAGATCGATCAGAACCAATCTGCAATTCATCTCAAAAGAGAATAAACCCAAGATCATGGCGGTAACTTCTACCGTTTCTGGAGAAGGAAAAACATTTATAGCCATCAATCTAGGAGGAATAATCGCTTACGGCGGTAAAAAAGTGATCATTCTCGACCTTGATATGCGAAAGCCCAAGATCCATAAAGGTTTTGATGTGGAAAATACAAGAGGTATGAGTACGCTATTGATCGAAAAGGACGAAATAGAAAATTGTATTCATCATTCTAAGCAAGAGAATCTCGACTTCATCACAGCCGGACCAGTACCGCCAAATCCATCAGAATTGATCATCAACGGTAAGTTGGACAATATCATTGATTATTTGAAGCAGTCTTACGATCTAATTATTTGTGATAATCCACCGGTAGGCTTGGTAACTGATGGTGTAGAAGTAATTCAAAAAGCCGATTACCCAATCTATATCTTCAGAGCTGAATACTCTAAGAAACACTTTATTCATAGTATCGATAGATTGATGCATGAGAGCAGGATCCATAATTTATCTGTGGTACTCAATGGCGTAGATCCACAAAAACAGAGCTATGGATATGGTTATGGATACGGCTACGGTTATGGTTATGGATATGGGGTTGGTTACGGACAAGGATATTACGATGAAGTTGAGGCCAAACCAAAGACCTTTTGGTCGAGATTCAAGAAAAAATAGACAATGGAGATTTTAGAAACTGGATTCAAAGGATTGTTGATCATTAAACCTAAAGTGTTTAAAGACGATAGAGGCTTCTTTTTTGAGTCTTACAACCGAGAGAAAATGAAAGAAATTGGTTTTGACGAAACCTTCGTTCAAGACAACCTTTCAAAATCTCAAAAAGGAGTCCTAAGGGGTATGCATTTCCAAAAACCACCGTATGCTCAAGGTAAACTCATTCAGGTAATCAAAGGTGCAGTTTTAGATGTGGTAGTAGATATTCGAAAGAATTCTGAAACCTATGGGCAGCATTTCAGTATAGAAATAGACGATAAGGACAAAAACCAACTCTATGTGCCTGAGGGTTTTGCCCATGGTTTTTTGACATTGGAAGACAATACGATCTTCTCTTACAAATGCACAAATAACTATAACAAAGAGGCCGAAGGTGCACTGATGTGGAACGATCCCGATCTGAATATAAGCTGGCCAATAGAAAATCCGATTATATCGGAAAAAGATCAAGTGGCAGATGCTTTCAGCGGCTTTGTGAGTCCGTTTTAACGAATTATTTTGGAATTATTCCTAGCAAAAGCTTGTGTTCTCTTCTTATTGGCACTCATATTCAGCGTGCTGGTAAATAGACTATTCCTGCGCTTTTCAAGAAATCTTGGGATTAGGAATCTAGATGACAAGATCATTCGGTGGGCCTCTACTTCCAAGCCTTCTTTTGGCGGTATTTCTTTCTTTATTGTCTTTCTTCTAGTTCTTACAATTGGTCAGTTCGTCTTTCCCGATCTTGGTAATACTTTCGATTCCAAATTGATTGGAATTCTATTGGCAACTGCTTCGGCATTCTTAGTCGGACTGGCTGATGATGCGTATAATACCAACCCTAGTTTAAAATTCATTGCCCAGTTCTTTTGCGGATTGATCTTGGTCTTGACCGGTACTTATATAGACCTATTCCAATGGGATTGGGCCAATTATGCCCTTACCATCTTTTGGGTGATTGGAATGATGAATTCGATCAATATGCTCGACAATATGGATGCAGTAGCCACTGTTTCGGCTATTTCTGCTATTGCTTGTATCCTTATTGGAATGATCTACTCTCAATCATTGCATTCGATCTACTTTTTGATCCTCTTGGGATTGGGAGGTGCACTCTTGGGATTTCTATTCTTTAATTGGAGCCCTTCAAGAATGTATATGGGCGACACCGGAAGTCAGTTCTTAGGAGTACTTCTCGCAGCTTTGGCGATTCCTTTCTTGTGGAATTTTCAAATAGAAGGCACATCTGAAATCACAAGGATCGTTTTGGTTGCTCTGGCTTTTGTAGTTCCAATATCAGATACCACAACAGTTACGATCAATCGATTGAGTAGAGGCGATTCCCCTTTTGTAGGTGGTAAGGATCATACCACCCATCATCTTTCCTATGCTGGGCTAGCCGAACAATCAGTGGCACTCTTATTAGCAGGAATTGGCATACTTTCTGCTGCTTTGAGTTTTATAATGTTAGCTGCTAACCACTGGACGGGATTATTCACAATTCTTTTCGGTGCCTATGCGATACTGCTATTCATTTCGTTATTTTTAGTGAGTCGTATTTCCAAAGCAGAAAAGAAGCAAGAAAATTATGAGAATGAAGTTCGGAAAAGCGCTTAATTGGATCATCTTACCACTAGCTGTGGTTGGCCTGTTGCAAATATTCTTTCAGGGTATAGACACTGATAAAGAAGAGCAGGCGCATAAAGACCGCATCAAAGAAAGCTACAATATTTACAGTTTGAGTCCGCCTGAAAATTTTGAGTTTGCAGGTTCTAAAGTTCCTATGGAGGATCCTGAGGTTTACGAACGATTCGATAGAGAATTGCATTCCAATACCTACTTTCATTCAAATACAATACTCTATTTCAAAAGAGCAAACAGATGGTTTCCCGTAATTGAGCCAATTCTTCAAAAGAATGGCATTCCGGATGATTTCAAATACTTAGCTCTGGTTGAAAGTGGATTGCAAAATGTAGTTTCTCCTGTTGGTGCAGCCGGTTATTGGCAGTTTATGGAAGAAACAGCGAAGGAATATGGGCTTGAGGTAGATGATGAAGTTGATGAGCGTTACCATATGGAAAAATCCACTGAGGCTGCTTGCAAATACCTCAATGACGCTTATTCCAAATACGGTGATTGGGCTCTGGTAGCAGCATCTTACAATGTTGGCAAGAATAGAATTGACAATGAACTTGAGCGACAAAAGACCGACAATTACTTTGATCTTTTGCTCAATCAAGAAACTTCCAGATACCTCTTCCGCATTATGGCGGTTAAGCAAATTTTTGCAGCTCCGGAAGATTATGGATTCCATATTAGAAAAACAGACCTCTACTCTCCTTACTCTTATGATTTAGTGAAAATCGATAGCAGTGTGGAGAATTGGGCTGATTTTTCAAGAGATCATCAAATCAGTTACAAAACGCTTAAGCGTTTCAACCCATGGTTGCGTCAGGTATACCTAAAGAATTCCTCAAACAAGGAATACCAGGTAAAGATTCCAACTTCTGGTGACTACAAATTGAACTAATTTGGGCTTTTGAGGTTGATTTTTATCGACCTAAATTTTACTGAAGTCTATGACAGCAGACCCTATTGTTGAGGAACTCGAAATCGAAGGTGCCCGAGTCCACAACCTGAAGAACATTTCACTTAAAATACCCCGAGAGAAACTGGTGGTGATCACCGGCTTAAGTGGTAGTGGAAAGTCTTCTCTAGCTTTTGATACGGTCTATGCTGAAGGACAAAGAAGATATATTGAAAGCTTTGCATCCTATGCCCGTCAATTTCTTGGAACCCTAGAAAGACCAGATGTAGATAAGATCAATGGTCTAAGTCCTGTTATCGCTATCGAACAAAAGACAGTGAGTAAGAACCCGCGATCCACAGTGGGTACTATCACTGAGATCTACGACTTCCTCAGACTCCTTTTTGCCAAAGTATCAGACGCCTACTCCTATGTGAGTGGAGAGAAAATGGTGAAGTATACCGAAAAGGAGATCCTTGAGCTGATTCAGAAAGATTATAATGGCAAAGGGATTAGCATTCTTTCCCCATTGATCAAGGGTAGAAAAGGACATTATGCCGAACTCTTCAGATCCATACTCAAACAAGGCTATCTAAAAGCCAGAGTAGATGGTGAGATCATCGATATCGACCGCAATACCAAACTAGATCGATACAAGACTCACGATATAGAGATCGTGATCGATAGATTGAATGTAAGCGATACGAATACGAACCGCCTGAGAGATGCGCTTTCTCAGGCTATGAAACAAGGTAAAGGAGTAGCCATGATCCTTGAAAAAGGCAAGGAAAAAGAGGAACCTCGCTACTTCAGCAAGAACTTAATGTGCCCAACTAGTGGCATTTCCTATGATGAGCCATCGCCAAACAGCTTTTCTTTCAACTCACCTTATGGAGCTTGCCCCAAATGCAATGGTCTTGGAGAAACTGCTGAAGTAAGCCGAGAAAAGATCATTCCCGAACCGAAGCTCTCTATAAAACAAGGTGGCATCAAGCCATTGGGAAAATACTCCAACAAATGGATCTTTAAACAGATCGAAAAACTCATCAGTCATTACAACTATAAGATCACTACTCCCCTTTCTGAATACCCAGATGAACTGATAAGCATCCTTTTGAATGGAACCTCAACTGCTATCTACCTCAATGAAAAGAACGGAAGCAGTACATCCAAGCACGCATTTGAGTTTGAGGGAATCTCAGACTTCATTGCACGACAATATGAAGAGAACAAAGGCAAATCCATTGGCAAATGGGCCATACAGTTCATGAACAAGATTCCCTGCACCGAATGCAATGGAAGCAGATTGAAGAAAGAAGCCCTCTACTTTAGAATTGGCGATAAGAACATTGCAGATCTAAGCAATATCGACATTAGTGAGTTGGGGGTATGGATGAATGCTGTGGAAGAGCTTTTGGATGAAAGAAAGCAGATCATTGCCAGAGACATACTGAAAGAGCTCAGAAATAGAATTGGCTTCTTAGTAGATGTGGGGCTCGTGTATCTATCCTTGAATAGATCTGCACGATCGCTAAGTGGTGGTGAAGCTCAGCGAATTCGATTGGCTACTCAGATCGGCTCTCAATTGGTTGGTGTTCTATATATTCTTGATGAGCCTAGTATTGGTCTACATCAAAGAGATAATCACCAATTGATCGAGGCGCTCATCCAATTAAGAGAGTTGGGGAACTCAATCATTGTAGTTGAGCACGATAAAGATATTATGCTGGCATCAGATCATTTGATCGATATTGGTCCGGGTGCCGGCCGACATGGAGGTAAGATCGTTGCACAAGGCAGTCCAGAAGAATTTGTAAAGGGAACCAGCGAAACTGCAGAATATCTAAGGGGAGAAAAGAAAATTGAAATACCCAAAAAGAGAAGAAGAGGTAAAGGCAGCCAGTTCCAGATCGAACTCAAAGGAGCTAGCGGACATAACCTCAAGAATGTAAATGTGAAATTCCCGCTTGGAAAATTGATCTGCGTGACTGGAGTATCGGGAAGTGGTAAATCGACTTTGATCGATGAGACCCTCTACCCTATTCTCAATCGCGAGATCTACAATGGCAAACGCAACCCTCTTCCTTACAAATCGATCAGTGGAGTAAAGCATATCGATAAGATCATTGAGATCGACCAATCTCCAATTGGAAGAACACCGCGATCGAATCCCGCAACTTACACCGGAGTATTCACCGATATTAGAACATTATTCGCCGCCTTGCCGGAAGCCAAGATTCGAGGCTATAAACCAGGCAGATTCTCATTCAATGTAAAAGGTGGAAGATGTGAAAAATGCCAGGGAGCCGGCATGATGACTATAGAGATGAACTTCTTGCCTGATGTCTATGTCGATTGTCCGCAATGCTACGGAAAGCGATACAATAGAGAAACGCTGGAAGTGAGATATAAAAGCAAATCGATCTCTGACATTCTAGACATGACGGTGAATCAAGCCGTAGATTTCTTTGAAAATGTTCCCTCTATACTGCAGAAGATCAAAACCTTGCAGGATGTGGGCTTAGGGTATATTCATTTGGGGCAATCGAGCACCACACTTTCAGGAGGTGAAGCTCAAAGGGTGAAATTGGCAACAGAATTGGCGAAGCGCAGTACAGGTAATACTTTTTATATCTTGGACGAGCCAACAACGGGTCTTCACTTTGAAGATATTCGCATACTCTTGCAGGTGCTAAATCGTTTGGTAGATACCGGGAATACCGTTTTGATCATTGAACACAATCTCGACATTGTAAAAGTGGCCGATCATATCATTGATCTAGGGCCTGAGGGAGGTAAGGATGGTGGACAGATCATTGCTCAAGGCAGTCCTGAAAAGGTGGCCAAATCCACTAAAAGTCATACTGCCAAGTATTTAAAAATGGAATTGGAAAATGGAAAATAAGGAAGATCGAATTCGGAAAAAATTCAAGGAAAAGGAATGGAATGAGATCAGGAGTAATGACTCTTGGTCGGTGTTCCGAATAATGTCGGAATTCGTCGATGGCTTTGACCGACTGTCAAAGATCGGTCCTTGCGTATCCATTTTTGGATCAGCTAGAACCAAGCCCGATGAACCCTATTATCAAATGGCTGATGAATTGGCCTTTCGAATTTGTTCTGAAGGATACGGGATCATTACCGGTGGTGGACCAGGAATTATGGAGGCGGCCAATAAAGGTGCAAATCGAGCTAAGGGGAAGTCGGTTGGATTAAATATAGACTTACCATTTGAGCAGAATGATAATCCTTTTATTGATAAAGACAAAAGCCTGAATTTCAACTACTTCTTCGTTAGGAAAATGATGTTTGTGAAGTATGCTCAAGGTTTTGTGGTCTTTCCGGGAGGCTTTGGAACTCTGGATGAGCTGTTTGAAGCACTTACTTTGATCCAAACCGAGAAGATCGCCAAATTCCCAATTGTATTGATCGGCAAAACTTATTGGGAAGGACTGTTAGATTGGATCAAAAGTACATTGTTGGAACACAGCAAGACGATTAGTCCTGAAGACCTAGATCTCTTTTTCCTAACAGATGATGTAGAAGAAGCGGCAGAATTCATTGACGACTTCTATTCTAGATACTTACTGAAGCCGAACTTCTAAGTCAATTCTAGCTGTCCGTCAAGATACCTTCTCACCAGACTCAAAGCTGCTAGAGAAGCTCTTCTAATGTTCCGACTTCGATTCTTTTCGAAGGTGTATTTCTTGGCATAAACGCCTTCTTTTGCTGCTAGGGCAATCCAGACAGTTCCTACGGGTTTCTCATCGCTACCGCCATCAGGGCCGGCTACTCCGGAAGTTGCCAAAGCCAGATCTGTTTGCAAGTGCTTGCGCGCACCTTCTGCCATTTGGCGAATTACCGCTTCACTAACCGCTCCATTAGCATCCAGATCGGCCTTTTTAACCTCAAGCTGTGCCATCTTTACCTCATTGGAATAAGCTATCACACTGCCTTTGAAATAATCCGAGCTACCGGGGATTGTAGTGATCAAATGAGCCAAATAGCCACCTGTGCAGCTTTCCGCTGTTGAGATGGTCTTGCCACTTTTTTTCAATTTGGGTGAGATTGCCTCAGGCATGCTGATATCATTCTCTCCGAAAATATAGCTTGGAATTAGCTTGTAGAGTTGCTGGATCTCAAAATCTACCTTCTCTTTGATTTCGGCTTCATCATTACCCTTAGCTCCTAAACGGATCTTTACAACTCCGGGTGAGGGCAAGTAGGCTATGGATATTCCTTTATCGGTCAATGAAGATTCCCAATCTTGAATGATCTCTGCTAGAAATGACTCACCAATACCCTCTGTCATCAAAGTGCGATAATAGATCTTGGGCAAGTCGAATCTCTCTTTTATTCTCGGGAGTACTTCATTCGTCATGAGACCTTTCATCTCATAAGGTACTCCCGGCATACTCACATAGATCTTATCCCCTTTTTCGAACCACATACCACTAGCCGTGCCCAATGGGTTGGGAAGGATGGTAGCTTTATCGGGTAAATCCGCTTGTCGGCGATTGGATTCGAGTATTTGTCGGCCCCTTTGAGAAAAATAATCCTCTATCTTCTCAAGGACTTCCTGATTTCTAACCAAGCTAGCACCAAAGTACTCAGACAAGACCCTTTTGGTAATATCATCTCTCGTTGGACCTAAACCTCCCGTGATCAAGATCAGTTGAGATTGAGTATCAACGCTATCTAAAGCTTTGATGATACTTGCTTCCTTATCACTCACAGAGCGACTCTGAATGAGCTCGACTCCCATGCGATTGAGATTCTGAGCCATCCAGGCAGAATTGGTATCGACTGTTTGACCGATGAGGATCTCATCACCGATGGTGATTATTTCAGCAAACATTCAATCGCGACTACTTAGAAGTTAAACGGACGGAAATTGGCTTCCAGATCAGATTGAGAGAAAGATTCCACAACTGAAAATGGAGTAACAGAAAGCACCGGAATATCTGAGTGATTCACGATCTGTTGCGCGTATGAACCCATAAATAGACCCGTAGAAGCTTCTTGTTCAGTCATGATAGCAATCATTTCTGACCCAACTTCTTTAGCTTTCTCAAGAACCATATCTGCTATATTCTCACCATGTACTTCACTATTTTCATATTGTACATCTTGGTGATCAAGATATTCTTCAATTTGCTTTACCTTCAAATTGAAAATCTTCTTTTCTTCTTCATGCTCTTCAGTGATCAAAGAACAGATATGCACTTTAGAACCAAAAGCTTTAGCTAAGGTAGCCACATGAGACACCTTATCACGAGTATGTGCAGAACTATCAATTCCCAAGAAGATATTCTTATAATCCTTTGACTTGGTGTGATTTTGAACAGTTAACACAGGCAATGGTGAGGCAGTAACCACCTTGAAGGCATTACTTCCAATGAAGAACTCCTCAAATCCACTTGTACCGTGAGTTCCCATAACGATCATATCTGCATTAACATCATTTGCCACTGCGGCAATCTCCTTGGCAATAGTACCTTCTCTAATTTCTATATCTACTTCAATACCGTAGTCGCTACTAAATCCGGCAGAAAGTTTCTCCAATTGCGAAACAACGTTCTTCTTTATTGATTCATGGTCTGTAGACCCCAAACCAATTTCCGGTAAGACATCAATATCTCTCCCTTTATAAACATGCAAAAGGTGAAGTTTTGAACTGAATTTTCCGCAAAAGATAGCGGCATGTTCTAAAGCCAAAAGCGAGGTTTCAGAAAAATCAACAGGAATTAGAATTTTGTTTACTTCAAACGGTTTTTTCATGGTTGGTATTTATTTGCTTCGAATTTATTCATTTTATTCGGCACAGTGAAAAGATTTCAGCCTATTGTGAAGGCTTTCGTAGCTTCGCAAAAAAAGATCAATGATTAATCCTTCTGAACTCGTTTTAAATAGTGATGGTTCAATCTATCACCTTAAACTACATCCTGAGCAACTAGCAGATGAAGTAATCCTTGTAGGAGACCCAGGAAGGGTAAGCCTGATCTCGAGCTATTTCGACAGTATTGATCATAAGGTAGAAAACCGAGAGTTCATTACCCATACTGGTGAATTCAATGGCAAAGGAATCAGTGTTCTTGCAACTGGAATTGGCACAGACAACATCGACATAGTGCTAAATGAGCTGGATGCTTTAGTAAATGTAGACCTTGAAAAAAGGGAAATCAAAGATCAAAAAAGAAGCTTAAAGCTACTTCGTATTGGTACCTGCGGGTCGATTCAAAAAGATGTGCTAGCTGATCAGATCGTGCTCTCTTCTCATGCTGTGGGACTGGATGGATTGCTGAATTATTATGATTGGAAGGCTGAACAGGAAGAAAATGAGATTTTAAACTCCTTTCTAAGTCATTGCAATTGGCCCGATAACATCAACACTCCTTACCTTGTAGCAGGATCCAATGCTCAAATTGAGCGATTTTCATCGATTGAAGGAGTAAATAAAGGAATTACACTAACTGCTCCGGGGTTTTATGGACCTCAAGGACGTTCTATTCGTCTAAAAGCAGCATTAGCGAACCAAAATGAGATGTTTGCAGACTTCCATCACAAAGGTCATCGTTTGGTGAACTATGAAATGGAGACTTCCGCACTCTATGGTTTAAGTCGCTTATTGGGTCATGATGCTGCTACTTTATGTCTGGTAGTTGCAAATCGAACTGCAAATTCTTTCAGCAAGAACTACCCCCAAGCAATGAAAAAGCTTGTTGAAGCAGTGCTTGAGCGCTTATAAATACTATAAAACCCCCTCAATTGAACAATTGGCGGTGGATAACTCCAGAAATTCAAAAAATATCAGGCTAGCCGTTTTTTATCTTTGTTAAGGATGGAAGACAAGTCGAAATTAGATGCCTTAATGAGTTTACTGGATGATCCGGATCAACAGATCTACGATCAGATCAAGGGGGAACTCATAAACTTTGGTAATGCCATTGTTCCTATTCTTGAGGAACGCTGGGAGAAATCTTACGACAAGCGTCTCCAAAATCGACTGGAGAATTTAATCCACAAGATCAATCTATCCAATGTGGGTGCCATGCTCATGGATTGGAAGAAAGCAGATGGTAGCTATCTGGATGCATCAATCATCATTGCCAGATATCAGTATCCAGAACTCAACGAACAAGCCATACGCGACTTTGTAGATCAACTTACTCAGGACATTTGGATCGAATTGAACCCCAATTACACAGCTATGGAAAAGGCCGGTGTGATCAATAAGGTCTTCTTTTCAATCTATGGTTTTCACGGAAATAAAGAAGACTTCCATCACCCGAAGAATGCTTACATCAATCAGGTATTGGATCGCAGAAAAGGCAGTCCGATCAGCTTGGCCATACTCTATTTAGAGATTGCAAGTAGATTGAGAGTTCCTGTTTATGGCGTGAACCTGCCAGAACATTTTGTCTTGGCCTATACCGATCTTCCACTGCCATTTGGCGATAGAAGAGATCCAAACAATATCCTTTTTTACATCAATCTATTCAATCAGGGAAGCTTTTTCCAGATGGAAGATATTGAAGAGTTCCTCTCTCAATTGCAATTGGAAGTCAAATCGGAATTCTACCTGCCCTGCAGCAAATTAGAAGTAGTAAAACGCCTGATCAACAATCTCATATACGCCTACAATCAGCATGAGGAGGATGAAAAGGTGAATGATCTGCTGGATTTGAGGAAGAATCTTTTATAAGAATCTAGAACCTAGAGTCTAGAATCTAGACTGAGCCTAGATTGTTTTTGAATTCTTTCAACATTTTTTGGAGTTCAACAATTTTTTAAGTCAAAGCAATACAATCTGTGGCTTTAAAATACTTTCTTCGTTCTGATATAATCAATTGGGTCTCTAGCTCATATGAAGAGCCAAGCGATATATCTAGAAAATGAGAAAATGACCTATTTGATCTACTTGATCCTTCTGCAATGTTGGACGGAATCGAAGATGAAGCTCTCCTCATTTGGGAATTCAATCCATGGGTCTCTGACTTAGGAAGTTTTTCGATCAATTCGTACACTTCATCTGTAATTTCTATTCCAAGCTTCCATATTTGGAGTTTCTTATAATTGTGACGCTTTTCTATAAGTTTTGAATTAACGGTTACTTATAAAAAGGTACAACATTAAAATTGCCTCCACAAAAGAAGTCTAGACTCTAGGTTCTAGATTCTAGGCTCTTAATCACCCTTTCTTACGTGACTGTATCTCACTCGCATTCGCAACATAATATTGCAAATTGTCCTCGCTATCGAAGGTAGGGGTTAGTGAAAAGCGATTATAGAACACATCGCCATTCTTCTTCTTACTGTAAATGCGTCCTTGATACTTTTTGTTATTAGAGATCGCCTTTCTGAACTTCTCAATCTCTTTGGCGTCTGTTCTATCATCAAACAGCATCTCTGAATAGGGCGATTTGAAAATATCCAACTTTCCTCCTACTATTTCTGAGGAACTGAATCCACTTAAGTCGTAGAAAGCTTGATTGGCATACAATACCTTTTGAATTTTGGGATCGATCACGATCACAGCCTCTTTCACCACACTTAAAGCAGCATCTCGCAATCCCAATCGATGCTCCAACTTCTTTTGTCTACTGATCAAGTGAGCATGTATGATATAACCTTCGATTGTAGGATGATGTCTGGCATCTACCACAGAAACACTAAAATGTTGACGCTTATCGTCGATATCAATGAAACCACAGTTGATATAAATGGGCTCTTCAGATTCTTCTTCACTAGCCCTTAAGGCAGCCCTAAAAGCTACCCATTGCTGGACTGGAATAATCTCTTTTACATTATTACCTATCAGTCGTGATGATTCATAACCCAATAGGATCTTAATTGCCTGAGAGCAGAATTTGATCTTACCCTCCAGGTTGATAACCATGGATAACTCCCTTGACTGTCGGTTTAGAATCTTCAGAAAATCATCTTCTGAATCCGTTTTAGATGCGGAGATCTTGCGAGGATCTTCCGGCATTGTAGTCTTGGATATTCTCAGTCCCTCAGCCTTCAAGTCATCGTCGGTTTGTGAAGTATCTATATCCTTATTCATGAGAAAAGCTTGTCTTATGCCATAAATATCGGCATTTCATCTCTACGAAAAAGATGAACAAAGGTTTATTATTGCTATTTTGCCTCTTCTTTTTCAAAACCTCCAAAGCAGAAAATATATGGAAGAAGCTAGTAATACAGCTGTTTTTACGAATGATGCCGTGGTTCTTGGCATATTGATAGGAATCTTGGCTTTGATCTTCTACACAGCAAGTCAGAAAAGCAATTTTTGGGTCAAATTCTACAAATTCATACCGGCTTTACTGCTTTGTTACTTTATTCCTTCAATTTTAAACTCTGCAGGACTTATATCCGGTGAAGAATCCAATCTATACTTTGTAGCATCTCGATATCTTCTCCCCACCTCTCTTGTTCTATTGTGTTTAAGTATTGATCTAGACGGAATCCTAAAGCTAGGTCCAAAAGCATTGATCATGTTCTTTGCAGGGACGATTGGGATTATCCTGGGCGGACCAATAGCTATTTTATCCGTTTCTGCATTTGCTCCAGAGATCGTAGGGGGTAGTGGACCCGATGAAGTTTGGAGGGGATTGGCCACTGTGGCAGGTAGTTGGATTGGTGGTGGTGCCAATCAAACTGCGATGAAAGAGATCTATCAAGCTAGTGATGAGTTGTTTTCTGCCATGATCACGGTTGATGTGATCGTTGCCAATCTATGGATGGCTTTCTTACTTATTGGCGCTGGCATGTCGGAGCGAATCGACAATGTATTCAAGGGTGATACCTCAGCAATTAGCTCATTAAAGCAAAAGGTGGCCGATTATCACGCCAGTATAGCTAGGAATACCAGTCTAACCGATATCATGATCATATGCGCCATTGGATTTGGAGGTACGGCTTTCTCTCATGTTGTTGCAGATATAATGACTCCAATAATGGAATCAAAGAAGGAGTTCTTAGAGACCTATCGACTCACTTCGCTCAGTTCTCATTTCTTTTGGATCGTTGTGGTAGCAACTTTGATGGGCTTAGCCTTTTCATTTACCAAACTGAAACAATATGAGGGAGCAGGAGCTTCAAAGTTTGGATCGGCATTCCTATATGTCTTAGTGGCCACAATTGGGATGAAGATGGACATCATGGCCATTTTCGACAATATTGGACTGTTCCTAGTAGGGATTATATGGATGCTAGTGCATGTGATCATACTCTTAGGGGTGGCTAAATTGATCAAGGCGCCATTTTTCTTTGTCGCAGTTGGCTCTCAGGCCAATGTAGGTGGCGCAGCTTCAGCCCCTATCGTAGCTTCGGCCTTTAGTCCGTCGCTTGCTCCGGTGGGAGTACTATTAGCAGTATTTGGATATGCAGTGGGGACATTTGGGGCCATATTTTGTGCCCAATTGATGCAAGTAGTTTCCCCATAAAAGCTTAAATTCATCCAAACCTAAACTCAACGATTATGAACTGGTTCTTGAAACTAATTTTACGCACCATTTTGGTGATTTTCATTGCTTGGATCTTACCGGATTCAGCGGTTAAGATCAGTAGTTTCTGGTCGGCCCTTGGAGTCGCAATTTCACTGGCACTTCTCAATACTTTTTTAAAACCACTCTTGATAATCATCACCATTCCTTTCACCATTTTAACCTTTGGTTTGTTCTTATTGGTGATCAATGCGGGAATCATCATGCTTGCTGATGCCATGATCTCCGGCTTCATGGTGGATGGATTCTGGTGGGCTTTACTATTTAGTTTGGTACTATCATTTTTCAGTTCTCTATTTGAAAAATCATCGAAAAAAGAAGAGTTTTAATGGCAGACGAAAAGAAATATACCCAGCCCATGTTCAAAGCAGATGAGCTAAAGGGCAAAACCATATTGATCACTGGTGGAGGAACAGGATTGGGTCGTTCAATGACTGAGTATTTCATGAAGTTGGGCGCCAATACAATTATTGCCAGTCGCAAACAAGAAGTACTCGATAAAACCGCCGAAGAATTACGAAAAAGTACAGGAGGCAAGATCTTGCCAATTGCTTGTGATGTGCGAAAGCCTTTGGAAGTGGAAAAGGTGATCGAAGCGGGTATTGCAGAGTTTGGCGAGATCAATGGATTGTTGAATAATGCAGCCGGGAATTTTGTGAGTCCGACCGAGCGTCTTTCTCCAAAGGCCTTTGATGTGATCGTAGATATTGTATTGAAGGGGAGCTACAATTGTAGTCTTTTGCTTGGAAAATATTGGATCGAGAAAGGGATACCGGCTACCATGTTGAATATAGTTACCACATACAGCTGGACAGGCTCAGGTTTTGTAGTTCCATCGGCCGTGGCTAAAGCAGGTGTATTGAGTTTAACCAGGTCATTGGCAGCAGAATGGGCTAAATACAAGATCAGGACAAATGCTATTGCTCCAGGTCCATTCCCTACCACCGGCGCATTTAGTCGTTTATTCCCGGAAGGACTAAAAGAAAAGATCGATCCTTTGAAACGCATCCCATTAAAGCGTTATGGAGATCATCAAGAGTTGGCCAATCTAGCCGCATATTTAATGTCTGACTTCTCGGCCTATGTAAATGGTGAGGTGGTAACCATAGACGGAGGTGAGTGGATCTATAATGCAGGTGAATTTACTGGTTTAGATGCCGTTCCAGAAGAAATGTGGGATTTTATTGAACAGCAAGTTAGAGGTAAAAAGAAGTAGTGTTAACTAGAGTCCAGTTCTGCACCGTAATTATTGGATAAAGTAGAACAGATATTCTTAGGATCAGACTTTAGCTGTAATTGCACTGTTCCTCAACTTCTAGGAGATTGATTATTTAAATTTGGGTTGGATTAGCTCAGAATAATTGAACGCATTAAAAATCAATCGTCTGAAATGAACAAGAACAACACAAAGTTCGAATTAAAGGAACGGATCAAAGAATTGAGCTGCCTATATGAGGTTTCTTCAATTATTGTTGATTCTGACAAAGATGATATCAGCAATATTCTTTTAAGGATCACAAAAAGCCTTAAAAAGGCATTCCAGCAACCGGAATTGATAGAAGTTAGTATCGATTTTGAAGATTTCCAAATAAGTACAAATGAAAAAATTCAATCTACTCCCTTAAAGATCGAGAGTCCTATTCGGACATTCAATGAAGAAAAAGGAAGAATAACTGCATACTTTCAAGAATTAGCTAATCCAAGTTTCCTAAAAGAAGAGCAAGACCTTTTAGACAATGTGGCAATGAAGGTAGGAAGCTTGATGGAACGTATTGAAATTAGCAAGAAGGAAAGTTCGCTTCGCAGGCAAATGGAGAGAGCAGATCGCTTAGTTATACTGGGTGAATTAACAGCGGGAATTGCACATGAATTAAACACTCCATTGGCGAATATCCTTGGATTTGCAGAGCTGCTAGAATCTAGATTTGAACACGACCTTGTGGTCAAGAAAGACTTAGAAAAGATCATTCAAAACACAATTTTCTCTAGAGAAGTAGTTAAGAAATTAATGTTCTTTGCTTGTGAGATGCCTCAAGAAATGAAGGAGGTAAATCTTGTTCCTGTGATAATGGATTCGATTAATCTATTGGATTCGAGTTTTAGAAAAAATGAGGTAAAATATCTTGTTGAGATCGATCAGAAAGAGATTTGGTTGAGGGCTGATCCTATTCAATTAACTCAGATCATTTTCAACTTATGTATGAATGCAATATACTTTAGTCAGAAAGGAGGATTAGTGAGGATAAATGCTAAAGAAGTTGCAAATTCTGTGATCTTAAAGATATCAGATGAGGGTGTTGGATTAAGTGAAGAGTCATTAGATAAAGTATTTCAGCCATTTTACACCACAAAGCCTGTTGGAGATGGTTCTGGCCTGGGTTTAAGTGTGGTACATGGAATAGTGAATAGTCACCAAGGTACTATACAAGTTGAAAACAATCTTGATAAAGGGGCTTGCTTTACAGTAACTTTGCCAAAATAGTAGTAAATGAAATTACGGAAGGAGAATATTCTTATTGTAGATGATGACACCAATGTCTTAGAGCTTCTTCAAAGGCACCTTCATTCTTGGAACTTTCATGTATATAAAGCAGTATCTGTAAAAGAAGCAGTTGCCATACTTAAAGATACACGTCTAAGTCTTTTGATCACAGATTTGAAAATGCCAGAAATAGATGGGACGGAGCTTTTGAAGTTTGTCTCTGAGCACTACCCAGATCTCCCTAGATTGGTGGTTACGGGATATCCATCTGTTCAAGATTCGTTAGCTGCAATCAAATCAGGGGTTCATGAATATCTCACAAAGCCATTCACAAAGGATGAACTAAAAGAAGCCATAGACAGGGCAATTTCAATTAATGAAAATGAGGTCGAACAGAAAGGTCATCAAACAAAAGAAGGTGAAGGTTATGGAGAAATGACTGGAGGTTCTGAGAGCATTGAGCATATATTTGAGATCATTGATCGACTAAAAGATAATAAGGCTACCGTATTTATAAATGGAGAAAGTGGAACTGGTAAAGAGTTAGTAGCCAGATCAATTCATTATCAAGGGAAATTTGCCAACTTCCCTTTTATTGCTGTAAACTGTGGAGGAATTCCAGAAAATCTTCTAGAAACTGAACTATTTGGTTATGTAAAAGGTGCTTTTACAGGTGCCGAGAAAGATAGAGAAGGGTTCTTTCAAGCTGCCAATGGTGGTAGTATTTTTCTTGATGAAATTGCCAACGCATCCTTAGCTGTTCAGAGTAGATTACTAAGAGTTCTTCAAGAAAAGGAAGTAGTTAGAGTAGGCTCTCAAAAAACTGAAAGTATAGACTTAAGAGTCATTGCAGCTACCAATAGCAGTCTTAAAGAGATGATCAGTAAAGGAAGTTTTCGAGAAGACCTCTATTATAGGCTTACTGTGGTTGAAATCAATTTGCCACCTTTAAGAGAGAGAAAAGAAGACATACCATTGCTAGTAGATAAGTTCTTGACAAAATACGCGATAGAGTATCATGATCGATTCATGCGGATAGACCCACAAGCACTTGATGTGTTAATGCGATATGATTGGCCGGGAAATATAAGGGAGTTGGAAAATGTTATCCAAAGAGCGGTAATTTTAGGTAATAGAATCATAGGGGTTTCTGATTTACCTGAAAATTTAAAGTATGTAATAGATTTTCCAAAAGACAAACTCTTCCCTTTGAAGGAAATTGAATTGCAATACATTAAGAAGGTCTTGAATTTCACAAATGATAATAAGACAAGGGCTGCGGAGATTCTTCAGATAGATAGAAAGACACTAAGAGAGAAGTTGAAAGATGACAAATTGAACTCTAATAAATGAAATTAATTTACATAAGTATGATTAGAATTATATCACTAGCATTGCCTGTTATCATGTTTTCTATCTTATTCATTGGGTGTACTGATGATAGGGCAAGTAAACCTATCCCTTCTGCTAATTGGGCTAAACGGGTAGTAAATGAGGTTAATAAGGATTCTCTTCAATTTGGTAAATCATATCTTTCAATTTACTCTTTGATTTACAGTGAAACAGAGCACAGAACACATAATCTCACAGTTATGGTAAGCTTGAGAAATACAAGTGATAAAGACACTATATATCTTGAAAATAGTCACTATTTTGATACTAACGGCAATTTAGTGAGATCTTATCATGAGGATATTATTTACTTAGCGCCAATGGAAACAATAGAGATCATTATTGACGAGTTGGATATCTCGGGAGGAACTGGATCAAATTTTATTTTCGATTGGTATGCTTCAAAAACTTGCCCTGAACCAATCTTCGAAGCAGTGATGAATTCAACGATGGCTAGAGGAATATCTTTTACTACCACTGCAAAACGAATTGAGTGATCTTTAGATCAATTTTCATTCAGCTAATACTCAGATAGACTCTAAATAATTACGCTCTATTTTCCTACCTACTCCAACTTCATCTTTCAATGGTGGACTTTCAAATCTGAGCCTAAAAGGCAACTAATAAGACAAGATCAGAAAGCTTAATTCCAATAGGATGAATTTTTACTAGCTGGTCTTTCATCCTTTTCCAAGTACTATTAATTAGATATAATAGTGGGTAAATTTTACCCGCCTGGGAAATTACACCCCGTCTTTAAATGTATTACCGTTGAAAAATGAAATTGTTAATTAGCTCATTTTCATTGCATTGACCCAATTCTAGTGAATACCTATTGATTCTTGGCCTCCTATTTGACTTTGGCATGCCGAACAACATTTATAATGAACAAATGAAGCAAATGGGTATATGTGTAACATGCGCGAATCTAGACAATTGTTTTCTTACAAGTCAGAAGGAGAAGGTCTTTTCATGTAGTGAATATGATGATTCAGTGAACATGTATAAACACGACAGGAATATCGAAGATCAAATCACGGTAGAAAAAATACCGAAGCAACCTAACTCAAATGAGGTGCTTAAACTAGAAGTTGCAGAATAATCATGCTCTATGTATTGATATTAGCTGCTCTCCTATTTTTTTGGACCAAAAGTTCAGCTAATAGTCTAAAAAAAGAAAAGGAAGAAAGAAAGCAAAATGTTTACAAGAAACAAACTAATCAATGAATAAAAAGAATCAAAATTCTAAAAAGAACGAAATGATAATCACAAAGGAAAATAATAAACCAAAGGCAGTTAATGCTAAGAATATGGTTGAAAATGTGCTTGAGCAGTTCAACAGTGCTGCCGATGAGATCAACTTACATCCTAATATAAGAAAGATCTTAAGCATTACGAACAATGAGATTATAGTGCATTTCCCTGTAAAAATGGACAATGGAGAAGTAGAGATATTTTCAGGTTACAGAGTACAGCACAACAATGCCTTAGGACCTTACAAAGGTGGATTAAGATACCATCCTACAGTAGATATAGATGCAGCAAGAGCTTTAGCAATGTGGATGACTTGGAAAACATCTTTGGCGGGTTTGCCAT
This sequence comes from Flavobacteriales bacterium, assembly GCA_002706365.1. Lineage (GTDB taxonomy): Bacteria > Bacteroidota > Bacteroidia > Flavobacteriales_E > Vicingaceae > UBA1494. The sequence continues at coordinate 21,397 of PALM01000044.1, read as the reverse complement.
ATGGCGGAGCGAAAGGAGGTATTCAATTGAATCCATCACTGTACTCGCAAACTGAATTAGAAAGAATCACCCGTCGGTTCACTTATGCATTAGGAGATAATATTGGTCCTGAATATGACATTCCGGCTCCAGATGTGAATACCAATAGTCAGACAATGGCATGGATGGCTGATACCTATATGGGTACAAAACCACAAACTCAGAGGGCAATGAATCAACATGTTGTCACGGGAAAACCAGTAGGTAGTGGAGGTTTAGAAGGGAGAGACCGTGCTACAGGTTATGGAGTATTCTCAACAATTAGACTTTGGGCAAATAAGAATAACTACATCTTGAAAGACAAAACTTTCATTGTACAAGGCTTCGGAAATGTAGGATACTGGGCAGCTCACTTCCTTGAAAAGGAAGGAGCTAGAATGATTGCCGTACAGGATGCTTTCGGAAGTATTTACAATGAGAAGGGGATTGAAGTTGAATCACTATTCCAATATTCCTTATCAAATAATGGGAGTGTAATCAATTATTCAGGCGCGGAACGTATCGACAACAAAAATTTCTTTGCAACAAACTGTGACATACTGATACCAGCTGCTTTGGGAAATCAGATTACTGAGCAAAATGCAAAAGATATAAATGCAAAATTAATTGCTGAAGGAGCAAACGGGCCTACCAATGTAGAGGGAGAAAAGATCCTTTTAGAAAGAGGCATAAGTATTATACCAGATATACTTTGTAATTCAGGAGGAGTTATAGCAAGTTATTTTGAATGGCTACAGAATAGAAACGGAGAGTTATGGCAGATGGAGGAAGTCATTAAGAAACTAGAGAAAAAGCTTAATGAGTCTTTTGAAAAGGTCTTTAACTATTCTAAGAACAATGATACAGATCTGCGCACAGCAGCCTACTGTATTGCGATCGAGCGAATAGAGAAAGCTTATGTACAGAGAGGAATTTTCCCATAATTAAAAAACTTCAGTTATGAAATATAAAGACATAATAATTGAGAAGAAGGATTTTGTCTACTTAAAAAGCATGCTAAATGTAGCTGGATTTGATAATAATCGAGAAACTAGAGAGTCTCTCGAAAAACTGAGGACAGAGCTGCTGACAGCTATAGTATTGAATGAAGGAGAAATGCCTTCAGACGTGATTCGATTCAATAGCAAAATTGCCATTACGATCGACGGAAGTAGAAAGATAAATATTCAACTAGTGAAGCCTGCGCTCAAAGATGTAGCTAATAATAAAATATCAATCTTAACTCCTATGGGGTCTGCATTGATAGGTTATGCAGAGGGTGATCAACTTCTTTGGGAGTTTCCAAGTGGAATGAAAAAGATAACCATTCTTAAAGTAGAGCAAGAGGATTTAACACCGCAAAGGAAAGTGGCAATATAAAAACTTAGGATATGGAAATACTTAGTACAGACACAGAACTGGATATAACATATAAGCTAAATAGCTTAGAATTGAGCGTTTGGTTGAAGCATCTAAATCGTCTTAAGAAAGAGATCAATTTTCTAGAGAAAATGATCACGCTAGATGTGGATGGCCAGTTGGGGGACGACAAGGTCCTCCAACAACTCAATTCAATGATGAAACAAGCAGATACTCTTTCATCAAAATTCAAAAAATATCAGCATACGAAACCAGATCAAAACCTATGTGAGGATTTCAAATGTGATCTAGATATACTTAAAATGCATGAATTGCAGAGGGATTCATACTTAGATTACTTAAATGAATATAGGTTATTGAAGAACCGCATCCATCAGCTCCTCTATGGAAGAAAAGCTGTAGTAAATATTGAAGCTTTGAAGTATGCTTAGCAAATGATATGAACAAACAAAAAGTGCTATTATGAAAAACATCCTAATTCTAACAGATTTCAGTAATGAATCAGATGAGCTAATAGAAACTGCATTAGAAGCATTCAAGGATGAAGCCTGTGTTTTCTATTTCTTTCACAACTATGATTACTCAATGCTTGGACTTGATGCCTTAAGCTTGCTTCATGATAGAACTGAGTACTTTGAAAAGAAAAATTTGGATGTATTAATCAAGATGGTAAAACAATCAAGCTATTTCATTGAAAATAATCCTAGTAGTTTACACAAATTCAAGCTCTTATGTAGGGATGGCGATTTTGCCGTTGGTGTTAAAGAAGCTAGAATAAGATTCAATATTGATCTGATATTGATGAACACAAGTGGAAAAGATCCTCAAACCAAAAAATTTAAAGAAAAGAAAGTCAATCAAGTAATTGAAGACAACAAAGAGTGCATAGTACTAACCACTCCAAAGAATTGCAAGACATCGGAATGCCCTGCATTGGAGGAGATTAGACTAGTTGGCTAAAATATAAAAGAATGAAAAAATTAGGACTTCTTAAAGAAGGTATCGTAGATAAAATAGTGGCTCTTAGCCCTTCTGGAGTAGAGAAACTTTCAGCAGATTTTCAAGTGTTCGTGGAAGACGGAGCAGGACAATTGGCTGGGTTCACGAATGAAATGTATAAAGATTCAGGTGCAATTATTTGTAAAGACTCAAAAGAAGTAATCGTGAACTCTGATATCCTTTTGAGTTTCTCCAGTAGAATTGGAGAGTACAAACTCAATTGTAAGAAGGTGTTTATCGGATTCTTCAATGTATTGAATGATAAGACAGTAGTACTTCCCTATACAAATATAGAGGCTGATGTATACAGTCTGGATCTAATCCCAAGAAGTACGATTGCACAAGCAATGGATATCATCTCATCGGTAGCATCAATATCTGGTTATCAGGCTGTATTAACTGCAGCTGAGATGTCCCCTATGGTTGTACCTATGGTCACCAGTGCTGGAGGTACACTTAAGCCAGCCAAATTTTTGATTCTTGGTGCAGGTGTAGCTGGACTTCAAGCAATTGCAACTGCCAAGCGTCTAGGAGCAAGTGTTAAAGCATTTGATGTGCGGAAAAACACTAAAAATGAAGTTGAGAGTTTAGGTGCCCAATTTATTGAAATTAAGGGTGCAGTGGAGAATCAGAATGCAGGAGGTTATGCAGTTCAACAATCAGCTGAATATTTGGATCTAGTAAATAAGAGGATTGCCGAAGAGTGCATAAATGCTGATGTGGTTATCACAACGGCTAAAATTCCTGGCAAACAAGCACCAACCTTAGTTCTAAAATCAACAGTAGATAAAATGAAGCCGGGCTCGGTAATCATTGACCTAGCAGCTGAAAATGGGGGCAACTGCGAACTTACAAGAAGAAATGAAATAATAGATCATAATGGAGTGCACATAGTAGGACTTGCATCAATGTTAAATAGATGTGCTCATTCTGTATCTACTCTGGCGTCTAACAATTTCACCTCATTCATAAAATATTATTTGAATCATATTGATCAAGAAGAATCCAACGAAATCCTTTCATCAACAAAGGTTGTATCAAATGGTAAGATCATAAATCAACAATTAATCAACGAAGTAAACGCCCTATAAAATGGAATCATTTTACCTGTCTAATATAGACGGAATATATGTAATTGTATTCAGTGTATTAATCGGCATTGAATTAATCAAAAATGTACCGGCGGTACTACACACCCCACTAATGTCTGGAGCAAATGCAATAAGTGGAATTATTGTAATTGGTGGAATCATTCATCTATTAACTCTATCTATAAGCGATATCAGCTCAATAGTTGCCTCTTCCATTGCTGTATTAATTGGGACAATTAATGTTTCTGGAGGCTTCTTTGTCACCCACAGAATGTTAAGTATGTTCTCATAATCCAACAAACAAAAAAGCTAATGACACTATTAATTAATGCAAGCTATCTGCTATCGGCAGTAGGTTTTATCCTAGGCCTTAAGTTTATGGCCAAACCAACTAAAGCCAAGTTGGGAAATATGGTTTCTGCAATTGCAATGGGCATAGCTATTACAGCTACTATTTACTGGCATTCCACTTCAGGGATAGGCTATACCAATGGGCTACTTGTCTTTCTTCTATTAATTTCAGGAAGTATTATTGGCAAATTGCTTTCCGGCAAATTTGCTATCACCCAAATGCCTGAGCTGATTTCTCTATTTAATGCTTTCGGTGGGCTTTGTGCGATGATTATAGGCGTAAACGAAGCCTTTCTCAAAGATGCTAACCAACTCTATATTATGGATAAGAGCATACTCCTATTGGGAGTAGTATTGGGAGCTGCGTCCTTTACCGGTAGTATAATAGCATACTTCAAGTTAAGTAATAAATTAAAATGGCAAATAAAATCTAGACTCTATTCCATTCTTACACTGGTCCTAATAGTAGTTATGTCATTACTACATTACTTCTACCCAAATGCTTTCTCATTTAATCATTTAGCATTGGCTCTAGGAGCTTCAGCATTACTATACGGGATATTGTTTTCAGTACCCATTGGCGGGGCAGATATGCCAGTACTAATCTCACTTCTTAATGCGGTAACCGGACTTGCAACAGCATTGTCTGGGATTGTGTTTGAAAGTACGATAATGCTGCTAGGAGGAATATTAGTAGGTTCTACAGGTGTGCTCTTGACCATTCAGATGTGTAAAGCGATGAATCGATCGTTAAAGACCGTATTGATAGGTACTACAAAATCTATAGGTCTAGATAATGATAATTCAGAAACTCAAGAGGTTCAAACCACTAGTGCAGCAGAAACAGCAACTCTTCTCGCATTCTCTAAAAAGGTGGCGATTATTCCGGGCTTTGGTATGGCAGTTGCTCAAGCACAAAAAGAATGCTTTGAAATTCACCAACGATTAGAAAGCAGTGGCACAGATGTAAATTATATTATCCATCCTGTAGCAGGTAGAATGCCCGGTCATATGAATGTGCTATTAGCCGAAGCCAATATCGACTATAAATATATACTAGACATGGATGAAGTGAATCATAAGATGCACGATTATGATGCTGTTATGATCATTGGGGCAAATGATGTTGTAAATCCTGCCGCTGAAGAGGATGAGCAAAGTGTGATCTACGGTATGCCAATCATTAAAGCTCATAACTCCAAGCAAGTGGTAGTACTGAAAAGAAGCATGGCATCTGGTTATTCGGGAGCTACCAACACTCTTTTTGATCGGAATAATTGCAAACTCTTATTTGGTGACGCAAAAAACTCTTTGCTTCAAGTCTTAGACGAATTGAAGAAAATTTAGTGAGACATCATAACGACAGCCACATTACAAAGCCAGGCATCTCTGCCATTTCAGTCCTCAAAATGTACAATATCAATAGCCTAAATCTCAACTATGACAAATGATTAAAGATAACCCAAACCAACTCTTTGTCTCAGAAAACGATCTCAATCAAATCAATCAACTCATTCTCAGTCATCAAACTGTTGATTCTGAAGTGAAAGACTCCTTGTCAAGACTAAAATACAAGATTGGAAAAGCAAGAATCCTTTCAACCATTGTTGAATTGAACATTGCTGGGCTTTACAGTATTATAACTGTATCTACTCCCTTTGGAAGAAAAGTGGATCTTCAGATCGTGATGCCAGATGAAGCTAACTTAAATGAGAGAAAACTCTCAATAATTTCAACCTTAGGAGTTGCCATATTCGGTAATTTACAGGGAGCAAAAGCAATATGGAAATTTCCAGAGAAAGATGAGATCATTGAGATAATCCAAATAGACAATTCTCGAATTAAACAAAACTCATATACGTCACATGTTTATCCCAGTCAATATGAATAGATACCTCACCCTACTAATTATCACAATCTCATTTATCGGCTGTCAAAGCATACTTAGCAATCCCGAATCGGAACAAATAACAGATTGGGGAGAGCGAAGTGCTTCATTAAAGTCTTCTGACAGCTTAATTGAAGGTACCACATATCTTTCAGTATACTCACAAGTCTATGGATTAAAAAGGGATATAGTACATGAACTCACTTCAATTATCACTATACGAAACACCAGTAGGAAAGATAGGGTTTATGTCAAAAGTGCAGAGCTCTATAAAGCAAATGGAAGTTTCATTAGAGATTACTTAAGACATCCAATTTTCATAGAGCCAATGGAAACCCTAGAATTGGTGATCTTTAGAAAAGAAGGCTTAAATATAGAAGAGCATGAAGAAGGAAATTTCATATTTGAATGGGCTGCAAGAAAAGCAGATTCCAAACCTCACTTTGAAGCTGTAATGATATCTACAAGAGGCAAGCATGGACTAGCTTTCACAACTACAGGTGTTGAAGTTATAAACTAACCTAGAGAGAACTAAAAATTCATTAAAGCATATATCGCATTAATAATGGATGTTTTTGTCCATTAAATAATTGTTGCCTAATTTTGAAAGAAAAGTAAAGAGTTGTTTTCCAAGGCATGTGAATATGGTATTAGAGCTACAATTTTTGTAGCCAAGCAGTCGATAGAGGGCAGAAAAGTCAGTTTAAAAGAAACTACGAAAGCTATCGATTCACCGGAAGCTTATACCTCAAAAATACTGCAGCAATTGAAAAAGCACGAGATCATCCGATCCGATAAAGGTCCGAGAGGAGGCTTTTCCATGGAGAAAGAAAAGTTAGAAAAAACCACTTTAGAAGAAATTGTCTATTGTTTCGACGGAGATTCAATTTATCAAGGATGCGGCCTGGGTTTAAAAGCCTGTAATGCAAACAAGCCCTGCCCTATCCATTTTGAATTTGCAAAGGTTAGGGATGGTTTGGCTGAGCTTCTTAGCAATACAAGAATTATAACATTAGCAAATGAGATCAATGATGGTCTTGCTTTTTTAAAGAGTTAAAAAAATTTGAAATATTAATGGACATTCTTATCCACTATAACCAAATAGATCAACATTATGAATTGGTATGACATTCAAGTAACAAAGTTTGAAAGATCCCGCTTTGGGGCTATGGCAATGATGTTAGCCATTCAAACGTGTTGGGGCTCAATTGCCGCAGGATTAAGCTATGATAATGAAACCATTTTGAATCTGGCCATTTGCGGAAGCGTGACGATGCTAAACAATACTGTACTTATTGCGCAAGGACCTGCAAAATGGTGTGTTTCAGTTTTTAGTATTGCAACGATTGTAAATACTGTAATCATACTTATTGAAGTAATTAAATATTAGCAGATGAAGGAGATCAATTCTTTAGATGATATAAGAACTTTAATTAATGAATTCTACTCCAAGGTTAAGGAGGATGAACTATTGAAGGACATCTTCAATGAGAGAATCGGTGACCTCTGGCCAGCACATTTAGACAAGATGTATCGTTTTTGGCAGACTGTCCTATTAGATGAACATACTTATAAAGGCAGTCCTTTCTTGCCACATGCAAAAATGCCAGTAGATATAGACCATTTTGATCGTTGGAAGCAATTGTTCAACCAAACTATAGATGAGAATTTTCAAGGAAGCAAAGCCGAAGAAGCTAAAGAAAGGGCGAGGATGATGGCTGCCATGTTTCACCATAAGATCGAATACTTCAAAAAATCCAAATCAATCCCATTGAAATAATATGAGTAATCAATTAATAGACCAAATCCACCAGAAATACAGTAGTGAAGGTGAAAATCCCGAAACCTATTTAAAGGGACTATTACATGCTAAACCGATTAACTATTGGGATTATGTAGAGGTTGAAACACTTCTTTCACTTCAAAAACCAAGAACCAACTTCAAAGATGAGGAGATCTTCATCATGTATCATCAGGTGACCGAACTAGTACTAAAAATGATAGTTCATGAAATCAAACAAATGAGTGAAGAAGAGTTCAATGAGACCATATGGCTTGACAAGCTCAACAGGATCATTCGATACACTGATATGCTCATCACTTCATTTGATGTCATGAAATCGGGCATGAACTATGATGATTACAATACCTTTAGAAACACTCTTGCTCCAGCTAGCGGATTTCAAAGTGCTCAATTTAGAGAAATAGAGATCTATTGTACCAGACTTGAAAACCTATTGAATATTCAAGGGAAAGAAAGAATATCAAAGAATCCAAGTATAGGTGACTACTTTGAACATATCTACTGGAAAGATGCAGGACTTGACCGAAAAAGCGGTAAGAAGTCACTCACTCTCAGACAGTTTGAAGAAAAGTATCTAGATCGTTTTCTTCGGCTCGCTGAAAAATGTGAGGGCCGAACTTTGGAAGAAACAATCCTACAAAATGAACATTCGGAAGCATTGAAAGAGAGGCTAAAAGCTTTCGATTATTTCTACAATGTAAAATGGCCTATGGTTCATTTAGAGACAGCTCAGCATTACTTGGATAAAAAAGGGGAGAACAAGGCCGCTACAGGTGGCAGTGAATGGAAAAAATATTTACACCCAAAATTCCAGCAAAGGAAATTCTTCCCTTCACTCTGGAGTGCCGAAGAAATTGAGGATTGGGGTAAGGATAAGTAATAACATCAAATAATATAATAACAGAAATCATGGAAATAAAAGAGACAGACATTATCGGAGAAGTAGTGGCAAAAGATTATCGAACCGCTTCAATATTCAAAAGAATGAGAATCGATTTTTGCTGCAATGGAAATCGAACAATTAAAACTGCAATTGAGAATAAATTAGATAGGACTATTCTCTTGAAAGAGATCAATGAATTAACTAAACAAACTGCACAAAACCAGATCTACTTTAATGCTTGGCCATTGGATCTATTGATCGATTACATAGAGAAAACACATCATCGTTATGTAGAGTCAAAGATCAATGAGATAAAACCATTTTTAGGCAAAGTAGTAAAGGTGCATGGAAATAATCATCCAGAGCTCGTTGAAATTCAAGCTGAGTTCCTTAAATCAGCTGGAGAATTGAGTATGCACATGAAAAAAGAAGAATTGGTGCTCTTCCCATATATTAATAAGATGGTTTTGGCAAAGGAGAAAGGAGAGAAAGTGGATCCGGCTCATTTCGGAAGCGTTGAGAACCCGGTAGAAATGATGATGCAAGAACACGATACCGAAGGAGTGCGCTTTAGACGTATTTCAAAATTGAGTAATTCATACAACCCTCCACAAGATGCATGCAACACCTACAGGGTTACTTATGCCATGCTGAGAGATTTCGAAGAGAACTTGCATCAGCATATTCACCTAGAAAATAATATTCTATTCCCTAGGGCAATTGAAATGGAAAGTGACCTAAATAATAAATTCAGTAATAGTTGTACAATGCCGTCATGCAGTATATAAAGATAATATCCATAGCATTCTTTTTCATCATATTTTCATGCGACAATCAAGTTGATTCAGCAGGAAAACTTGATCATTCTATGGTACCGGATAACCTAATCTACAACAATGGCGAAAAATGGCAAGCCAATCCTGAGACGAAGGAAGGCATAGAACAGATGATTAAGATCATAGAGTCAAGCGACCATAAAACAACTGAAGAGCTTCATGCTGAATTATCAGAAGAGTTGAAATATATCTTCGCTGAATGTACGATGAAAGGTGAGTCACACGAACAGTTGCATAACTATTTAGTGCCATTAATGGCGGATATAAAGAAATTGCAAAATAGCAATGCGAATGAATTGGATTCACTTGCAAGAAGAATTCAAGCTCAATTAAATGTGTTTGACCACTATTTTGAATAGTATATTGAGTTTATGAATGAATTTCTATTTGCCAGAATACTCCACGTACTTGCAGTTGTTGTGTGGATAGGAGGAGTTTCTATGGTTACCACGGTGATCATACCATCTATAAAGAAGATGCAGAAAAAAGAAACTCAACTCAATAGCTTTGAACAGATAGAAGGAAAATTTGCCAGCATTGCCAAAATAGCCACAATATTAACTGCGCTCAGTGGCTTTTACATGCTTTATGTGTTAGATGCATGGCATAGATACCTGGACCTTTCCTTTTGGTGGCTACATGCTATGACAATTATATGGTTGATCTTTACACTCATCCTTTTTGTTCTTGAACCTTTTCTATTGCGCGGATTATTTAAAAGGTTCATCCAAGAAAATCAAGAAAAAAGCTTAAGGATCATGCAAAGAGCGCATTGGGTACTTCTACTCCTCAGCCTTATAACCATTGCTGCTGGGGTAGCGGGAAGTCATGGTTGGTGATTCTTATTATCTGATCTAAAGAAACTGATATTCACTAATAGAATTCCAATAAAGAGACCAACCGCTGCAATCAATAAAAATCGATTGATATGAATAAAGCTTCCTCCAAGTCCTTTAACGAACATCAAGATCTCGTTGAAAAAGAAAGCAATGATAAAAATGCCTCCTCCCCATTTGATTAGGATATTAAACTGTCCTGCAAGGTAATCCCGAATGAATAATAACAGTAGAAAAGGTGTAACAATTCCCAGGAAGATCAAATGCAAATAAGCCAAGACCCATTCTCTGCGTAAAGCAATTTCATAAGCAATTGAAGGGATTGCAGAAAGGGATTGCAACATAATCTTCAAAGCAAATGCAATAAACACTCCGTAAGTTATCCATTTGAACAGTTTTGATCTAAAGGCTATTTTATTACTCACATTCCGTATTAATTGAATTAAGTCTATAAAGGCAATCAATTGAAGGAGCATAGCAACAATCCCGCAGATATATACAACAAAGGGAGGCTCTACCCAAAGTGTTGAAAGAGAGAAAGCGACTAAAGTAGAGATCGTAAAAAGTATAAGTACCCTATTGGCTCTTTTCTCGCTATAGCGAATTCCTCTCTTTTCTAAATAAGCGAAACACAAAGCCAGAATCGCAAAGAGGAACCAACCATTGTAGAGGAAGTGTAAATAGAAGTAGATCATATTAAAATAAAGGTCACTCCCTCCCATTCCAATTGCATTCAGCGGCCCTAAACTCCAAGGCCCAATAGATGAGATTACAAAGAAGATTACCGAATATCTGGCAAATCGAACTGCTATTGATATCTTCCTATGATTCGATGTGTCTTTCAAGAATCTAAAAGCAAAGGCATAGGAGACAAGAATATAGAATGAAGAAAAAGCAATGGTAGTTATTGAATAACCTTGAAATGGGAAGAAGATGATCATTCCAAATATTGAGAACTGAAAGGCGTAAAAGATCCTGCGATAGCTTATACTTCGCTTAGGAGAACTTTCTACAAAGGCATTTACGAGCAGCAAGAAGAATGCTGTACTACACCATCCTAATAAAGCTGTATGAGAGTGTGCATGTAAGATATTAGTGAACTTAATATCGAACGACCAGGTCTGTAATACCCTTAAAAACAGGCCGAACAGAGCAGTAAGTAGTAAGTATAAAAGAGTTAAGCTGAACCAGCTTTTCTCTCTAAAGATGCAAGAATACCGAGACTTAAGCATAAACCATGAAATTCTTACTTCTTGTGCACACCCAAGCGGTCAACCCTTCTTCCTTTGAGATTATTGATCAGACTGGTCCTAAATTCCAAGGCTAAATCGTGCAATGAACAAGGATTATTTGCGTCGCAATTTGGAGTTCCCATATAGCATTTATTAAATTCAGCAATACCATCTATGCAGACAACAACATCCCAGAGGGATTTCTCTTTATTAGCCTTATTCAAATAAAAACCACCATTTGGCCCTTTGGCTGATGAGATTATATCACCTTTTGAGAGATCCTGCAAAATCTTTGAAAGATATGGCTGAGGAACAGCTATACCAATTGAAATCTCAATTGCTCTTATCCTCTTATTCTCAGTTGAATGATCTAATAGGAATTCAACCGCTCTTATAGCATATTTAGCAGAAGTAGATAGCATAATTTCTCTAAAAGTCTTTTGTTCTAGCCTTCAAGACAAATGCAAAGACAGGAAAGATTATCCATAAGAACAAAGAAACTATAGAAATGATCATACCACTTGATGTACCGAAAAAATTCTTGAACACAGCCCCAGTATAACCCATTAGCGCAGAAATATCCAGTTTGAGTAGTATCAATGTCCGCGAAAGGTCAATTGGGTTCAATAGTGTACCAATCAATGAGAATTTATCTAGAGGGTAATCTTCAAAAACCATTAAAGACATCAGAAAAATTCCATCGTAGATCACAGCCAAAAATAACCAAAGCAGAACAGCATAGCCAAAGCCTTTTATTTTGTTCTCATTGCGAAGCGAGATATTGAATGCCAAGGCCACAAAGATGAAAGTGAGAAAAGCCCCAGTTAACAGTAATAAGAAAAAGTCAAATATAGCAGCCGATTTTAAAAGCCCATATATCATAAATGGAATTCCAATTCCGAGTAAAAGACTTAGCGAAAGAGATATTGAAATTCCAAGGTATTGACCTAGGAAGATATTCCTTCTTTTGATCGGTTGCGCCAAGAGTAGTTCGGTAAATTCTACTGAATTGTAATAATACATTACTCCAAAAATCGTCCCGATCAGCGGGACCAGAACTATAATCACATTCATTAGCGTGATTATGGCCTTCGATAGATCATTATTCAGGAAGAGCAATACAAAACCCAATGCTAGGTAAAAGCAGAAATAAATGTAGCTCCATCTACTTCTACCCAAATCGTAAAAGCTGTATTTAAGTACTTTAAGCATATTCTTTTTCTAAGAAAGTGGCAATGGCGTGTTCAAGATCAGCTTGCTTGGTTTGTGATTTAATCTCTTCTAAACTCCCATTGAAATAAGTCTTGCCTTCGAGAAGAAATATTATTCGATTGGCGACTTCTTCAACAAAGCTCATAATATGAGATGTAATAAGGATAGTCTTGCCTTTTGCTTTCTCCTCTTCAATCAAGACTTTCAATTTGATGAGTGCCAATGGATCAAGTCCGGTTGTTGGCTCATCTAGAATTAGGATAGGGCTGTCGAACATAAAGGCAAGAACGATATTCACCTTCTGCTTGGTTCCTCCGGAAAGCTTACTCAGCTTCTTATTCAAGAAGGGTTCTATGCCGAAAGTAGCGATCAATTCCTTTTCTCTTACACTTCCCCCTCGAATATCATTGATCATTTTAAGTAGCTCAGCAACTTTTAAGTTGGCCGGAAAGTTTGCGATCTGTGGTAGGTAATCGATCTGATTTCTATAGCTTGAGTCCTTTCTGTTTGATTCTCCTTTCACAGTGATTATCCCAGAATCCGGAACAACCATTCCCAGGATCGATTTTATCAAGGTAGTCTTTCCCGAACCATTTGGTCCGAGTATGGCTACCACATCACCTTCTTTGATCTCTACATCCAAGCCAATCAAAACTGGATTCTTATTGAATTGCTTCTTTACCCCTTCAACTTTGATCATAGCGGTTTCATTAATGGTTTCTCATCTTTGAGTTCATCAGGTGTGAATACGGGAGAGACTTTTTCTGAAAAATCAATTATATCAATAAACAAACTTCTCAGAAGCACGATGGCTTCCGGAGTTCTATTAACGATATAAGAAAAAAGCTTCACAGGACGATAAGGAACATCTCCAACACCATCTCTATCTAAATCATATCCACTATACTGACTCCAATAATTACCTTCAAAGAGATTGTCGTTAATTCGACTATTGTATGAAAGGTCAAAAGAGTTATTCAAGAACTCATTAGCCTGAAAGCGATTAGAGTAGCAAGCCCCTCTCACTTTAATGGCCCATCCATTAGAAGAAAATGTGTTTGACCTATAATTGACTCGATTTGCCCCTTCGACACTGATTGCGATCGTGTTATTACTAAATGTATTATCTATTACCTCAAGGTCATTGATCTCTTTAAGTAACAATCCAAAAGAGGCCGTACCCCAATTATCGCGAAACTCATTCTTATACATTCTGATGTGTTTAGAGAACATAACAGCCACTCCAGCTCCATTATTTTGGAATATATTTTCTGAATACTCATCATTATTGGAAAACATGAAATGCAAACCATATCGCAAATTATTCTTGCTCACATTTCGTTTCACATCAATAGTATCGGCAAATTCAAGATAAATACCATCTCTTACACCTTCAATATGATTGTTGTAGATCTTTATATTATTTGAATACCAAAGATGGATGCCATTTCCTGAATTGTATTCATCTTTTGCTTCTCCAATAATTTTATTGCCCTCAACCAAGCCATTGGAGGATTTTTCAATCAAGAAACCAAAGAAAAGGTCTTCCAAAACAAGATTCTTCAATGTAAAATCACTACATCTCGATAAGTAGACCGCTGCAAAATCTGAAGTAAAACTCACACCTACATTGATGACCTTTAGTCCAATAAGACTCACTCCATCTGCTGAAATACTAAAGATTCCACCTTGCTCCTCTCCGTCAACCGTTGGCATATCTATTCCTACAACTGTTATAGGTTTGTCGATCAGAATGTTGTGCTCGTAATAAATCCCTGAAGCTATTCGAATAGTATCTCCTGCTGAGGATTTATCTATTCCTTTTTGTATGGTGGTAGAGTTGCATTCTTTGCATACATCTATCGTTTTTGCCTCTGCATTCTGAAAGACAAAAAGAAAAGCCAAGAAAAAGATTAACCGGCTACTATGTAGGTAGAATTTCTGCACTAAAGTAGATTATACTTTAGCCCTAAATTAATGGCATACTGTGAATTCATATGCACCCCTGAATAATTCTGATATAATGGCACTCCGGCTTCAGCTCCCAATTGGATCTTGCTCAGTTTAGAATCATCAGAAAAGGCATAGTTCAGGCCAATAAATGTATTGAATACCTCCCCGCTGAAGTTATTTGGATCTGCAGTTGAGACCATTTCTGAATTCAGATTCTCATCATTACCCAACATTTCAGAAGTGTGTGTTGCATTTAAACGTGCAGAAAGGCTAAAACTTTGTGATAGTAAATAAGCTCCCCATGTATTCAATTCGTAAATGTCACCCCATCTGTATCCTTCAGTATTCTCTCCAGCTCTGAAAAGTGTATTGAGTTGACAGCCCAATGAGAATTTCCTATACATCTTTTTGTATGTGGCACCTAGGCCATAGTCGACTGTACCACTTCCCAATTGCATAGGGTAAGGAAGTCTGACACCATCTTTCATTGGGGTATCATCTGTTTCAGAAATACTTCCAGTAGGCAAACTCAACTTGAGATTCATATGAAGACTGCTCTTTTCTCTATTCATCAACCCATAAAGTGCACTCAATTTAAGGTCTCCTAGTCCTTGACTTGAGGTTGAGAATTCTCTCATCATGAACATTGAACCCATCATACCATTCATTCCCCCGTCCATCTTCATTCTGGCTATTAGGTCCATTTGATTACTAATATAGGATTGCATAATCATGATGGTTAGTCGGTCAGACGGAGCATACATCAGTCCTAGCATATGCATTTCCATTCCCATCTCTTGAGGAGCTACCATATAATCATTGTATACTTCACTATCATCGATCAAGTTAGATCCATCGCGATTGCCATCCATAAACATATTCATATGACGGTATGATATCATAAGGCCGCCTTTAGGGTGAAGGTGATCGCCCATAACACCAATTGGAGCATGAGCGTCGGCTCTATTATGATGGTGATGATGACCATGATCATTGTCGCCAAAGTCCGATTTTTCAAAACGTGCTTTTAATTCCTCATAATCATAAACCTCTCCGCCTTTATCCAATTTCATCTTTTGAGCTTCTTCTTGACTATTGAAGGCAGAGAGGAATGCTCCCATTGGACTTGGAATTTCTTTACACTTAAGATAATATGCTGATGTTGCATCAATATAATCTCCGGTATTATAATCGATTACCTTCATATTTTCTAAGTTTACATTCTCTTTCTTTTGATAATTGAAAAGGCATTCAATTGCATCAAAATTTAAGGTCTCTCCATTCTCTTCTGCAGTAGCTTTATGAAGGTCATCTTTGATGATCATATTACATAAACTACAATACTCTTTCGTTTGTGCACTGAGTTTAAATGAGAGAAAAAGACCCAGCATTAGGATAAATACATTCTTCAATCTTAACATCACTTATATTTTTGAGGGCTCAGAGGTTTTGAACTAATTTAATTATTTGTTGAACTTCTCTTCTAATTCTGAGAAGCTGAAAATTATTCCTCCTTTATCTTTGTGGACCTTCACAATCTGTTTTTCAGATTCAAAGGCAGTTAAAAAGGCTCCCATTGGACTGGGCAATTCTTCACTAATCAGATAGTGCGCTTCATTCATTGATACAAGCTGAGAGGGCTTATCAAATGTATTTGTTAGAAAAAGATAACTTTCAGTTGATTCCAATTCGGACTTGTAGTTGAGTAGACATTCTGCTGCATCAAACTTGAATACTTTGCCCTTATCTGTAACTATCTCTGCGGCATGGATCTTATCCACTATTGTCATTCTACAATAATGGCAAGTATCTGTCCCATACTCAATTGGTTTCGGCTCTATTGAACATGCTGTGAGTAAGGAAATCAGAACTAAGCTAGAAATGAACTTCATCATGAAATGAGACTTTTATCTCTTTTACCTACAAAAAAAGCAAGTAAGGTGAGCATCATTCCTACCCACAACAAAATTCCTCCAATTCTTGGATACGAATAAGCATCAAAGTTCAATAGCTTTTTGTGCCCAAATAGAGGTGGATTATATTTCATTGGTGTTCCATCTGGGTTTTGAAGTTTCATTATGGCATTTGGATCAAGATCAGTTCCATATTCAACCAACCATTGATTAAAATCATAAACACCAAGTATTCCAAGTACACTCATAAGAAGAAACCAATACAAGAAAAAACTCGGCCTAATCTTTCTCATTAGTCCTAGAATACCCAAAAGAACTCCTAGAATCGACATTCCCAGTGTAACCATTGGAAACACAGAGAACTCCCACATATCGTCGGGTTTTGGTAGTGTTTTCATTCCTATGTAATGGTTCAGTCCATCAATATTCTGAATATCAAACTCACTTTGTCCTTGAAGACCGGTTATATAGATATCTATTCCCAATGGTTCTGGATACTGAGGTGCTCCCAGCTGAATATTCCACATAGGAAATACAAAAAGACTCAATAGACATAGAGAGCCAATGATCATTATTATACTTGCTTTTTTCATAAAGATTTAAGGGAATTTTGTTAGGAGTGGAAGACTATTCCCACTCCTAACAATTTAACAAACCACTAATCTCCTAAAGACCAACTTAGCTCTAAGTCAGAACTTGCAGGAGATACTCTTATATACCCTTGCATTTCCTGGTGCAATGCTGAACAGAAATCTGTGCAATAAAATGGCCATACTCCAACCTTTTTAGGCTCCCACAAACTAGATTTTGTTTGTCCGGGCATTACCAAAAGTTCGGATGTGTTCTGACCGATCATTGAGAACCCATGTGGAACATCAAAATCCTGCTCATGGTTTGTAATATGGAAGTACACTTTATCTCCTACCTTAATACCTTCAATATTATCAGGTGTAAAATGGCTTCGAATCGTCGACATATAAATATGTACTTCTTTTCCATCTCTCTCAACTCTCGCTTGAGAAGGATCCTTTATAGCATAAGGATGTTCATTTTCATCAATACGGTAGATCTTTTTGGAATTTTCTCTAAGCAGTTCTGCAGGACAACCGGCTGCATAGTGAGGCTCTCCATGTGTTGGAAAGTCGGATAACAGCTCCATCTTCTCTCCAGAAATATCATATAATTGGGCAGAGTGCTCCATTTCAGGACCAGTTGGAAGGTATCTATCCTTGGTGATCTTGTTCAAGGCTACCATATATTTTCCAAATGGCTTTCTTGAATTACCACCTGGGATCATAAGGTGACCAACAGAATAATAGGTAGGCTGACGGTCTATCACTTCCCAGCTTCCCAATTCCCATTTTACTACTTCAGAAGAAATAAAGAAGGTCGTATATGCATTACCCTTGCCGTCAAACTCAGTATGCAAAGGCCCTAAGCCACCACTCTTAACGGTTCCAGCCATTACATCCTCAAAATTTAGAATTGGTATTCCATAGGCTTCACCATCAAATTTTTCTGCTTCGATTGCAGCCAACATATTCTCAAAAGAGTGAACTGTGACGTCAGCAGATAATTTTCCACTTCCAATAATGTAATTCCCAGAAGGATCTACATCACATCCATGAGGTGATTTTGGCGTGGGTAACAAATAAATTGCTCCAGGAACATCAGCCGGGTTAACCGTTACAACCTCCTTTTTTAAAGTTGATGTAGCAGTGTGTGTAGCCTCATCATATACATTATGCATATACTCAACTGGCATCTTGGTACC
The DNA here is from genome assembly GCA_002706365.1 of Flavobacteriales bacterium. Lineage (GTDB taxonomy): Bacteria > Bacteroidota > Bacteroidia > Flavobacteriales_E > Vicingaceae > UBA1494. The sequence goes on along the minus strand of PALM01000044.1, from coordinate 3,227 downwards.
GCCGCCATTCTCTACAAACTCCTCTATCTTCTTCCAATTAACAGCTGCAATAAAGTCCTTGTCGTTTTGTGAAGCATTGACTTCCAGCAGCGTACTGGCTTCTTCAGTATTGTAAGTAGAAAAGAAGAACCAACCGTGAGATTTGTTTCTACCTGGGTGAGATAGATCGTAATTAAAGCCCGGCATGATCAATTGGAATTTTATATCCATATGACCGTGCTCTGGTTCTATAGAAATAAAAGACAAAGCACCTTTGAAGCTTCCTTTATATTCAGAAATTGGCACATCAGCCTGAGGTACTGGAACTGCAAAACGGGTTCCAGCAACCACATACTCAGTGTTCTCAGTAATAAAAGAAGAGCTGTGATTACCGGCACTATTTGGCACCTCAATAATCTCTTCAGTTTCGAATGTGCTCAGACTAATTCTGGCAATTCGAGGTGTGTTATTTCCATTGATAAACATCCACCTTCCATCTAATTCTCCGTTCGTTTGAGAAATATCCGGGTGGTGAGCATCATCCCATGGAACAAAGCCAAATGAAGTATTTAGCATTGGTTTTGTTTCTTCAGAATACCCGTAGCCTGATGTTGGGAATTGTGAGAATACAGGGATCTCTTTGAATAGCCTTCCAGATGGAAGTCCATAAACTGTGATATTTCCACTATACCCACCTGACATGAAAGCATAGTAATCATCTTGTTCTCCTGGAGCAATATAAACCTTTTCAGCTACACTTGAGCCTAGTGCTCCTCCACTCCCAGAATTCTTGGCCATGTCCCCGCCACAAGCAGCAAATAGGCTAGCTGCGAAGAGTAGGCTTGAGATTTTCATCAATCTATTTTTCATCATTTATAATTTTATAGTTAGTACATCTATTCTGATGGTGGAATAATTACTTTATCCACTACATGAATAATTCCATTACTTGCTTCAACAGAAGCGATAATCTTGGCTCCTCCCACATATACATCATCTCCTTCAACTTTAACCTCGACACTTTGGTCATTGGCCTGTCCGAGTTTTTTGAACTTCTTTAAGAAGTCTTTTGAATATTTACCAGGAGTTACATGATACTTGAGAATATTAGCTAGCTGATCCTTATTCTCTTCTTTTAATAGACTTTCAACTGTGCCATCCGGTAAGGCATCGAAAGCCGCATTCACAGGTGCAAAAACCATTAATGGGCCTGCATTTACCAAAGCATTTTCAAGATCTGCAGCTTGCACGGCCGCTACCAAAGTAGAATGGTCTTCTGACTTTGAAGCAACCTGTAAGATATTTGGATTGGATACATCATCTTCCACAAAGGCCTGGCCTTCAGTCTTATCCATCTGCAACTCTTCAGAAGAGTTGTCCTGGGAGTTCTGGCTAGTTGAAGTACAACTAACAGCTGTAATCACAATTAGTCCGAATAGTAGCTTTACTAGTTTTTTCATGATAGTTGGTTTAGTGTTTGATTCTTATTATTCAAGCGTTCTGAAATACTCAAGAATATCCCTAGCTTGTTCTTCTGTCATATTTTGATTTGCCATTGCAGCCCCATTGAACTCAACCAAGAGATCTTTAGCACATCTATCTTGCTCTACCATAAGTTGAGGATCCAAAATCATGTTCATAATCCATTCAGGGCTTCTTCTCTTCATGATTCCTTTTGGTGATGGACCTATAAACCTTTTATCTACCTTATGACATGCTGTACAATTGGTCTTAAAAAGCTCCATTCCTCTTTGCACCATCTCTTCATCGATTTCGGCAGTCAACTCAATATTCTTTATTGGTCCTACACCCTTGTTATCTAGAGTGATCCTTTCAGAAGCAGGAACCTTAGATTCCTCTTCGATTTCGGCTTTCTTTTTAGCTTTTCTTTCTTCAATTTCTTTCTGATAGTCGCTCTGGCAAGCGATAAAGGCTGTTGCAAATACGAGCGCAGATAACATTAATTTTTTCATGGTTTATTAGTATTTATTGTCAAAAGTATAAGTAGGTAAAGGCCCAAAATATGATAATTGTCATTATTTAATAATAAAGGACCTTTTTATCCTTTTTTGTTAAAAAAAAACTGTTCTTATTCTTTATTTGTTAATATTAATCATGTGTCTAATATAGAAATTAAGCTCTAACACCCAAATTTTGATCAAGATTGCCTGGGCACCTATTTACGTCCACCCACTCCCAAAGAACCATCGTTTTCCCATGGAGAAGTACGAACTACTTCCCATGCAGCTAAAGCTTGAAGGCACTATGGAAGAAGAGAATTTTTTCGAACCTTCTGCGGTGTCATTGGAAGACATTCTAGCGGTTCATGATTCCGAATATTGGGAAAAATTGAATGGCTTAAAGTTAAACCGTCAAGAACAGTTGCGTTCGGGATTTCCACTGAGTCGCGAATTGGTAGATCGCGAACTGGTGATCACCGGTGGTAGCATTCAAGCTTCACTACATGCATTGGAAAATAGCATTGCATACAATATAGCAGGTGGTACGCATCATGCCTATGCCGACAGAGCAGAAGGTTTTTGTTTGTTAAACGATATTGCCGTTTCTTCCTCCTACCTCTTGCGTAACAATTTAGCTAAGCAGATCCTAGTGATCGATCTGGATGTACATCAAGGCAATGGCACGGCCAAGATTTTCGAGAATGACGATCGGGTCTTCACTTTTAGCATGCATGGGGATAAAAACTATCCTTTAAAGAAAGAAATGTCGGATCTGGATGTTCCCTTAAAAGATGGCATTAGCGGTTCGGAATATTTAGGCCTCTTAGAAAAGGCATTAGATCAGATCTTCAGCCATTTGGATCCGGATTTCATCTTCTTTCAATCGGGGGTCGATATCTTGGATGGCGACAAATTAGGTCGATTGGGAGTTTCTCTAGAAGACTGCAAAGCCAGGGATCGAATGGTTCTAGAAACCGCCAAATCCAAGAACATCTCTTTAATGGCTTGTATGGGTGGTGGGTATTCTAAGGATATCAAAGTCATTGTGGAAGCTCACAGCAATACCTATCGCTTGGGGAAGGAAATCTTTGAATAGTTGTGAGAGAGTCTAGAGTCTAGAGCCTAGAATCTAGACTTAGGATTGTGGTAATAAGATCATTGTTGTACCTTTTAATAAGTCATGACAAAATCAAAACTTATGGAAAAGCGTCACAACTATAAGAAGCTTCATATTTGGAAAATGGGGATAGAAATTGCAGATGAAGTATATGCATTGATAGAGAAACT
>PALM01000043.1 GCA_002706365.1 Flavobacteriales bacterium | reverse complement strand
TGGATCTAGCAATGTAGATAGTATTGTGGTGACATATAGCAATACAGCTGTTTCAGGGGATATCACCGCGACAGGAACAAATAGTTGTGGAAATGGAAGCACTTCTACCCTTTCGGTGACTGTCAATCCATTACCGGCAAATGCAGGAAGTATCACTGGAAGCACAAATGTGTGCCAAGGAGATACCGTAGTTTATAGAGTATCACCAATTGCAGATGCAAGCACTTATCTATGGACGCTACCTGCCGGAGCAATCGGAAGCAGTAATGCAGATAGCATAATTGTAGCCTTTAGCAACACAGCAAACTCAGGTGACATTACTGTCATTGGAACGAATAGCTGTGGAAACGGAAACAGCTCTTCAATTACAGTGACCGTTAACCCTCTTCCAGCCAATGCCGGAAGTATTTTGGGTAGCACAAATGTGTGTCAGGGAGATACAATTACCTATCGTGTACCTCCTATTGCAGATGCCACATCTTATTTGTGGACATTACCCACTGGAGCAATCGGATCTAGCAATGCAGATAGTATTGTGGTGATATATAGCAATACTGCCATTTCAGGCGATATTACTGTCACAGGAAGCAATAGTTGTGGAATTGGAAGCACTTCTACTATATCGGTTACAGTGAATCCGAAACCGGCAACACCAATCATTAGTGTAAATGGATTTGTGTTAACATCAAGCGCTTCAATTGGCAATCAATGGTATGATCAAAATGGCTTGATCATCGGAGCCAATGGACAGACTTATACAGCTACTTCGAATGGCACTTACTATTCGATTGTCACCTTATTGGGATGTGAATCGGATTCTTCGAATAATATCAATATCACAACTACCGGAATTGAGTCGAATACGAATGAATTGGGAGTAAGCATATTCCCCAATCCTTTTAAGAATGATTTGAGCATTCAGATTGATGGGAACAATGAGAGTGCAAGGGTTGAAATAGTAAACACTTCTGGACAGATAGTTTATGATGGCACCTTTTCAAATAGCCTAATAGTCCAAACTGATCATTTCGCAAAAGGCATCTACTTTGTTAAGGTTCAGAGCGAAGGATTATTTAAGATCATTAAATTGATCAAGAATTGATGGACTGCAATCAGCAGTATAATAGTCCTTTATTCACTAGCTTTACGCTTAAACCACAGAGTCCCAAAGAAATATGTCAGAAGAACTAAAAGCATGCCCAGCATGTAAATCGCCCTATGGATATTCCATGGGAAATGAAGTCTATGCTTGTCCGGAATGTGGCAACGAATGGAACATTGTTGAGGAAGTCCAGTCTGAGGAAGTTTCTGAACCAAAAGTATTGGATAGCAACGGCAATGAGCTTCAGGATGGAGATTCTGTGGTCGTGATCAAAGATCTGCCTGTCAAAGGCGCACCCAAGCCAATAAAGGCTGGAACTAAGGTGAAGAGTATCCGACTTACAGATGGGGATCATAACATCGACTGCAAGATCGATGGCTTTGGGTCTATGGGCTTGAAGTCTGAGTTTGTGAGAAAAGCTTAATTAGCTTAAACGCATCAAGAGAACTATTGAGTTGTGTCACAGGGTTCCACGGGGTATAAGACTGTGGTCCCCTGAGTATTCCCTGTGTCGCTCTGCCATTGGCAGAGCACTATAAGCTAATCAAGATTTAAACAATCGGAGCTCCATTCAAATCCGTAGTCAAATACTCCGTCATCACCTCCATAAAAGGCAATATCAATTTGAAGCCCTCTGCTGCTTTATCCTCAAAGTCATCAGCCAAGACTTCCTTATCTGTAAAGCCATGCATAAAGTAAAAGCCTTTGTAACGCAATAGATCTATATCCGGATGATCCTTATCGAAATCTCGAGGAGCTGTTTTTAACTGCTCCCCTAGCATCTCCCCATAATACTCCTTGAACTTCTTATTGGCCAGCACTTTTCTCAAAGGGGAGGCATCCAGATCGATCTGCTGACGGATGTGGTTTAGGTCGGAAGGTTCAGGCTGATAAAAACCACCTCCAATAAAGGTGTTGCCCGGCTCAATGCTGAAATAATAAGAACCTCTTCTCTCGGCTCCCTTTCTGGTGTAATATCCGGATCTATTGGTCTTGTAAGGCTCTTTATTCTTTGAAAAACGGACATCTCTATAAATTCTAAATAGGGCCTTCTTTGCACTTATCTCTTCCAACTGATCGAATGCACTGATCTTTTGGAATATGCTATCAGCCAAAGCGATCATTTCTTCATGAGATGCTTGGTAGAGTTTCTTATTCTCGGTAAACCAATCGCGATTGTTGTTCTTTTTGAGCTTCTTTAAAAAGTCGAAAGTTGTATTCGTTATTGTTGCCATCGCAAATTGCTTTTCGTTTCTTTAAGTTCTATTGTATCTATAAAAATGGGAAAGAAATTCAAGACGAAGATAAACATCTCCTGCAGTGCAAAAAGCCTGTGGAAGACATTGACTGAAAGTGAGTTTGTGCAGCAATATATGTTCGGCTCATCATTGGAATGCAATTGGAAAGTTGGCGACCCCATTCTCTATTTCATGTTGCAAGATGGAAAGCGAATAGATATGGTGAGTGGTGTTATTGAAAGGATAGAGGAAGGAAAAATCCTCGAACATAGTCTTTATCCTAAAGGAGCCTCTTATCCTCCAACAGATGAGAATCATATTCATGTGCTCTACAGAATTGAAGCAATTGGAGAGAATGAATGCAGTCTAGAGATTGAGCAATACGGATTTGAAACTGCTGCCGAAGGAGAAAAACGCTACAATGACTCCAAAAATGGATGGGAAATGGTGCTTCCGAAATTGAAAGAAGTTGCAGAAGCTATTGATTCTTAAGATTTTAGAGCTTAGAGCTTAGAGCTTAGAAAGCTTTTAAGTAATGTATCCCGTCTTCGTCTTCGATCCTTGGTCCCTCATACGGCAGGCAAGTTTAGGCTTGAATCTGAACTGTGTAATCTTATAACCTGTACTCTTATTTCTTTCCCGCAGATCACGCAGATTCTCGCAGATTCATTTCTCCTTACTCCTTACTCCTTACTCCTTACTCCTTACTCATTCATCCAAACACCATTCTTCACACTTACTCACATTAAATAACATCCTTTAACAGAGCGACTTAAGACTTTTTCAGTACTTCGGAGAATAAATCAAGCCGATGAAAAATTTAATTGTCCTAGTCATTATTCTGCTGTCATGCATTTGGCTCTATTCCTGTGATGAAGCTCCCAAAAAAGACAAGTATTTGCGCTGGGTGGGCGACATAGAGCAAAACGATAAACTAGACGATCCAAACTTCAAAGTCTGCAATGGAGAAAATGGTGAATTCCAGTATTTCAATTTAAGTAATGGACCACAATACCTGGGTGAAAAACCAAAGATCGAGCGATTGTTTAAAGAAGAGTTTCAATTAGATACTTTAGAAGGACAAAGTGGCTGGCTCAGGGTCAGGTTCATTGTCAATTGTGAAGGAAAAGCCGGTAGGTACCGACTCCTAGAAGCTGATCAGAACTATAAAGCATTTGATTTTGATGAAGAGATCAGTTCAAGCTTATTCGAGATCACCAAAAGCATAGAAAGCTGGCCTATTCAATATAAAGACGAAAACCCTATCGATTACTATTACTACCTGACCTTTAAATTGAAGGACGGACAAATACAGGAGATCTTGCCATGAAAAATATCATCACCACCCTTCTCTTGCTCTTGCTCACAACTCTTGCTGCAACTGCTCAGCCAAACTGTCTTGTCTACAAGAATGAAGGCGATATGAAAAAATACGAAGCTTGTGAAAAATGCTCAGAGCTAGCTGGACATTATCAATTCAGTAAGGAGTTTCAAGAGAAGCTGGATGAAGTCCTAGAGATAGACTCTACTTTCGCTTGGGCTTACAGGGCAAAATCTGTTGCCTATTTGAAGAGTGGCGATTTCATTCGATGGAAAGAGCTCATGGACAAAGCAGTTCAATATGATCCAGAAAATATGCTGGGTTACAGAGGATGGTGCAGATTTCAGTTCTTCCGCGATTATGAAGGCGCAATCGCCGATCTTGAAGAGCTAGATAAACTAGTAGATTACGACATCGGTTATTCCGTTACAGGAGAGTACCATTTGAAAATTGCTATGGCCATTTGCTATCGATCTATAGGAGAAAAAGAAAAAGCCATCAAATTGATCGAAGAACAGATCGGGAATGAAAAACATTTTGCCGGACTATACGACTATTTGCATCTAGGATCATTGTATTTGGAAGTTGGGGAATTTGAGCGCTCGATTGAAGCTTTGGAGAAGCAGATCAATGAAAACGATATGGCTGAAGTTCACTATTATCTTGGAATGAACTACTATCGAATGTCGATGGTTCGATCAGATTATCAAAGAGGCCTTGCTGAAAAAGAAAAGGCTTTGAATGAATTCATCAAGGCCAAAGAACTCTATACCTCTGGAAAAAGGATGAGAGATGGATATAGCCATCCTGTGGATAAGGTATTTCTTGAAGAGATTGAACTACAGATTGAGAATTTAGAGTCGCTTTAAGTATTCTAAAGAGCCATCCGCCTTAACCACGGCGACCTGCCTGCCGGCAGGCAGGCACAGCGAAGCCACGGCGGCATTTTGAATTCAAATCTACTTTCTTATTTCATATTTCATATCTCATATTTAAAATCTCCGATTTTAGATTTCCGATTTCCGATTTTCTAAAAACTTATCTTTGCAAAAAATTCTCCGAATGCTCAATCAAGTCCCAAAGATCAAACAGCTCGATTCAGATAATTTCTTCCTTATTGCCGGTCCGTGCGCCATTGAAGGTCGCGATATGGCTTTAAGGATTGGAGAAAAGGTGAAGACCATCACTGAGAAACATAAGATCCCTTACATCTTCAAAGGCTCTTATCGCAAGGCAAACCGATCTAGATTGGATTCATTTACTGGAATTGGCGATGAAAAAGCATTAAAGATCTTAGCTGAAGTTGGCCGCGAATTCGATCTTCCTGTACTCACAGATATTCATACTGCAGAAGAAGCTGCTATGGCTGCTGAATATGTGGATGTGCTGCAGATTCCAGCTTTCCTCTGCCGACAAACAGATCTGCTTGTTGCAGCTGCAAAGAGCAATAAAGTGGTGAACATCAAAAAGGGACAATTCCTCTCTGCCAACGCAATGAAGTTCGCTATCGACAAGGTAGTTGAGTCGGGAAATGAAAAGGTATGGCTGACCGAAAGAGGAACTACTTTTGGATATCAAGACTTGGTAGTTGATTTTAGAGGCATTCCGGAAATGAGAGAATTCGGCAAGCCGGTGGTGATGGACGTAACCCATTCGCTTCAACAGCCCAATCAAGGTAGTGGAGTTACGGGTGGTAAACCTCAACTTATAGAAACCATCGCCAAAGCTGCAATTGCCGTAGGTGCAGATGGTATCTTCCTAGAAACCCACGACGACATAGCCAATGCCAAGTCAGATGCAGCGAATATGCTGGATTTGGAGAATTTGGATGGTTTGTTGGAGAAATTAGTTAGAGTAAGGAAAGCTGTAATATAAAGTTTAATATACAGCTGAGTCACAAATGTTATTGTTGAATGAAATTAATATTCTCTCCCGCAGATCTCGCTGATTAGCGCAGATTTAATCTATACTCCATACCATAACTTTCACTTCAAGTATTTCAAGTACTCTGAACTTCAACCTCACTCTAAGTACTCTAAGTATCCTAAGTACTCTGTACTCTGCTAATCTAGATTCTTAATCCGAAGCCATTCGTAATTCCAAATTCGTAATTCGTAATTAGACTTAATCTTCCTCCTCAACTTCCATCTTCCCAATAACCTGAAATTCCGTTCTACGGTTCTTCGCTCTACCTTCAGGATTATCTGTACCATCTGGATTCTTATTCGGAGCAATAGGCTTAGTTTCTCCATAACCCTTCGCCTTTAATCGAGATCGATCAATGCCTTTCTTGATCAAATAATTGATCACCGCCTCAGCCCTGCGCTGAGAAAGAGATTGATTGTAATTCGACTGTCCTTTAGAGTCTGTGTGTGAACTCACCTCAACAACGATCTCCGGATTGTGAACCATCAGCTGATAGAAGGTGGTATCCAATGTTTGCTTTGATTCTTCAGTAAGTTCAGCACTATTGAATTCATAGTAGACATTCCCCAACAAAATTGGACCTTCATCCATTTTACTTAGCGTCATGTCGACTTTATACTCTTCCGATGCAACCTTCCTTTCCGTAGATATCCTTTTCTCATCAACAAAATAGCCATCACTAGCCGCATTGATCAAATAATGCTTATCCGGCTCTAATCTAAATCTGTAATTCCCTTCATCATCGGTAACCACCCTTTTTCTCAAATAAGACTCACTAGTGCTATCGTCCGATTCATAAATAGAGATCACCGAATTTGCCAGAGGCTCTCCATCTTCGTTCTTAACCTGGCCTACATACATCAATTTCACCAGGTCTGGATCAATAAAATAGAATAGATCATCACAGCAAGGTTGAGATTTGTTATCGTAAAGTCTATTACTCACAAACAAGCCCGATTGTCCGCTAGGAGCAAGAACGTAATAGAGCTCATCCATCGGACTATTGATCTCTGAGCCAATATTCTCAGGTTCTTTCCACTTACTGCGCGCACCAACAGATCGGAAGATATCTAAGCCTCCATAACCGGGATGGCCATCTGAACTGAAATAGAATTCCCCACTTTCAGAATCTATATAGGGCGTGAGCTCATCTCCAACAGAGTTGATCTTGGAACCTGAATTTCGAGGCTCTCGATACTCGTCTTTCTTTTCATAATAGGTAGAATACCAAATATCAAAACCGCCTTTACCATCTTCGCGATCTGAAGCAAAATAGAGCGTTTCCCTTCCTTTATCGTCGATACCTACAGCAGGATGCCGCTCTTGAGCATCTGTACTAATCCCTTCGGCTATTCGTTCAGCTGAGCCCCATTTGCCATTTTTTAGCTCTACTTTGAAGATATCACAATTCTGTTCGGAAGTGTGTAAATTCTTACAACCACTTATATAAAGTCGATTGCGCTCCAAATTGAAAGCTGCACTCACTGCATAATATCCTCCACCCAATTCTACTTGCTTCCATTCTCCTTCCTTCTCCCAGTCTCCATCACTCTTACTAGCGGTATAATACTGGGGAGTAGGCAATTCTGCTACCTCAGTATCATAAGCTTTTCCAGCAGGTACGAATAAACTGTTATAGATGATCCTATCCTCAGACTCAAAAAGAGGAGCACCTTCCATATTGGCCCCATTGATCTCAGTATCTAGTGGATCTACCACAAATCGATTTTTACTACTCTCCTTTAAGCTTTCACATCCTTCAATTGAAAATTTAGACATGCGGCGATATTTTCGATCATCTTTCTCTCCCCTATAATCTTTGCTGAACTGCTCTAGAATCTCAATTGCCTCATTGCATTTGCCTTGCATGATTTTTATCCTGCCCAAGTAAAACCCTAACAATGGATATTTATCTGCACCACTTTGCTCCAATGCTTCATAAAGTTTAGCTGCCTTATCAAACTGTGAGCTCAAATGATAATTCCTTGCCAATTGATACTTGAAGTTGTCGTTTTTGGGCTTTCGCCGATTCAATTCTTCATAATAAATCGCTGCCGATAGAAAGTCTCTTCTATTCTCTGCATCGCTTGCCAAATACTTCAAATTTGAATTGGAATAGTTGTCCAACTCTTGTCCGAAAAGACTTCCAAGAGGAATCAGGATTAGGGCGATTATGATATACTTCTTAATAGCGGACACAGGGTATGCGTATTTTTTGTGCTTTAGGATATGGTGCGGTATACACAAGGGTTAATTCAAATCCTCCTCTGTAATTGGAAGCCAACTCAAGATCGGATATATTGAAATCATAGGAAATCCCAAATTGAAAGTTCTTCAAATCAACAGTGGACCCTATGATCAAAGCATCTGTATTCCTTGAAGGGGCAGTTCTAAAGAAGATGAAAGGACTTACTCCACTGATGAGTTCTTTGTATTCCAATGGTAAAGTAACAGAAGAACCTATTAAGCCTTCCGATGCACCCTGACTGTAATAGTAGGTGAAATAAGGTTGATATATCCAATCGTTCTCTGCTCTTATCTTGGCTCCTAACTGACTTTCATATGTGCGTTCCCTTCTTTGTCCCTCTGCAAAGAAGCCTTCAACAGGCTCTAGCAAATGATTTGAGCTTAATGCGGCTGAAACTGATAGCTTTTTGCTGACTTCCATTTCCCAGCTCACCCCTAATCCTAGATCAAAGTATGAGAATGCATCTCCAAAAGTCCCTTCACCATTGTTCAATTGCTCGTTGAAAAGCCCAATTGATCTATCGTATTGAGAGGGGAATGTAAGCCCGTTTGGATCAAAGGTCTTTTGAACCAAACCCGTCTGCATACCCAGACCAAACTTGTGATTGTCAATTTTCTTAAATCCTCCGAAATGCAATTGTAGGTAGTCGCCGGTTAGCTTTGAATCCCCACTTTGGTCGTGCTGATATCCTATTCCTGCTAAAAAGTCAAGTCCCTGATTTGATGTTAAAATGCGCTTGGTAAACCATAAGCCTGAACTTTCAAAAGGTACACCTATAGCCTGCCATTGCGAGCGATAGACAGTTGCAGCTCTCCAACTTCCCTCAAAATCGCCTCGCAAAACTGGATTTCTTTGATTATTCAGAGCCAACCTTTGGGAGAAATGTACGTCTTGTGCAGGGAGAATATGGACTACAAAGAGTAGAGTCGAGAGAAACAGTCCATATAAGTTGCCTTTCATCTGCCTAAAAATAATAGTTTTACGGCTCGCCAAGATTACACATTATATGATTGACGCAAGTAGGTATCTAATGGTTGGCTTATTAAGCCTACTTTCTTTAGTAAGCTTTGGTCAATTGAATGCTGAATTCACTGCCGACACCACATTTGGCTGCGGTTCTCTGGGTGTACAGTTTACCGATCAATCTACCGGAAACATCACCTCTAGAAGCTGGAGTTTTGGCAATACCAACAATTCTACACTTACCAATCCTTTCGAGAACTATAGTGTTGGGGTATATACAGTATCCCTAACCGTTAGCGATGGAACGAATAGTGATACGGAAACCAAAGTGGCTTATATCAGAGTTTTCTCAGAGCCCACTGCAGATTTCACCTTCACTCCGGCTACTGGCTGTACTCCTTTACCGGTAAGTTTCACTAGTACTTCAACACCTGCTGGTGGACCCATTCAGACTTACATCTGGGATTTGGATGATGGTACTCAGGGCCCAAGCCAGGCTAATTTCACCCACACTTACATAGGAGGTGGACCATACCAACCTACTTTGCAAGTTATAGATGTGAATGGTTGTTCAGACTCAAAACAAAGCACGACAAATATTACTCCAACCGCATCACCTATAGCTGACTTCACAACCCAGTCTACTCCCATTGGTTGTGCAACACCATTCAATGTGAACTTCGTGAACAATTCAATTGGTAGTGGATTGACTTATCAGTGGGATTTTGGTGATGGCAATGGATCTACTCAGGCCAATCCATCACACACTTACACCGCATTGGGTAATTATTCCGTTCAATTGATCATAGTTGGTCCTAATTGTAGTGATACCATTACCAAGGCAAATCTGGTTCAAATCAATAATACCCAAGCAGATTTTACACTTGCAAATGATACTGTTTGCTTTGGACAAGTGGTTGACTTTACAAATCTATCTGTTGGTGCTACTAGTTTTAGTTGGGATTTTGATGATGGCTCTCCTTTCAGTTTTGTAAAGGATCCACGACATGTATTTCTAGACTCAGGATGGTTTGATGTGAGGTTAGTCTCGTCATTAGGAGCAGGCTGTACAGATCAAATCACAAAACAGATCTATGTACAGAGAGTAATAGCAGACTTTGCGCTTAGCGATACTTTTAGTTGTGACTTGCCAGACACTATTAGATTCCTCAACCAGTCAATCAATGCTGATTATTACAATTGGAGAATATTGATCAGAGAAGACACCATTACCAATATCGATCTAATTGACATCTACAATACTGTTAATCCGTTCCATATAAGTCGAAATGAAGGTCTTTTTAGAGATACATTGATTGCAACTTCTAATTTTGGATGTGCCGACACCATGGTCAAAAGCCTGAGAAGACTTGATACCATAGACCTTCGAATCAAGTTAACTGGCCCCATTGGCACATTTGACAATTATGGAGCCTGTGCACCTTTCAATATTTCCTTTTCCGACACTACTTACGGACCGGGTAATACTTTCACTTACTTCTGGGACTTTGGAAATGGAATGACATTCAATGGAAGAACTCCACCACCTCGATTGTACGACACTTCTGGTGATTTTACAATTCAACTTAGAGTTCGGAATGAGTTTGGATGTGAATCAATTGATGATGCCGTAATACGAGTTAGAGATCAGAGAGACCCTGCCTTTACCGTTTCACCAGATACTGTTTGTTTTGGAGATACGGTGACCATTCAAATGACCAACGATTCTGGTTCGGTATATAATTTCGGGATCTTCACCGCAAATTTTGGTAGCTCATTTGAGGAGGAGGTAAATAACTTTGGTCAATTCACCAGATATCTGGATACAGGTTATTATTCTGCCTCTGTTAAGGTTGGGCTCTTTTGTGACACTGCATTAGTTATTGATAGTGCATTCTATGTATTAGGCCCTGTAAGCGACCCTATATTCACTGGAAACTGCCTAAATCCCGATTCAGTCAATTTTGAGGCTAGAGCCTTAGGTTACACTCGCTTCTACTGGAATTTTGGAGATGGAAGTCCTATTGATTCTGTCAATTTAAACCCAGTTCACTTCTATTCACAAGATACAGTGTACTATGCCAGCTTAACCTTATTTAATGACACCAATGGTTGTGGTCCAAAGACAGACACAATCATAATTGACCTTCAACAGCGTCTCCCACCGGTGAGATTACCTTACGACAAAAGACATTGTGAAGGCGACTCTGTGAGATTGTATTTCAACAATACTCTGCAGTATGTAAAATCTGAATGGTATATCAATGGAAACTTCCTTGCTGAGTTTGAGGATACCACTTTTGCTTATGAAGATCTACCTAAAGGTAATTCAGAAGTATGGCTAGTGGGTACCAATATATTTGGCTGTAAGGATACTGTTCGAGACTTTCTAGCTATTAGTGATGTTCAAGCATCATTTATTGGAATCAACAATACGGGCTGTATACCAATTGATGTGCAGCTTAGGGATAGTTCCACTAGCTCACTTCCTATTATCGATCACTATTGGTTCTTCTCCGATCTTCCCGGAGATACGATTGCTGATACGATTGTGGATAGAAGATTTACATTCACTGCATCGATTGATGTTCGTCTTCAGGTAATTGATGAGAATGGATGTAAATCAGACACTTTGATCAAGAATTTCATACGAACTACCAATCCGATCGTTGATTTTGTGACCAATCAATCACGAGATCTTTGTCAGGGCGATACCATACAGTTCTTCAACCGTTCAACTGGTATTCAATTGACCAGCATCTGGGATTGGCGCGATGGACAGTTAGATACGAATAACAATTCCTTTGTAACGCATCAATATGATTCAGCAGGTAGTTTTAATGTGAGATTAATAGTAGAAGATGCCACCGGTTGTCGCGATACTCTTGAACGCTATACTGTGAATGTGGAAAGGAAGCCCGTTGCTGCTTTTACCGCAGACACCACTCAAGCCAGTTGCTATCCTTTTGCAGTAAACTTTACAGATACCTCTAGCGGAAATGTGAATCAATGGATCTGGGATTTAGGTAGAGCTGATAGTATTATAGTGCAGAACCCATTTAGGAACTTCCTTCAACCTGGAGATTACGATATTACCCTCATTGTATTTACACCTAATGGATGCTCAGACACACTCACAAAACAAGACTACATCCAAATTACAGGCCCAACTGCCGACTTTGACATCAGTCCGGATACCGCTTGCTTGAACGAGCCTGTGAATTTTACTATTAACTCTACAAACGGTGTGGGAAGCTTCCGTTGGGCTTTTGGAGATGGAAATAGCTCCACAAATGATCCGGCAACTCATATCTATACAGATACGGTTGGACTTATTCAACCTTCACTGATCATTAGAGATATTGCAGGTAACTGTGAAGTATTCCTGCGTGACACAGTGACCATTTTAGATGTACTGGCTGATTTTGAAGTAAGCGACACCATTGGTTGTCAGCCATTTAGCCCCACAATCACCAACAATATGATTGGCGCCGATAATTTTAGTTGGGATTTTGGCGATGGCAGGACTTCTAATGACCAAGTACCCGATCTAACTTACGATCAAGACGGACAGTTTACCTTAACGCTAAATGTGTCTAATAATAACGGCTGTACAGACCAGTATTCAGTAGATATTACTGTACTTCCATCTCCAACAGCTGTAATTAACGGAGACAATTACCTCTGTGCGGGGGATAGTTTAAACTTAAGTGGAAGTGGAGGTACAATAGTTGGATGGTTTACTGCTGACACCTTATTTTCTTTGGCAAATAATATCGCCTTCAGTCCTGATAGTAGCACCAGCATTAGCTTAATAGTTGAAAACATATTCAATTGTACTGATACCGCAATTCTTGATGTTCTGGTGCAACAGGAGCCAACTTATGTTCCTCTTGAGGATACAACTATAATCATTGGTGAAGAGCTATTTCCAAATGTGAGCTCCGGTGCGGGATTCTCTTACAGTTGGACACCTGAAAGAGGCTTGAGCTGTACAGATTGTCCAGACCCAAGAATGCAGCCATTCACCACTACTGAGTACATACTCACCATTAGTGATAGTTTAGGATGTTTTTCAATTACCGATACTATATTGGTTGAAGTAGTAGAGGAATTTACCCTAGATGTGCCACAAGCGTTCAGTCCAAACGGAGATGGGGTAAATGATATCATCTACGTCAAAGGTTGGGGATTGAAGGAATTGATTGCATTCAAGATCTACAATCGATTTGGCGAATTGGTATTCGAGGGAACGGAATTCGATCAGGGTTGGGATGGCACCTATAATGGTAAAGATCAAATGGTAGAGACATATGTCTATACAGTTGAAGCCGAAACATACGCCGGCGAGGTACTCACCAAGAAAGGCAACATCACTCTTATCCGCTAGGCCACAATCTTCACTTCTCGACTCTGTAAATAATACAATTTAGCTTCTACTGGCTGCTTGCTGATCTTTGCTACTTCTTTGGCGTAATTCTCCAGCTGTTGGACATGCTCGCTTTTCTCAGCTCCACTTTTATAATCTAGGACAACCACTCTATCCGGAAAGAAAATGAGTCGATCAGGTCGTAATAGTTCCCCATCTTCTGTGATCAATGTAGCCTCATTCTTGATCTTCACTGATTGAGAAAAATAAGCTTTGAGCTCTTCAGAATTAATGATATGACTGAGTTGGTCAAGAAGTTCATTCTTTTCAACTTCAGTAATCCTGCCAGCATGCCAAAATGCGGAAAGTGTAGGCTCAATATCAGCTATAGTATAGATCCTAGCCAATATCTCATGCAAGAGACTACCATACTTTCTAGAATCCATTTCATCTGCATTATCAGTCCATTGAGTG
Organism: Flavobacteriales bacterium; assembly: GCA_002706365.1. GTDB lineage: Bacteria > Bacteroidota > Bacteroidia > Flavobacteriales_E > Vicingaceae > UBA1494. The sequence continues at coordinate 45,762 of PALM01000043.1, read as the reverse complement.
CGCATCTCAAGACTCAAGTTTACTTTATCATTCCATGAGGAACTGTGATATTTCTTCAGATTGATCTGATCTGATTCTAGCGTACGAACTTCTTCTTCGAGCACCTTCGTGCTGGGCTTTCCATAACAATAGTGTTCCCCTTCCAGCTGCTCAAGCTTTTGCTTGAAATCGTTGAGCAGTATTGGAACTGAAAGTTGAGACTTGGATTCAGTTGGAGGGATACTGATCAGATAGAGCTCCTTCTCAGCTCTGGTAAAAGCCACATAAAGCATATTCAATAGATCCCCTTCAGCCTTGATGAGTTCTCTTTCAAAATCATCCTTGAATGTACTTTTCAAGAGTTCATTACTCCCCTTAAGCAAAGCCAACTCCAACTCTTCTGCCGGTTCGGGAAGTTCATCAACCCACAGATTCGAACGACTTGGTTCAACCTTCCCGCTCAAGAATGGCATGATCACTATTGGGAACTCCAAGCCTTTCGACTTGTGGATACTCAGCATTTGAACAGCATCCCCGGATTCAAGCAGATCTACATTCACATCCTTACTGCGCTCTTCCCAAAAATTCAGAAACTCTTCTGTACCTCCATGATTGCGTTCTTGGAATTCCAAAACCTTTTCTTCGAAGAATTGCAAGTAAAGGTCATACTCATCTGCTAACTTAAAATCGCGAATTTGTCGCTCAAACCATTGCAGAAGGTTCTCATTACTCTTGCGATCAATGCTCACTTCAAAGTCCAATGCGTTGAAGAGTATATTAAACCCCTTCACACTCTTAGATACAAAGCACATTTGAAGTTCACTTTTCTCTCCATTTAGATAAGCTTCTTCAAATAGGTAATCAAAAATGAATAGTCGGGATGCTAAATCATCTGAATTGAGTTGGAGTCGCATTAGCGAAAGCAGGAATTCCACTTTTGGAGAACTTTCTACTTTCAGCGCCTCTGAAGTGAGCAAAGGCACATTCTTTTCATTCAAGAATTCAGCGGCTTCCCTGATCTGTTTGTTCGACTGGCATAAAACAGCCATATCTTCATAAGCATAGCCTCTTCCCTTAAGCTCTTCAATTATGGATAGCATTTCGTTGAGATGAAGTTTCTCCCCATCTTCCTCCCTTTCCATGATTCTCAAATCCACATAACCATCATCATCAGCATGAGCTGGGATCTCTTGTTTATGGGACTTGAAGATCTCTAGATTTCTATCATTTATTGGGTAATTCTCCCCCAGACAATCGAAGAAAAGGTTGTTGAACTCAATGATCTTTCTACTAGATCTAAAGTTGTAGTTGAGCTCTTGTGGATGATAATTGCGAATGAGCGAAGACAGTCGTTCAGGATTAAAACCCTCTTTGAATTTCTTATGTTGAATATTCGGCATCTGACTGAATTGCTCTACCTCTCCACCTCTAAAACGGTAGATCGACTGCTTGGCATCGCCAACGATCAAACTCATATTCCCATTTGCCAGACTCTCATCTAGTAAAGGCAAAAGATTTTGAAACTGCAGAATAGAAGTATCCTGAAACTCATCGATCATAATGTGATAATAGCGCTCACCAATTCGCTCATAGATGAATGGAAGTGGCTCTGTTTGAACCACCTTGCTAATCTGTTGATTAAAGTCAGATATGTTCAATAGCTGTTCATCTTTCTTTAATTCCTCTATCTCGCTATGAATATTGGCCATTAAGGCTTGGGTGGGCAGCTGAGTGGAAAGATGTTTCCAGCTGATGTATTTCTCTAAGTCCTTTTCTAGAACTCCCTTGATTTCATGATATAGTCGAATAAGTTCAGGAGTGATCTGCTCTACTAAGTCCTGATTATTTGTTTTATTGGCAACAAAACTTTCATTTTCTATAGCTGCAGATATTCTGGCACCACCAGCATCATAGTCTCCATTGTAGATCTTGTAATAAAAGTTGATTGCCCCGGCCTTTTTATAGTGAAAATCGTCATAGCTTAAGCTGGGCTGTTCGATCAGGTCAATTGCCTGCTTTGCAATCTGCTGCAGTTTGCTTTCAAAGTTGCCTATTGCAGTCCTCAGCCTTTGAATAAGTTCAAGATATTCATTTGTAGTAAGTTGTTGGATCTTATTCAGCAAATCCTGCGCATTGTCATCATAGAGGCGCTTAGATGATTTAAGAAGATCCGTTTCTATCTTCCAATTCTTGCCTTCACTGATCTTCCAGCGACTGTAATCTAGGATCGCCTTATCTACAGAAGGGTTATGTCCAATGTTTGAGAGCATGGAGTTGATCACTCTTTCCAGCAATTGCACTTGCTGCATCTCGATCTCAAAATTCAATGGAAGCTTGAGGTCTCTGGCAAAGGATCTGATCACCTTGAGGTTAAAACGGTCGATGGTACTTATGCTCAAATCTCCGTAGGCGTGCAGCAACCACCTCAGTGTAAGGGAGGCGGCCTCTCGCAGTTCTTCGCGACTCATACTTAGATCTTCGCGAACGGCTTTAGCTAAGGAGTCTTCTTCGTTTTTGTCATCTCTACTGGCCAATTTTAGCGTTTTGACCAAACGTTCTTTCATCTCTTTACTGGCCTTATTGGTAAAGGTTATTGCCAGTATTCTTGAAAAATAAAAGGGTTCCTTTTGCGACAAACAAAGTTTCAAGAATTCCTTCACAAGCGTGAATGTCTTTCCGGATCCGGCAGAAGATTTGAATACCTTAAATTGTTGCATTCTCTAAGTCTTTGATGATCTTTTGACAGATCTTTTCTATTCCTTCATTGGCATCAAACCACAGAATATCCTCTCCTTTCTTTTCCATTCTTCTATACCAAGTCATTTGCTTTTTGGCAAACCTTCTAATGCCTTGCAAAAGGGAAGTATACATTTGATTGTAATCGATCTCGCCAATTAAGTATTGAGCAATATAGCGATATTCAAGTCCATAATAAAAGAGTTTATCCGCTTCGATCCCATCATTCAATAGTGACTCCACTTCTTTGATCATCCCCTCTTGCAATCGTTGGTCTAAGCGTTCTTTAATACGACTTCTCAATTGTTCCCTATCCATTCTTATCCCATATAAACGATAATTCTGGATAGCTGATCGCTCTGGCTGATGCTCTTTCTTATACTTTTCAATTTCAATAGCTCGAATAGCTCTGTTCCTATCCTCCGTATCAGTTGTGTTGTGCAAATCTGGATTTAGTGATCTTAAAATTTCTTCGAGCTCGGTCAAGGACATGCTCGCCAATTCTTTTCTAAGGTCATTATCCTCTGGTACTTCCAGTAATTGGAAGGGACTTATTGCCGCTTCTAGGTACATGCCGGTTCCTCCGCACAGTATTGGCACTTTAGCCCGAAATTGCACATCGGCCACAGCCTGATAAAAATCCCTTTGAAAATTGAACAGATCGTACTCTTCACCAGCCTCAAGTATATCAATGAGATGATATGGGACATTCTTCTCTCCAATCCTATATTCATTCAGGTCTTTACCTGTGCCGATGTCCATTTTGCGATAAACTTGCCTGCTATCAGCTGAAATAACTTCCCCTTCAATTCTATGGGCCAAATTCACCGCAACCTTTGTCTTTCCTACAGCAGTAGGACCTAGAACAACAACTAATGGAAGATTATCACGTTTTAACATCAAATGAATCAAAGCTAGCTAAGGCAACCTAAGTTACATTTCTCCGTCTGCATTTTGCATAACATTGTGTAGTTAATACATACTAAAATGAAAAGAATCAAATCAAGCTTAAAATTAATTGCCCTATTTATCGCCTCTTCGGCAATGTTATCATTGGGATCTTGTGAGGATGATGAAGAGCCTGCAATCGAAAGAGTTTTTGTCGAAAAAGAAGTACCGACATACAATGCTACCTTCCGCATGTCTCAGAAAGCCAATGGAATGGACCTACAAATGAGTACTGCAGGAAAGCCCTATACCAATGAGGCCGGACAAGACTTCAACGTGACCAGGTTGCGTTACTTGATCTCAGATATTACATTCCATATGGATAATGGAAGTTCATTTACAATTGATGGTTATCATTTTGTAGATGCTAGCGATAGTTCAACTTTCACATATGCACCAACTGCAGAAATCCCAGCTGGGACCTATGAAATGGTTTCATTCAAGTTTGGATTTGACAGATTCGACAACATCAGTGGAGCTTATCCGGATCTAAATGCTTTAAGTTGGGCTTGGCCATCTGGAATTGGTGGAACTCCTAATCTAGGTGGAGGTTATCACTTCATGCAATTGGAAGGAAATTACGACTCATTGGGAGTTGAAAAGAGGTTCCTTACCCATATGGGAACTGCAAGAAACAATAATGTAACGCCAACTACTTACGAGGACAATCACTTTGTAGCCTATCCTACTATTAGTCCACTGACTGTAGATGGAGATTTTGAACTGAATATTGTTATGAATGTTGAGCAATGGTATGAAGATCCATATCAGTGGGACTTCAATGTGTATAATGTGATGATTATGCCGAATTATGATGCTCAGCGTAAGTTGAATCTGAATGGACCGTCGGTTTTTACAATTGAATAAACTTTTTAGCATAAGGGTAAGCGCAATATTCTTTGCGCTTATCGTTTTGCTTAGTATCGCTTGTCGTAAAGACAAGGAAGATACTCCTGATGGCACTGACCCACCTCCTTCTCATCAACCAACTCCTTATATTTTAGAGCTTCCAGAGCATTTTTCCATCATTTTTGGCCCAACTCTACCAGAAGACAACCCACTGACAGTTGAAGGAATTGCCTTAGGTAAGAAACTATTCTTCGAAAAAAAATTATCGGCCACAAATCAGATATCATGTGCTAGCTGTCACCGTCCGGAAAGCGCCTTTAACGATCCGGGGAAAGCTGTAAGTACCGGTATCAATGGACTAACGGGCACCAGAAATGCCATGCCCTTATTCAATCTTGCCTGGACACCCACATTCGACTCAAAATTCAATTGGCGAGGATCTGCCGAAAGCCTAGAAGATCAAGCTTTAGAGCCTGTGACCATTCATTTTGAAATGGGAGAAACATGGCCCAATGTGGTGAATAAGCTTCAAAATGATGCGATGTATCCACCAATGTTTGAAGCTGCATTTGGCACTAATGTGATCGACTCCACATTAGTGGTAAAAGCCATTGCTCAATTTGAGCGCACCCTAATTAGTGGTGACTCCAGAATGGATGAGTATGTGAAAGAATTATTGAATTTGAACCCTCCTGGTAGTTCAGATTTAACAGCCCAAGAATTAAGAGGATTCAACATCTATGTTTCAACCGCAAAAGGTGATTGCTTTCATTGTCATGGCAATGTGAATTTGAGGAATCCACTTTGGACTGATTTTGAATTCAGGAATAATGGTCTTGACTTAAACCCAGACTCTGGTTTGGCTTTGGTGACTAAGAAAGCATCAGATGTAGGCAAATTCAAGACACCCTCATTGAGGAATCTGGTATATACTGCACCTTATATGCACGATGGAAGATTCCAGACTCTTGAAGAAGTGGTAGAATTCTACAGCACAGGAGTTCAGGATGGACCTCTTACAGACCCTCTAATGGCTGATAGAGGATTCGTAAATCCCAATCTTACCACACAGGAAAAAGCGGATTTGGTAGCCTTTTTAAAGACTATTACTGATACAGTATTCGTAAATAATCCTGATTTCCGTCCTTAACGGATATTGCTCTTATTGATCTGAGCAATCTTCTTGAGGTCGTCTTGGTTATCCACATCTTGCTCCTTAGCTCTCAAGACATGTAATGGCAATTTTTCACCTGCTACGGTTCTTCTATAGCACTTCAGTTTGTCTTTGAAGATAGAGGATTTGTAAACTGACTTACCCAATAGCATTCTCACACATTCTTGAACACCTTCTACGATTGAAGGGTGAGGGTGAATCATATGAGCCAATTCATCAATTCCCTTATTCATATACATCAATAAAGAAACCGATTGTATTGCACTAGAAGCGTGCTCTCCAATAGCACGCATACCGAGGACTTTCATTTCTTCGTCATCTGAGACAATGATCTTGAAAAACCCATTCGTCTTGCGCATTGCAATTGCCCTAGCAATTGTAGAGTAATCAACTTTTGATACGCGAATGGGAATTCCCAATTCTTCAGCCTTTTGCTCGTTTAGTCCCACAGCAGCTACCTCAGGATTAAGGAACATGATGGTACTGATGTTTTCGTAGTGGATTGGTTTAACAGGAAAGTCACCAAACATCTTCACTACTGCATGTCTAGCTTCTCTTTCGCCAACATTCACGAGTGCAAGATGACCGGAAACATCACCTACCGCATATATATTCGGAACATTGGTGCGTGTATCTTCATCGCCAATATGAACACCTCTTTTGCTCATTTGCACATTGGCATTCTCTAACTTCAGATCTTCAATATTTGGAACCCTTCCAATAGAAAGCATTGCCTTTTCAACGCGAATAACCTCTCTACTTCCATCCGGATTCTCGATCTCGTACTCTACCTCATTGCCTAGGTGATCCATTCGGATTAACTGGGCTCCACGGTGAATTACCACCCCATTCTCTTCAAGGTTTGTGGCTACTAGATCAGCTACATCCTTATCTTCAAAAGGCAAGATGCGATCTGCCTTATCGATCAAATAGACTTTGGTCTGACCAAAATTTGAGAACATGGTTGCGAATTCACAACCAATCACCCCTGCACCCAAGATTACCATGCTCTTGGGAAATTCATCCAAATGTAGAATTCCATCAGAAGTGAGAATCACATCTTCATCAACTTTGATATCCGGTAAAGTCCTAGGACGAGAACCTGAGGCAATTATGGTGTTTTCTGCATGGATTTGAAATGAATTACCGTCTTCTTTGGTAATTAGGATCTCTTTATCTGAAACAAAGCTCGCTGTTCCTTTTTCGTAATTGATCAGACTTGTTTCGGCATGGATGATTCTTAAATGACAAGACAATTGAAACTTTCTTTCGAAAAGCGCCTCATCAATGATCTCTTTTACTTTGCTAAAGGGAAGGTCTAAACGTTTGTCTTGGCCGATCTCATCCTTTACCGTCTTGGCTTTATTAGATAGTTCCCACATGGTTTTTGAAGCCAAAGCACCATCATAGATGCCATAACCTCCTAGTTTTGACTTCTCCACAAGAAGAACCTTTTTACCAAAATCGATTGCTCGCATCGCCGCAGCATATCCTGCAGGTCCTCCACCAATCACGCACAAGTCGTATTTTTCCATGTCGCTTAGGAATGATGAAATTTCATCCTATTTTTCTAATATAACAAATATAGAGCCGCTTTATTGGTCACCTATTTTATATCTAACAACTTTTCAGTCAAATTGTGTTAAAAAAAAACCCTGAAGATTCTTTAACAGAAGAACCTCAGGGCTTTTATTTTCTTTTAAAAGATGGTTTCTTAGTCCATCACTTCGATCAATTCAACTTCGAAGATCAAAGTATTGAATGGTTGAATTACTCCACCTGGTCTAGGGTTCGCACCATAAGCCAATTTAGAAGGAATAATTAAAGTAGCTTTTTCACCTTCTTTCATCTTGGCAATACCTTCATCCCATCCTGGAATTACTTGGCCTTGACCCAGTGTGAATTCAAGAGGCTGATAAGTTCTTCTCTCATCGTACAGGCCTTGAGCTTTTGCTACTTCTTCAATAGAAGTATCAAAATATTGTCCGTTGATCAAACGACCTGAGTAATTCACTTTCACCTTTTTACCAGCTTCAGCTTGCTTACCCGCACCTTTATTACGGCTGATGTAGTACATTCCAGTAGAAGTTGGCTCTACAGTAATGTTATTTTCTTGAATATACTGGCTTAGTTGAGCCATCTCATCAGCTTGCTTCGCTTCAGCTTCCTTAGCTTTCACAGCTTGCATTTCCTCCATTGATTGTACTTCTAGAACGGCAATCGTGAATTTCAACACACTACCAGAATCAATAAAGTTTGGGCTTTGAGGCATTCCTGCAGTTTTAATAAAGAAAGTGTCTGCGTTTACCAATACAGAAGCGCTATCACCTTTGTGCATTCCAATGAATACGCCCATGAAATCACCAGGGTATTTAGCGGTATCAGCTGGCACCTGAATTGGCGGCTGACCTGCACCTGATTCAAACAATACAGAATCGTCTTCAGTAGTGTATTTCATGTTCAAAGTCACTACATCTCCTTGTTGTACTTCTCTTCCTTCTTGGTTCTGAGTGAAGTACTTGATGTACAGATTATCTTGCAATTTTGTATAATCTGGGAATCTGCTCATCTCCTTCTGACCACAGGAAACCAATACTCCCAATGACAACAATAAAACAGCGGCTAATAAATTCTTCATTTTGCTATTACTTTTCAATTTTTAAGATCTTAATTTCAAATATTACTGAGGTATATGGAGGAACAATTCCAGCTAAAGAACCCTTCTCTCCAAAAGCTCGGCGCGAAGGTAATATTATTTTAACGCTTTCACCTTCTTTCATGCCCTTTAATCCACTTTGAACCCCTTCTAAAAGCTGAAAATCTTCTCCATATCTGAAAGTTGGGGTTAGTCCTTTGGAATCTGTATCGTCAAAGACATATCCATTCATGAATTTTCCGGTGTATGCAACCCTCAATTGATCGCCATATTTGATGCTATCTCCATCCGTTCTTTCCAGAATCTTTCTGTAGATCCCATTGATCTCTTGGAAGTCACGACCGTACTTTTCGAGATATTTCTTCAACTCTAGTTGTTCTTGCAACTCTCTTTTAGAAAGTTCCTCTGCCTTTCTCATTTTCGCTTCCTCGGCCGACATAGCCTCTTGAAGTGAAGCTCTGATCTCTACAACTCCCTCATCCGACTGCAAGGGATTGTACAATCTCAAATATTGATTGAGCAATTTGCGATCACATCTAATGTGCACACTATCACCTTCTCCTATTCGCATCCAGACAGAGTCTATCTTCTTATCGCCGACCTCAACAAAGTATGGATATCTAGGCACATAATGAAGGGTGTCATTCTTCTCATCCAATACCGTAATGTAAAGCATGATATGATCTCCCGTCTTCACAGTATCGCCATCGCCAAACTTCAAATACTTATAGGATACTCCCTCAGCAATTTTCTTAAATTCTTCCTTCTCGCTCCTTTCGCAGGAAAACAAGAAGAGTGAAACAAGCGCAAGAATTCCAATAAACTGCTTCATTTCTTAGCCAATAATTCAAGGTGGTATACTACAGGAGTTTGAATTGGAATTGCGGCTTGATCCCCCGTTAAACCATGGGCCAAATGTGCAGGCAGCACCATGATCGCCTTATCTCCTACTGCCAGATATTGTATTCCTTCATGCAATCCGGCTTCCACATCATCCATATTCACCATAAACTCTTGAGGCTTCTGAGTCAATGTTTGATAGGCTGTATCTCCGTTAAGAAGGGTCAAGGTGTAATGGATTACAGCAATATCTCCGGCTGTAATGCTATCAGTTGATTTCTCGGTGTGGGTTACAGTATACCTCAAACCCGATTCTGTTTGAACGAAATCATAGGGAAGTGAATCTGTAAAATGATCCAGCTTTTCCCTTTCTCTTTGAAGATAGGCTTTGTGCGACTCGATCATCAAGTCTTGATACTCCTTCTTACTCTGCACTTTTAGAGGGATGCTCTTCTTTTTAGGCTCATTATCACAAGCCATTAATGAAAAAGCAATTAGAAAGCATGCGAAAGATCCAGTAATGAACCTAGTCATATTAGCTTTTAAGCAATTCATCGATCAATCCTTCAATTTTTTCTATGGTAGCTTGCATTCCAATGTGGCTTATACCACCGGCAGCATTTATGTGTCCACCTCCGTCAAAATGATCCCTTGCAAAGCCATTTACTGCCATATCTCCTTTCGAACGAAACGACATCTTGATCTTGCCATCCTTTTCAGTGAGTAGAATGGAAATCTTTACCGACTTAATACTCAAGGGGTAATTTACAAGTCCTTCCGTATCTCCTCTCTTGAATTGGAATTTCTTAAGCACACTATCATCTAATGAAATAATGGCCAACTTATCATTCTCATATAGCTTGAGGCCTTCATTCAATGCATAACCCAGAAGTCTTAAACGCTCTGCAGAATAACTATCGTATACTGCTGCATGCACATTCTGTGGTTGTACACCAATTGATATCAATCTTGCTGCAATCTCATGAGTCTTTGCCGAAGTAGAAGAGAACCTAAAAGAGCCTGTATCTGTGAGTATACCTGTATAAATTGCTTCGGCCATAGCAAGGTCGATGGTTTCAAGGGTAGCCAATTCAATGATGAATTGATAAACCAATTCTGCAGTAGAACTAGCTGAAGTGTCTACAATTTGCAGATCGCAAAAGTCTTCAGGCTCTTGATGATGATCTATATTGATGCGATATGCATTGGTATTAGCCTGCAGAGCTTCTTCCAAAGAACCTACTCTAGATGGTGAATTGAAATCGAGACAAAAAATGAGATCGGAATTTGCAATCATGCCCTCTACTTCAGAAGAGTGCTGCTCATGATTATGCATCTGATCAAATCCCTTTATCCAGCTCAAAAAATCAGGTGCCGGATCCGGAGTGATCACATTCGCCTTCACTCCCAAGTCATTTAAAAAATGACAGATGGCAAGTGAAGAGCCAATAGAATCTCCATCGGGTGAACGATGTGATAGAATAACTGCCTGATTTGCAGCTCTAATGGTTTTGAGTAATTCCGGCTTTATTTGCATCTGACAAATGTATGCAAGAATGCTGCGGATTTGAAGCCAAAATTCTATTCCAGAAATCAGCTTGTATTCCTTAATTTGGTCGCTTAAACCTCTCTTGAATCATAGATGAGCATACTTCAGAGTATTATTCTGGCCATAGTTGAAGGCCTTACCGAATTCCTTCCCGTTTCTTCTACCGGACACATGATCCTCACTTCTTCTTTAATGGGAATTCACGAAGATGAATTCGTGAAGACATTTGAAATAGCTATTCAGTTAGGGGCCATTTTAGCTATTGTGATCATGTATTTGAATCGATTCCTTCAAGGTTTGCAGATCTATTTTAAATTGGCAGCTGCATTTATTCCTACGGCGGTAATTGGACTTTTAGCTTACGACTTCATTAAATCTGTTCTATTTAATCCAGTTGTGGTTTCCGTTTCACTTATTATTGGCGGAATCATTTTGATCTTGATCGACAAAAGAGTAGTTGAGAAAGAAGAAAAGGTAGATGATGTGGTGGACCTCCCTTATAAGAATGCTGTTTTCATTGGTCTGATTCAATGTTTAAGCATGATTCCCGGAACTTCAAGAGCAGCTGCTACCATTATTGGTGGAGTATTCAATAAACTGAACAAGACCCAGGCTACTGAATTCTCTTTCTTATTGGCAGTACCTACAATGATAGCGGCAACCGGATACGACTTACTGCAAACTCCAATAGACTTTAATCAAGAGCAGTTGATCTTATTGGGAATAGGACTTGCAGTGGCCTTTGTAACTGCATGGTTTGCAGTAAAGATCTTTTTGAAGATCGTAATGAACTACGGTTTTAAGCACTTTGGATACTATCGAATTCTGATAGGCGTAGTTTTCCTTCTTTATATGGCCAGTCAAGGCTCACTATTCGAATCATTGTAAAGAAAAATACAGCTGTACATGCCTGACATACAGACTCATACTAAAGCATTCGTAAATCTCTTAATTTAGGTGCAACTTTGAGCAAGACAAATCCGTAAAAAACGGTAGGTTCGCACTACTGACAAGCTATGTTTCTGAAAAGAATTTTCTTTCTGCTACTAATCATTTTCGCTTTTTTTTCAGGCTTAAATGAAGTGAAGGCTACGCACGTAATGGGTGGAGAAATCACCTGGGAATGTTTAGCCAATGGCCGATACATATTTACTCTAAAAATATATCGCGATTGTAATGGTGTGGCCTTTAACACCAATAATCACGCCTTACAAGTTCACAATTACCCAAACATTGGGAATATCACACAAATTCCCCTCACATTCTTCTCGGTTGAAGATATTACTGCTTCATGCGAGGGCAGTCCTTGTGCTACCCTTACTCAAGCTGATCCGGATATTCCAGGAGCTATTGAAGAATATGTATTGGTAAGTAACCAGATTAATCTGAATGGAACCCCGCCGGCAAATGGTTGGGTTTTCACTTGGACATATGGAGATCGAAATGCAGCTATCGACAATATTGTAAATGCTCAAAACTTTGGAATCACACTGAGAGCAAAGATGTTTGCATATAATAATCAGAACGTAAATAACTGTTTTGATTCTTCGCCTAACTTTTTTCAGAAACCATCTACCATTATCTGTGCAGGTAAAGAGTTTACCTACAACCACTCTGCCTTTGATAATGAATTGGATTCACTTTCATATGAATGGGCAAGGCCACTGGACGGTAATTTCTGTAATCCTACTCCATGTGTAATTGGTGGATTATATCAAGAGAACATCAATCCGCCTTTCTTGCCTTTGGATGCAGGCTCTGGCTTTAGTTATTTGAGCCCTTTTCCCGATACCAATCTCGATAATCGAAATATACCCGCCGTGCTTGATCCAGAAACTGGAGAGATCACTTTCACCTCATATAATCAAGGTGAATACATATCGGTAATTAAGGTTTCTGCTTGGCGTTGCGGACAAAAGATTGCGGAGATCTATAGAGAGCTTCAAACAGTTATTACTGCAGGCTGTGCTCCAAATGAACCGCCACAGGTTGTTACATCATTCTCTTCCACTATTCTAAGAGATACGGTGAAAGTTGGCGACTTTGTCGACTTCAATATTGGTATAATCGATTCATTAAGAGCAGGAAATCCTAAGGATGATAGCCTTTTCATATTTGCGAGTGGATTGATGTTTGGTAATAATTTCACCGATTCAACTACTGGTTGTCCGAACCCTCCTTGTGCAACACTTAGCTACCCTACTCCTGATACCGGATTCAGCGTTTACAATACTAGGTTTAGATGGAGAACAAGTTGTGATCAAATCGCTAATTACACTCCTGTTTGTAATGTAAATAAGAATACATATCTCTTTACCATTAGAGCTTTTGACGACTATTGCCCAGCGGCAGGACAGGTGATCACCTCTATTGCAATTACTATTCTCGGAGATTCATTGGTTGTGAACCCTGAGATCTATTGTGCAGACGTACAATCAAATGGAGATGTAAGCCTCACATGGGAAAATCCTGTCGATCCCGATAGCGCCTTCATTCAATGGATGATCTATGCTGCACCAAATAAAGCTGGTCCTTACGCTTTGATAGACTCTGTAGCAAACATAAACCAAACTACCTATACTCATGTAGGGGCTGCTGCCGATCAGCAGTCGATGCACTATATCGTTCGGGCTAAATCCGGTTGTAATGATGGCTGGACTATCCTGGAAACGGATACCATTTCAACCATCTTCCAGCAGATCAGCTTTAACAACAGTTGTGTTGAGCTCAATTGGAATCCATTAAGTTCTCCATGGCCAAATGGCAGTGATACTGCTTATAATATTTACAGGGAATACCCAATTGGCTCGGGATTCAATCTATATGCCACATCAGCAACAGAAAGCTTTTGCGACACCTTTAATGTGTGTACAGATACAGTTGCATACAGAATAGAATTGGTGAATGTGGGTAATTCTTGTGTGTCTAATTCTAATGTGGTAGGAATTCGATTCGATTATCCTAACCCTATAGTTGATGCTGGAAATGATACCGCTATCTGTGATGGACAAAGTACTCCAATAGGTGGTTCACCAACGACTACTACAATTGGAGCTAGCTATTTATGGACTCCTGCCACGAGCTTGGATGATGATACTCTAGCAAACCCAATTGCCAGTCCTTCCGATACAACAACCTACCTACTAACTGTTAGCGATGAAAGAGGGTGTACTTCAATAGATAGTATTGTTGTAAACACAAGAGAAAAACCAATTGCCACTGCGGGAGTAGATACACTAGTTTGTATTGAGAATTTTCCTTTCCAACTTTACGGTAATGTTAGTATTAGCAATAGTGGAAGATGGGTAGGCGGTACCGGAACTTTTACGCCGAACAGAAACACTTTGAATGCTTTATATACTCCTTCAAATGCTGAGATTGCAAGTGGTTTTGTCAATCTGGATCTAGTGACCGACAACATTGGCATTTGTGATCCAGACACGGATCGAGTTAGAGTTACCATTGTTCGTTTTACAGGTAACCCAATTGCTACTGTAACAGACGTTAGCTGTTTTGGTGCCAATGATGGAAGTATTGCTGTGAGTCCGGCAGGTGGATTTACTCCATTTACGTATTCATGGTCTGATGGACCATCAACTCAGAATAGAGCTAATCTTGGAGCAGGCACATATACGGTAACCATGACCAATACTCTAGGTTGTGATTCTGTTCTAAGCTTCACCATTACTGAACCACCTCAACTTACTGTAGATATTGTAGACTCTGCTAACGTCAGCTGTTTTGGATTGGCAAATGGTACAGCACGTGCAGTTATCAATGGTGGAACTTTACCTTATAACATTCAATGGAATGATGCCGCAAGCACAAGCATTGACAGTGTTGCCAATCTAAGTCCAGGGATCTATTCAATAAGTGTTACTGATACCAATTTGTGTTCAGTTTCAGATTCTGTGGTTATTAGTGAACCAGATAGTTTAGTAGCAACAATTAGTGCTTCTGCTAACCTCAGCTGTTTCAATTCAGGTGATGGCTCTGCTTCAATTCAGATCCAAGGAGGCACTGCTCCTTATTTGATTCAATGGGATGACCCTACAAACTCAACCAACGATAGTATCTTCAATCTTGCTGCTGGAGTATACAATGTTACTGTCACAGACCAAAACTCCTGTTCAGATACTGCAAGTATTGTCATTACCGAACCTCAAATTCTCAGTTTAAGTACAAGCCTTGAAGATAGTGTAAGCTGTTATGGACTTCTCGATGGGAAATCATATGTCACAGTTACGGGTGGAACTCAACCATACACTTATCTGTGGAGTGACCCATCAAGTTCAACAACAGATACAATTTCCAATCTAGCTGCTGGGATGTACTATATAGTTCTTACAGATGCCAATGGCTGTAATGCGGTTGATTCTATTGAAGTGGGAGAGTCAGATAGTCTAGTTAGCAGCTTAGCAGTAACACAAGACATCAGTTGCTTTGGTGGAAGCGATGGAAGAGTGCTTACTAATATTCAAGGTGGAACGGCACCACTTACTTACTTGTGGAGTAATAATAACAATACCGATAGTCTTAGTGGAGTTGTAGCAGGAAGCTATCAACTAACTGTTACAGATGCTAGACAATGTACAGACACCCTTTCAGTGGTCTTGAATGAACCCACTCAATTGACTAGCACCATCGATAGTAGTTTCAATATCAGTTGTAATGGTCTTATTGATGGTTATGCAAGTGTAAGTGCAAATGGAGGAACTACACCCTATACATATTTGTGGAATGATCCGGCGAATTCAAGCACCGCTCAAATCAACAACCTTCCCCCAGGAGCTTATACGGTGACTGTAACAGATGCAAATCAATGTACAAGTACAAATTCTATTGTAATTAGTCAAGCCCCTGTACTTAGCACCTCAAACATAAGCTTTATAGCAGTTAGCTGCTTTGGTCTGGCCGACGGTTCTGCCAACATTAGTGTAGTTGGAGGAAGAATGCCATATACTTATTCATGGTCCAATAATTCAGATAGTTCATCTGCTGTAGGTTTAGCTGGAGGAAATTATTATGTAACAGTGACCGACTCAAGTGGCTGTGTTATTGTTGATTCGGTATCAATCGCTGAACCTACTGCCCTTGGCCTTAGTCTGGATGAGGATTCAATCACTTGTAATGGCTTTAGTGATGGAAGGATCAGAAGCACTCCTGTAGGCGGAACTACTCCATACACCTATAGCTGGAGCAATAGCCAAAACACTCAAGACATCTTCAATCTAAGTCCGGGAGATTATTCACTCACACTTACAGACGCTAATGGCTGTACGATTGCCGATACTGCATTTATCCTACAGCCGGATTCAATCCTTTTGACCTTAACAGAAGATGATACCATTTGTGTGAATACTCCTATACTTCTTACCGCAAATGTTAACGGTGGAGTTGGCAACTATCAATATAACTGGACAAATGGATTGGGAAATGCTCCAGACCATTCAGTTTCTCCTACGCAAACCACTACTTATTCAGTTTCTGTGACAGATGGAAATGCTTGTCCTCCTGCAACAGGCTCAGTAACTATTGGAGTTAGGAATATTTATAATGAGAATGTGAGTTTAACCGCTTCTGGAATCATCTGTTTGGGCGATTCGGCTACCCTTACCCCTATTTTCAACCCTTCGGCAAATGCAATTGGACCTTTTTCTTATATATGGAGTCAAGGTTTGAGTGGAACCGGTCCTGTTGTTGTTGGTCCAACAGTAGATACATATTATTCGCTAGCAATTGTGGATGGATGTAGTAATTCAATCATCGACAGTGCCTTGGTTGAAGTCTCTCAACCTCCTGCGATCAATCTTGGCGATAGTTTAATTGAAGGCTGCAGTCCACTCACAGTAACCTTCGACAATGGCAGTCCAGCGGGCTATACTCACTTCTGGGATTTTGGTGATGGAAATAATTCAAATCAGGCAACTCCCACACACACATACATCAATACAGACAATTTGAATGAGGTGAGCTATTTTGTGACTTATAGCGTTCAAAACCTCGATGGATGTGAGTCTGATTTCACTGGCAATTTTGAAGTGAATGTATGGCCTACTCCAGTGAGTAGCTTCCAAATCAGTCCTGAAGTCACCGATATTGAAAATCCGGTAGTACAAGGCTTTGGAGATTTGAATGATGCTACAAATTTCTATTGGACATTTGGAGATGGTGATTCGGCTTTTGTAAATGACCCTATTCACACTTATGCGGATACCGGATCCTATACGATTTCTCTTTATAAAGAGAATTCATATGGTTGTAGCGATATTGCTTACCGTGTATTTAGAGTAGAGCCAAACTACACGATAAGAATTCCGAATGTTTTTACTCCACGTACTGGTGGATCTGGCGGAGGCGGTTATGATCCTAACAATCCAAACAACACAGTATTCTTCCCGTTCGTAGAGTATGTAGATCAATATAGGCTAAGTATTTTCAATAGATGGGGAGAATTGGTTTTTGAAAGCAAAGACCAAAATCAAGGCTGGGATGGATATTATAAAGGTGAGCTTTGTCAAGCAGATGTTTATGTATACAAATTAGAATTGGTATTCATAAACGGACAAAAGGCCACCAAAGTAGGTGATGTAACATTACTAAGATAATTGAAAACGTTTAGAAGACATATAATCCAACTGCTTGTAGTTGCTGCTATTTGCTGTATCTCAGGAGAATTGAAAGCTCAAGACCCTCAATTCGGCCATTTCTATAGCAATTCAATGCTCTATAATCCCGCATTAACGGGGAATGTGGAATTAGGAAGATTTGCATTTTCTTATCGGGATCAATGGCCTGCAATTCCCGGTCGTTTTGTATCATTTGCAGCTTCTTACGATCACTATCTAAATGAATTAAATTCAGGTGTAGGGGTACAATTCTTGACTGATAGAGCAGGAAGTGGTGGATTAACCACCAATATGTTCAATTTATTTTATTCATACCAAGTAAGGTTGAATAGAAAGGTGGCTATGATGGGTGGAATAAAAGCCGGTTATATCAATAGAAGATACGACTTTGAGAAGTTCATATTTGCTGATCAAATTGCCAGAGATGGCGCGCCAACAAGTAATACTACTGGCTTCAGAGAGCAAGCTAACTTCGCCAATTTTGGTACTGGTGTTGTGATCTATCACCAAGAGAAATATTGGGGAGGTATCTCTTTCGATCACATCAACGAGCCAAACAATTCCTTTTCAGATCAAGATGCATTTTTACCAATTCGCACCTCTATACAAGCTGGATATAATGTAGAAGTTGTAAGTCCGCTTGGTACAAGAACAAGAGCAACGGTAACATTTGCCGGACTCTATAAGTCTCAACTAAAGTGGGATCAACTAGACCTTGGAGTATATTATAGAACAGAGCCTATATTGTTTGGATTGTGGTATAGAGGGCTTCCATTGAAAAACAATGAAAGTTCTATACCAAATGTTGACGCAATACTGGTGATGGTAGGAATGAAAGCAGATCGAATCTCAGTAGCATATTCCTACGACATCACTATTTCTCCTTTGGCAGGATTCACTGCAGGTTCTCATGAGATCAGCTTAATACTTGAGTACCCTAAGCCAAAAAGGAAAAAGAGAAGATTCTTCAGAGTTCCCTGCCCTAAATTCTAAAATAAAAAAACACCCATGATTTCTCATGGATGTTTCCCATCGTCGAACTGTAGTTCTTATTGCACAACGATCTTGTGTGTCTCTCTTTCTGCACCTATCTGAAGGTTAAAGAAATACAAGCCAGCTTCTACATCTGAAAGATCTACCTGCTCACGGTATCTTCCTTTAAAGTTGTTGAGCTCTTTAGTGTAGATCTGAGACCCTTTGGTATCTGTTACTGTGATCAAAACATTTGAAGCTTCAGTTACATTGAATTCTGTAGTAAATGCTCCTTTAGTTGGATTTGGAAAGATTCTCAGCTCTTCCACTGGCATATTATTTAGCTTCTCAAGACGCAAGCTGCTGCCAAAACCTTCATCTTCCTTTTCTTTTTGACCACCCTCTACTCTTCTGATAAATACAAAAGAGTTTACGAGCTCCACATTCTCATCGGCAGAATGCATAGCCTCTTTGAACATTCTAACTTTTACAGAATCTCCATTGATCAATTCCTCGATTCTCAAATTACTATGAGCACTATCCCCTTCTTTGAATTTGAATTCAAAACGAAAGTCACCTTCCTCAAAGTCAAAGTCGTGTGCTCCGCTATCTCCATGAAATCGAATCATGCGCACTTTCATACTGTCAGGGCTACTACCATCGATCCATTTCATAATCTTATGGTCTGCTTCATCACTTGGATTCTCGGAAAGATTGATCACTTTAGTTCTTACCCTCGCATCTTCTATTTCAATGTTTTGTTCTTTAAGTAATTCGTGAAGTTCTTCTTTGCTATTGAAGTCGTACTCTTTGATGAACTCTTTCTTTTCACCATTCTCATCTTCAACAATCATTATTTTGACCTTTCCTTTTTCTGACTTTGGTTCAGCCTTCTCAGCTTCTTGAGCCACTAAATTGGAAGAAGACATCATTAAAGCGAATATCAGCCAGAGTGAGTAATTTAAATTTTTCATGACATTTTGGTTTTTGATTATGGTTCAAAGCTAGAATGAGAGCTCAGCTTCTAGCGTTAAAGCCTAGCCAAAAAGAGTTAAGGAAAAGTTAAAGTGCTTCCAAAAGGACTATAAGCTGCCTATTTTTATACCAATGAGCAACAGAACTATACGTCTGATCATTCTTTTGATGAGCCTATCTTTCCTAGGCATTATCTTTTTTCAGCTATACTGGATTGGCGAGTTAATGGATCAAAAACAAGCTGAACTCAGCAGAGATCTGGATAAGGCCCTTGTAGGTTTTGAGGAAGGCCTCAAAGAAAATGAGGCAATGGAGTTCCTAAGTAAAGGCGTTAAGATCAGAAGTAATAATTTTCATCGATTGGGAGATGCCAAATTCAATTTTGTATCTGAAGTTAGAGTAGAAGATGATAGTGCTATCAAGAATGAGATCAGCCAAAAATTCGAAGTGCTGACAACTGAGGGCTATGAAGGAAAAGTAGTCATATACGATGATGGAGAAGAAGACTTAGAAGTACTTCATATTGAAGATAGCAATGTCACTAAGGTTAAGCTTATTGAGCGCTTTAATCAGAAGAAGAGTGAATTAAGCGAGGCTATCAACAATATAGCTTTTGAGTTCGCATTCAAGGAAAGATCATTTGCAGAGCGACTTGAAGGAGTGAACACAGATTCATTACTTCAAGCAAGTCTTGAAAATGAAGGTCTAAAAGGTCTTAAATACCATTATGAGATCAGAGACAGCGAGAAAGACAGCCTAATATCTGGGAATAATCTAGATAAAGATGTGGATAAGGTCATTGATAAGCCTTTACTCAAGAGTATCAACAGCGTGGAAAGTGGTGTACTTAGCTTCCAACTTATGGGTGAAGACAGCTATCTTTTATGGAGCCTTTGGCCAATCATTACCGCTACAATCATCTTGAGCTTGGTAATGCTTCTCACATTTGGCTATACCCTTCAAAGTATATTTCGCCAAAAGAGATTATCTCAAATGAAGTCTGATTTCATAAATAACATGACTCATGAGTTCAAAACCCCAATTGCAACCATATCACTAGCGCTGGATGCAATCTTTCATCCAGAATCTAAGGCTGACAAGAAAGAAGTTGAGAAGTTTGGAGATATCATCCGCAAAGAGAATGAACGGATGAACAGGCAAGTTGAGAGTCTATTGCAGGCAGCCCAATTTGAGAAAGGAGAGATCAATCTTAAAATGGAAAAGCTCGAAGCGAATGAACTCATTAAGGAGTTAGGTGATCTGATGGTGGAGTCTAGAAAAGCAGAACAAGCTCCTTTTATCGACTACAATTTCGAGGCAAAGAATCACTTGATCATCTCAGATAGAATGCATTTATTCAATGTGTTTAGGAATCTATTCGATAATGCCATAAAATTCAGTACAGATAATGCCAAAATCACAGTTAGCACTAAAAATGATAATGGGGATCTCATTGTTGAAGTAAGGGATCAAGGCATTGGTATGAGCAAGAAAACACTTGAACATATCTTCGATAGCTTTTACAGATATACCGAAGGGAATTTGCATCAGACCAAGGGCTTTGGTCTTGGTCTTTCATATGTTAAAGATGTGATCCATAAAATGAATGGAGAGATCTGGGCAGAAAGCAAATTGAAAGAAGGAAGTAGTTTCTTTATTCGACTAAAGTCAGAACTCAATGACTAAGAAAGCTAAAATACTCCTTGCTGAGGACGAGCTAAACTTTGGCGCTGTCTTGGAAAGCTATTTAAGGCTAGCCAAATTTGAGGTCGACTGGTGTAAACATGGAAAAGAGGCTTTTTCAAAACTAAAGAACTACGATTACGACCTCTGCATTTTGGATGTGATGATGCCTGAAATGGATGGCTTCACCTTAGCAAAAGAGATAAAATCAACTAAATCTGACCTTCCTTTCATCTTCCTTACAGCCAAATCGATGAAAGAAGATGTGCTAAAGGGCTTTAAACTAGGTGCCGACGACTATCTTACAAAACCATTTGATTCAGAGATACTTATAGAGAAAATCAAGGTGATTCTTCGCAAAAAAGAAGACCGAGCTGAACATAAGATCAAAGAACATCAGTTGGGAAACTACATTTTTACTCCTCATAATCGGATTCTTAAAATAGGAGATGAAGAAAAAAGACTATCTCCTAAAGAATCAGCATTATTGGAGGCGCTTTGTTTGAGTAAAGGTGGAGTTCTTACAAGAGCAGATGCGCTCAATAAGATTTGGGGTGACGACAACTACTTCACTGCCAGAAGTATGGATGTATATATAGCTAAGTTGAGAAAGTACTTAGCTCGGGATCCAAAGATTTCGGTGATCAATATTCACGGTAACGGTTTTGAATTAAACATAGAAGACTGATTCTATACAGCAGCTTTTTGTAACTTTCTATGCTACAATCCAAACCATTGAAAATGAATAAGCTATTTTTTGCATTCCTAACAATAAGCCTACTAAGTGCATGTACATTCTTTCAGAATTGTATAGAAGCAGATCCAGAAATAGTAACAGAAGAGTTAAGCCTTGACAAAATAAATGAGCTCAGCCTTGCCAGTGGAATAGAAGTCCATATTCAACAGGCAGAAAGTCAAAGTGTGAGCTTTGAAGGGCCTGCTAACTATCTTGAAGTGTTAAACCAAAATGTGAAAAATGGCGAGTGGGTTATCAAATTCGACCGTTGCTTAAAAGAGGCTCAAAAAGTTAAACTGAACATAAGTCTTGTTGATCTAAAAGGACTTGAAATAAATGGATCTGGAAAAATTATTGGCAGCAATACTTTTATGGGAGACGATCTTGAGCTGGAAATTGCGGGCTCCGGTGATATAGACCTGGACCTGGATTACAAATCGCTAAGTAATGAGATCAATGGATCAGGAACAATCAAATTAAGGGGAAAAGTCAAGAGTCAAGAGATACAGATCAATGGTTCAGGTGACGTTCTTGCCATACAATTGAATAGCGACAATACAGAAGTGGAAATCAATGGCTCCGGTGATGTGGAGGTATCTACTTCATACAGCCTAAACGTAGAAGTGAATGGCAGTGGTGATGTTAAATATGTTGGTAGTCCAAAAGAGCTGAATTCAGAGATCAATGGTTCCGGGAAGCTGGAGCAAGTGAATTGAATTCAGTAAAAGAAATGCTCTTTTTGCTGGGACACAGAGGTCCCGCTTTTCAGCGGGACGACACTGAGAAGGCACAGAGGACCACTGAGGGTTTTTCTGTAAAGCAGTTTTCCATTTTTCTTCAAAGTGAACCTTTGTGAGCCCTTCCCCCGATACAATTCCGCGGAACGGAATCAACGGGAACCATCGGGGCCTTTGCAAAACTTTGTGGTATAGCTGCTGAAGGCAATCTTTAATGCGACCCTTAAGAAAAAACACGCTTTTGATTATGACATGAAAGCATGATCAATTTAGTTCCTCACATCCGACATCGAATTGTAATACAAATACTTCTTCCTGAGTTTCTTGAAATTTTTTAGATCCTCTTCCCAGCTAGCTTTAATCTTAGCTGCAGATTTTCCCGATTTGATCTGATCTATCAAGGCCTTATTACCTGCTAAAAGATGGAAGTAATTATTAAAGAAATTCTCTTTTTCGGGGTAATTTGAATAGAAGTCGAGCAAATATTGAAGATCAAATGATTTTCCTTCCTTTTGATCCAATAAGACACCATAACAGACTTCCCCTTTTAGCTTAGGATTGGATGCTCCCTTCGTCGCCTTGGGGGTGAAGGTGTGGGTATAAGCTCCTTCCAGTTTCGGATGACCGATCTGCTGAAAAGGTAGATCAGTACCTCTGCCAACGGAGATTACCGTCCCTTCAAAAAGCGCCAATGAAGGATATAGCATAATAGATCTCATATTCGGCAAATTGGGAGAAGGGGCAAAAGGCAAGGTATATTCTGTCTCTCTGGCTAAATTCCGACAATGAACTACGGTGTAGTCGACTTGATATTCAGTCTGAATCCAATTCTCTTCGGCAATCATGCTGGCATATTCTCCAATACTCATTCCATAGATCAATGGCACTGGATGTAAGCCCACAAAGCTCATAGATTCTTCCTGCATTAAAGGACCATCAACCACATCCATAAAAGGGTTTGGACGGTCGAGCACTATGATGGGTAAAGATTGCTCAGCTGCAGCCTGCATCACATAATGCAGAGTTGATAAGTAAGTATAGAAACGCACTCCAACATCCTGGAGATCGAAAAGGATCACATCTACATTCGCTAAGTCGTCATTGCTTGGCTTCTTATGGTCACCATAAAGCGAATAAACCGGTAATCCGGATTTTGGATCAAGGCCATCTTTTACTTTAGCACCTGCATCTTCCTCTCCCCTAAAACCATGTTCCGGACTAAATATCACCGTCACTTCCATTCCCAAACTCAGTAAGGTGTCTAAAAGATGGGTTCTGTTAATCCTTGAAGCATGATTAGCTACGAGGGCTATTCGCTTTCCTTTGATCATTGGCAGATAATCGGAAAGCTGTTCTGCCCCAGTAATTACTCCTTTAGAGGCACCTACCGACTTTGCTACTTCATTTGTCTGCCCTTCACAAGCACTGAGACTTGAGAAAAAGAAAAGACCCATTAACATCCATAGGCTCTTAGTTAGCAAAAGCCTAATTTTATTTCTTCTGTAATTTTTCAAAGCTATCAAGAGCGTGAATTTCGAATTTTTCTTTGCAAAGAAAATAATAAAGGGAGGAAATCATTCATTTTCAAAGCCTATCGTGCGAATTTCTATTCTTGCGATTGCTCTGGGAATAGCAATGATGACTCTTTCGCTCACTATAGTTGAGGGCTTTCAAGAACAGATAAGAGACAAAATAAGTGGCTTTGGTGCCCATATTACCATTCAAAAATTCCAAAATCGCGGTCAATATGATAGCAACCCAATTTCATTGAATAGGGGGTTTATCGACAGTCTTTCTGGAATTGATAACATTCGCCATATACAATCCTTTGCCTATAAAGGAGCGGTATTAAAGACCGATGAAGAGAACCAGGCGGTCCTTTTGAAAGGAGTTGGAAGCGATTATAATTGGGAATTCTTCAATTCTTATCTAAAAGATGGACGATTGCCCAGAATTGAAGATAGCAGTCGTTCCAATGAAGTCATGATCTCTGAGAATCTGGCTAAAAAGCTCAAGCTAAGCTTAAACGACGAAGTGTTATTGTACTTTGTTCAACAACCACCGCGTTTTAGAAAATTCACTATTACAGGACTTTACAATACCGGTTTAGGTGAAATGGACGACAAAGTAATGGTAGGCGACATCAAACACCTTCAAAAACTCAATAATTGGGATGATAGGCAAGTTGGTGGACTTGAAGTAATGTTGAATGATTTCGAGAGAATGGAAGAAAGCATGGCGAAGATCAACGAGCAAATCGATTATGATCTAGCTGCTACTAGCATTACTGAAAGCAGGGTAGATATTTTCAATTGGCTGGAACTGCAAGACGTAAATGTGGTCATTATCATTGGTTTGTTAATTCTTGTTTGCGGAATAGACATCATATCGGCTCTATTGATCTTGATCTTGGAGAAAACACGAACCATTGGAGTATTAAAAGCTCTGGGAAGCAGGGATGCCAGTATTCGCAAGATCTTTATCTATCATGCAGCCTATTTGGTAATAAGCGGATTGATCATTGGAAATCTGATGGGTTTGGGAATAGCATACCTGCAGTTGGAAGTCGGTTTTATGAAACTTCCACAAGAAGCTTATTTCATAGATAGGGTGCCTATTGTCTTCAGTTGGTGGAAATTGGCATTGCTTAATCTTGGAACACTTGCTATTTCAATTTTGATGTTGATTTTTCCTTCTAGCATCATAGCCGGTATTGAACCTGTGCGCTCAATACGATTCGACTAATTCTCTATTTAAAAAGCTGAATTTCAAGTCGCAGGCCCAAAGGCTTTTAATAACTTTGCGGCAGGAAAAAATAGCATGAAATACTACGAAAATATACTGGAGACCATTGGCAATACCCCATTGGTAAAATTCAATAAGATCACCAAAGATATTCCGGCACTTTGTCTGGCTAAAGTCGAAACCTTCAATCCAGGTCATTCGATCAAAGATAGAATGGCGGTAAAAATGGTTGAAGACGCTGAAAAAGCTGGTCTTTTGAAGCCAGGAGGTACAATTATAGAAGGTACATCCGGAAATACCGGAATGGGATTGGCACTTGCCGCCATTGTAAAGGGCTATAAATTAATCTGTACACTTGCAGATAAGCAATCAAAAGAGAAGATGGATATTCTTCGTGCCATGGGTGCTGAAGTGATCGTTTGCCCAACGAATGTATCTTCTGATGATTCAAGATCGTATTACTCAGTTGCAAAGCGATTGAATGAAGAGATTCCAAATTCATTCTATCCAAACCAGTACGATAATCTCTCTAACCGCACAGCGCATTACGAACAAACTGGTCCTGAGATCTGGGAACAAACAGATGGAAAGATCACCCATTTGGTGGTAGGTGTTGGAACAGGAGGAACCATTTCAGGTACAGCGAAGTATTTGAAAGAAAAGAATCCAAACATCAAGATCTGGGGAATCGACACATACGGATCAGTTTTCAAGAAATATCACGAAACCGGTGAGTTTGATGAGAATGAGATATATTCGTATATCACCGAAGGAATTGGTGAAGATATTCTCCCAAAGAATGTAGATTTTGACTTGATCGATCATTTTGAAAAAGTAACCGATAAAGACGGTGTGATCATGACCAGAAGGTTGGCCAGAGAAGAAGGCTTCTTCATGGGAAACTCAGCTGGATCTGCTGTTGCCGGATTGCTTCAATTGAAAGATAGACTGAAGAAGGATGATGTAGTGGTGGTAATCTTCCACGATCATGGAAGTAGATATGTAGGCAAGATGTTTAATGATGATTGGGTAAGAGATCGTGGGTTCATGGAAAAAGACAAGGTTAATGCCATTAGCCTAATCCGACAGCACGGTACAAAAAAGCTGATCACTGCTAACCCAAATGATGGCTTACAAGAAGTGATGAGTAAAATGACTCAATACAATATTTCACAAGTACCAGTAATGGATGGAGATGATATTGTTGGTTCGGTTAAAGACAATGATCTCTATTCTGCATTGAGAAATGGAACTGATGCGGCTAAGGCCAAAGTGAAGGATTATATGTCGGAGCCATATGAATTCGTTGATGCCAACGCCAGTCTTGAAGAGATTGCTTCAAAGATCGATAAGCAAAACCCTGCAGTCTTAGTGAAGAATAGGGCTGGAGAAACTCACATCATTACTATTCACGACATCATAGAAGCCTTAAATAACTGAAGCATCAGTTATAAACAATTGGTTTTCAATTAAAATCACATGCATAAAACTTCAAATCAGCTGCTATTAATACTTTTATGCTGAATTGAAGGATCGATGAAAAAGCTCGCACTGCTTCTTTTGGGACTATTTGCAATTCTTTTTTTGCCGGCACAGCAAAAGAAGGTTGGATTGGTCTTAAGCGGCGGAGGTGCTTCTGGTTTAGCTCATGTGGGTGTACTTAAAGCCCTTGAGGAAAACCAAATAGAGGTAGATTATATCATTGGCACTTCTATTGGGGCACTAGTAGGTGGATTCTATGCTTCAGGTTATACACCAGATCAGATTGAAGCAATTGTAAATTCTGAAGATTTCAGGGCTGCTGCAGAGGGGATAATCAATAAGAACAAGATCTTCTATCTAAAGCAAGACAGAAATGATCCGGGAATGCTGAATTGGAAATTCAACCTCGACTCATTATTTGAAACTAACATTCCCGTCAACTTCATTTCCTCCATCCCAATTGATATTGGTTTGATGGAGTTATTTGCTCAGCCCAATGCAGCGAGCAAAGAGAATTTTGACAGCCTAATGATCCCATTCAGATGCTTAGCAGCGAATATTTCAACTAAAGAGCAAAAAGTATTTAGATCTGGCCAGCTAGCTACTTCAATTCGAGCATCAATGACTTATCCATTCTATATTGCTCCAATTTCAGTAGATGGCGGTGTGATGTTAGATGGAGGATTGTATAATAACTTCCCAGTCGATATCATATGTGAAGAATTCGATCTGGACTATATAATTGCAAGTAATGTTACATCAAGACTAGATGACCCCACTGAAGACAATTTGGTTTCTCAAGTCAAGAATATGCTCATAAGAGAATCAAAGTTTGAGCTAGAATGTACAAGGGGCATCATTATTCAGTCGGAAGTAGAAGATATTGGTACTTTCAACTTCTTTCAAAATGAGAAGATCATTTCCAGAGGTTATGAGAGTACAGTGAAATTGATTGACTCCATAAGGATGCAATTGGGCAAGCCTGAATTCAAAGTAGATGAAAAAAGAGCAGCTTTTAGAAAGAAAATGCCGGATTTAAGGTTCAGAGAAGCATATATTGATGGCCTTCACCCTGCACAAGAGCGGTATTTTCGAAAAGATGTAGGGAGTAAAGACACCTTTGATATTGAAGCACTCAATGATGCCTATTTTAGAATGGCATCAGATCAAAAGATAAAAAGTCTATACCCCACTGCAAAGTTCGATAGCGCTTCAGGATTGTACGACATCTATCTTCAGGCTAAAAAAGAAAAACATTTCAAAGCCACTTTTGGAGGTGTGATCTCTTCCAAGCCATTCAGTACAGGTTTCTTTGAATTGAAATATCAAAATCTAGGAGCTACAGGACTTCAAGTATCTGGAAATATATACTTCGGTAACTTCTATAGTTCTACTGAAGGAAGAATTAAATGGGAAATCCCATTTGATATTCCCTTTTATCTTGAAGCCAACTACACTGTAAATCAGTTCGACTTCTTTAATAGCCGATCAACATTCATTGAAGAAGAAGACCCTCCCTATATCATTTCGTCTGAGAATTATGCAGAAGTTAAGATTGGTTTGCCCTTTATGACGAAAGGGAAGATTGAGTTGGGAGCAAACTACACTTGGCAGAACTTCAACTATTATCAGACTGATCAATTTGAAAGGGGCGACACTTCAGACCTCACTGAATTTGAAGGCATATCTACCTTCATAAGATTTGAGCTCAATACTCTAAACCATCGCTTGTATGCATCAAAAGGAGAGCGAATGAGTGTGATGATTAGGAACATCCAAGGTGAAGAGCATACTACCCCTGGGTCTACGGCTCTTGGCAAAGAACCATTGAAAGCAGATAGGAGCTGGTGGGTTGCCAGAGCAGTTTATGAAGACTATTTTTTAGAAAGAAAAGCCTTTCGTCTAGGACTATTGGTAGAGGGAGTATACTCAGACCATCCATTCTTCCAAAACTATACAGCTACAGCCTTGAGTATTCCTTCATTCTCTCCTATTCCTGAAAATCTTACGCTATTCCAAGAAGAGTATCGTGCTCTTAGCTATTTGGGGGCTGGTTTAAAGACCATTTATACCATAAATGATCGCATCGACTTCAGGGCAGAGGCCTATGCTTTTCAGCCCTATCAAGCTATTCAGAGAGACTCTGAAGGTAAAGCAAAATTAGGCGAGGAAGTAATTGAACGAAGTTTCATAGGAACCTTTACAACCGTATATCATTCACGAGTTGGCCCATTGGCTTTCTCTGTCAACTATTTCGATGATACCGATCAGAAATTGAGTTTTCTGCTGCACTTTGGATACATCTTATTCAACAGAAAGGCGTTTGAATAGCAAAATCACTCCTTAGTTGTTTCACAGGGAAACACAGGGGAGCATTGAGATACACAGAGCCTCCCTGCGGTTCCCTGCGACTTCCCTGAGCTACTCTGTGAGCCAACAAAAAAAAGGCGCCCCTTTCGAGACGCCTTGTATTGTATTATATGAATAAGCTTTAAGCTTCAGCCTTTGGACCTCCGAAATTCATCGGGAATTCCGGTCCACCTTGAGACTCTCTGATCGCTCCATTCTGTGCTTCGAACTTGGCTACATTGTCTTGCAAGGCCTTCATCAAACGCTTGGCATGCTGAGGCGTCATCATGATCCTCGACTTTACCTTCGCCTTTGGTAGTCCGGGCATTACTTTGATAAAGTCGAAAACGAATTCAGAATTTGAGTGACTGATAATTGCCAAGTTCGAATATATTCCATCAGCTACCTCTTCAGTAAGCTCAATATTGAGTTTTCCTTCTTGTGGTCCTTCCGGATTCTGATTGTTATTATCGTCGCTCATATTAAATAAATTTTCTGATTTCCATTTTCTGATCTCTGATTTCAGATTTCAGATTTGGGACTATTCTTCGCTTTCTACTTCCTCTTCAACAGTCTTCTCAGACTTAGCAGATTTTAGCTTTTCGTACTCTTCGGTATTTCCTACGATATACTTCTGATACTCTCTTAATCCAGTACCTGCTGGGATTAAGTGACCTACGATCACATTCTCCTTCAAGCCTTCTAGAGTATCTTGCTTTCCATTTACTGCTGCCTCGTTCAAGACTTTAGTAGTTTCCTGGAATGAAGCTGCTGAAATAAAGCTATCTGTTTGAAGTGAAGCTCTTGTAATACCTTGAAGAACCGAGTTAGAAGTTGCCGGAACAGCATCTCTTGCTACTACAATTTGCTTGTCTTGACGCTTCAATTTAGAATTCTCCTCGCGAAGTTTTCTAGGTGAAACGATCTGACCCTGCTTCATAGTATCAGAATCTCCTGCTTCTTCAACCACTTTCTTACCGAAGATCCAATCGTTCTCTTCAGCAAAATCGATCTTATTTACAATTTGCTTCTCTAGGAATCTAGTATCTCCTGGATCTTCAATGATCACTTTTCTCATCATCTGACGTACGATCACTTCAAAGTGCTTATCGTTGATCTTCACACCCTGCAGACGGTAAACTTCCTGTACCTCATTTACAAGATATTCCTGTACTTGAGTAGGTCCTTTAATTGCAAGGATATCCGCTGGAGTAATAGCTCCGTCTGAAAGTGGTGTACCCGCTCTTACGAAGTCGTTCTCCTGTACAAGGATGTGTTTAGATAGATTGATCAAGTATTTTTTGATCTCACCGGTACGTGATTCAACGATAACCTCGCGGTTACCTCTTTTGATCTTACCGAAAGACACAATACCGTCGATCTCAGAAACCACAGCTGGGTTAGAAGGGTTACGTGCTTCAAATAGCTCGGTAACTCTTGGAAGACCACCGGTGATATCACCAGTTTTACCGGAAACTCTTGGGATCTTAACCAAAGTCTTTCCGCTTTCGATCTTATCACCTTCTTTCACCACAATGTGAGCACCTACCGGTAGGTTATAAGTTTTGATCACTTCTTTCTTAGAGTTCAAGACCTTGATCTCAGGGATCAATTTCTTATCTCTTGTTTCAGTGATCACCTTCTCGGTAAATCCAGTTTGCTCATCGGTCTCTTCTTTATAGGTTACCCCATCAACAAGATTTTCGAAAGCAATGGTACCTTTCATTTCTGCAATGATCAAGGCGTTATATGGGTCCCAATGACAGATCAAATCTCCTTTCTTCACTTTAGAACCATTCTTCTTCTCAAGAATAGATCCGTAAGGAATTACTGAAGTTGTAAGGGCGATCTTAGTCTTAGGATCAAGGATTCTTGCCTCAGCAGAACGTCCAACAACAATGGTTACCTTCTTACCATCTCTATCTTCTCCTTCTACCGTTCTCAATTCGTCGATCTCAAGGATACCATCATATTTGGCTTCCACTCTAGATTCGTCGGCAATCTTAGATGCCGTACCACCCACGTGGAAAGTACGAAGTGTAAGCTGAGTACCAGGCTCACCGATCGACTGTGCAGCGATAACACCCACAGACTCTCCTTTTTGAGCCATTCTTCCAGTTGCCAAACTACGTCCGTAACATTTAGAACATACACCACGCTTGTTCTCGCATGATAGTACAGATCTCATTTCTACTTCATCGATTGGCGATTCTTCGATCTCTCTAGCTACTTTTTCAGTTACCTCTTCTCCTGCAGCTACGATCAAGTCGCCTGTATTTGGATGATAGATATCGTGAACAGTAGTTCTACCTAGAATTCTATCGTAAAGTGACTCAACTTCTTCATCATTCTTCATCAATGCTGAAATAGAAACACCTCTCAATGTTCCACAATCCTCATCTGTAATTACTACATCCTGAGACACATCTACCAAACGACGAGTTAGGTAACCGGCATCTGCTGTTTTCAATGCAGTATCCGCAAGACCTTTACGTGCACCGTGAGTAGAGATAAAGTACTCAAGGATTGATAGACCTTCTTTAAAGTTAGATAGAATAGGGTTTTCAATAATTTCCTGACCGGTAGATCCAGACTTCTGTGGCTTAGCCATCAAACCTCTCATTCCTGAAAGCTGACGAATCTGCTCTTTAGAACCCCTTGCACCAGAATCGAACATCATATAAACAGAGTTGAATCCCTGATTATCGTTCTTCAATCGATCCATTACGGTATTTGTCAAACGAGTGTTGGTATGCGTCCAAATATCAATGATCTGGTTATAACGCTCGTTATTCGTAATGAATCCCATGTTATAGTTATTCCAAACTTCCTGAACTTGTTCTTGAGCTTTTGCCATCATATCTTCCTTGGCATCTGGAATAACAACATCTTGAAGGTTGAACGATAGTCCACCTCTGAACGACATTTCGTATCCCAATTTCTTGATATCATCAAGGAAGTTGGCAGTTTTTGCAGTACCGGCAACTTTCAAGATCTCACCGATAATATCTCTCAATGATTTCTTAGTAAGCAGCTCGTTGATGAATGGTACTTCCTCAGGTACAACCTGATTGAAGATCACTCTACCACAAGTAGTCTCAATAATCTCAGTCTTATCTCCCTTAGTTACCTTCACCTTGATCTTAGCGTGAATGTCTAGACGACCTTCATTCTTCGCAATGATCACCTCTTCTGGAGAATAGAATATTTTCCCTTCACCTTTAACAGGAACTTCTTTAGTGTTAGTTCTCTCTTTGGTCAAGTAGTAAAGACCCAATACCATATCCTGAGATGGAACCGTAATTGGTGATCCGTTCGCAGGGTTCAAGATATTATGAGAAGCCAACATCAATAGTTGAGCCTCCAAGATTGCAGCATTACCCAAAGGCAAGTGAACAGCCATCTGGTCACCGTCGAAGTCGGCGTTGAATGCCGTACATACTAATGGGTGAAGACGAATTGCTTTACCTTCGATCAATTTAGGCTGGAATGCCTGAATACCTAATCTGTGGAGTGTAGGAGCACGGTTGAGGAGAACTGGATGTCCTTTCAACACATTTTCCAAAATATCCCAAACAACTGGCTCTTTCTTATCTACGATCTTCTTAGCCGACTTCACAGTCTTCACAATACCTCTTTCGATAAGCTTGCGAATAATGAATGGCTTATAAAGCTCAGCAGCCATATCTTTTGGAAGACCACATTCATGTAGTTTGAGGTCTGGTCCAACAACGATTACCGAACGTGCAGAATAATCAACACGCTTACCCAAAAGGTTTTGACGGAAACGACCCGACTTACCTTTCAAGCTGTCTGAAAGTGACTTCAGCGCACGGTTAGAATCAGTTTTTACTGCTGATGATTTTCTCGAGTTATCGAATAGTGAATCAACCGCTTCTTGAAGCATTCTCTTCTCATTTCGAAGGATCACTTCAGGAGCTTTGATTTCCATCAATCTCTTCAGACGGTTGTTACGGATGATTACTCTTCTGTACAAGTCATTCAAGTCAGAAGTAGCGAATCTTCCACCATCCAATGGCACAAGCGGACGCAATTCTGGTGGAATAACCGGAACTACTTTCACGATCATCCACTCAGGACGGTTCTCGATATGCTCATTAGCCTGACGGAATGCTTCAACAACTTGAAGTCTCTTCAATGCTTCATTCTTTCTCTGCTGAGAAGTCTCAGTATTTGCTTTGTGACGAAGAGAGTAAGAAAGCTCATCAAGATCGCAACGCTTCAACAATTCGTAAAGCGCTTCAGCACCCATTTTGGCGATGAATTTATTTGGATCAGTATCTTCCAAATAAGCGTTCTCCTTAGGAAGTGTATCCAGAATATCCAAATACTCTTCTTCGGTAAGGAAATCTAAATACTCAAGGTCTTCCCCTTGTGCATTCTTCGCATTTCCAGCTTGTACAACTACATAACGCTCGTAATAGATGATTGAATCCAACTTCTTAGTTGGGAGTCCAAGCAAATAACCGATCTTATTAGGTAGTGATTTGAAATACCAGATGTGAGCTACGGGAACCACCAATGAAATGTGTCCCATTCTTTCACGTCTAACCTTTTTCTCTGTAACCTCTACACCACAACGGTCACATACGATGCCTTTATAACGGATACGCTTGTATTTACCGCAATGACATTCGTAATCTTTTACCGGACCGAAGATTCTTTCGCAGAATAAACCATCTCTTTCCGGCTTGTATGTCCGGTAATTGATAGTCTCAGGCTTTAAAACTTCTCCATGGGATCTTTCAAGGATCATTTCCGGAGAAGAAAGGCTTATGGTAATCTTAGAGAATCTGCTAGTTTCTTTTTTATCTCTTCTAAAAGCCATGATAATATTATTGTGTTTTTATAATCTAATTAGTTAGGATTGGGTTGATCGATCAAATTAAGCAGGAGTCTTTTCCTCTTCTGTCAATGTGATATTCAGTCCCAAACCTCTTAGCTCATGCAGCAATACATTGAAAGATTCTGGAATACCAGGAACTGGCATATTCTCTCCTTTCACGATTGCCTCGTAAGCTTTGGCTCTTCCCATTACGTCGTCTGACTTGATAGTAAGGATTTCCTGTAGGATATTGGCAGCACCAAATGCCTCCAATGCCCATACTTCCATCTCACCAAAACGCTGACCACCAAATTGAGCTTTACCACCCAATGGCTGCTGTGTAATAAGCGAGTAAGGTCCGATAGATCTAGCGTGCATCTTATCTTCAACCATGTGGCCTAGTTTCAACATGTAGATAATACCTACTGTTGCTGGCTGGTCGAATTTCTCACCAGTTCCACCATCGAAGATCGGAGTTCTACCAAATCTTGGTACTCCAGCCTTATCGGTGTAATCGTTGATCTCATCGATGCTTGCACCGTCGAAAATTGGAGTTGAGAATTTCACACCCAATTTCTCTCCGGCCCATCCTAGAACGGTCTCATAGATCTGACCAAGGTTCATCCTTGAAGGTACACCCAATGGATTCAATACGATATCCACCGGAGTTCCATCCTCAAGGAATGGCATGTCTTCCTGACGAACGATCTTTGCTACGATACCTTTGTTACCGTGACGACCGGCCATTTTATCACCCACCTTAAGCTTACGCTTTTTAGCAAGATAAACTTTGGCCAACTTCATGATACCAGTTGGTAGCTCATCACCCACAGTAAGCGCATATTTCTTACGCTTGTAATTACCTTGGATCTCAGTAGCCTTCAAGTTGTGATTGTGCAACATGGTCTTGATGGTCTGATTAAGATCATCAGAGGTTGTCCAGTTCTTGTAATCGATGAAAGCAAAATCATCGATCTTTTGAAGTACTTTCTGAGTAAACTTGGTTCCTTTAGGAATGATTTCCTCATTGTAGTAGTTCGTAATACCTTGAGCGGTTTTACCATTTACTACTGAGTAGAGTTTCTCGATCAGCCTTTCTTTCAATTCGGCCAATTCTTTCTTCTCTTCCTCATCCAATTTAGCGATCACATTCTTCTCTTCTGCTCTAGACTTACGGTCTTTAACAGCTCTCTCGAATAGCTTCTTATCAACTACCACACCTTTAGTTGATGGTGGTACTTTCAATGAAGCATCTTTCACATCACCGGCTTTGTCACCGAAGATCGCTCTTAAAAGTTTCTCTTCCGGAGTAGGATCAGACTCACCTTTAGGTGTGATCTTACCAATCAGAATATCTCCTTCCTTAACTTCAGCTCCAATTCTGATCAAACCGTTCTCATCGAGGTCTGCAGTAGCTTCCTCACTTACGTTAGGAATATCAGCAGTAAGTTCCTCAACACCTCTCTTGGTATCTCTAACCTCAAGAGTGAACTCATCCACATGAACTGAGGTAAATAGATCTTCTGAAACTACTTTCTCAGAGATCACGATCGCATCCTCAAAGTTGTAACCTTTCCATGGCATAAAGGCCACTTTAAGATTTCTACCTAGAGCAAGCTCTCCTTTTTCAGTTGCATAACCTTCACATAGCACTTGACCTTTTGTAACTTTTTGTCCTTTGTGAACAATAGGATTCAAGTTGATCACAGTACTTTGGTTGGTCTTCTTGAACTTCGTTAAGTAATATGTTTTTGTAGCATCATTGAATGATACTAGCTCATCTTCTTTCGTTCTATCGTAGGTAACGATGATCTTCTTCGCATCAACATATTCGATCACTCCACTTCCTTCGGCATTGATCAAAACTCTTGAATCAACAGCAACTTGCTTCTCAAGACCAGTTCCAACAATTGGAGAATCAGGCTGCAACAATGGTACTGCCTGACGCTGCATGTTAGATCCCATCAATGCACGGTTCGCATCATCATGCTCCAAGAATGGAATCAATGATGCTGCAATAGATGCAATCTGGTTTGGAGCAACGTCCATCAAAGTAACTTCACCCGGCTCTGCCATTGGGAAATCACCTTCATATCTCGCTTTAACTCTGTCGCTCTCGAACTGACCGTTATCTTTAACGATAGCGTTTGCCTGAGCAATAGTTTGCTCATCCTCTTCTTCTGCACTTAGGTAAACGATGTCTTTAGCTTTTAGACCTACTTTACCTTCTTCTACTTTTCTATATGGAGTTTCGATAAAGCCAAGACGGTTCACTTTTGCATACACACATAGAGAAGAGATCAGTCCAATGTTCGGACCTTCAGGGGTCTCGATCGGACAAAGTCTTCCGTAGTGAGTATAGTGAACATCACGAACCTCGAAACCTGCTCTTTCACGAGAAAGACCTCCTGGTCCGAGTGCCGACATTCTTCTTTTGTGAGTTACCTCAGAAAGTGGATTCGTTTGATCCATGAACTGAGATAGCTGGTTTGTTCCAAAGAATGAGTTGATCACAGAAGAAAGTGTCTTCGCATTGATCAAGTCGGCAGGGGTAAATACTTCATTATCCCTAACGTTCATTCTTTCACGGATGGTTCTAGCCATACGAGCCAAACCAACTCCGAACTGATTGTAAAGTTGTTCACCAACAGTTCTAACTCTTCTGTTACTCAAGTGATCGATATCATCCACATCAGCCTTAGAGTTGATCAATTCGATCAAGTACTTGATGATAGAGATGATATCCTCTTTGGTAAGGATCTTTGTATTCTCTTCGATCTCAAGATTCAGCTTCTTGTTGATTCTATAACGACCAACTTCACCTAGATCATAACGAGTTTCTGAGAAGAACAATTTGTCGATCACACCACGAGCTGTTTCCTCGTCTGGCGGCTCAGAGTTTCTCAACTGACGGTAGATGTGCTCTACTGCCTCTTTCTCAGAGTTAGATGGATCTTTCTGCAGGGTATTGTAAATGATAGCAAAGTCTGCAGAGTTCACATCCTCTTTGTGTAGGATGATGGTCTTAGTACCTGCATCCAAGATAGCATCGATATGCTCTTTTTCAAGAACCGTTTCACGATCGATAACTACTTCGTTTCTTTCGATAGAAACAACCTCACCTGTATCTTCATCTACGAAGTCTTCTACCCAGGTTCTCAACACTCTCGCAGCAAGCTTTCTACCAATAGAACGCTTAAGTGCTGCTTTACTCACTTTAACCTCATCTGCGAGGTCGAAGATATCCAAGATATCCTTATCGAACTCATAACCAATCGCTCTAAGCAATGTAGTTACAGGCAACTTCTTCTTACGATCGATGTAAGCGTACATCACATTGTTGATGTCAGTTGCAAATTCGATCCAGCTTCCTTTGAAAGGAATTACTCTGGCAGAATATAGTTTTGTACCGTTAGCATGACGAGACTGTCCGAAGAACACCCCAGGAGAACGGTGTAGCTGAGAAACGATTACTCGCTCAGCACCATTAACTAGGAAAGTTCCCTTTGGAGTCATATAAGGAATCGTTCCAAGATATACATCCTGAACGATAGTCTCGAAATCTTCGTGCTCTGGATCTGTACAGTAAAGCTTAAGCTTTGCCTTAAGAGGCACAGAGTATGTTAGACCGCGATCGATACATTCTTCGATATCGTATCTCGGTGGATCTACGAAGTAATCGAGAAACTCCAATACGAATTGATTTCTCGCATCGGTAATAGGAAAGTTCTCGCTAAATACTTTGTATAGACCTTCTGAGTCACGTAACTCAGGAGAAGTGTCTAATTGAAAAAAGTCTTGAAAAGATTGTAACTGAATATCCAAAAAGTCTGGATAATCAAGTGTATTTTTTATAGATGCGAAAGTATGACGTTCCGCGATCTTGGGAGTTGAGTTGGCCATCTCAAGAAGTGGGATTAATTATTACTTAGTAACAGGTACAAACTACGAAGGGTTTAGAGCTCATCCCGCAAATTTTGGGATGAGTTCTAAACCTTTTAAAACACTAGTAGCGGTTGCGTTTACTTAAGTTCAACTTCCGCTCCTGCCTCTTCTAATTGCTTTTTAAGAGATTCTGCTTCGTCTTTTGCTACACCTTCTTTGATTGCTTTAGGTGCACCGTCTACTAATTCTTTAGCTTCCTTAAGTCCTAGTCCAGTAAGCTCTTTTACAAGCTTAACAACAGCTAGCTTAGATCCACCAGCAGCGTTCAAGATTACGTCGAAGTCAGATTTCTCTTCTGCTCCACCTTCTGCACCGCCGCCAGCAGGACCGGCAACAGCAACTGCAGCTGCAGCTGGTTCAATACCGTACTCTTCCTTCAGGATATCTGCTAATTCGTTTACATCTTTTACTGTCAAGTTTACTAACTCTTCAGCAAGCGCTTTTAAATCCGCCATTTTATTCAGTTTTTGATTTTTAATTTATATGAGTTGAGAGTGCGTACACATTTATTCTGCTCTTTCTCCGAGAGCTTTCACCAAGCCAGAAATAGTATTTCCACCTGATTGTAGGGCAGATACAACATTCTTGGCTGGAGATTGAAGGATTGCGATAATATCCGCAATAACCTCTTCTTTAGACTTCATCTCAGCAAGCGACTTCACCTGATCATCTCCGATGAATACTGCTTCTTCAATAAAGGCTCCTTTGAGGATAGGACGGTCGTAATCCTTTCTAAATTCCTTGATCAGCTTTGCTGGAGCATTACCAACTTCAGAAAACATGATAGAAGTATTCCCTTTCAATAGGTCATAAAACTGCTCATAACTTCCTTCAGCCGCTTCCAGGGCTTTGCGTAGCAAGGTGTTCTTCACCACATTAAGAGAAACTTCTCTTTTATGGGCTAATCTTCTCAGTTTTGTAGATGTCTCTGCATCCAAATCTGAGATATCTGCCAAATAGAAGATTGAATTCTCATTCAACTTCTGCGACAGATGCTTTACGATTTCTTCTTTTTCTGCTCTTGTCATTGTTTCTATTATCTAATGAATAGAATATACTTTAATTAGTCCTCGTCGGTAAACCTCTTGGTATCAATATGAACTCCAGGAGTCATAGTACCTGAAATGCAAATGCTTTTCAGATAGATACCTTTGGCAGCCGCGGGCTTCAATTTTACTACGGTTTGGATCAGTTCCAAGGCATTCTCTCTAAGCTTATCTGCTTCGAAAGAGGCACGACCGATGGAAGCGTGGATGATACCGTATTTATCAACCTTGAAATCAATCTTACCTGCCTTCACATCTGAAACTGCTTTGGCTATATCCATGGTTACAGTACCCGACTTAGGGTTAGGCATCAAACCTCTCGGTCCAAGAACTCTACCCAAAGCACCTACTTTACCCATTACAGATGGCATAGTGATGATTACATCAACATCAGTCCAACCACCTTTGATTTTTTCTACATATTCATCTAGTCCAACGAAATCTGCACCAGCTTCTTTAGCTTCTTCAGCTTTGTCTGGAGTTACCAGAGCCAAAACTTTTACAGTCTTACCAACACCATGTGGAAGGGCAACAGTACCTCTTACCATTTGGTTAGCTTTACGTGGATCTACACCCAAACGGATGCTTAGATCTACAGAAGCGTCAAAGTTTACAGTTGACATTTCTTTCACTAGAGCAGACGCTTCTTTAAGCGTATACTTCTTCTCAGCTTCAACTTTGCTAAGTGCTTCTTTTCTCTTCTTTGTTAGGCTTGCCATAATCTAATTTATTGCACCTCCTTATTAAAAAGGTCTCTGACCTTTAATATTAATACCCATGCTTCTTGCCGTTCCTGCTACCATACTCATAGCTGACTCTACTTTAAAAGCATTCAAATCTTGCATTTTGTCTTCGGCAATCGCTCTAACATCATCCCAGCTTACTGATGCCACACGCTTACGGTTTGGTTCAGCTGAGCCGCTTTTGACCTTAGCTTTCTCTAGCAACTGTACAGCTGCTGGAGGAGTCTTAATTACGAAATCGAAAGATTTATCACTATATACAGTGATCACTACTGGAAGTACCTTTCCGGCTTTTTCCTGAGTTCTTCCGTTAAACTGCTTACAGAAGTCCATGATGTTAACCCCTTTAGCACCAAGGGCTGGACCAACTGGAGGAGAAGGATTTGCTGCACCTCCTCTAATCTGTAGCTTAATGATTCCGCTTACTTCTTTAGCCATTTCTCGTTGATTATATAATACTATCTAAATATCTAAGTCTAAATTCTATTCTATTGATCTTAAGATTCTTTCTCAACCTGAAGGAAACTCAATTCCAAAGGCTGCTTTCTTCCAAAGATCTTTACCATCACTTTCAACTTCTTCTTCTCCTCATTGATATCTTCAATGGTTCCGTTGAAGCCGTTGAATGGACCGTCGATAACCTTCACAGATTCACCAACGATATATGGTATGTTCAATTCTTCTTCGCTCTCTGCCAACTCATCCACTTTACCTAGGATCCTGTTGACCTCATTCTGTCTTAGTGGTAAAGGCTCTCCTCCTTTCTCAGCTCCCAAAAACCCAATCACATTGGTTGTGTTCTTGATCAAGTGAGGAATTTCTCCCGTTAGGTTAGCTTCAATAAGCACATAACCCGGAAAGAAACTTCTTTCTTTACTTACCTTCTTACCATTTCTTATTTGATATACCTTTTCGGTAGGGATCAAAATCTGGCTTACATAATCTTGTAAACCCATGCGGCTAATCTCGTCTTCAAGGTAAAGCTTTACCTTCTTCTCCTTACCGCTAATGGCTCTTACAACGTACCACTTCTTAGTGTTCTCGCTCATACTTACTGCTCCTTCTCCCATTAAAACAAGCTATAGATGTACTCCATCATACTACTAAAGCTAGTATCCATCAAAAAGATGATAAGAGAAATAATAATAGAAGCAATCATTACTACCACTCCACTGCTTTGCAGTTCACTCCAAGTCGGCCAGCTTACTTTATTCTTAAGCTCATCAGTCGACTCTTCTATATATGTTCTAATCTTCGACATCTATTTTATTCTTAAAAGCACTTCGGGCTCTTCAACTTTCTCGTCTCAGCACCTTTTGTGCATTTTTTCAGCACGGGTGGAGAGTTTTGGTTTTCTCGCTTCCACCTTCACTTTCGTTTCGGTGGACAAGCAGGGTAAACTTCTCGTCTCAGCACCTTTTTGTGCATTATTTCAGCACGGGTGGGGAGACTCCCTTCGACTACGCTCAGGGTAAACTTCTCGTCTCAGCACCTTTTGTGCATTTTTTCAGCACGGGTGGAGAGACTCGAACTCCCAGCCAATGGTTTTGGAGACCACTACTCTACCAATTGAGCTACACCCGTAAATTCTTAAGCCGCAAAAAGGTATCCGCCGGTTGGCGGACACCTTTCACAACTAAAAATCTATAACCAATTATTCAATGATCTCAGTGACCTGACCAGCTCCAACAGTTCTACCACCTTCTCTGATCGCAAACTGAAGACCTTTGTTCAAGGCTACTTTGTTGATCAAATGAACAGTAATAGTTACGTTATCACCAGGCATCACCATTTCTCTTCCTTCTTCTAGAAGAATCTCACCAGTTACGTCAGTAGTTCTCAAGTAGAACTGTGGACGATATTTGTTCTGGAATGGAGTGTGACGTCCACCTTCTTCTTTCTTCAAGATATAAACCTCAGCTTTGAACTTAGTGTGAGGAGTGATTGAACCAGGCTTAGCGATTACCATACCTCTTGAGATATCTTTCTTCTCAATACCTCTCAACAATAGTCCAACGTTATCTCCAGCTTCACCTCTATCCAAGATCTTACGGAACATCTCAACACCAGTAACGGTAGTCTTCTTTCCTTCAGCACCCATACCGTTCAACTCTACTTCGTCACCTGTGTTGATTACACCAGTTTCGATTCTACCAGTAGCAACAGTACCACGACCAGTAATCGTAAATACATCCTCTACAGGCATCAAGAAATCTTTATCAGTATCACGTGGTGGGATTGGAATGAACTCATCTACAGCGTTCATCAATTCCATTACTTTATCTTCCCACTGAGCTTCACCGTTCAATGCACCTAGAGCAGAACCAGTGATTACAGGAGTGTTGTCTCCGTCAAAATCGTAGAAGCTCAACAATTCTCTTACTTCCATCTCAACAAGCTCAAGTAGCTCTTCATCGTCTACCATATCAGCTTTGTTCATGAAAACAACAATCTTAGGCACACCAACCTGACGAGCCAATAGGATGTGCTCACGAGTTTGTGGCATAGGACCATCAGTAGCAGCAACTACCAAGATCGCTCCATCCATTTGTGCAGCACCAGTTACCATGTTCTTAACGTAATCGGCGTGACCTGGACAGTCAACGTGTGCGTAGTGTCTGTTCTCAGTTGAGTACTCAACGTGTGAAGAGTTAATTGTGATACCTCTTTCTTTCTCCTCAGGAGCGTTATCAATTTTATCGAATGCTACTTGCTCAGAGAATCCTTTCTTAGCTAGTACAGTTGTAATAGCAGCAGTTAGGGTAGTCTTTCCGTGGTCAACGTGACCGATGGTACCAATATTTAAGTGTGGTTTTGACCGGTCAAAGGTTTCTTTAGCCATGACTTATTTTACTTTAATTTAGGTTACAGTTTATTAATTATATATAGTTTACTTTCTAATCTTTATATCACTCTTATATAAGGTGTCGACAAAAAGTTGATTCCTTCTTTGAATTTCGAGCCAATGATACTGCTTCGCTTTTCAAGCTTCGCAGCACAAGGGGGATCGACTTTCCGTTTAACTTTCGAGCCAATGAGGGGATTTGAACCCCTGACCTCTTCCTTACCAAGGAAACGCTCTACCCCTGAGCTACATCGGCTTTTCAGCCAATGAACAGACAGCGTCTGAGCGCATCGGCAATGATCATCAAAAGCTATTCTCTTCCGATGAGAAAACATGAGCGGGAAACGGGATTCGAACCCGCGACCCTCAGCTTGGAAGGCTGATGCTCTAGCCAGCTGAGCTACTCCCGCTGATTTATCATCTTCAAGAACATATCTAAGTGGGGAGAGCAGGATTCGAACCTGCGAAGACATAGTCAACAGATTTACAGTCTGTCCTCGTTGGCCGCTTGAGTATCTCCCCGACTTTTATGTCGTACAATCTTACAAAGAACGTGAGCCGATGGAGGGATTCGAACCCCCGACCCGCTGATTACAAATCAGCTGCTCTGGCCAACTGAGCTACATCGGCATCAATTACAAAGACCTTTCCCGGACACTACCAAAGTAGGCTCGAAAAAGGTCTGCAAATTTAGAAAAGATTCTAGTATCCTAAAATATTATTTCGGATTTTTTTTAGGATATGATTCACAAGAGGAAAAAAGGGGTGATTTTTTCAGGCTTTACT
Source organism: Flavobacteriales bacterium (assembly GCA_002706365.1). Classification (GTDB taxonomy): domain Bacteria; phylum Bacteroidota; class Bacteroidia; order Flavobacteriales_E; family Vicingaceae; genus UBA1494. The sequence goes on along the minus strand of PALM01000043.1, from coordinate 2,512 downwards.
GGACTCCCCAAACTTTTTCCTTTCGCTTTTTTGCTTGTCTTCTTAAGGCTTCTGTCACCTCATCAGTGGCTGCCTCAAAATTTTTAGCCGTTTTTTTGGCAAAAAGGTCGTTTCCAGGAATCATTAAACGTATTTCTACGGTCTTATTTTCTATCTCGTGATTATTATCAACTTTTAGGTAGACATCAGCCTCAATTATGCGGTCGAAAAAGTGAGTAAGCTTATTCAATCTCTCTTGAATAAAGTTGATGAGTTTTCTATCGGCGTCGAAGTTGACAGATCTTACATTCAATTTTACGTTCATAGCGTATTGGTTTTATGCTCGAGGATGAGCTTGTTTGTATATGTTCTTTAGCTTTTCAATTGAGTTGTGGGTATAGACTTGTGTAGCGGATAGGTTAGCGTGTCCGAGAATCTCTTTGATGGTATTTAGATCCGCTCCGTTATTCAGCATGTGAGTAGCAAATGTGTGACGAAGTACATGAGGACTTTTCTTGCTCATTGATGTCACCTGACTAAGGTAGTAATTAACCTTTCGATATACAAATTTGGGATATATCATATTACCCTTATCTGTTACAATAAGGTGTGTACTTTGGGCATTCTCTTTTCGTCCTTCCAAATATTCCTCCAGTAACTTGACAATCTCCTTATGCAATGGAATGATCCTTTCTTTATTCCGCTTACCCAAGACCTTAACTGTTTGTACTCTTAGGTCTAGATCCCCTAGCTTCAAGCCAATCAATTCACTCAATCTCATTCCAGAAGAGTACAATAGTTCTATCAGTATCCGATCACGCAAGCCTTCAAAGCCTTCTTCAAAATGAACCTTGTCCAATAAAAGATCCATCTCGCTCTCTTTTAAGAATGAAGGCAATTGCTTCTTCTGCTTGGGCGATTGTAATTGAGCGGTTGGCATCGCATCAATATCACCCTGCCTCTTGTGAAACTTATAATAGGATTTTAATGTGGAGATCTTTCGATTGACAGATCTAGCACTTACACCTTCATCCAATAAAGCAACCACCCATGATCTTAAAGTTGACGGGATCACTTTTAATGGATCATCCTCATTGTAAACTTCACTTAAGAAAGTGGCAAACTGATTAAGGTCATTCTCATACGCCTTAATGGTATGCGATGAATATCGCTTCTCGTTTTTGAGATAGGAAAGGAAGTCGGAATAAGGCATAAAAAAACCACCTTGATTTCTTTGCAATTTAAGCAAAGTACCAAAGTGGTGCAATATCTATATGGGGAATGAAAAGACTTAAGCCTCTTCTTCTCTCTGCATCTTCTCTTTATAGATGGCTTTCTTGATCTCCTCACGACGCTCTACCGATGGCTTGGTAAAGTGCTGACGTGATCTAAGCTCTTTTACAGTTCCAGTTCTTTCAAACTTCTTCTTGAACTTCTTAAGCGCTCTCTCAATATTCTCGCCTTCTTTTACAGGTACAATTAGCATTTTGTATCTCCTTTAATTTAATTGGTTGGCAAAAGTAGTTATAAAATCAGAAATATGAAATCAGAAATCTGAAAAATAATGTTAGATGTTAGATGTTAGATGTTAGATGTTAGATGAAAAAAACGAAATCTGTCTAAACTCTAATATCTAATCTCTAAAATCTTCCTAACAGTCTACTTCAGTACCTCAAAATCTTCCTAACAGTCTACTTCAGTACCTCACGTGAAATAACCAACTTCTGGATCTCCGAAGTTCCCTCACCTATGGTACATAACTTGGAATCTCTGTAGAACTTCTCAACCGGGAACTCTTTGGTATAACCATAGCCTCCAAAGATCTGAACAGCATCAGTTGAAACTTTCACAGCAACTTCCGAAGCGTAGTACTTTGCAAAGGCAGATTCCTTCGTCATCTTCTTTCCTTTATTCTTCAAGTCGGCCGCTTGATGCGTCAATAGCTCGGCTGCTTCGATCTCGGTTGCCATATCTGCTAGTTTAAAAGCTATTGCCTGGAAGTTTGCGATAGCCTGACCAAACTGCTCTCTTTCTTTTGCATACTTCTTAGATGCTTCATAAGCCCCTTTAGCAATTCCCAATGAAAGGGCCGCAATAGAGATCCTTCCTCCATCCAAGATCTTCATAGCCTGCTGAAAACCTTCTCCTTCTTTCCCTAGGATCATGCTCTCATGGACTTTACAATCTTCAAAGATCACTTCAGCTGTTTCTGATGAACGCATTCCCAGCTTATCTTCTTTCTTCCCGGCTTTCAATCCTGGATTATCGCGATCTACGATAAAAGCAGTCATACCATGAGAATCTAAAAGATCGCCTGTTCTGGCAATTACCACCACTACATCTGATGAGATCCCATGAGTGATCCAACATTTGGTTCCATTGAGTACCCAATCCTCTCCATCTTTCTTAGCCGTGCACTTCATACGCATAGCATCAGAGCCCGTATTCGGTTCAGTTAATGCCCATGCTCCAATAAACTCAGCTGTAGCCAACTTTGGTAAGTACTTCTTCTTTTGCTCTTCATTTCCAAATG
>PALM01000042.1 GCA_002706365.1 Flavobacteriales bacterium | reverse complement strand
CACAATGACATTTCTACTCTAGATGCCGAAGTGTCGAGGGGTCAGATCCCTTATCCCAGATCCCATATCTCAAATTTGAATATTTCTGATTTGAAAAGGCGGCTTTTTAATTTAGGAGCAAGGAGCTCGAAGTATGGAGGATTGTGTTTTTTACCACGGCGACCTGCCTGCCGGCAGGCAGACACAGCGGTTCAGTTCTTCACCTAAATCTCTTTGAGATAATAAATCACTTTCACATTTCACATTTCAAATCTCACATTTAGAAATTTCTGATTTCTGATCTCAGATTTCCGATTTACAAATACTCCGCCGTAAGCGACCTCTCCACCTTCTTGATCCCCTCAACTTCGCCCTGATAGATCAGTTCTCCACCTTTTTCGCCTCCTTCCGGACCAAGATCTATAAGCCAATCCGCTTGTTTGATGACTTCGGGATTGTGTTCGATCACAATTATGCTATGTCCCTTCTTGATCAATGCGTCAAAAGAGATCATCAATTTGCTGATGTCGTGAAAGTGCAATCCGGTAGTGGGCTCGTCGAAAATGAAAAGAATGTGGTTCTTACTGCCTCCTTTGCCTAAATAAGATGCCAATTTGATTCTCTGGGCTTCCCCACCACTCAAGGTGCCGGATGCCTGCCCAAGCTTCACATAGGATAATCCTACATCCATCAATGGCTGTATGCGGTCGGCAACTTTATGCGCTGAACTATCTTCCTGTGCATTGAAGAACTCCAAAGCATCTCCAACGGTCATCTCTAATACATCCGATATGGATTTTCCCTTGAATCTCACCTCTAAGATCTCATCCTTAAAGCGCTTCCCACCACATTCTTCACATGTTAAATGGATGTCGGCCATGAATTGCATCTCTTCGGTGATCTCTCCTTCGCCCTGACAGACCTCACAGCGGCCACCGTCGACATTAAAGGAGAAAAAGGAGGGCTTATACCCTCTTTTCTTAGAAAGTCCCTGAGAGGCGAATAAATTGCGTATTTCGTCGTAGGCCTTGATATAGGTCACTGGATTGGAACGAGACGACTTACCAATAGGATTTTGATCGATGAATTGCACCTCGTCGATCTGCTTTAAGGCCCCATCAAGCTTCAAAAAGGCTCCACCTTTCTCTCCATACTCCCCCAAATGCTTTTGAAGGGCAGGGTAGAGGACTTTCTTGATCAAAGATGATTTGCCAGACCCACTCACGCCACTTACCACACTCAAGGCATTCAATGGAAACTTCACATCAACAGCCTTTAAGTTGTTCTCTCTGGCACCATATACTTCAATGAAATTCTTGGAAAGCGGATGTTTCTCATGTCCACTTACCTTCAATTCATGTCGAATGTATTTCGCAGTAAGGGTATCACTCTTCTTTAATTCTTCAATATTCCCTTGGAAAACCAATTCCCCTCCATTGCTTCCTGCTTCCGGACCAAGATCGATTATAGTGTCTGCAGCTTTGATGATGTCTTCATCATGTTCCACCACAATTACTGTATTGCCAAGGTCTCTTAAGGACTTCAAGATATCTATAAGTCGTTCCGTGTCTTTGGGATGCAGACCAATACTAGGTTCATCCAAAATGTACATGGATCCCACCAGACTACTTCCCAATGAAGTTGCCAGATTGATTCGCTGACTTTCTCCCCCAGATAGAGTAGCTGCCGGTCGGTTCAAGCTCAAATATCCCACCCCAACCTTCAGTAGATAATCAATACGATTGTTGATCTCTATCAGCAAACGCTTGGCAATCTCCCTTTCCTTTTTATCTAATTCGATCTTTTCAAAGAAGTCCTTCAAGCGGTAAATAGGCAGATTCACCAAGTCGGATATGGATTTACCTCCAACTTTCACCCAATTGCTCTCTTTCCTGAGTCTGCTACCCTTGCAATCAGGACATGTGGTTCTACCTCTATATCGAGCTAGCATTACTCGATACTGTATCTTATAGCTCTTGCGATTCAAATGCGCAAAGAATTGATCCAAACCCTTGAAATGGCTATTTCCACTCCACAGAAGCTCATATTGCTCATCTGTGAGCTCTATTATTGGTTTGTGGACCGGAAAATCAAAAGCTTCTGCATTATTGATCAATTTTCGCTTCCAGGCCGATAGTTTTTCTCCTTTCCAGGGAGCTATTGCGTCTTGATAGACCGATAAGGACTTATTTGGGATCACTAAGTCCTCATCTATGCCAATGACCTTTCCAAAGCCTTCACATCGCGGACAAGCGCCCAGAGGATTGTTAAAGCTAAAAAGATGCAAGCTCGGCTCCATGAATTCAATTCCCTCTTCCTCAAAAGCAGTTGAGAAGTATTTGTCTTTCTGCTTGCCTTCGAGCTCAGAGATCACTCTACACGTCTGCTTGCCTTCATATAATGCCGTCTCTATTGAATCGAAAAGCCGACTTTCTTCTTCAAAGTCAGCGTACATCACAAATCTGTCGATCACAAGGGCAATTTTTTCCGGAAATTCATCAGCTTCAAGCAGATCTTCGATCAAAATGGCCTTTCCATCAAGCCAAATCCGGTTAAAACCTTGCTGAATGAGCAGCTGTAGCTCTTCTTTTTGATTGTCTTTTGCCTTCCAATCTTTTTCTGCGATCAAATAGATCCGACTATCGGTAGGCAAGGCTTGTACATAGTTTATAATGTCTTCCGGACGGTCTCTTTTGACTTCTTTTCCGCTTTTTGGAGAGTATGTACGACCCAATCGGGCAAACAAAAGCTTTAAATAGTCGTATATCTCTGTAGTTGTGCCAACGGTTGAACGGGAATTACTACTGTTAACTTTTTGCTCAATTGCAATTGCCGGGGCAACGCCTTTGATATAATCTACGTCTGGTTTTTCCACCTTGCCTAGAAATTGACGGGCATAGGAGGAAAGGCTTTCCACATATCTGCGCTGTCCTTCAGCATAGAGAGTGCTAAAAGCCAGAGAGGATTTGCCCGAACCCGATAATCCGGTGATCACCACCAATTGGTTGCGGGGTATGGCAATATCGACGTTCTTTAAATTATGCACTCTAGCTCCCTTGATCAGGATATTGCTCTTGGGATCTAAAGAATCGATAGATGAGGGCATAATTTTTGTGAAATTGTAGCGAGACGACAAATTTAACTGCCTTTTTTGGGTATTTTGGTCGGCTCAGAATTAATTTATTTGTATTCAATACAATAATCCGATTTCAACTTCGTTATCTTAGTTGTAATCTTAAAAAAGACTTTCGCCTATAGAATAAACATTACTTATTAATCAGCTTTTAACAAGGCTCTAATTGTATATGTTTATGGAATCCAATCAGGTGAGTGATAAAGTCTTAATCCGACAGTATCTTAATGGGAAGGAATCAGCTTTTGAGCAACTGCTCAATCGCTACAAGGATCGTGTGTATTCCTATATCCTCTATACCATTAAAGACGATGTTTTAGCTAACGACATCTTCCAAGAGACCTTTATGAAGGTGATTAGAACCTTGAAAAGAGGCAAGTACAATGATGAAGGAAAATTCCTTCCTTGGGTGAATCGTATTGCACATAACCTAATCATAGACCACTTTCGTCGCAATCAGAAGTACCCTACAACCAATGGAGGGGAAAACTTCGACATCTTCGATATTATTTCAGATGATCGTTTGAATGTAGAAGATCAGGTTGTGAAGGATCAAATTCTTTCAGATGTGAAAAGATTGATCCACCAACTGCCAGATGATCAAAAAGAAGTGCTGATGATGCGTATGTATTTTGATATGAGTTTCAAGGAAATTGCCGAGAAAACCAATGTGAGCATCAATACTGCTCTGGGAAGAATGCGCTACGCTTTGATCAATCTCAGAAAGATGGTAGACAGAAAACAATTCACTTTGTCGAACTAATTTTCAATTTCATACAATATGTATTACAATTGGTCGTTATTAAGACAATGAAACCAAAAACTGTGATACATGAGCGATTCTACTCTTTCTTTCTCCGATTATCAAAAATATCAGAAGGCGGAGGATTCTCTCCATCGTCTTTTGAACGATGAAGCAAATGATGAAAAGGTTATGAAAAGTCCTCGCAAACAATCTGTGGATAATATCTTAGCCTACTCAAAAGCACTGAGCATTAGAAAGTCTGACTCTGTCGACTACATCGAAAACTTGCTCAACTAATTCAAAAACTTATTTAAAGAGGCTAGCACGTCCGATCTGTGAGCAGATCGGACAGCTGCTTGGCTCATGCGGACGAGCTTTACAATACTCTCGGCCAAAAAAGATGATCTGCAAATGCAGTTTATTCCATTTCTCTTTAGGAAATAAGCGTTTGCAGTCTTTCTCTGTGGTTTCTACATTCTTACCGGTAGATAAACCCCATCTGTAGATCAGTCGATGAATATGCGTGTCTACAGGAAAGGCAGGATAGCCAAATGCCTGCGACATCACCACAGATGCAGTTTTATGTCCAACACCAGGTAAGGCCTCCAGATCTTTAAAATTATCAGGCACTTCTCCATTGTGCTTCTCGATCAAGATCTTGGATAGGTTTGAAATAGCCTTCGATTTTTGAGGTGATAGTCCGCAAGGACGAATGATCTCCTTTATTTCCTCTACCTCCAATTCCGCCATGCCCATAGGTTCATTTGCCGCAGCAAAAAGGCTCGGCGTGACCTGATTTACCCTTTCATCAGTGCATTGAGCAGATAATAAGACCGCTATTAATAAGGTGTAGGAATCCGTATGGTCTAATGGAATTGGAACTTCCGGATAAAGCTTTTCTAGCTTGTGGATAACAAAGTCAACTTTCTCACTTTTCTTCATGGGAGGTCAAAATTAAAGCAATATAATTGCAAACTTCTGGGGAAAGAACATTGTTTATTTCAGAAAATGTTCTAACTTACTTAATGTCGTTTTGACGAAAATATTGTCAAAAAATGGGAAAATTAAAGGAGGGCGATTTGGCGCCCGAGATAAAAGCCAAGGACCAGAACGGAGAAGACTTCGAATTAAGCAATCTAAAAGGGAAGAAAGTAGTGCTCTATTTCTACCCTAAAGACAATACTCCGGGCTGTACTAAACAAGCCTGCAATTTGCGGGATAATTATGCCGAGCTAAAGAATGCCGGCTATGAAGTAGTTGGTGTAAGTGCCGACTCACAAAAGAAGCATCAGGGCTTTATTTCCAAATACGATTTGCCATTTACCTTATTGGCCGATGAGAATAAAGAGGTAATTGAGTCTTATGAAGCTTGGGGTAAGAAGAAGTTCATGGGCAAAGAATACATGGGGATTATTCGCAAAACCTTCGTCATTGATGAAGAAGGTAAGATCGAGCAGATCATTGAGAAAGTAAAAACTAAAGAACACACATCACAGATATTGAATTAAGCTAAACCTATATGTCAGAAAAGAAAGAGATCAGCAAGGAGAAGATGAAAGCCTTGCAGCTAACCATCGATAAACTGGAAAAAACCTACGGTAAAGGATCAATCATGAAATTGGGTGATCAGGCCGTGGAGAATGTTGAAGCTATTCCATCGGGTTCTGTTGCCCTCGACCTTGCTTTGGGAGTAGGGGGATATCCTAGAGGTAGAGTAGTCGAGATCTACGGACCGGAATCTTCCGGTAAAACTACCCTTGCTATTCACGCAATAGCTGAGGTTCAAGCCCAAGGTGGAATCGCCGCATTTATCGATGCAGAGCATGCCTTTGATCAATTCTATGCCAAGAATTTGGGTGTAGACGTAGAAAACCTATTTATCTCTCAACCTGATAATGGTGAACAGGCTTTAGAAATTGCCGATAATTTGATTCGCTCTGGGGCTATTGACCTGATCATTATCGACTCTGTAGCTGCTCTAACACCAAAAGCTGAAATTGAAGGTGAAATGGGGGATTCCAGAATGGGTCTTCAAGCTCGTTTGATGTCTCAGGCACTTAGAAAATTGACCGGTACCATCAGCAGAACGGGTTGTACTTGTATCTTCATTAACCAGTTGAGAGAAAAGATCGGTGTGATGTTCGGAAATCCAGAAACTACAACTGGTGGTAATGCACTTAAATTCTACGCTTCAGTGCGATTGGATATCCGTCGCTCTTCGCAGATCAAAGTCGGTGATGATGTTACTGGTAACCGCGTTAAAGTGAAGATCGTGAAGAATAAAGTGGCTCCTCCTTTCAAAAGAGCCGAGTTCGATGTGATGTATGGAGAGGGTATCTCTCGCTCAGGAGAGATCATCGATATGGGTGTAGATGCGGGAATTATCAAGAAATCCGGCAGTTGGTTCTCATATGGAGAAACCAAGCTAGGTCAGGGTAGAGATGCCGTTAAAGCCCTTATAGAAGACAATCCGGATCTAATGGATGAGCTTGAAGCTAAACTCAAAGAGGCTAGCTGATTCAAATAGCCATCTCAATCCTTAAATTTGCCCATGAATTTCATGGGCTTTTTTATGATGAAGAATATCTTTTTTTCCACTTTGCTAATCTTCGCACTGATTGCTTGCCAATCAGATGAGAAGAAAACTGAGAACACTGAGTCTCAAAATACCGAGTCTACAGAAAGTGTAGACAATTCCGCTGTGCTAAGGAATGATAGCGCATTGGAGGTGATCAATCAGAAGATTCGTGAAGACTTGGAGAATCCCGAGCTATATGTAGATCGTTCAGAGCTTTACTTTGAAGCCGGAGATAATCAATCTGGAATACAAGATTTGGATCGTGCCTTTCGATTAGATAGTACGAACCTAAAGACAATGATGGCACAGGCTAAGTTCTTCACCAAAGGTGGAAGACTGGAAGCCGCTAAAAGGGTGCTTGAAAAAGCAAAGAAATATCATCCGGAAGACTCTGATGTGCATGTAATGTTGGCCGAGTTATTCTTGATAGGTAAGGACTACGACAATTCCTTGAAGAATGCCGACCTGGCTGTGAAATACGATATGTATAACAATAAGGCTTACTTCATAAAGGCCTTCACCTTTTTAGAAATAGGAGATACAACTAAGGCAATTAGCAGCTTTCAAACATCAGTAGAGCAGAATCCAGATTATTATGAAGGTTACTTACAATTGGGCTTACTTTATTCAGAATTGGATAATCCTCTAGCGATAGAGTATTTTGAGAATGCACTTGAAGTGAGACCAAATGATAAGGATGCACTTTATTCTAAAGCGATGTATGAGCAAGAGCATGATATGCTCAATGAAGCTATGGCAAGCTATACTCAAGCCATCAAAGCTCATCCTGATTTTAGAGAGGCCTATTACAATATGGGATTCCTGCATATGTACTATCTCAAACTATATCGTCAAGGCTTGAATTATTTCGATCAGGCAGTGCAAGTTGACCCTATGTACTATCAGGCATATTACAATAGAGGTTATTCCTTTGAACTATTGGGCGATATCAACAATGCCGCTAAAGATTACAGGAAAGCATTGTCTATCAAGCCCGACTACAACTTAGCTGCACAAGGACTGGATAGAGTTATGTCTGATATCCAGACTCAGCAATAGCATGAACTACCTTTCAGTCGAGAACATTAGCAAGCGCTTTGGAGAAAGAATGCTTTTTTCTGAAGTTAGCTTTGGCTTGGATCAAGGTCAGAAAATGGCTTTGGTGGCAAAGAATGGAGAGGGGAAGACTACGCTCTTGTCCCTGCTGGAAGGCAAAGACTCGCCAGATACCGGTAATATAAATTGGCGCAAGGACTTGAATATCGCCTCCCTTGATCAAGACCCACATTTTCAGAAAGGATTGACTGTAAAGCAGTTTCTTTTCAGCGGTGGAAATGAGCAAGTGAAGGCCATAGAAAAATATAGGGAAGCCACCGAGAATCCAGAGAATATTGAGAGGCTCCAAGAAGCTACAGAATTGATGGATGCCAAGAATGCTTGGGATTATGATGCCAAACTGAACAAGTTGCTTAGCATCTTTGAGATGGATCAATTGCCAATGGGGCAGACGGTCGACTTGTGTTCTGGTGGACAAAAGAAGCGTTTGGCGCTGATCAAACTGATCGTTGATGAGCCGGATGTCTTACTCTTAGACGAACCTACCAACCACTTGGATATTGGAATGATCCAATGGCTCGAAGAATATTTGAGTCAGGAGTCGATCACCCTATTCATGATCACTCACGATCGTTATTTCTTGAACAATACCTGTAATCAGATCCTGGAACTCGATTTTGGAAAGGCATATCGCTATCAGGGAAATTATGAGTATTTCCTTCAGAAGAAGGCAGAAAGAGAGCAAGTAGAGCAGAACACCATTGAGAAAAAGAAAAACCTCTACAGCAGAGAGATCGAATGGATGCGCAGAATGCCAAAGGCTAGAGGTACAAAATCAAAATCTCGTCAGGACCAATTCTACAATCTTCAAGACGACCTAAAGAAGAAGAAAAGCGAGCAGGAGATGGAGATGAATATCAAGGCCGAACGCATGGGTTCTAAGATCATAGAGATGCATCATGTGAAGAAGGGCTTTGGTGACCTTAAGATCCTTCAAGATTTCTCTTATACTTTTAAGAATAAGGAGCGTATTGGTATTGCAGGAAAGAATGGAAGTGGGAAAAGTACATTCTTAAAGATGATTATGGGATTGGAGCCTGTAGATGGTGGAAAGATCGTACAGGGTGAAACTGTGAAATTTGGCTACTATTCTCAGACCGGAATGAATATCAAAGATGATAAGCGGGTCATTGAAGTAATCAAAGATATCGCTGAATTCATTCCATTGGAGAAGGGAAGAAAGCTCACTGCTGCTCAATTGCTTGAGCAATTCCTCTTTCCAAAGAATCAGCATTACAACTATGTGTCTAAGTTGAGTGGTGGCGAGAAAAAGCGACTATATCTCCTAACAGTCTTAATGAAGAATCCTAACTTTCTTATCCTGGATGAACCTACCAATGATCTGGATATAAAGACCATCAGAATTTTGGAGGATTTCCTACTTGAATTTCCCGGTTGTCTGATGGTGGTTTCACATGATAGAGCATTTATGGATCGACTCTCCGATCATGTTTTCTACTTTGAAGGAGATGGGAATATTCGCGACTTTCCCGGGAATTACAGTCAATTATTAGTTGATCTGAAAGACAGAGAGCAAGCAGCTCAACAAGCGGAATCGCAAAGAAAGTCTCAGGCGACTAGTACGTCAAAAGAGCAAAAGTCGAACTTCACTGACCGACTAGCATACATGGAGCGAAGGGAGTTCAATAAGCTTGAGAAAGAAATTGCAAAGTTAGAAAGTAAGAAAGAAGAGATGACCGCTCTTATGTCTAAAGGTGAGCTTGATAGCAAGGAGTTACTAGAACTATCGGAAGATCTTGGAAAGCTGGTTGAAGAAATCGATGAGAAAACGGAACGCTGGATGGAATTGGCCGAAAGAGCTTAATTCTCTTTTAGATTCAATGCATCGAACAAACTTTTTGTCTGATCTGCCTTTGCCTCTTCTATTTTGATCTTTACTACCGCCCCTTTTGAAGAATGCTCTGCTTCAAATGACAATTGTTCCTTATCTAGAATTGCCAACACATCACCCCATACCTCATAGGGAACTTCATAGCTGATCGTTAAAGTGGGAATGATCACTTTTTTTTCTGTCTTTTCAATAGCCATTGCAGCGGCTTGACGGTAAGCCTTGATCAATCCGCCAACGCCTAATTTAACTCCTCCGAAATAGCGCACAACCATAACAAGACAGTTCTCCAACATAGCTGAGCGGATCTGCTTTAAAATTGGTTGCCCGGCTGAATGGGTGGGCTCTCCATCATCGCTTAGGTTTTCAATTAATGTGTTTCCTTCTCTAATACGATAGGCATAACATACATGATTTGCTTTTGGATGAAGCTCCCTTTGCTCATTGATCATGCTTTTGGCTTCTGCTTCCGAACTTATGATTCTGGCTAAGCCAATAAACTTGCTTCCTTTCTCCTGGAACTCCGTCTCTCCATTTTTGATCAGTTCAAAAACTTCTTCCATCAGCTAAAGGAAATAAGGATTACAGCCACTATGGCACAGAATATACCAACTTTATTCATCTGGCTATAGCGTTCTTTGAAGAGCCAATAAGAGAAGCCGCTGGTGATCAATACCACACCCACATTATTGATTGGAAATACCACCGAACTTTGTAAGCCGGCCGATCTAAATGTTTCTAAGAGAAAGTAGATCGAACCAAAGTTTACCAATCCTAAGAATCCACCACCAATTAGATTGCGAATATTGAAGAGTTTGGCATCCTTTCTAAAGATAGAAGCGATAATGCCAATGAGAAATGCGGTAAAGAAGATGCTAGCTGAGAATAACTGGCTATCTGAGCGACTGGTCAAGGAGTATTCTTCAGTGTATTTGACATACGTGTCTATAAAGCCCGAGCCGATCAAAAGGATTACGGGGAGCCACAGATCGCTCTTGTGAAAGCCCTTCTTAAAGGTCTTTGGTTTTAAACTGCTGAGTACAATACCCAATAGGGCAAGGATTATACCCATTACTTTTAAGGCAGAAATAGAGTCTCCGTAGTAGATCACTGCAAAGATCACCGGAACGATCAGAGCCATCTTGTTTGCAATTGAACCCACAGAAGCTCCTAAACGCTCTGTAGTTAATGCCATAACGTTGAAAAGCACTATGAAAAGTACACCGAGCAAGAGCGCATTTGGTATCCACTCACTTTGAAGAAAGGCTTTTGGTTCTATTAGATTCAGATTAAGGCTGTAGCCGATTGCAGCAGCTACCAGATAATTGATGACAATAGCGGAGAATCGATGCACTTTGTATTGCTTGAATCCTCTAAAAATGAGGAAGATCAAGCTAGAGCATGCGATGCTGAGTATGAGGTAGATCAATTCCTTTTGTTTTTGTAGATGAAGAGCTGATCATCGCGGATTTGCTCGACTTTTATAAGCTCTGCATCAAATTGAGGAGAGCTAATTCCTTCACCAAAGACTTTGCTCCCCACAAAGTGTCGGATCTCATCCCAATGGCCTTCTGAAATGAAAGACTCCAAGGTCTTTTTGCCACCTTCAACGATCAAAGAATGGATTCCCTTTTCTCTGCAATAGCTGAATAGGCAATCGAATAGCTTGCTTTCTTCAAATTTTAGATAGCTAAGGTGTTTATCTGTTCCTTCTTTTTTCTGATTGAGTATCACTGTTGGCGCCTCATCATTATAGATCTTTGAATCCATTGGTACCTCAAGTTCAGAGTCGATCAGAAAGCGAATAGAGTTCTTGCCATCGACTTCTCTAACCGTCAGCGCCGGATTATCAGTAATTGCAGTTTGTTTGCCAACTAGTATTCCCATTTCCTGACTGCGCCATAGATGCACTCTCTGCTTACTAAGCTGCGATGTGATCCAGCTGTCGGCTGCATTTGGATCAGATGCCAATCTCCCCATGAATCCATCTGCAGTGCTTGCCCATTTAAGAATAATATAAGGTCTATGCTTTTTATGAAGACTGAAGAAACGGTGGTTCAATTCTGCGCCTTCTTCACTCAATACACCACTTTTAACCTCTATTCCCGCTTTTCTTAGTCGTTCTACCCCTTTGCCTGATACCTTATCAGAAGGATCCAGATTCGCGATCACAACCCTTTTGAGCTGTTTTTCGATAATTAGATCAGCACAGGGAGGTGTTTTGCCATGATGGGAGCAGGGCTCCAGACTAACATATATGGTAGAATCCTTTAGTAGCGACTGGTCTTGCACTGCATTTATGGCATTTACTTCTGCATGTGCTTCACCATATGCTCTGTGAAAGCCTTCACCTATGATCTTATTGTTGTGAACTACCACAGCACCAACCATTGGATTTGGCGCCACACTAAACTGTCCATTTTTGGCCAGCTGTATCGCCCGTTTCATGTACTTTTGATCCTGCTCACTCACGATTTCAAAAGTAGAATAAAAAGCAATACTGATAAGGTGATACTTAAGTCATACAAGCAAAAGCTAATTGAAAGTCTTTCTGATCTATATGATAAAAGAGAAGCTGAACAGATTGCAAACCGACTGTTTGATGAGCGTTTTGGCCTCAGTAGGGCCGAGCTTGTCCTTCAAGCAGATCGCGAGCTTGATAAGCAAGAACTAGCCGACTTAGATAACATTCTAAGTCAGTTGACTAAAGGGAAACCTCTAGATTATATTCTCGGCAAAAGTCTTTTCTTCGGCTATGAGTTCGAAGTGAATGAAGAAGTGCTGATTCCCCGACCGGAAACTGAAGAATTAGTTCAGTTGATCTTGGAAAGAGAGACCAAAACCGACTATAGTCTACTCGATATAGGAACAGGAAGTGGATGTATTCCAATTGCATTGAAATTGGAAGGCAAATATGAAAAAGTTGCCGCTTGCGAAGTGTCTTCCACCGCATTGGAAATGGCAAAAAGGAATGCAGAGCTACTCAAAGCGGATGTTGATTGTTTTTTGATGGATATTCTTACAGAAGTCCCAAAAGATAAATACGATGTAGTGGTGAGCAATCCTCCCTATGTGTTTGTAGAGGAGCTAGATAGTTTGGAAAAGCATGTTGTTGAATATGAACCGCGAATTGCTTTAAGTCCCTTAGGTGAGCCCCTGCTTTTTTATAAGAGAATTCTAAGTATTCTACCTCAAATAATTAAGAATGGGGGAAGACTCTATTTTGAGATCCATGAAGAAATGGGAGAAGAGGTGGAGGTATTGATGCGCCATCACGGACTTCAATCCGTTGAGATCATTGAGGATATGTATGGAAGGGATCGTTTTGTTTTTGGTATCTATGCACCCTGATCTACACCCATTTGCAAGCCTTTCAACTCTTGATAAAGTCCGCCTTTCGCTTGTAATTCATCGTGAGTGCCCGACTCTACGATCATTCCATCCTTAAGCACAAGGATCCTGTCGGCTTTCTGAATAGTGGATAATCTATGAGCAATTACAAGACTGGTTCTTCCCTTCATCAAAAGATCCAAGGCATCTTGAACCAGCTTTTCAGAATGTGAATCTAGTGATGAGGTTGCTTCATCCAGGATAAGGATCTTAGGATCCTTTAGAATTGCTCTGGCAATGGCAATTCGCTGTCTTTGTCCGCCCGACAACTGAACACCTCTCTCACCGACGATCGTATCAAATTTCTCGGGGAATTCATTGATGAACTCCAAGGCATTGGCCTGGTCTGCGGCTTTTTTAACAGCCTCTTCATCAGCATTGGGATTTCCGTAGAGTATGTTTTCATAAATGGTTCCGCCAAAGAGCAATACATCCTGAGGAACAATGGCCATTTGTTCCCTAAGACTGTCTAGAGAGTATTTATTGATGTTCTCTCCATCAATAAGTATTTCTCCCTCAGTAGAACGATAGAAGTTGAGTAGAAGGGATGTAATTGTACTTTTCCCTGCACCTGAAGGACCAACAAGGGCGACTTGTTCTCCAGATTTGATCTCAAAATCTACCGACTTAAGTACTTGAATATCCTTGCGGTTTGGATAGTAAAATGAAACCTCCTTGAAACGAATATCTCCTGAACAATTATCCAGACTTTCACTTCCGGCCGATTCTTCATCCTCTTCTAAGATTTCCAAAAGGTTTTCAGTAGCTCCAACGGCTTTCTGAAGTTGAGAGTATAGATCTGCTATACCTCCTAAAGAAGCCCCAACAAACACAGAGTATAGAATAAAAGTGAATAGGTCGCCCATGCTCATTTCATTCGACTGCACCAAGATCACTCCATACCAAATCACTGCGATAATAGATCCAAAAAGGCAGAAGATGATGAAAGAGGCAAAAGCACCTCTCCATTTAGCACCTTTTAAAGAGATAGAGATGATCTCATCTGTTTTCGACTTGTATCGAAGGTATTCAAAGGTCTCATTCACAAAGGCCTTAACCACGGCAATTCCCTGTAGTGTTTCTTCTACAATGATGTTGGAGTTGGCAACTTCATCCTGGGCAGATTTAGAGAGTTTGCGGATCTTTTTACCAAATAGTACAGCAATAACCACTACTAATGGAACCAATGCCAACATGAGCAGTGTTAGCTTCACCGACATAAAAGTCAGCAGGCTAATTCCAATCACGATGATGATGATCTGTCGCAAGAACTCTGCGATTGTGGTAGTTAAAGTTTCTTGCAAAAGAGAGATATCTGATGCTATTCTAGAGTTCAATTCTCCCACTCTTCTTGCAGAGAAAAATCCCATTGGAAGGTGGATCAAATGCTTATAAGTGGCTTGTCGCAAAGCAGCCAGGGTTTTTTGAGTCACAATAGCGAAAAGATAGATCCTGAAGTAAGAGAAAATAGCGTTCAATAGAAAAACACCCATCAATAGAAGGGCTATTTCATTGATCCTATCGAGAAAATCGCTATTGGCGGCATCAATTAGTTTACCTGTAAGGTATGGAAACACCATAGAAGCACCGGAAGAGAGGAATAAGAAGATCATTCCTATGCTGAAGGTTCCGAAGTAGGGCTTAACGTATTTGAATAGACGAAGCGACTTCTTTAGTGCGGCTTTGCTGATACGCTTCTTATCTTTGTCTTCTTCTGAGTTTTTCCTTCTGCCAAATCCGGCCATAGAGTGCTTTTGTGCAAAGGTAAACAAAGAGATAGGCTAGAGGATTTTTTAAAATATTTTTTCAAAGAATTATATTGTCACTGTATAAAAAAGTACTACTTTTGCGCACTCGATAATAGAGAAGAAAACAGAGAGATATGAAACGCACGTATCAGCCATCGAAAAGAAAGAGAAGAAACAAGCACGGTTTCAGAAGTAGAATGCAATCTGCTAATGGAAGAAAAGTGTTGAGTCGCAGAAGAGCGAAAGGTAGAAAGAGTATCTCTGTTTCTTCGGAATCTAGAGTATAGTATTTCTAAGCATATAAGATTTTTAACCCCGATCATCTCGGGGTTTTTTATTGCCTAATTTTGAGCATATGAAGCGATTGGCGATAAATGGATTTGGAAGAATTGGGCGTATGAGCCTAAGGGTATTCCTTCAAAAGTCGAATATAGAAGTGGTTGCAATTAATGATCTATCAGATGCAGCAACCATGGCCCACCTTTTCAAGTATGACTCTGTTCATGGGGTATTCAATGGAATTGTAGAAAGCGATGATGATGCACTAATCATCAATGGTAAGCGAATTCCGCTGCTAAGTAAGAAGGATCCTTCTCAACTACCATGGTCGGAAATGGATGTAGATGTCGTTTTAGAATCCACCGGACTATTCAGGGATCGCGAAAGTGCGAGTCTTCATCTAAAGGCCGGAGCAAAACGTGTAGTGATTTCTGCACCTGCCAAAGATGATGATATTAAAACCGTTGTTCTAGGAGCCAATGATGAGATTTTGGATGGTGATGAAAAGATCATTTCCAATGCATCCTGCACTACAAATTCACTAGCACCACTTGTCAAAGTATTAGACCAGCATTGTGGAATTGAAAGTGGCTACATTACAACTGTCCATTCCTATACAGGTGATCAAAGATTGCATGATGCACCACATAAGGATTTAAGGAGAGCTCGAGCTGCAGCAATGAATATTGTCCCTACAACTACAGGTGCAGCAAAAGCCATTACTAAGATCTTTCCTCATCTCGATGGAAAACTCGGTGGTGCCGGAATAAGAGTGCCGGTTCCGGATGGTTCACTAACCGACTTTACTTGTGTGGTTAGAGAACCAAAAAGTGAATCAGAGATCAATCAACTTTTTAAGAAGGCTTCAGAGAATGAACTGAAAGGAATTTTGGCTTATACTGAAGACCCTATAGTAAGTGTAGATATAGTGGGTAATCCACATTCCTGCATTTTTGATGCTCAGCTTACTTCTGTGATTGGCAATATGGTGAAAGTAGTAGGTTGGTACGATAATGAGATCGGTTATTCCAACCGATTGGGAGACTTGATCGAAAGGCTATAAAAAAAGGCCTCCAATATGGAGACCTTTCCTTTGATCATTTTGAAATCGACTTATTGGCCTTCAAGTTCCAATAGCCTCTTGTTCATTTGCAATAACAATTCCTTCAATGCTTCTATCTCTTCAGCTTGAGTATCAATTGTTTCTTGCTGCTCTTGAATTGCTTTAACAGCTAGGACACCAAACTCATTATAAGGAAGCGCAAGAAGATCCCCACCGTCGGCAACACTTACCATTTCTGGGAAGAGTTCTTGAACTTCTTGAGCAATAAAGCCTTTTACTAAAGTGCCATTTTGATCATAGTTGTATTTGTATTCAACAGGTCTAAGTTTCATGATCTTCTCGATCACTTTATCCATTGGCTCAATAGAATTCTTAAGTCTAAAGTCAGATGGCTGGGTATATGCACCTGCAGTACTGATATAAGATACTCTTGCTCCATTATAGCCAAAACTCAGATCGCTAGTACTATTCCATATCGACCAATAATTAGTCGTGGTATTTGGTTGATAGAGGCGGATACCTGCTGTTCCTGGAGTAACGGCTGCTGAAGATTGCTCAATATGCAGATCTGCAACTGGTTGACCAATCGTCCCAATGTGCAATCTTTCAGGAATAGATACAAATCCAGTTCTTGTAAAGACGATAGAGGTGTCATTTAGAGCAGAGCAACCAGAAACTAATTTGAGAGTATTGTTAGCCCCATTCAACTGCCATTCAAATCCACATGTTCCAGTGAACTCAACATCTTCAGTGAATACAAGACGACCTGAATTTTCTTCATTGAAATTACCAGCATGGCCAATGAATACGCTCGCATTTCCAGTATCACCAACTGCAAAATTGCCCTGAGTAAAGTTGTTAATTCCTCTACCTATTTTAACGTAACCTGTGTCTCGGATTATATCGGCTCCATTTACTGTCCATGGTGATCCACCGCCACCAAGCAAGCTTGATGCAGTTGTGGCATGTTTTGCATAAGGAACACTCAGGATTTCAGAAGTACCGGTTATTGTATAGTTGGTTCCACCATTTGGGTCGATCTCATTCTTAATGAAATATGGTCCATTTGCCCAATCAATAGCGGCAAATGTTCCAGTGACTGCTGTACCATTACCCACTTCTGCTGTGATCAATCCACCTGAATTGGTCGTAAGCGAGTGTGTTTCCTCGTAGACCGCAGTTCCTGTTGGAGTTCCTTGCAGAATACTAATTTTTAGTCCGATTGTTTGATTTGGAACAATCGCATTTGCAGCATTGCGCACGATTGCTTGATAATTCATTTTGTCTGGTGCTTGAGCATATATTACTCCACTTAAGAGCACACACATAGAAAGTATAAATAAACGTTTCATAACTTATTGTTTTATAATTTTTTTAGATGATAGGAGCTGATTCTCTGGTCCAAAGGCCATGATGTAGTATACACCCGATGAGAGCCCGCTCAGGTCAATTTTTTTAGTTTCATTGTTCATTGCAGTCTGCAATATTTCTTTTCCATTCATGTCGCGAATACTGATGATTATTTGCTCAGAAACTTTTTCGGTTCTGAGGAATAATTGATTGTAACATGGATTAGGAAAGGCCGAAAAGTATTGGTCTTCTATTCGCTCGCTTTTCAATCCGGTAATTAGTTGAAAAGGTTGTAACACCCCTTCACTCACCGTATTTGAAGCACTAGATGAAGAAAGTTGAAATACTTGTCCAACAGCGATGTCAATATTATAACTGGCATTGCTGATGCTTTGGCCTGAAGTATGAATTCCTTCTTGGGACAATAAGGGAAATGAGATTGCTAGACAAAAGGCAATCAAGAAAGGCTTTTTTGATTTCATAATTGAATGGTATTAGTTAATAGCTTGGTCTAAGCTATAAAATCCATTTCAATAAGCCATAACATTTTGAAATCCAGAGGTTAACATAATGTTATGACTGACTCAGAAAAGCCTGATTTTACTGGAAAATTTGATGTAAATTATTTTGAAAATTCTTTCAATTCCAATTTCTCTCCATCAAAGACGGCATAGGTCTGATAATTCATCCATTCTCCTAGATTCACATAGCGTGAATCCTTATCTAGCTTGATATCTAGAGGAAGGTGTCTATGTCCGAAGATGAAATAATCGATGTGTTCCTTCTTGAGATACTCTTTGCAATAGATGGCTAACCATTCATTCTCTTCACCTAAGAATTTTTCATCTTCAGCTCTATTGGCTCTTCGGCTTTTTCCCGACCAATAATCGGCCATGCTGATCCCTAGGTTTGGATGCAATCTTGCAAACAGCCATTGAGAAAGGGGATTGGCAAAGACCTTTTTGATGAACTTATATCCATGATCACCCGGTCCTAAGCCATCTCCATGACCGATCATGAACTTCTTTCCCGAGAATTCCCTATGGATGGGCTTTTTATAGAGCTTAATGCCCAATTCCTGAGGTAGGTAATCAAACATCCACATATCGTGGTTACCGGTGAATACGTGTACGGGAATACCTTCATCAGTAAACTCGGCAATCTTGCCTTGTAACCTTACAAAACCTTTTGGAATGGCTTTCTTGTACTCGAACCAGAAATCGAACAGATCTCCAACCAAAAAGAGTTCTCCGCAATTGTCTTTGATTTCGTCGAGCCAGCTAACGATTAGCCTTTCTCTTTCCCGACTACTTTCATAATCCGGGGCTCCCAAATGGAAGTCGGATGCGAAGTAAATATTTTTGGAGTTTGTCAAATGTCTAGTTTAAAACCTCTTCTAGCTTCTTGTGAAGTGCAGGACCTCGAAGGTTCTTTCCAATCACTTTGCCTTCTTCATCGATCAGAAGTGCAAAAGGAATTCCACTCACACCATAAGCTTGTGCAGCTTCCGATTGCCAAAATTTGAGATCGCTCACTTGTGTCCAGTTGAGATTGTCTTGCGCAATAGCTCTTACCCAAGCTTCCTTAGATCTATCTAGCGAAACACCGTAAACTGTAAATCCTTTGTCTTTGTATTTCTCATAAGCGGCAACCACATTCGGGTTCTCCAATCTACAAGGCTTGCACCAAGATGCCCAGAAGTCGATCAATACTACTTTGCCCCTTAAAGATGATAATGGAACAAGATTGCCTTCTGGGTTTGGCAGGTTGATCTCTGGCACTTCGCTTCCAGGAGCAAAGCGACTCATTTCTGTGAGTTTTGCTGAGAAATTTTGGTAGAATGGAGATCTAGAATATTCTTCTTCCAAAGCAGCTTGTACTTTTTTATAATACTCGATGTTTTCCGAACCTTCTCCAGGTAATTGCTCGATCAATGCTAAATTGGCAAATAGAGATGGGTCCTTGTCGATCAATTCTTTGATCAGATCATGCTTCTCCTCTTCCATTTTCTTGAATCTCAAACGAAAGGCATTGATAATGGAATCTTGATTTGGATTCGACTGCAATTGCTGGAATTCCTGATTCATCACTTGTTGCTCGTCGAAGTTCTTTTGAAGGAATCTATTGAATTCCATCATTCTTACTGCATCATCAGTTCCTTTAACCTCTAGACTTCCAACGCTGCTTACTTCACCTGTTACTACAACTTGCTCACCGCTTTTAAGTGGAAGGATCAAATTCATTTGCTCGCTCAAAGTCACTCGGAAAAAGCCTTTCATTGAAGGTTGGTAATCAAAAGCGAATGAACCTTCATCATCTACAAATGCTGTATCTACTGGACCTTGCTTTTGATTCAGTAGATCGATAAGATATAGCTCTTGGCTATTTAATCCGATCAATTGTCCTTTTAGAATACTATTGTCATCTGATTTTTCTTCATTTCCGCATGCGATCAACAATGTGCTAACCAGTACAAAAGCTAGAATAATCCCTCTCTTTATCATAATCTTTACTGTTCTAATTTTTCTTTTAATAATTGTGTTGCCATCTTGGGGTCTGCTTTTCCCTTTGATGACTTCATTACTTCTCCCATAAAAAGTCCCATCAGGCTTTTCTTTCCAGCCTTATATTCCTCAACTTTTTCAGGAAATTTATTTAGAGCTTCCTCAATAAACTCGCTTATTGCATCACTATTGCTCTCTTGTATCCAATTGTTCTCTTCAGCCAGCTTTTTGGGTGATGCTTCAGGATTCTCAAGTAAGGCTGGGAATATCTTTTGGTTTGCAATGGTATTGGATGTTGCTCCTGAATCTACCATCTCAATGATCTCCGCTATTTGTTGCGGTTTGATCTTGAATTCACTAATGTGGATGGTCTTGTCGTTCAAGACCGACTTCACAGCTCCATTCATCCAGTTGGCAGCAGCCTTATAGTTCTTTGTATGTTCACATAGATCTAGGAAGAACAATACAAACTCTTTATCTTCTGTGAGAACTCCCGCATCGTATTCTGAAAGTTCAAAGTCTTTTGTCAGTCTGCGGAACACTTCATTCGGCAATGGAGGTAGCTCGCTTTTTACTGAGGAGATCTCATCTTCCTTCACAAATATGCGCTGTAAGTCGGGCTCCGGGAAATAGCGATAATCATGAGCCATCTCTTTACTTCTCTGACTGATGGTTACTCCTTTTACGGCATCAAAGCCTCTAGTCTCCATATGAATACTTCCACCAGCTTCTATCACTTCGATCTGTCTCTTTGCTTCAAATTCAATAGCCCTGTAGACATTTCTTATGGAGTTGAGGTTTTTGGTCTCAGTGCGCTCACCAAATTCTTTACTGCCTTTCTTTCTAACAGAAACATTGGCATCACAACGCATACTTCCCTCTTCCATATTGCCATCGCAGATCTCCAAATAGCGCACAAGTTTTCTCACCTCTGTAAGGTAGTTATATGCTTCTTGTGGTGAACGAATGTCTGGTTCAGAAACCAACTCCAATAGTGGTACACCCGCTCTGTTCAAGTCGATCAGTGTATGATATGGATCCAGATCGTGAATACTCTTTCCGGAATCCTCTTCCATGTGGATTCGGGTAATGCCGATCCTCTTATCATTGCCCTCATCATCTTTGATCATAACCTCGCCGCCATTGCAAAGTGGAGTGGTATCTTGAGTGATCTGATAGCCTTTGGGTAGATCGGCGTAGAAATAGTTCTTTCTGGCAAATTGATTCTCTTCCCTTATTGTACTACCACAAGCTAAACCAAGACGAATACCATATTCCAAGGTCTTGTGGTTGAACTTCGGTAAAGTTCCGGGATGCCCTAATGATATAGGGCTAATATTACTATTGGGAAGTGCTCCAAACTCAGTTGAGTCTGATGAATAAGCCTTGCTTTTTGTGAGTAATTGGATGTGAATTTCCAATCCAACTACAACTTCATAATCCCCGAACATACTCTCATTTGCCATGCGTGCGCAAAATTACCAAATTACCATCGATCCTTGCCCTAAGTCAGCTCAGTTGAAGTATCAATTCTTTAAATAATGTAGCTAGTTTTGGTGCAGCTTCTTTAGCCACTTCCTGGACTTCTTCATGACTGATCTCCACTATTTGTCCTTCTACACCCAAATCCGAGATCACAGAAACTGCCAAAACCTTCATGCTGGCATGTTTAGCCACAATGGTTTCAGGTGTTGTAGACATACCAACAGCATCTGCTCCAATTATTCTAAAGTACTTGTATTCTGCAGGGGTTTCGTAAGTTGGACCAGAGGTGCCCACATAAACACCTTCTTTAAGGTCGATCTGATTTGTTTTTGCAATGCGATGAGCAATCTCGCGTAATTCCTTTTCATATGGGTCGCTCATATCCGGAAATCTCGGACCTAATTCATCAATGTTCTTCCCTCTTAGTGGGTTGTCGGGAAATAGATGGATATGATCTTCGATCAACATGAGATCACCGATGTTTTGAGTAGGGTTCAAGCCTCCACTGGCATTGGAGATCAACAGCTGCTCAACTCCCAAGGCTTTGAATACACGAACGGGAAATGTGGCTTCCTTTAGTGAATAGCCTTCATAATAGTGGAACCTTCCTTTTAGAGCCAAGATCTTTTTACCTTCTATTTCACCTAGAATAAGCTCTCCATCATGCCCCTCTACAGTAGATATTGGAAAATGAGGTATGTCTTCATATGAGATCCTTTCAGCTCTGTCGAGCACAGAGATAAAATCTCCTAATCCAGATCCTAGGATAACCCCTGTTTTTATGCTCTTTTCAATTCCGAGCTGCTTGCGGATGAAATCAGCTGATTCTTGTATACGATCTAACATGCTCTTTGATTTCTCTAATGAATTCTTCTTCTCCTTGCTTGTGGAAACTAATTTTTATCGGCAATATGAAAACCGGAATATCGCCCATTAATTCCAAATCGATCTTGGTGGCATCTTTCTCGGTGATTATGATCGCTTTCTTATTGCTAAAGATATCTTGGAATTCACTATTGATCCTTTGGTAGTCTTTCTCGGTGAAAAAATGATGATCCCCAAAACTCAAGGACTTCACTTCTCTAGAATGCCTTTTGAGATAGAGTAGTAGAGGTTTGGGATTGGCAATGGCACTGACCAGTAGAAAACTATAGATTCCCATTGGGTTTTTGTACTTCCAGATCCTCTTTGCCGCTTCATTCATCGGTCTCAATTTCTGATAATCGATGAAGGAGAAGAATACTTTTTGATAGGGTTCTGGATTTATGATTGAAGTGATCCTGCGAATTTCCAGAGGAGAGAGTACTTCCGGACTCTTAGTCACAACAATGAGATCGGCTCTTTTTGCTCCGCGTCTCGGTTCTCTTAGTCTGCCAGAAGGTAAGGGAATGTCTTCCGTGTAAGGAATGGTGTAATCTGTAAGTAGAATATTAAGTCCGGCCTTCACCCATCTATGTTGAAATGCATCATCCAACACTACGATCTCAGGAGGAGGGTTCAATTCTCTTAATTTTTCAATTCCCCTCTTTCTCTTTTCATCAACCGCAACGATTACATCTTGGTATTTCTTGAAGATCTGATACGGTTCATCGCCGATGGTGTTGGCATTGTCCTCTTTACTTGCTACTCTAAACCCTTTGCTTTCTCTCTTATAACCTCTACTGAGAACCGCCAGTCTGTAGTTATCCTTTAGCTGATCGATCACATACTCTGTATGAGGTGTTTTTCCTGTTCCCCCAACACTGAGGTTGCCGATGCTAATTACAGGGAAATCGAAGCTCTTCGACTTCAATATACCTATATCAAAGAGCATATTCCTAAATAGAGTCAACAAGGAATATAGAAGAGTGATTGGTAATAAGAGTATTTTCAGAACTGCATCCACTTACTCTGATTTTCTCGGCCAAATTACGGAAAGCATTAAATTCTGTTACTTTGAATTCGCCAAAATCTAAAGCATGAAAGCAAAGCAGATCATAGCCCAATTAGAAGAATTAGCGCCACCATCTCTACAAGAGTCCTATGATAATTCCGGAATTATGTGTGGAAATCCTGACATGGAGGTTAAATCGGCCTTGTTCAGTTTGGATTGCACTGAGGAAGTGGTAGACGAAGCAATAGAAAAAGGGGTAGAGATGTTGATCTGTCATCACCCCTTGATCTTCGGCAGTTTGAAGTCGATCAGTGGTAAGAATGAAATAGAACGATGCTTGATCAAAGCCATTAAGGCCGATCTAATGATCTACGCCATTCATACCAATCTGGATAATGTGATCAATGGTGTGAATGCCAAGATTGCAGAAAAGATCGGACTACAAAACTGCAGTATACTCAGACCAATGAATGCGCAACTTAGCAAATTGGTGTTCTTTGTACCTACGAAACAGGCAGAATTAGTGCGCAATGCAATCTTTGAAGCCGGTGGGGGAGAAATAGGGAATTACAGTCATTGCAGTTTTAATTCTGAAGGAGAAGGTACATTCAAGGCCAATGAAGCGGCAGAGCCATTCGTAGGCGAAAAAGGAAAGCTTCATTTTGAAAAGGAACAAAAGGTAGAAGTGATCTTTCCCAACTATCTGCAGTCAAAGATCCTTTCTGCCCTAATTTCATCTCATCCTTATGAAGAAGTAGCCTACGATCTCTATCCTTTGAATAATCAGTGGCGAGAAGTGGGTAGCGGAATGATCGGTGAATTGGATGCCCCAATTCCAGTAATGGATTTTCTAAAGCAATTAAAGAAGCAGTTGAAATGCGATTGTATTCGACATACTAAAATAGTGAAGGATAAGATTCAGAAAGTTGCGCTATGTGGTGGATCGGGAAGTTTCCTTTTAAAAGATGCAATCAGAAATGGAGCAGATGTATTCGTGAGTGGGGATTTTAAATATCATCAGTTCTTCGAGGCTGAAAATAGCATCATGATTGCCGATGTGGGACACTATGAAAGTGAGCAATTTACCCCTGAGCTTCTAAAGGAATTTCTTCAAGAAAAAATTCCTAATTTTGCCACCTATTTGACCCGAACTAAGACCAATCCAATTAATTACTTATAAAAGAGATGGCTAAGAAAGCAACGACAAAGGAAGCTACTGTTGAAGAACGTCTGCAAGCATTGTATGACCTGCAGGTAATCGATTCAAAGATCGATAAGATTAGAACCATTCGCGGAGAATTGCCATTGGAGGTACAGGATCTCGAAGATGAGGTAGCAGGTTTGGAGACTAGAATCGAGAAGGCCGACGAGGCTATCAAAGCATTGGAGACTGATATTTCTTCTAAGAAGAATCAGATCGAAGAGTCTAAGTCTGCAATCAAGAAATACGAAGAGCAGCAGAAGAATGTGAGAAACAACAGAGAGTTCGACTCACTTTCTAAAGAAATTGAATTCCAAACATTGGAAATTGAATTGGCTGAGAAGCGAATCAAAGAATACAAGGCAAAGATCGAAGGAAAGCAAGAGATCAATGATGCTTCTAAAGCTAAATTGAAAGAGACCAAAGACGAGCTTGATCACAAGAAGAACGAATTGGATGAGATCGTTGCTGAGACAGAAAAAGAAGAGAAAGAGCTTCTTAAGAAGTCTAAGAAAGCCGAAGAGGTGATCGAAGATAGATTGTTGACTGCTTATAAGAGAATTCGCGATAATGCGCGTAACGGATTGGCGGTTGTTCCTGTTGAGCGTTCTGCTTGCGGTGGTTGTTTCAACAAAATCCCACCACAACGTCAGTTAGATATCAGCACGCATAAGAAAGTGATCGTATGTGAGCACTGTGGAAGAATCTTGATCGACCCTAAAATGGCTGGAATTGAAGTAATCGAAGAAAAGCCAAAACCAAAACGCAGAACTCGCGCTAAGGCAAAGACTAAGTAGTAAAGTTGAGTTAATTATATATTGAAAGGAGCGAATCTGTGTAGGATTCGCTTTTTTTATGCCTAAAAGTCGCTTCGTTGCAAGCTCTTGTTGCGACTCTTAATTCTTCTAGACGATTTTTTGGTCTTTCTTTTAGCAACATTAGCTTGCGGACCATCCTTTTCTCTTCCAAAGATCAAGTTCACCCCAAATCTCAGATGTAAGTTCCTCGCATGTTGAGGTTGAAAGGCGCCAATGATATTATCGGTCATTAAATAGAATTGCACCGGACCAGGATCTACGCTAAATCCTACTCCAAGATTATCGAAAGTGTTATTCAAGCTAGAATAAACACCAGTTACACTAAGCCAGCTGATCAATTGTCTGCTATAGCTAAGGCTGAATGATGGACGAACCTTCGCCTGAAAGATGTCATTTCGCATGAGAAACCCCACATTACTGTGTTTGTCTATCTCATAATTCGCTCCAAGAAAGAATTTTGTGACAAGAGGAGAGGTATATCTCCCACTTCCTTCTTGCACTCCCAGTTCTTCTTCTAATGAATCAAGCACCAGATCAAATGAAGTTTCACCATCGATATTGAGCTCATTATTCGTAAATGAATTTACTTCAATTCCATCGTAGATAAAGTCGCCTTCGCCATAATAGTGCTTCGTGTAGTCCTTCCAGCTTATGAAGCCCCAGTCGATAAGACTGGCACTTATGTCTAACTTATCGTTAAATTGATAGTGTGCACCTAGATCCACTGCAAATCCGTGGTTGTTTCTTCCATTGATGTATTTATAGAATGATTCGTCTTCTCCCTCGGGAATATCAACTCCAGAAGTTCGAATGGCAAAGTCGGTATTTGCTTGCAAGGCATAAGTCTCAGGATCTGTTTTAAACTGAACATCAATCTTCTCTGTATAGATATTCTCCATTCCGTAAAGATATTTTGCCCTGAGGCCAACTCGCCATTTATCTGTGAATTGATGAGAAAGAGCAATGCCGTATTCTCTGTAGTGAGTTGCATTCAAACCCAATCCATCAAAATTAGCCGATCTATTCTCGAATGCGGCATTTCCTTCATAGATAAAGCGCACCATGTCTTTGCTAATACTGAAATTCACAGAGGCTACTTCCGAAACATTGAAAATGAACTGGGACTTATCACTAATGCTAATACCAAAGGAGAGTAGGTCGACTTTTGCTGAGACAGACATATAATTCTTGTCTTTCATTTCTTCCAATAGATTGTCGAAGCTCAGTTTTAAGGAGTCCCCACTCTTTACGATCGCATCGGAATAACGAAAACGATTACTCCATTTTATATCAGTTGATGATAGAGCAGGAATGCCTATGAAGAATCTTCCGTCGAATCTATTTGCCGGATTGGCATAGCTAGACTGCGGGATGTCTTGTTGAGAGTATATGATCATACTACCCTGTGCCTTCAATCCTTCAAAAGCTAACAACATCATGAATATGGCTATGAACTTCTTCATGCTAATCCAATAATATCCCCGCTTTTAAGCCAACAGCTATTTCCAATCGATGATTTGCTTTAAAACGCACATTTTGCCCTTGTGATGAATTTGTGGTATTCAATTCAGCTACGATAACGGCAAAGCGTCCTTCTTCTAATCTATTCAACCTTTGACGATCTATTTCTGTATCTGTGATCACCCTTTTACTGCCAATGGCATCACCATTAGCATCCACATCAGCAGCAGGTATTGCAGACTGCGCACCATCAATGTATAGAGAGTCAATTGTATTGTTTAATGAATCTTGGAAATACATCTGCAGTTTTGCATCCAGAGGGAAACTATTGTCGGCAATGATCCTCACCATGCCTTTTTCAATATCTTCTGCCATTTCAAAGTTCAAATCGATGGTATCTATTAAAAAGAAACGCTGCACCCTACCTTCAAAAGGGATCTTCAAGAACACATCCAAACCAATTCCACTAGTATCTGTAAGATAATTCCGCACTGTCTTGCCCTCTGGGTTGAATTCAGCCCTAGTTTCATAAACGATTTGCTTCAATAGGAAAGAGATTACCTGTGCAATATTTGAATTGGTATTATTCAGATCAATGTCTGTGTTCACCAATTCATATTTCTGTGGCGACTTCAATCTTCTTAAATTCTTTTGATTGGTGATTGGATCTATTGGTAGATCTACTCCCAATATCTTTGAGCTTTGATTGTCTGGGTTTAAAGCGTCTAATTTTTGAAATTCTAGATTGGCAGGAATTCCAAATGAATTTTTAATATCGATCTCCAAAGTAGGATTAGACACAAAGAAAACGCCCGCTTTAAAGTTTTTAAAGAGGTTCACATTAATGGTGTCTAAGTCTAATTGATAGGATTGCTGTCCTATATAACCACCAAACCTTTCAAAATCTAGATCTCGAATCCTTGCAGTGAATCTCATCTCATCAGAAGGAAGGGAAGGGTTTCCATTGATGGGATTTATGATCATTCTCACTTCAACAGGAATAGTATTTACCGTAGACCCATCTTTGGTCATATCTACATTATAACCACTTAAGAAGCGTACTTCGTTAGCTCTACTTCTATTAACTCCATCAGAAGCGGCTAGATTTTGGAAAATAATAAGTGGTTGATTGAATTGATTTACGACAGTGGGAAATTCAAATCGCAAATCGATACTATGCTGATAAGATGATTCAATATCCAGATCTAAAACTCCAGACTTCAATAAGACTGAATCAATTTCTACGCTAGTGTTAAAGCTGAATTCAAAGCTACTATCAACTTGTATTGTCGGAGAACCCGGAGGAATGATGATCCCATTTAGTCTATCGCTAAGCGTCTGTGAAGGTAGATCAACAAAGTCGCCACCAACAGCAGCAAATACACTGCCTTCATAAACGATCTCCAATACACCGGTATTGGGATCTGTGGTGATTATTTCTCCAGTATCTTCCTTGATCAAGATATCTTCCAGATCAAGTGTTGAGTTAACTATAGGCACTGCCAATTCCGGTCTCCACTCATCTGTGGTGATCTCGTCAAAATCAAAATAGTCGTCGGTGCAAGCGTATAATACACTTGAAAAGAAGGCTATAGTCAGTAGTCTTAAGATTCTTCTATTCATTTAATGAACCCTCTGAAGGCTTAAGTAAAGTTAGCCCCTTTCTAGAGAAGGCTAATTATAGCTTCATTTGCAATTGGTTTGGTAGCAACTGAAAACTCTTTCTATGGTGTTTACTTATTCCGTGTTTTTTTATTGCTTCTCTATGCTTGACGGTAGGATAGCCAAAATTGTTGCCCCAATCATACATTGGTAACTCTTTAGCTAATTCCGTCATATATTCATCGCGATGCGACTTTGCCAGTATTGAGGCCGCCGCTATGCTTTGATACTTCCCATCTCCCTTTACGATACAATGGTGGTTTTTGTTTGGATATGGATTAAAACGGTTTCCATCGATCAATAAATGATCAAAATCGGCATCAATTTGATCTATTGCCCTGTGCATGGCAAGAAATGAGGCATTCAAGATGTTGATCTCATCAATTTCCTCCGGTTCTACTATACCAACTGCCCAAATGGTGTGCTCTTCTATCCAACTTCTCAGTTCTTCTCTTTTCCTTGCATTTAGTTTCTTAGAATCATCCAGCAAAGGATTGCTAATTCCCGGCTTCAAAATCACTGCAGCTGCATATACAGCTCCTGCCAAGCAGCCCCTTCCTGCTTCATCACATGCCAATTCTATCTTTTTGGAGTCAAAATGGGATTCAAGACTCATCTGAAATGCTCTTTAAGGCCGATTTCCAAAGTAGATCGGCTGTTTTGTCCCAAGAATAGTTGTTCAATCTAACTTTTCCTTTTTCAATAAGTGCATTTCTAAGTCCTTTGTCCTGATGGAGTTTGGTCATTTGTGCAGCTATTCCAGCTACATCATCCGCTTTCGCAAATAGAGCCGCATCTCCTGCTACTTCTGGTAGAGAGGTGTTAGATGCCGTAATTACTGCTGTGCCGCATTTGAAAGCTTCTAAGATTGGTATACCAAATCCTTCAAAAAAGGGTAGATAACTAAGCGCAATAGATGCAGAAAGCAGTTTAGCTACTTCCTCATCTTCCAACCTAGAGGTGAAGACGACATCATCTTTATGTCTTAGCGTTTGTAGGGTGTCTTCAAGTTCCTGAGGCCACCATTTTCGATTGCCAACAACTACAAGCTTCTCTCTAGCCGACTGCTCATCTTTAAATTGCTCAAAGGCCAGAAGCAGGTGTTTGAGGTTCTTTCTAGGGTGAATGGTGCCAATGAAAATGAAGAACTCTTCTCCCTCAGTGTATTTATTCCTTACTTCCGCGATTTCTGATTCAGTTGCAAGCTTGAAAGATCCACTTACTCCATTGTACACTACATCAACTTTATGCTCATCTACCTGCAAAGTCTTCACAATATCTCTCTTTGAATATTCAGATACCGTAGCTATGCGATCTGCCCTCTTG
This sequence comes from Flavobacteriales bacterium, assembly GCA_002706365.1. GTDB lineage: Bacteria > Bacteroidota > Bacteroidia > Flavobacteriales_E > Vicingaceae > UBA1494. The sequence continues at coordinate 22,530 of PALM01000042.1, read as the reverse complement.
GCATATTTTGGGAAATATTTCTGCAAGAATTTTCGATGCGAACTGATCAGGTACTCAGGATGATGGAAGAAATTGAGATCGTGGATCACAGCAAGACTCTTCATTCTCAGCTTTGGTGGAACCCAGCCTTCTGGAGAAATAAATAGATCGAATTTCTCTTTGTTAAGATAATTCTTCAGTCTATGTTCAAACCAGATGTACCAAAGTATTGGATGACGGGCAGGAGGGGAGATGCTTACATTCTTGGTATTTGGACCAAAATTGATTTCGGGTGCTTTGCGGTCGTAAATGAAAGTGAATTCGTGCTCGGGGTGATTGGCGCAGATCAATTTAAAAGTCTCTAAGCTGAAGCGGGCGATCCCGTCCATCTTTCCTGGAACAAGCAAGCGACTGTTGACCGCAATGCGCATATTAGGTAGCTTTTTCTACCAGGAAATTGATACCAAAAAAGAAGTATTCCTTGAGGAATTTATTCTTTTTCCAGAGTTTCTGCTCCTTTTCTACCCTTTCCCCGGCCTTTTCGTTAGGGAACATAAACGGCAGATAGTAACGGATATATTCCACACTACCTTCATTTATGCGGAACCCTTGTTTTTTAAATTCTTTTTTCCACTTGCCTAAGCTGCGAATATTCTCATTGCCAAGCAAAATATTCTTCTTCAACTTTTCGTCGTAGATCTCTATGATTCGTTTATTTCCCCTTTGAAGAAAGAGCTTGGCGTTTTGGATCACATTATTGCCATTTTCTTCAATGATCAATAATTGTCCTTTATCACTGAGCACATGATTGAAGACCTTTAAAGCATCTTGCAATGGCTCAAGGTGGTGAAGGGTGTCTTGGATAATGATAAGGTCATATGAAGCCTTATCGAACTGATGATCGAAGATGTCTTCATAGGAATAGGTAAAAAGACTCATATCTCCGTAATCCGACCAGTACTTTAATCGCTTTGGCAGTTGTTTGATATAATGCTCAAGGGTAGTTCCATGGGAAGATATGCCATTGATAGCTAGAAAGATGGCAGTGGTTCCGAATCCACATCCACAATCCCATATCCGCGGATCATTTTGCTTTCTTACCTGATCATAGATGTACTGAAGTCTTTGACAGAAATATGCCTTGCGATATTCAAATCGAGATTCATCTTCTAGATACTTGTAATAATAACGCAGATCCTCATTCTCTTTGAGCTCATCGACAAAGTGCTCGAAAAACTCCTCTACAGTCATCCCCATGTTTTTCTTAAAAAGGGCAAATATACTGAGCCTCTACCAATTCAGCTTTTCAATCGCTTTGCTTTAATTTGTGTTTTCACAAAAGCTACATGCAAAAAAAGTTCGTCGGCAATCTTCTCTTTGTGCTGCTGTTAAATTTACTGGTCAAGCCATTTTGGATATTGGGTATTGATGTGGCGGTTCAGAATAGAGTGGGAGCCGAGGAATACGGACTTTACTATCCAATTTTTGGATTCTCTATCTTGCTGAATATCATCCTAGATTTCGGCATTACCAATTACAACAATCGAAATATAGCCCAACATGCCCATATGCTCGGAAGGTATTTTTCCGGCATATTCAATATAAAATTGATGTTGGGAGGCTTGTATCTGATCTTGACTTTATTGCTGGGTTGGATGATCGGATACGAAGGCAAAGAGATCAAATTACTCTTGATACTCAGTGTCAATCAATTCTTGGCTTCTTTGATCCTTTATTTACGCTCTAATCTTTCCGGATTGCATCTCTTCAAGATAGAGGGAGCATTATCTGTGACAGATCGCCTATTAATGATCGCCATTTGTGGATATCTGCTTTGGTCGGAGCGTTTTGAAGGTGTATTTGAGATTGAATGGTTTGTCTATGCACAATTTGCCGCATATGTGATTACTGCCCTTATCGCATTCCTTATCGTCTTGAAAAAGGCTTCATTCTTTAAACCGCGATTCGACCTTGCCGTTTTTCGTTTAATTCTAAAGGAGAGTATGCCCTTTGCTCTGCTTGTTTTATTAATGTCGTTTTACTACCGTTTGGATTCTGTTATGGTAGAAAGATTACTGATCGATGGTAAGTATCAAGCTGGGGTATATGCTCAAGCCTACAGAATACTTGAAGGCTTTAATATGTTTGGATATCTCTTTGCCGGAATATTGCTTCCAATATTCGCTAGAATGATCAAACAGAACGAATCCATACAAAAGCTCCTGCGCACATCCTTTAACTTGATCTTCATTCCATCCATGAGTGTGGCTTTGATTTCCTATCTGTTTCCTTATGAAGTGATGGATCTGCTCTATGTAGAAAATATCGAGGAGTCTGCTGAGGTATTCCAGATCTTGATGCTATCCTTTATCGCGATTGCCCTTAGTTATGTATATGGAACCTTACTTACCGCCAATGGCAGTCTTAAAGAGTTAAACCTGATCTCTGCTATAGGTCTGATCCTAAATCTAGTCTTGAATTTATGGCTAATTCCAACCCATGGAGCAAAAGGAGCTGCAATAGCTACTCTATTTACTCAGGCATTGGTGATTTTATTCCAAATTTTCTTCGTCAAGAGAATATTCCAGCTAAAAGTTCGTTTTGACTTCTTGTTGAGAAACCTATTGGTTGTGCTCCTTATTGTTGTTTCCGCTTATGGAGCACTGGAGCTAAGCAATTCAATGCTAACTACTTTGACGACAATAATACTACTGAGCTTGATCTTGCCATTCATTAGTGGCCTCGTCAGCTTGAAGGAAGTGTTCAAAATCTTTAGACAATAGGAATCACTCTGAATTTGTATAATTTTGAAGCCTTTAATTTGTTCGCGGCTAGATGACTGAATCAAACTACGATATTAACTCCAAAGGAGTGCTTTCTTTTATGGGAAAGTGGAAAATTGTTTTGCTTACTACTACTTTGCTTGCACTGATCTGTTCACTGGTCTTTTCCTTTTTTATAGATGACAAGTACGAATCATCTGTGATCCTATTCCCATCAACAACTACCTCTATCTCTAGAGCCCTATTGAATGATGAGAATTACAAGGAGAAAGACTTTCTTGAATTCGGAGAAGAGGAAGAGGCAGAGCAGATGATCCAGATCCTTAGATCTGATGTGATCCGCCAGCATATCATGGAAAAGTTCGATCTGATGAATCACTACAAGATCGATCCTGAAAGTGAATTCAGACTCACTCAACTTAACAGAGAATACGATAATAACATCGACTTCTACAGAACAAAGTATAGAGCAGTGAAAATTGAAGTGCTCGATAGAGATGCTAAGTATGCTGCAGATATCGCTAATGAGATCGCCAGAATGTTTGATGAAGTTAGAAATCGTATGCTAAATAAGGTTGCTGTTCAAGCATTAGGTATCGTAGAAGCTCAATACAAGCAATTGACTTCTGAGATCTCTCGCATGGAGGATACATTGAATATGATTAGATCCAAAGGTGTGCAAGATTATGAAACACAAGTTGAAGTGCTTTCTGATCAGTACGGAGCCGCAGTTGTAAGTAATAATGATAAAGCTGCTAGGATCCTTCAGAATAAGCTAGATACACTCTCTAAATTCGGTGGTAAATACCTCAGTTTGGTGCAGCAGCTTGAGTACGAAAGAGAGAAATTAAGTGACTTAAGAAAAATTTACGCAGAGGCGAAGGTCAATGCTCAATCTACCATAGATCAAAAGTTCGTGGTGAATGAAGCCAAGGAGGCAGAAAAGCCAAGCTATCCGGTAAGATGGCTTATTGTAAGTGTATCTACACTGGCAACATTCTTATTCACCATGATCATACTGATCATTATTGACCCTAGACAGTAAAGAAGATGGAAAGTAATAAGGGGAATAGTTATATGAGATCAAATGTGACTTTGTTGCGATTTGCTCTGAAGTACTGGTATATTTTTGTGGGAGTTGCTCTGGTTTCAGGAGCTTTAGCCGCAATTTTTTCCGGACCGAAATTCATTTCACCTAAATATGACTCTTATGGGGTGATCTACCCTGCAAACCTCGGGGTATATTCAGGCGAAACCAGATTGGAACAGATGCAGCAGTATCTTGAATCGAACGCAATAAGAGATACCATCATCAAAAAGTTCGATCTATACGAAGAGTATGAATTAGACCCTGAATATCATGAGGCAAAATCGCTCATGCTCTATTTCTATTCTGAACACATTGGTTTTGAAGAAACCCGCTTTGAATCCATCAAGATCAAAGCAAGATCAACAGATCCTGTAAAAGCTAGGGATATTGTTGCCGAGATCATCCATCAATTGAATGTCAAGATCAGAGAAACTGAAAGACAGAAGTATGGAGAAAATATCACCATGTTCACGGCTTATACCAAAGAGTTGAAGTCGCAGATAGATAGTCTGGAGAAAGAGATCGCTGAATACAGTATCAAGTATAACATCATTGATCTATCTTCCCAGAGCGAGCGCGTAACTGAAGGTTATCTTCAGTTTTTATTACAAGGCAAGAAGGGTGATGCTTTTGAGGAAACCAAGACCATCTATCAAAACCTGGAGAAATATGGTAAGTCCTTGGATCGTATGCACCTTCAGCTAGATGAACTCACTGAAGTTTATGCTGAAATGATCACACAACTTGATGAAGCTAAGAGAAACTACAATAAGGAGATCACCTATTCAAATGTTTTGGTTGAACCGGAAGTCTCTGATAAGAAAGCATATCCTATTCGCTGGCTTATTGTAATCAGTGCAATGGTAGCCGCTTCATTATTTACTTTTATCGTACTGACTTTCGTGAAATATTCACCTCGCAAGCAGTAATGGACAATGCACTAAAATCCAATTGGGCACTCATTCTGAGCTTCCTATTCATCATGGCCAACAGCGCCCTGATCGCCCTTGAGCAATATTGGTTTTCATTAGTGCCCTTCGCCTTGGTTTTGGTAATCCTTGCCTTTGTGGCAATGGACAAACTAATGTGGTTCATCATATTCAGTACACCATTATCGCTCAATTTAGAAGAATTGGATTTTGGAGGGATTGGAATGTTCGTACCCACCGAACCTCTCCTCTTCGGGGTTCTATTGATCTTTATACTTAAGCTTCTTTACGAACGCTATTTTGATGAACGTATCATCAAGCATAGCATGAGCAAGGCCTTGTACTTTCATCTGGCCTGGATTCTAGTTACGGTTGTCACTAGCACAATGCCTTTGATCTCTATCAAATTCTTCTTAGCGCGACTGTGGTTTGTAGTAGCTTTCTATTTCATTGCCACTCAGCTATTTGTGAATGTTAAGAATATTCGGACTTTCTTCTGGGTTTATTTGATTCCCTTGAGCATGGTTGCACTGTACACTTTCATACATCACTCCAAATATGGATTTGCCGAACGACCAGCTCACTGGGTAATGCAGCCTTTCTTTAAGGATCACACCGTTTATGGCGCCGTGCTGGCAATGATGTTCCCCATCTTACTTTTTCTTCTCAGTGCTAAGCGTTACTCCAAGTACAGACTCATAACCTTAATGATGACCATTATTCTATCGCTGGGAATCATCTTTTCATATGGTAGAGCAGCCTGGATCTCTCTTTTGGCTGCATTTGCAGTTTCATTGATCTATATCTTCAAAATGAGAAGATCTTTTGTTTTCTCTTTAGCGGGATTGGCAATGATCTTTGTGGGCATATTCTGGACAGATATTATCAATGTCTTGGAGAAGAACGAACAAGACTCTACCTCTGAAAATCTAAGCGAACACGTACAATCGATTACGAATATCTCTACTGATGCCTCCAACTTGGAGAGGATCAATAGATGGAATTCGGCGATTCGAATGTTTCAGGCAAGACCATTCCTGGGCTTCGGACCCGGTACATATGCCTTTCAATACGCTCCTTTTCAATCTTCTGAAGATCTTACCATCATTAGTACTAATGCGGGAGATATGGGGAATGCTCACTCTGAATTCATCGGTCCACTTGCTGAGATGGGAATCTTAGGAACCGTAACCTTTGTATTGATCATCATCGTCTTTTATTATAAGTCGGCGAATCTGTACTATTCCCTACCTAGATCTGAGCTGAGGTCTATAGTTTTTTGGGTCACATTGGCATTCACCACTTATATCATCAATGGTACATTGAATAACTTTCTGGATACGGATAAGGCCAGTGTCCCATTCTGGTCATTTATAGCCATCATGGTCTGTATTGACCTAAACAAGAAGAAATTCCTTAAGGAAGAAATGACAGAGCTACAAAAGTGATATCGTCATTGATACCACTTCCGGCCTTCAATTGATCAACCCTCTTTATCAGGCTGCTTTTTAAGCTTTTCAAGTCTTTTGCTTTCTCTACAATAGCTTGCAGACCTTCAACTTCTAGTTGCTCCCCTTTTTCATCTTCCAATTCTGAGATCCCATCCGTGAAACCCAACAGGAGTGATTTTGCATTGATCTTTATGGTGCCAGATTCTACTTTTGGCAATTCATCAAACATTCCTAGTACAGTACATCCCTTATTGAGCAATTGGAATTTATTCCCATTTTTTAGAATGGCCGGTTGGTGACCAGCGTTCAAATAGCTTAATTCTTTCTTTTTTCTATCGTAGATGGCGATGAAAAGGGTGATGAACTTTTCATAATGCACGGAATCGATCACTTTTTGATTGCTCATCTCTATCAATGCCTCTAGATCATCAGTAACATTGATCAATGCGCGTAGGTTAGCCTGGAAGTTGGCCATGAGCAGAGCGGCCGACATTCCCTTACCGGAAACATCTGCAATGCAAATTGCGGTTCTGTGCTCGTCCAACTCGATCACATCATAATAATCACCTCCAACTTCTGAATGCGGCTCGTAATAAGCCTCAACTTCAAGATCCTTGTCTTTGGGAAGCTCTCTGGGAAATAGCAGACTTTGCATATTCTGAGCAAGTTCTAGCTCCTTCTTAACCTCAATCTGCTTGATGTATTCCTTTGTAAGTCGTTTGTTCTCTAAGGCCACCACAATGATGTTGGCCATAGTTTGGATGAACTTCAGATGCTTGATTATCGGACTGATCTCGATTCGTTCATCTTCAATATCGGCTAAAAGAAGGCAAGCGAGAGGTTTTTCTTTGTGATATACAGGAACAACTATATCGAATTGTTCTGAGCCTTTAACTTCAGAAGAGCTTAGTGTAGAAATCTCAGGATATGCTTCAACTATGGATTCTATTGGTAAGCCCTTTAATTTTCGCTTATCGACTTTCTGGCTGAGAGCTGGTTTCCACTCATTCTCATATACATAGAGAACAAATCTGCCGATCTGAAGTTGAGAGGTAAGTACGGACTGTAGGATACCATATAACTCCTCTGAAGAAGAATTATCATTGATCGCATCAGTAATCTCCAAGATCGTGTTGAGCTTGGAGTTTGAAAGTGCAAGACGACCTTTTACCCGACTTTCTCTATCACTTCCCATTGTTTTTTAGTTTCTCAAGTACTTGAGGTAGAGACCGCAAGGTCGCCATTTCCTTGAGTTTTTCTCTGCTTTCTCTCGCCGGAGCACCAAAATATACCTTTCCTGGCTCTAAATTCTTATCTACACCACTGGTGGCGTGAACCACTGCTCCTTCGCCAATAGTGAGTCCGCTACTCACACCAACCTGTCCCCAAAGGGTAACCTTGTCTTCAAGAGTTGTACAGCCGGCAATACCACATTGTGCAGCAATTAGACATTGTGCTCCAATTACGGTATCGTGACCCACTTGAACCATATTGTCCAAGACCGTATTCCTTCCAATCTTGGTAACTGCAGTTACTCCGCGATCTATGGTGCAATTTGCACCAATCTCAGCTCCATCTTCTATCTCCACCGAGCCTTCTGAACCCAATCTATCAAAGGTCTTCTCTCTTTTCTTGTAATAGAAGCCATCAGAGCCTATAACTGTGCCTGATTGGATAATTACATTCTTTCCGATCTTCACTTTTCCTAGTATATGCACTCCAGGGTAGATCTTACTGCCTTCTCCAATCTCTACCCACTTATCTATAAAAGCAGTAGGGTGGATCTGACAATTTGGGAAATCTGCAGCGGTCTTGCTTGTGGAAGGGAATTCTACAGGAGAATGACTTCGAAGTATTTTATTGAAGAGGCTGAAGGGGTCATCGTGAATAATGATTCCTTTTCCCTCTGGGATCTCAACATCATCTTTGTTTATCAGCACTACAGTGGCCGCTGAATTCAGCGCTTTTTGATAGTATTTTGGATGATCAACAAAAACAATATCCCCTTCCTCAACTCTATGGATCTCATTGATTCCAGAGATTTCGGCATTTGCGTTTCCTTTGAAAGACAAGCCAAGTTCCTTGGCAAATTCATCTAGCTTATAGCGCTTATCAAACTTCATTTATCCTCTGCACTTAAGATTTAAGTCGCTCTGAGTATGCACCTGTTCTGGTATCGATCTTTATGCGATCCCCCTCATTGATAAAAAGAGGAACTCTAACTTCTGCGCCAGTTTCGATCTTTGCAGGTTTTGTAGCATTTGTAGCTGTGTCGCCTTTGATTCCAGGTTCAGTATAGGTTACTTCCATCTCAACGAATGGAGGAAGGTCGCATGATAATGCTCTTTCTTCTTCAGCGTGAAAAAGAATATCAACCTTATCTCCTTCTTTTAAGAATTGTGGTGCACTGATCATTGCTTCTGGAAGAAATGTCTGCTCGTAATTCTCAGTATTCATAAAGTGGTATCCACTATCGTCATTGTACAAATACTGATATGTTCTATTCTCAATTCTAACCGGATCGATCTTTACACCTGAATTGAAGGTATTGTCGATGATCTTTCCCGATGTGAGACTCTTTAATTTCGTTCTTACGAATGCCGGACCCTTACCTGGTTTTACATGCTGGAATTCGATGATCTGATAAAGATCATTATTGAAATTCATACATAGTCCGTTTTTAAAGTCTGCTGTTGTTGCCATGTTCTATTCTAAGTTCTAAAGGGTATTTTTTAATGGCATTCCTTCTGAATGCCTTCTCATATTTATCAAAGATAAGCTTTATGCCATTGAATCTAGGTGCCGACTTTGTAGTCCATTAGATCAATTCTTTGTGTTGTGTTCAATAATTCGGTTTCCGCTTCATTGGAAGCAATAAGGATCAAGCGGTCATTGCTGTAATCCATTAGCAATTCTTTGTAAAGGGATTTTCCCGCCTCGTCTAGGTTAGAGCAGGGTTCATCCAACATCAATATTCTAGCTTTTGATAGGAAAGCCAAGCCCAGTTTTAGTCGCTGCTTCATTCCGGAAGAGAACGACTTGACCAAATGTGACTCTTTACCTTTCAATAAAGTGATCTCGGTGAATTTTTCAAGATCCATCTCGGCGCTCATAGGGATAAAGCGAGAGTGGAAATGATAGAGTTCCTCTAACTTAAGCTGCTCCGGTACATCCATATATGGAGAGATCATTGCCAATTGACCAGCGAGATCATCGGCCGATTTGAGCTTTTCTCCATCGTATTCTACTTTACCTTCAGAGGGGATGCTTATACCAGCTGCTATTTGCAGGAAGGTGGATTTACCGCTTCCATTGATTCCGGTAATGCCAATGCGATCTCCACTTTTGAATTCGGCAGATATGCCTTTGAAAAGCCAATGCTTGCCAAAGCGTTTGCCTATATCGTGAAGCGTGATTTGCATGGATAGATTAGCTCAGTGGGCCTCTGATTATGCCCTTTTCTGAAGCTTCAATAAAATCAATGATTTGTTTCTTTTCAGCTGAATCTGGAATTTCAGCCTTGATCTCTTCAATAGCAGAACTCACTTTACCACCTTTCACAAAGATGATTCGGTAGATATCTTCTATCTGAGCGATTATCTTGGGATCAAATCCTCTTCTTCTGAGTCCAATGGCATTAATACCTGCATAGGTAAGAGGCTCACGTGCTGCTTTAACGAATGGAGGAACGTTCTTTCTCACCAAAGACCCTCCGGCAATGAAAGTATGTGCACCAATGGTTACAAATTGTTGCACGGCAACTACTCCTTCGAGGATTGCAAAATCTTCAATGGTTACATGTCCGGCAATATTGGCTGTATTTGCGAGAATTACATTGTTTCCCACAACTACATCATGTGCCAAGTGCACATAGGCCATTAAAAGACAGTTTGAACCCACTTTAGTGGTATTTCTATCCTTTGTACCTCTGTTGATGGTAACACACTCTCTGATGGTTGTATTGTCTCCTATCTCAACAGTGGTTTTCTCACCATCGAATTTAAGGTCTTGAGGTATTGCAGAGATCACTGCTCCTGGGAAGATGCGACAGTTCTTTCCAATTCTCGAACCATCCATAATGGTCACATTTGGTCCGATCCAAGTTCCATCGCCAATTTCTACATCAGCTGCAATATAACTGAATGGTTCAATGCTAACGTTTTGGCCAATTTTAGCCTGTTCATGTACAAATGCATTCTCCATTCTGCTATTTTTCTTTTACGATTTGTGCCATCAATTCACCTTCGGCTACCACTTTGTCGCCTACATAGGCTTTAGCACTCATATTCACTATGCCTCGACGAATTGGTTCGGTTAGATCCAATCTAAAGATAAGCGTATCTCCCGGAACAACCTTCTGTTTGAACTTCACTTTATCGATCTTCAAGAAATAGGTGAGGTAATTCTCAGGGTCTTCTACAGTGTTCAATGCCAATATGCCACCAGTTTGAGCCATAGCTTCAATTTGCAATACTCCAGGCATTACCGGCGCTCCCGGGAAGTGTCCTTGGAAGAATTGCTCATTCATGGTTACGTTCTTCACTCCAACCACATGCGTATCACTCAATTCAATGATCTTATCAACCAATAACATTGGATATCTGTGCGGAAGGATCTTCTCTATATCATTGATATCGTGAATTGCTTCAGCATTGAGATCGAACTTAGGCACTGCCTTTTCTCTCTTCTTGATCTCTGCCTTAATGATCTTGGCGAAATCAACATTGCCTTTATGTCCGGGACGAGCTGCTAGAATATGCCCTTTGATCGGTCTTCCAACTAAAGCTAGATCACCTACAATATCAAGTAGTTTATGACGAGCAGGCTCATTCTGGAAGTGGAGATCCACATTATTGAGCACTCCAACTCCTTTAACTTCAACTTTAGGTTTGTTGAGTAGCTCTGCTAATTCATCTAATTTCTCTTGAGGAAGCACAGTATCTACTAGAACTATAGCATTGTCTAAGTCTCCTCCTTTGATCAGATTGTTCTTGGCTAGATACTCCAATTCTCTTAGGAATACAAATGTTCTACATTTGGAAATATCGCTTTCGAACTCTCCCAAATGATACATATGAGCATGTTGTGTACCCAATACCTTAGAATTGTAGTCAACCATTACGGTTAATCTGAACTCATCCTGTGGGACTGCCAACATTTCTGTCTGACGATCCAAATCTTCATAGGTGAGGTTATCGGTAATCTCAAAATAATTCTTCTCGGCATCTTGATCTACTATGCCGGCATCTTTCAATGCTTGCACAAAGAAGTGTGAACTTCCGTCGAGGATTGGTACTTCCGGTCCGTCGATCTCGATCAATAGGTTATCGATCTCCAAACCATAAGCTGCAGCTAGTAAGTGCTCAGTTGTATGCACTCTTCCGCCATTTTGCTCAATGGTGGTTCCTCTTGAAGTGTCTACAACAAGATCTGCGTCTGCTTTAATGGTAGGCTGACCATCTAGGTCGGTTCTTTTAAAAACATAGCCGTGATTTACATCAGCGGCTTTAAAAGTTACAGTGGCTTTTTCACCTGTATGAAGGCCTACTCCACTGAGACTTATTTCTTTGGCAATGGTCTTTTGTTTCGTACTCATCTTATTCTGAGACAGAAGTTTTGATTTGGTCTAATGCTTTCTTTAAGCTGTTGATTGTGCTGTTCAGGGCAGGAAGCTTTCGGAACATAACATATGATCTCTTAAACTCTCCAATTGGAATTGCTGGAGATCCTTGAACTATGCTGTTTTCTTCTTCTATTGAATTGGCAATCCCACTTTGAGCGGCAATTTTTACTCCATCGGCAATGCGAATATGCCCTACGATACCAACTTGTCCGCCTATCATACAATTCTTACCGATCTTAGTTGATCCGGCAACTCCAGTTTGAGCGGCGATCACCGTATTCTCTCCGATCTCTACATTGTGTGCCAATTGAATGAGGTTGTCCAACTTCACTCCTTTTCGCACAATGGTGGATCCCAATGTAGCTCTATCTACACAAGAATTCGCTCCAATTTCCACATGGTCTTCAATGATCACATTCCCAATTTGAGCTACTTTCTTGTAGTTGTTCTCTTCATTTGGAGCAAAGCCAAAACCATCGGCGCCAAGCACCACACCTGCGTGAATTACACAGTGTTTGCCAATTTTGGTTTCCGAATAAAGCTGACAGCCGGAATAGATCAAACTGCCTTCTCCAATCTCAACATTATCTCCTACAAAGTTTTGCGGATGGATCTTTACACCCTTGCCGATCTTCACATTTTCGCCAATCACCACATTTGCCCCGATATATACTTCCTCTCCAATGCTAGCAGATTCTGCGATTACTGCAGATTTCGCGATACCAACTTGATTGTTCTTCACTTGATTGTACATATCAAGTAATTGGCCGAAAGATGAGTATGCATCATCTACTCGGATAAGGGTTAGCGTCTTAGGGATCGAGCGGTCGAGTTTGAAGTCGCGATTGAGTATTACAATAGTCGCATTGGTGCTGTATAAATACTCACTGTATTTAGGGTTGGCAAGGAATGAAATCGAACCGTTTTTACCTTCTTCGATTTTTGCCACTTCAGAAACACTTGATTCAGGGTCGCCTTCTATAGTACCATCAAGTATTTCAGAGATTTGAAGGGCCGTAAATTTCATGGCTCAAAAATAAGAATTATTTGAAGCCACAGAAGTCGGCTATTTTTTTAACTTTTCAACCATACCTTGTTTAGGTAAACAGTAGAAATGTTTTTTTACTTCTTCAGATAGAACCCTGATGTTTAGCTGATCGGATGCATTCGCGATATCTTTCAATTCTCCATTGCGGTAGATCAGGTTGATCTTGTCCATTTCTGGATTGTATGCATTGTTAGCAATAGCCCCTGAAAAGACAAAATATTTCATCTCTTCATCAGTAAGTGAAATTACCTTCCTCAAATGTTCTTGTTCTTCAAGCAACAGCTCTTTTTCCGGTGCTTTATCGTTGATCTTTATGCTGTATAATTTTCGATCCAACATAGAACCGCAAAGTGCAGCTAAAACTCGATCTTCATGATCTTTCCACTGCTTTATCGCCGCTGTTATATCAAAATCATCCAATTCAGAGAAATAGACCAAGGCTTTTGGGTCATCGTCAAAAGTCTGTGCATCGATCTTGCCATTCAAAAAGTAGGCAAGTGGTTTTGATGCCGGGACTTCAACACCCTTTTCAACTAATTCTTTAGCTCGTTTTAGAATATTTACGATCAAATTTTCAGCAGAAAGCACTGTTTTATGCAAATAAACTTGCCAGTACATTAACCTGCGAGCGATGATGAATTTCTCGATGGAATAAATACCCTTGGCTTCCACACAGAGGTGCCCATCTTTTACATTCAACATTGAAATGATCCTATCCGAATTCACCACTCCTTCTGAAACACCGGTAAAAAAGCTATCTCTCTTAAGGTAATCCAGTCGATCCATATCTAGCTGAGAAGAGATCAGTTGATGCAAGAAAGGCTTGTGATATTCATTTCTAAAAATGCGAATTGCAAGATCCAATTCCCCATTGAATTCCTTGTTCAGTGATTCCATAAAAAGAGCCGAGATCTGCTCATGGGTTACATTCTTGCTTATGCTGTATTCCAAAGCGTGAGAAAATGGACCATGACCAATATCGTGAAGCAGCAGTCCTATGCAAACGGCCTTTGCTTCATCTTTGGTGATCTCATGGCCTTTTGAACAGATCACATCAATAGCCATCGTTGCTAAATGCATGGCGCCCAATGCGTGGTGAAATCTAGTATGCAGAGCACCAGGATAAACTAAATGTGTCAATCCCAATTGCTTGATCCTTCTCAATCGCTGAAAGTAGGGATGCTCAATAATATCAAAGACAATATCAAAGGGAAGGGAAATAAAGCCGTAAACTGGATCGTTAATTAGCTTTTTCTTATTGTAATCGGAGCTGTTCAATTTTCGATTTAAGTAATTTTATGAAAGATAGGCAGGAAAGCGCATTATTAATGCCTTACCTTCGAATCCCAATTCAAAAGCGAGAGATTTAAATGACGAAAATAAGAATACTGTGGGCTGATGACGAAATAGATTTGCTAAAGCCGCATATCATTTTTCTTGAAGATAAAGGTTATGAGGTTGTTTCTGCAACTTCTGGGAGTGAGGCATTGGATCATATTTCAGAATCTCGCTTTGATATTGTTTTCCTAGATGAGAATATGCCAGGTCTTTCTGGCTTGGAAACGCTTAACAGCATAAAAAGTAGCTCGCCGAGCCTACCCGTGATCATGATCACCAAAAGTGAAGAAGAATCGATCATGGAGGATGCTATAGGCGCTAAGATCTCTGATTATTTGATCAAGCCGGTAAATCCAAATCAAATCTTGCTCACCTTGAAAAAGCATTTGGATACTGCAAGGATCCAAAGTGAGAAGACCACGATGGCTTACCAGCAGGAATTCAGGAATATTGGAATGAGCCTTCACAATCAAATGAGCTTTGAGGATTGGGAAGAGGTTTATAAGAAATTGATCTATTGGGAGCTTGAACTGGAGCGTTCAGAAAATACCGGTATGTCGGAGATCCTGAACAATCAGAAAGAAGAGGCAAACAATCTCTTCTCTAGATTCATAGAAGATAATTATATCGATTGGCTGCATCAAGAGAGTGAAGCACCATTGATGTCGCATAATGCCTTCAAAGAAGAGGTAGCGGAACACATCAAGCCTCAGGGGACAACTTTCCTGATCGTGATCGATAACCTTAGATTGGATCAGTGGCAATTGATCAAACCGCAAATTGAGGAGATCTTCTGGGTTGAGAAAGAATCGACCTATCTCAGTATTCTCCCAACCACTACTCAGTATGCAAGAAATTCCTTTTTTGCCGGACTCCTGCCTTCAGATATAGAAAAGCTCTATCCTAAATTATGGCTGAATGATGAAGATGATGGAGGTAAGAACCTTCACGAAGAGGAGTTGATTGCCAATCAGCTAAAGCGTTTGGGCAAGGAAACTCGTTTTGCATACAATAAGGTGCTCAATCCGAATTACGGAAGAAAAGTGGTGGGCGACATCAGCAATCAAATGAATAATGCATTCAATGTGATTGTCTATAACTTCATTGATATGCTTTCGCATGCCCGCACAGATACGGATATCATCAAGGAATTGGCAGAGGATGAGTCGGCCTATAGATCTCTTACCCTTTCCTGGTTTGAACATTCACCATTAAAAGATGCGCTGAAAGAGATTGCAGCTAAAAAAGGGAAGGTGATCATCACTACGGATCATGGATCCATTAAGGTTACAGAGCCGATCAAGGTTGTTGGCGATAAGACGGTGAATACTAACTTGCGCTATAAGCAAGGAAAGAATTTGGGATATGATGATGAAGATGTCTTTGCGATCCATGAACCGGGAAAGGCTTTCTTGCCCAAAGTAAATGTGAGCCAGTCGTACATTTTCGCTAGAGGTGCGGATTTCTTCGCCTATCCGAATAATTACAATTACTATGTCAATTATTACCGCAATACCTTCCAGCATGGTGGTATTTCAATGGAAGAGATGATCGTACCTTTGGTGCATCTTTCACCAAAATAGTATAGACATGCCGACTGCTTCCATTGAAGTGAGCCATTTGAGCGAGCTGCCGCAGCTAGCCAAAGAAGTGATCGACTTAGCAAAACCAGCCAAAATTCTACTCTTCAAAGGGGATTTGGGAAGTGGGAAAACCACTCTAATCAAAAATATTTGTAACTTTCTAAATGTAAATGAAGAGGTAACATCTCCCACTTTTTCTCTTGTAAATCAATATGAGAACAAAGAGGGAGAAAAGATCTACCACTTTGACCTCTATCGTTTGGAAAGTCTGGAAGAAGCTTTAGACATTGGCTTCGAGGAATACCTCGATAGTGGCAATTGGTGCTTGATCGAATGGCCTGAAATTGCAGAAGAGCTGATTGATGGCGATCATCTGATTGTAGAGATCAAGGTGGTTGGAGAGCAGCGAATTGTTAACATAAGCAAGCAGAACTAATGTCGGATGATGTAGTTAAGTCCCTGGCCCGTTCGGCCACAAAGATGCTCCCTCAAGAGGAGTTGGCCGAAGTCAAAAAGAAGAAGAGCAACCTCTTTATTGGGATTCCCAAAGAAACCTCCCTACAAGAAAAGCGCGTGCCTTTAGTTCCCAATGATGTAGAAGTATTGGTGAATAATGGCCACGAAGTCTATATTGAAAGTAAGGCAGGTGAAAAGGCAAATTTTAGCGACAATGACTACAGCGAGGCTGGAGCCCAAGTAGTTTATTCTGCTGAAGAGGTTTATAGAGCGGATATTATTCTCAAAGTGGAGCCGCTTTCCTATGATGAGATCGAGCTGCTAAAGCGCGGACAAACCTTGATCTCTGCCTTGCAATTACCGGTTCAGCCTAAGAATTTCCTCCAGAAATTGATCGATAAGAAGATTACCGCCATAGCCTATGATTTTATTCAAGATGATAACGGAAGGTTACCGGTGATCCGTGCAATGAGCGAGATAGCCGGAAACACAGCCATTCTGATTGCAGCTGAGTATCTCAGTAATGTGAATGATGGTCAAGGTATGATGCTTGGCGGGATCTCAGGAGTGAAACCTACAGAAGTGGTGATCATAGGTGCAGGTGCAGTGGCTGAATTTGCCGCCAGAGCAGCTCTGGGATTGGGAGCCAGTGTAAAGGTTTTCAGTAACAACACATCAAAATTGCGACGTTTGCAAGATGGTGTTGGCTGCAGAGTTTACACTTCAACTTTCCAACCAAAGGTCTTAGAGCAGGCATTGATCAATGCAGATGTAGCTATTGGAGCGATCAGATCTGAAACCGGAAGGTCGCCGGTGATCGTGACCGAAGAAATGGTGAAGAAGATGCAGGAAGGCTCGGTGATCGTGGATGTGAGTATTGATCAAGGGGGCTGTTTTGAGACTTCAAAAATGACGAATCATTCAGATCCTACCTATCAAAAATATGGTATCACTCACTATTGTGTGCCCAATATTCCTTCTCGTGCAGCTAGAACGGCATCCTATGTGCTGAGCAATATCTTTGCACCGGTTATCCTTCAATTGGGAGATGGAGGAGGAGTAGACCATTGTATCAAAGAGATGATGTCGGTTCGTTCAGGAATTTATCTATACAGAGGAATGCTAACGAACAAGTATTTGGCTGAGAATTTTAAACTGCCTTATAAGGATCTAGATTTGTTATTAGCTGCTATTTAGAGTTTTAAGCATGTTAGGGCTATGGACTAAAGATTAAAGACTAAGGATTAAGAGATTCGAAACTAAATCAACAGCCATACTCCAAGCTCCGAACTTTTAACATTCACACATTCACAATTCACTCATTCAACATTAAACAATGACTTTCTGGAGACGCTTCCGACTTTACTTATTAGGTGTAGGCTTAGGCCTTCTGCTTGTATTCATATTCTTTGGACAGAGAGACTGGACATCATGGACTCCCGAAGGAAGGGTGATGATGGCTATCGATAGTTCCGCTCAATCTTATTCTGAACGAGCTATTTGTCAGCTCAAATGCCTAGAAGTCGATAGTTCAATGTTATTCTCTATCCAAGAATCTGCATCAGTGGATTTTTCAGAAAGTAGTCCGCGAAAAAAGCCTTGTCCAGTCTATAGACTGCGAAGCGAATATGAAGAAGAGCAGTATGTTCTGATCTGGAAGGTTTGTGAAAAGGATGAGGCGGTAGAATTGTTAAGTATAATTCAAGCAGGAAAGGTCTGTGGCAATTGTGATTAATGCCGTGCTTTGTAATTTATTGGCCGATTGTCGAAAGCAAAATGTCCAAACTTTTTCAAGCTATAGCACTAGGGTTCGCTAAGGCTTCACAATGGTTCACTAGGATAGAATGAATAAAAACTTTGTGAACCTCCGAGAGCGCAAAGCGCCTTAGTGAAACTTTGTGGAACAGCTAGAAATTCCTTTTTCTGATGAAAACTTTATTCTCTTCAGCAGCTCTCGTAAATTTGAAGTGTAATAATTATTCTTTACTTAGAATGTCTAGGTTCTAGACTCTCGATTCTAGGCTCTTTTTCAACTAAACTCCCAATCTCAAGGTCATCATCCCTTCAACTTTCTCGTACATGTTTTGAGGAGTATAGGTGCGCCAGTTGAGGTCGTTTAGCTGTCCACCTGAAGCGATATAAGAATCGATATTGGCCGCTTGCATATCGGCCAGCACATGATCCCTGAAATTCAAAAAGGCGATCCAGCCATCTTCTACATCATCGAACCACTCTTCGTAGTATGAATCATCTGAATAGTGGAAATTGAAGATGTTCTCTCCAATAAGAATGAACTTGTTAATACCTTCAGCGATCAATTCGTCAATGATATTACGCTTGAAGAACATGATATCATTGTAGAGCAGATCGTTCCACTCGCCGATCATCTCAATAATGGCATAACCTTCATCATAATCGGCCATTAGTATCTTAATGAAAAGGGTAGGGGATTCGATCTCATCCCATTGAGGGTGAATGCAGTGATCGTAGATGGCATGAGTAAATTCGAATTCACTGTAAATACGGCCGTAGAAAGGTGAGCGCTCATCTTCCGAAGCGATATAGTAATCTCTCCAACTGTAGTGTGGCTCAATGGTGTGCATTCAATTTCAAAGGTAATCAGTAATGCCTGATTGCCGATCGAACGCTGCCATATTTCTTCAACAATTCTCTAGCTTCTTCATAGCTGATATTCAGCTCTTCAACTAACATTTGGATTCCTCTTTTAACAAGCTTGTGGTTGCTCAATTGCATATCCACCATTCTGTTGCCTTTCACTCTTCCCAACCTTACCATTGTTGCTGTAGAGATCATGTTCAACACCAATTTCTGTGCAGTTCCCGCCTTCATACGCGTACTTCCGGTTACGAATTCCGGTCCTACAATAACTTCAATTGGATGATCGGTCTGTTTTGCCAACGGACTACCCTCATTGCAGGTAATGCATGCGGTCTGAATACCATTTTCTCTACACTTCTGCAATGCGCCTACCACATATGGGGTGGTTCCCGAAGCAGCAATTCCAATAACGAAGTCGGCTTCGCTAACATGTAAATCTTCCAGGTCTTTCCATCCCTGTAATTCATCATCCTCTGCAAATTCTACAGCTTTTCGAATAGCCTGATCTCCTCCTGCCATAATACCAATGACCAGGTCGTGGCTTACACCAAAGGTAGGAGGGCATTCAGAGGCGTCTACAATACCCAATCTACCACTTGTTCCAGCACCAAGATAGATCAACCTTCCACCATCCTGAAGTTTCTTTACGATGATGGGAATAATGGCTGCGATTTTGGGAATTACAGGCTCAATTGCATAGGGTACGATCTTATCTTCTTTGTTGATGCTTTCTAAGATGGTGTCTACCGACATCTTTTCCAACTCATCGTATTTAGATTCGGATTCAGTGATCTTCTTTTCCATGCTTGCCTATTGATTCTTGTAGTGTGCAATGAACTTCACAATGTCGCCATTGAATTGCTCTTGCAGTTCTTTTTCAAATTGATCGCCCTTGGAGCGATAGGTTAAATAGCCTGTAAAATAGGCATTATTGGGATTAAATTCCAGATAGTATCGTTCAGCTTCAGTAAGGTCTTGGCCTGCCAATAATGCGGCAACTTTCCACCTTATCTCTTCAATCATTTCTCTTTTCTTTCTCAACTTGCGCTCCCTGCTTAAGTCCTCATCAAAGCTCTTATAGAGCGAGTCTAGTTGATGAGCCGACTTCCTAATGAGCTCTCCAATTTTCTCTCTTTTTGCTCTTTTTTCTTTTACAGAATTCATTAGTGCTGTATCTCCAATAGAATAAAACAGGCGTTCTGCTCCCTTTCTGCCAACGAATGAGGCTAGGTTTTCATTCAGTTCTACTGAATCTTTCAGATATACGGTACCGTGAAACAATTCATGAATGATGAGATTGGCCAATCTGGAACTATCTTTCTCCAACATAGAACTAAGGATGGGGTCACTAAACCATCCAAGAGTTGACCAAGCGCTTACTTCATCTATCTCCACATCATATCCTTTGGCTTCCATATCTTCTCTTTCTTGCAAAGAAGCTAGATAATCGAAGAAGCCTTTATAAGAGAACTTTCCCGCTATAGGAAATGACCATTCATATGCCTTTAGTTCGAAAGTTGGACTAGCAGTTACCATCCATAAGATTGGTTTTCCCTTTTGATCATAGATCTTTTCATAAGAGCTGCTTGGTTCTAGACCTAGGCTATCTACTGCATAATCCTTCACATATTTGATGAATTCAATTTTCTTCTTTTGATTTTCGCTAAGCTGATTTTCTTCCAGATATGATTCCAGGCTTTGAGCTTTAGTAAGAATTCTCAATTGTCCATAAGCCTGTTTTAATCCGTAGGTCACAGAATTGAAATTGTAGGCAATGAATACCAGAATGAGGATTAGTATTCCTAGAAGTACCTTTTTCACCTTTGGCTAGCTTCAGACAAAATATCGAGTAAAATAGGCTTTAAGCCCGAGAAGAAGAATTCAACTGCTATAACCATTACGATCAATCCCATTAATCTCATCATCACTTTATTCCCGGTCTCCCCAAGCCATTTGCTGATTGGAGAAGATCCCCAGAGTACAAGGAAGGTTGTTAACAAGACCAAAATGATACTGCCAATTAAAATGGCTTTTTGTATTGGTGTTTCAGAATCCGCCATAAGTACTATAGAGTTGGTAATGGCTCCCGGTCCGCAGATCATTGGAATTGCCAATGGAGTGATTGAAATATCACTGATATATTCTTTCTTGGCCGCTGACTTACTCAACTTTACTTTAGATAATCTCGCTTGAAGCATATCATAACCCATCATAAAGAAGATGATTCCTCCAACCATTCGGAAGCTATCCACAGATATTCCGAAAAACTTGAAAAGTAGTTGACCTGAGAATGCAAAGGCAATTAAGGTGATGAATGCCACTATAACTGCTCTTTTCGCTGTATTTCTTCTTTCAACAGGGCTCAAAGAGGCGGTCATCGACATAAAGACAGGCATAATGCCTAATGGATTCATCAATGTGAAGAATGATGTAAGGCAGAGTAGTGCGAAACTGAGGTATTGATCCATGGGGAGCAAATTTAGAGTTTCATTTTCTTCTTTATGAGGTTTTAAGTTCTCTAAGTATGAAATAAAACTGCAGGAATAGAACAAAGAATAAAGAGAAAAGAAAAAGGACTCAATCTTGCATCGCAGGACCCCCGCCTGCCATTCGCCTCTTAACCATTTGTAATTGCGGAAGCATTTTCGAAAAGCTGAGAAACCGGCGGGCAGGTCTGATCCTGCGTGGCCGTTTCTGACCTTAAGTAGCATTTCCGCAGGATTACAAATCCTGCGGTGCGAAACTACACTAGACTTAATTCCTTAGGGATTCCAATCATCATTTTTTAACTTTCCATTGACAAAAAAGAATCAAATTAAATAAGACAGTTGATATGAATCTAAAAGGAGCAAAGGTATTATTGACCGGAGGATCATCCGGTTTGGGCAAAGCGATGGCTGAATTACTGATTGAAAAAGGAGCAAAGGTTTTAATGACCGGCAGAGATGAAGAAAAGCTTTTAGAAGTCGCCACCGAATTAGGCGCTATTCCATTTCAAGCTGATGTAAGCATGCAAGAAGATGTTGATGCTACCTATGAGTATTGCGAAGAAAAACTGGGAGGTCTAGATGTGATGATCAATAATGCCGGTATTGGCACCAGAAGAGATACCATCGATGAATTGGATGTAGATGATATGATCGAGCTGTATAATGTGAATGTTTTTGGCGCAGTTCGTATGGCCAAAGAGGCGGCGAAGATCTTTCGCAAACAGAAAAGCGGAAATATTGTGAATATTGCCTCAACTGCAGCGCTAAAAGGCTATGAAGGTGGAAGTATTTACAGCTCTTCTAAGTTCGCCTTAAGAGGCTTGAGTATGAGTTGGCAAGCGGAATTGAGAAGGGATAACATTCGTGTCTTCAATATCAATCCTTCATACGTACCAACGGCTTTCAATCAGCCCGAGCGAAAAGAGCGAGACCTGGAAGACAACAAGCTAACTCCTCATGAGATCGCCCATGCGGTGGTTGCTGCATTAGAGATGGATGATCGAGGGTATATTCCGGAGTTGAGTGTGCATGCGACGAATCCGTTTTAATGAGAACCTAGATCCTAGAACCTAGAGTCTAGACAGAGCCTAGATTGCTTTTGAATCCTTTTAACATTTTTTGAAACTCATCAATTTTTTGGT
>PALM01000041.1 GCA_002706365.1 Flavobacteriales bacterium | reverse complement strand
CAAGCTGATCAAGCAGTAATTTTTTGGTCACTGATCTGAAATCCTTTACTAGAAAATAAACACCAACGCACGGACAGCATGTCCGCGCTAGCGCTTCAAAGAAAACATCGGAAACTCTGGATTTGGTTCCCGAGTGATCCCGATTTATCGGGATTGTATCGAGGGACGGCTATCGGCTATCGGACTGCCTCGACTCTGTCGAGGCAAAAGGCAACTTTTTCAAATCTTCTCGTCATAAAGATATATTTGAATATTTCTAAACCAAGCAATGAGACCTCTACTTTTCTTCGTCTTTCTTTTATCTTCATTCCTTATCATTCCTAATAATGCCAATGCTAGTCATGCAGCTTATGGTGGAAGTATACATTGGGAATGTCATAATGGGAAATACGTCTTCTTTTTGAAAAGATATATCGCTTGTAATTCACTTACTTGGTCATATACTCCACTTAGTTTATCAATTACGGGAAATCCGCTGCCAAGAAATGATCAGAACATTTCATTTTCTACCATCACCCTTCGTCCAGATTCAAGCAAATGGTTGTCCTACAACAGCGGAGTATTCGACCCACTTTGTAGTCGTGGCACCTTAGTCATAGACTGCAATGCGTCATCTAATCCTCCCGGATTCTATGGGAGCTATATCACTTATTTCTATCAAAGTGATACCCTTGAATTGAATGGTTTGCCTCCTTCCAGTGGATGGGTATTCAGTCATGTATTGTTTGATGCAACAGGAGGGGAGAATTTCTCAAGCAATAACTTGGCCTTGCGAGCAGTAATGTATAAAGATTCAGCCAGTGTAGCGCTGAATCAATGCATTGACAATTCACCCAAATTCCCCGAAGTTTCAGAAAATGCATTTTGTAAAGATAGATTAGCAGAATACTCGGAAGCGGTGATCGACTCGGATGGTGATTCAATCGTATACTATCTTGACCAGCCACTCAGACAAGTTTCTCCCGGAATTTATCAAACTGTTAGTTTCAAGACTGGTTATAGTTATACCAATCCGCTTCCTGATACGAATCAAGCTGCCGGAAATCAGCCTCTGAATTATGATCCAAGAAGTGGATTAGTGACTTTCAAAGCCAATAGCTGGGGAAGTTCCCCGCTTCCGCCTAGTAATGCTTTTTTTGTTAAATATACTGCAGAGACTTATCGTGAGGGTGTTTTGCTGGCTAAGGTTAGTCATGAACGACCATTATTGATCTTTGATTGTCCAGACCTGCCAAATCTAGTCTCCAATTCAGCTCCTACAATTCGCCCACCTTTCTCCCATGTAGGTGGAACTATCCAGAATTTCAGTGATACAGTAATTGCTGGAAATTCAGTCATTATGAATCTATCCGTATTAGATACCAATACCTTTAATGGTCAGTTCCAGAATATCAGGATCGAACTTTCAGGACAGAAATTGTCTAGTGTTTATTCAAACAATGCTCTATGTCCGGAGCCATCAGATACCCTTTGCGCTTCTTTAATAGCTGCTCCAAGCTTCTATCAAAATAGACAGGTCTATTACTATTCAGCTTTGGCTAGCTGGAACTCTTTTATAAGCTGGCAGACAGATTGTGACGACCTAAATTCAAACGGTAAAGCTAGAACTCACTATTTCTATATTAAAGCATCAGATGATCACTGTCCGGTTCCAGCTGAAGTAACCAAAGTTGTTGCCATTACGGTCTTGCCAGATTCAGTCAATTGTCCGAATGTGAGTACCTCTCTGGATGAAAGACTAAATGCTTTTTCTCAATTGAATCTATATCCAAACCCATCTAATGGACTGGTCTTTATTGAAGGATTAAATGAATCAGTCGATTTTCAGATCTTCAATATCCAAGGCAAGTTGATGAAAGTAGGTCGTTTGGCTGCAAATCAGAATCAGCTTGAATTGCCTGATGCGGATGGGATGTATTTTGTGTCGATCCGAGATGAAAGTGGAAATGAAAGGACTTATAAGTTGATCAAACAGTAACTGTTGGGCTATACCACGGAGCCTGCCTGCCGATAGGTAGGTTACACAGTGTTTCTCAGAGTAATACCCCGCGAAACTCTGAGAATACTCAGAGATACTCTGCGGTACAGCATCACTAAGATTGATTCTTCCTCCATTTAAAGGCAATTCAGGACAATAAAAGTTCGTCCACGAAATTCGACCTGATCTCCTACTTGCTTATTGAGAAAAGCCTTCCCTAGTGGAGATTGAAAAGAAAGGGCAATGACTTGCTTCTTCTTAAAGGTAAGATTGCCTAAGGCCAGACCGAAAAAGAAATAGCCTTCATTGGTTTCTACAAGGCTTCCAGAAGATACCTTATCGAGTAAAGAATTGGCTTGTATTTGGCTGAGAAAATAAAGCTGCTCATTGAATACATCTATTCTACCGGCAATGCTTTGTCTGGATTGGCTCATCATTTCTCGACTGGTTTCAAACTTATCTCCAGCACTGCTTTTTGTTTCATTGGCAATCTCTGCATCAATGCTTTGCAATTCTTCTTCTAGGTCGTTTTTTTGACTGCGAATGCGCTCTGTTAGTTCAGCTAAAAAGTCGGTCTTTGATATCACCCCACAAAGGTGTGGATCTTTTTGGAGAGTGCTGAATATTTGGAATATCACTCCAAGTGGAGATGCTGAAGGTAAAGAGGACCTTTAGGTTGTTCAATAGATAGAAGAGTCTAGAATCTAGAGTCTAGACTCTAGGCTCTTCATTTCATTGCTCTGCAATGAAATGAAATTGTTCCGCTTCGCTACACTCAAGGACAAGAACGACTCCACCTTGGCAATATTCTGCAACTCAAAGATCTTATTCATCATAAAGTCGCGATAGTCTTCCATGCTACTTAATAGGATCTTTAGAATAAAGTCGGAGTCGCCAGTTACATAATGACATTCTTGTACCTCCTCCATCTCATTGATATCTGCGCTGAATTGGGCCACCTTTTCCTTTGTATGGTCTTTTAATGAGATATGTGCAAAAGCATAAAGATGCTTACCCAATTTGGAAGCATCCAATACCGCTGAATAATGAGCTATGATCCCCGATTTCTCTAGCTTTTTCACCCTTTCAAAGATTGGAGTAGGGGATAGACCCAGTTCCTCCGATAATTCGCGATTGGTAATCCTTCCATTCTTCTGCAATAGCGCTAAAATCCGCAGATCTGTCTCGTCGATCTTTATCATTTGGATAGATTTTCTATTTATTTGCCAAATTCTAGATAAAAATACATATAAAATCTCCTAAATATATCATTTATAGAATAATATTCTTTGATTAAATAATTATCTAGGGATATGCTCTAGTCCCTCATATCTTTGGATCCTAATTCTTTGATTATGGCAAGCATAGAGATCAAACTTCCAAAGTTAGGAGAGAGCATCAGTGAAGCTACTATCCTCAGATGGCTGAAACAACCTGGAGATCAGGTAGAGAAAGATGAGCCTATTCTTGAAGTGGCGACAGATAAAGTTGATTCTGAAGTAGCGGCGCCTGAAGCAGGGGTTATTGGAGAACTTCTATTTAATGAGAACGATGTTGTTCCGGTAGGAACAGTTATAGCGAAGCTAAAGCTAGAAGCCGGAGACCAGAAGCCGGAAGCTGGAAAATCAGAAATCAGAGATCAGAAATCTGAAATAAGTAATACTCGCCACGGTGTCAATGATTCAAATGCCGGCTATCGGTCCTCGGCTATCGGTCTTAAGTCTACACCCCGTGTAGACGAAAACGGTCGTTTCCTATCTCCCCTCGTCCGCAGCATGGCGGCTAAGGAGGGTATTGATGCTAATGAATTAGCTAGTATCAACGGAAGTGGATCGAATGGCAGAGTGCTAAAAAGTGATTTCTTGAACTATTTAGAGAATAGATCAGGCACTCCAAAAGTAGCTGGATCGGCACAGGGTGCTGTGGCTGGTGGTACATCTTTCTCCGGCGGACAAGAAATCATTGAAATGGATCGCATGCGCGCTATGATTGCCGATCATATGGTAGAATCAAAGCGTACCTCTCCGCACGTGACTGCTTATGTTGAGGTGGATGTGACTAAGATCGTGGAGTGGAGAGAAAAGAACAAAGTGGCTTTCCAACAGAAGTACGGAGAGAAGATCACCTTCACACCAATATTTGTTGAAGCCGTGATCAAAGCCTTGGAAGAATACCCTATGGTAAATGTCTCTGTTGATGGCAAGAAGATCATCAAGAAGAATGAGATGAACATCGGAATGGCCGCAGCATTGCCTTCGGGGAATCTCATCGTACCGGTGATCCATAAAGCCAATGAGCTTAGTCTACTCGGTCTTACCAAGAAAGTGAATGAACTCACCGATAAAGCCCGAAATAATAAGCTATCTGCGGATGAGATTCAGGGAGGAACATTCACCATTAGTAATGTGGGAACTTTCAGGAATTTGATGGGTACGCCTATTATCAACCAACCACAAGTGGCCATTTTGGCTACAGGAGCCATCAAGAAACGTCCGGCCGTTGTAGAAACCGAATACGGCGATATGATCGCAATTCGTCATATGATGTACCTATCACTTTCTTTCGACCATAGAGTAGTTGATGGTAACCTAGGTGGTTCCTTCCTGGCCCGTATCATGGACCATATGGAGGCATTTGATTCGAATAGAATGGTTTAAGGTTTAAGGATCAAGGTTTAAGGAGAAAGGATTAACTTAAGGAGTGTTTGATTAATGATCGAAGCTGTGAAAAAGCATCAACAATTTGAGGATTTGAGAGTGTGGCAAGCTGCTCAGGATCTATACAAACGAACTTCTAAGAGTTTTAAGAATACTAAGAGCTATTTTTTTAGGGATCAAATATTAAAAGCAGCATTATCGGTTTCTAACAATATAGCAGAGGGATTTGAGAGAAAGAGTAATAAAGAATGGATTTACTTTTTATATGTTGCAAAAGGTTCATGTGGAGAAGTGCGTTCTATGCTGTATTTAGCAGAGGATCAAAATATGATAAGCAATACTGAAATGGAAGAAATGAAAAAGATGGCGATGAGTCTTTCTAAAATGATAGGAGCATTAATCTCTAGTTCTTTAAAAAATAATAAGGAGGAATAATTTAAGAGGGACAAAGAATTGGCCTTTTGCATTCCAATTCACTTTAATCCTTTTTCTTTTATCCTTTATCCGACTGAAAGTATTATGAAAAAATTGACCAAGAATACATTGAAAGAAGCCTTTGAGTTAATGGCAACTGCCAAGAGCATGACAGAGGTGTATGAAGAGAACTTTAAGGTGGTATCGAAGTATGTGCATGCCACATCTCGCGGACATGAAGCTATTCAATTGGCTACAGCCATGCAACTTAAAGCATGCGATTATGCTTATCCATACTATAGAGACGACAGTATTCTACTGGGTATTGGCATGCAACCCTATGATCTAATGTTGCAATTGATGGCCAAAAGAGATGATCCATTCTCTGGTGGCAGAACCTATTATTCTCACCCTTCATTAAGAGATGCCGATAAGCCAAAGATCCCCCATCAATCGTCGGCCACTGGTATGCAAGCCATTCCAGCAACAGGTGCCGCAATGGGTATGCAGTACAAGGAATTATTAAAGATCGATGATGGTGATCAAGCTCTGACAGTTTGTTCTTTGGGTGATGCGTCTGTGACTGAAGGTGAAGTTGCTGAAGCATTCCAGATGGCGGCATTGAAACAATTACCTATCCTCTATTTGATACAGGATAATGAATGGGATATATCGGCAAATGCCAAAGAAACCAGAGCACAGAATGCCTATGAGTACATAAAGGGTTTCCACGGAATAAAGGCAAAGAGTATTGATGGTACTGATTTTCAAAAGTCATGGGAGACTGTTGAAGAAGCCATTGAATACATCCGCAAAGAGCGCAAACCTTTCCTCTTGCATGCTGAAGTGCCACTATTGAACCACCATACTTCCGGAGTTAGAATGGAGTGGTATAGAGATGACCTAGATGAAGCCAAAGAGCGCGATCCATTTCCAAAGATGATCGCCTTGATGAAGAAGAATGGCTTTAGCGATAAAGATTTGCAAGAGATCGAAAAGAAAGCTAGGAAGAAGGTAGAGAAGGACTATGAAAAGGCTTTGAAAGCAGAAGATCCAAGACCTGAGGATCTGTATACGCATGATTATGCACCGACTCCAATTGTAGAGGAGGCTGGAAGCCGGAAGCCGGAAGCTGGAGAAGAGGTTGTGATGGTAGATTGTGCCCTTCATGCGGTTGAAGAACTCATGAAGAACAATAAAGAATGTATGCTTTACGGTCAGGATGTGGGTGGCCGACTAGGTGGTGTATTTAGAGAAGCAGCTACCTTGGCCCAGAAGTTTGGCGATGAGCGAGTGTTCAATACTCCTATTCAGGAGGCTTTTATCGTTGGATCTACAGTTGGGATGGCAGCGGTTGGCTTAAAGCCGATTGTAGAGGTGCAATTTGCCGATTATATCTTCCCGGGAATCAATCAGCTTTTTACAGAATTGAGTAGAGCGCATTATTTGACCAATGGAAAGTATACAGCGGATATGATCCTTAGAGTTCCTATTGGGGCATATGGTAGTGGCGGACCATACCACTCATCTTCTGTAGAGACCATCATCAATAACATCAAGGGAATTAAAGTGGTTTATCCATCGAATGGTGCCGACTTGAAAGGATTGATCAAAGCTGCCTACCACGATCCTAATCCGGTGGTGATCTTTGAGCATAAGGGATTGTATTGGAGTAAAGTGCCTGGCACATTGGCTGCTAAAACCATTGAGCCTGCAGAGGATTATATCTTGCCATTGGGTAAAGCTAGAGTGGTACAAAGCTCAAATGAGAGTGAAGCAGAACATGGTAAATGTATCACTGTGATCACCTATGGTATGGGCGTGCATTGGGCCTTGAATGCTTCCAAAGATTTTGGTGATAGAGTGGAGATCGTAGACCTAAGAACCTTGAATCCACTTGATGAGGAAACCATTTACGCTTCTGTGAGAAAGAACAATAGATGCCTGGTCTTAACGGAAGACTGCATCCAAAACTCCTTCGCCAGAAACCTTGCAGGAATGATTCAAGAAGAATGTTTCACTTCTCTAGATGCTCCTGTAATGAGTATGGGTAGCGAAAGCCTACCGGCTATTCCGCTTAATTCAGTCTTGGAACAAACGATGATTCCTAACGCTGATAAAGTGAAGTCAAAATTTGAAGAATTAATGAAATTCTAAGAGTCTAAATATGAGATATGAGATATGAAATATGAAAGGGGGCTTTTTCTTAGAAAGCTATTCCTGATAATTGAGGCAAATTATAAATGAAATCAAATTTTCACATTTCACATTTCATATTTATCATTTAAGTTTGATCCAATCAATCTCAAGCCTAAATGTCTCCTCCTTATAATTGGCGATCAGGAACGACATTTCTTCGATCTGTTTACCCTTGAAGTTGTCCATGTCTAGCCTTCTGCCTCTAAAAGAAGGGTAGAAGTCGGCAAGTGGAATTTCTATGGTTTCCCAGTCTCCGCTAGTCTGGAAGTACTGAATATAGGAGTAATAGTTTGCGCTGCTTTCTTTGATTCTGAACTGAAAGCGTTTGCCATCTCCTTTTAAGCGAATTTGAATGCTAGACTCAGGGTCTACTTCCATGGCGTCCATATTTCTTCGGATCGAGGTAAAACCACCATTGTTCTCCAGGGACACTTTGCCACTGAAAACTGCATGGCCTTCTTTATTGATTTCTAAATTGCCTTTTGAGAGTCCGCCCATTACTCCGTCATTCACGATCATCCAATCTCTTTGACTTGAAGATTTGAAATCGTACAGCATGTCTCCTTGAATCATAAATGCTATTAAAGTGAGTAGAAATAAACCTAGTGTTTTCATTTTAGTAAAACAGAGGTAAGAGAAAATGGTTGTCAGAAGCCCAGATTCCGTATACCAGAGTCCAGATTTTCAATATTAGTCTTTGCGAACCTTTGTGGAACCATAGAGAACCCTTGCGACATAGCTAAAAGTCTTATTTATTTGTCAAAAAGTAAAATAAACATTACATTTGGTAAAAATAACCAGACATGAAAACAATCAAATTATTACCAAGGCCTTTTAGAATCGTAGGTCTGATCCTTGTTTCCTTCTGCATTTTTCAATTTGTAAGGGATCCTGAAGTGGTGTTTGGAGAGACATCCATACTAGGAAGTAAGATCGAAAGCAATTGGAAAGCGAAAGTCCCTTCTCTATTCGTTGAAGAGAAAGGAGAATTTTTCTTTATAAAGATGATCGAAAATGATATCTCAAATGAAATTTTGTTGACACTTATGTTATTGGGAACCTATTTCATTGCATTTGCCAAGATCAAGGAGGAGGATGAATTCTCTTATCAGTTGCGAATGGAGGCTATGAGTCAGGCTCATTTATGGAATGGGATACTCTTGCTATTGGCGAATTGGCTTTTTTACGATGGCATATTTCTCTATGCGATGATTTGGGGACTCTTTAGTTTTCTATTGATCTTCTCCTTTGTCTTTGCATTGAAGCTGAGTAATCAAAGAAATCTGGCGGAATCATGAAGAATCATATCAAAGTAGAGCGCGCCAAGAAGAATATTACTCAAGCGAAACTGGCAGAACTGGCAGGGGTGAGCAGGCAGACAATCAATGCCATTGAATTGGGGAAGTATGTGCCTTCGACAAGCCTGGCCTTGACTTTAGCGAAGATTTTTGGGTGTAAGGTGGAGGATATATTTGAAATCTGAAATCTAAAATCTGCGATTATTTGCGTGATCTGCGGGAAAATAAAACTGTTTTTTCTCTCCCGCTGATTTCGCTGATTATCGCTGATCTGATTAAAATATAAGAAAACTCTAGTGCACTCTAGCTGCACTTTAGCGCACTACCAAATTGGTTGGGGTACACAGAGAAGGCTCAGAGAGTCACAGAGGGGATTCGGACTCCAAAATACGTCTTCGTCTTTCCGCCAGAAGGCGGACGCAGCGTCCTCGATCCTAGATCAACCCGCTAAATACAGTCCAGAAGCGTTCATTCGCCGCTTCATTGCCAATGGTGAGGCGAATCTTACCGGGAGCACCGAAATTGTCGCCCGGTCGAACCATTACGCCTTCATCTAGCATTTTAGCGGTAAGTTCCAAGGAAGGGATAGGCGATTCAAACATCACGAAATTGCCTTGAGTTGGCCAGTATTTGATTCCGGCTGCTTCAAACTTTTGATAGAACCATTTTTTGCCTTTCCACACCATTTCTTGAGAGGCTTTCACATGTTCTACATCCTTTAGAGCCTCATAAGCCGCAACAGTGGAAACCGTATCAATTCTAAAGGGTCTGAAGATCTTGTTAAGGTATTCTCCAATTTCTGGAGTGGTAAAGCCATAACCGACTCTCAATCCGGCTAGACCGTAAATCTTAGAAAAAGTATGCAGTCCTATGACTGGACGACCTGCCTTCACATAATCCAAAGCATAAGGGAAGTCATCTGCATCCACAAAGTGATAGTAGACTTCATCATAAACCACGATTACCTGTTCCGGTAGATTGTCTAGCAATCGGTCGATCTCAGCTTTATTTGCATAAGTCCCGGTTGGATTATTCGGATTGGTAATAAACACCATTGCCGTTTTGTCAGTCACTGCATTGAGAATTCCATCAATATCCCAGCTATAATCAGGCTCCACCAGCGGAATGTCGATCACTTTTCCACCCTCTAGTTCAATGATATTCTTGTAAGGAGAAAAGGTAGGGCTGCTAATAATGCACTCGCTCCCCACACTCACCAATCCTCTGCAAATGATCTCCAGCACTTCAACACCGCTATTTGCCGTGATGAACTGTCCGGATTTCAACTCTCCCTTATAATAATCCGATAAGACATCCTGAAATTCAAAATCGTCGTAGAAATCATATTCATGAATTCCCAGGATTGCTTCTTGAGCAGCTTTCAGCGCTCTAGGAGATGGTCCCATTAAGTTCTCATTTGAAGAAAGCTTGTAAAAGGTATCCCAGTTTTGCTTGTTGGGTGTGGGCTTTCTCAATTGAAACCTTGTTGCTCGCTCAATATGCGCCTTGAATAGGGGATGACTCATGGAAACGGAATTTGATTTCAAAAATAAGAAAGAGAGGCAATTAAATCTTTGGTTTTATCATAATTGTCGTGGAGTTGGGAGTGCACTAAAATGCAGCTAGAGTGCCTATAGTGAGGGTAAATCTAAAATCAGAAATTAATCATTTTCGGCTATCGGCTATCGGCTATCGGCTATCGGCTATCGGCTATCGGCTATCAAGACCATCCGCTTTAACCACGGAGCCTCGACTTGGTCGAGGCAGCACAAAGGCGCTACGCTTCTCCTTCGTAGTAAACTACTACGGAGAAGGAGCTAGGCACAGAAGCCTTCCTATCGTCAGGCTTGCACGGCGGCATTTCAAATCCCAATGCCGGGCTCGGTCTCCGGCCTTCGGCCTCAAAGGGAAGCGCAACGGCTATCGGCTATTCTTAAATCCATCCCCCAACTCTAAGTATTCTTAACTCCTAAAACAATATCTTTATCCCTTCAAGAACTTAAGCATGAAAAAATACCTCCTTCTCACACCAATTATTATGCTGCTCTCCTGCACTCCACATTTGAATGTAGTTTGGCAGAAACAGGATTTTAAGGGCGACCACTTCAAGAAGTTAGTTGTAGTTGCAATTACTAATAATTTGGAGACAAGGAACCTATTTGAGGAAACTGCGGTGAGAACGTTAAAGAATAAAGGAATCAAAGCTTACCACGGAGTAGATTTCTTTCCGCCAATTGACGATCCACATTTGCAGTCGAAAGAGACATTAAAGCAAATTGTGCTCGACAATGAAATAGATGGTGTAATTACTATGAGTTTGATCGATAAGCAAGAGAGTGAGCAATATGTACAAGGTTCAGTGTATAGTGCTCCACCTTACTATGACCCTTATTATGGTTATATGTATAATCGATATCAAACAGTTTACACTCCTGGATATTACATTGAAAATGAAACTTATGTAATTGAAGGTGCACTCCATGATTTGAATCTTGGTCTGGATAAAGAACACCGACTAGTTTGGCGTGGACAATCATCCTTAGTCAATCCGACCTCAGTGAAATCTGCAGCTGTCGATTTTAGCTTGGCCATGGTGAATTACTTGGTGAAGAATGAAGTGGTGAAATAAGATGAAAGAGTCTAGAATCTAGAGTCTAGGTTCTCCATATCACTTTCCTTCCAACCACCTTTTAAACTGACTGGCCTTATCTCGGCTCACTAGAACCACCTCTTGAGGTTTGGGTGCAAGCTCAACTAGGATCTTTCCCTTGTCATAAGTATGAGAACTTTTTAAAGCATCAATTGAGCAGAGGAACTGTCGGTTTAGGCGATAGAATGAATCTGGATCCACATCCATCTCCAACTGATCTAAAGTTTGCTCTAAGGGATACTTCCTATCATCACGCTTTTGCAGATATACTACTCCATTTTCGGTGTAGAAATAGGCAATCTCTTCGGTTTTGATTGGTATTAGCTGTTCCCGAATTCTCACAAGAAATCTCTTTCGATATTTCTTTGACTCCGGCTTTATTTGATCCAGTATTCGATTGAGATCCAAGCCACCGCTAAATAGCTGTTTTAGTTCATCCCATTTGTCGAGACTTTGCTTTAAGCGCTCTTTGTCAATTGGTTTTAAGAGATAGTCGATGCTGTTCACCTCAAATGCCTTAAGCGTATATTCATCATAAGCTGTGGTAAAGACAACCGGAGTCTTGATCTCCACACTTTTAAAGATCTCAAAGCTCAAACCATCAGCCAATTGAATATCCATAAAGATAAGGTCTGCGCTACCGCCATCTTCAAACCAGGAAATACTGTCTTTTACAGTGTCGAATACATCTACGATCTCAATATCTTCATCCAGATCTTCAAGTATTCTTTGGAGTCTTCTAAAAGCAGGGGCTTCATCTTCTATGATCAGAACCTTCATGAGTTACGATTCAGTTTCTGCGATTTGGATTAGAGGGACAGAAACCTGAAACATCTTTTGGTTTTGTATGATCTCAACCGACTTTTCACTTAGATACTGGTATCGTTTGCGAATGTTGTCGAGACCGGTCTTCGTG
Source organism: Flavobacteriales bacterium (assembly GCA_002706365.1). Classification (GTDB taxonomy): domain Bacteria; phylum Bacteroidota; class Bacteroidia; order Flavobacteriales_E; family Vicingaceae; genus UBA1494. The sequence goes on along the minus strand of PALM01000041.1, from coordinate 10,124 downwards.
GAGTTCATGGCTAATGTCTTGATATTGAGTTTATTCTCTACTACAACTCTTCCATTCTCATTGGTGTAGATCAATATGTGCAATGGTTCCGATTTGGAGATTACATTATGCTTAACTGCATTCTCAACAAGTATCTGCAGGGTTAGAGGAGCAATGTGATCGTTGAGTCGTTTTGGGTTGATACCATAGCTTACTTTCAAGTTTTGAGGATAGCGAATTTGAAGAAGGAATAAATACGATTCAATAAAATCGACTTCAGTTTCTAAGCTTACCAATTCTTGATCCTTGTATTGTAAGATATATCTATATACCTCTGAAAGTTTCTCGGTAAACCGAACTGCTTGTTCTTGATCTTCGGGGATGATTGCCGCCAGAGTATTCAGACTATTGAAGAGGAAATGAGGGGAGATCTGATTCTTCAAGGATTCTAATTGTGTAACGATCTGCTCTGTTTTCAAACGTTCTGTTTCCAGATTGGCTTGATTCCATCTAGAATAGAAATAGGTGAGCTCATAGATCATTGCTACCAATATTGAAATAAAGAGATTTTGCAGGAAGTGAATCGGATAGGATTCTATATCCCAGATTAATTCAGGTGAGAAGTAGTCTATGGTGAAACGGAAAAGCAAGTCGGTAATCCAGATATATAGACTTGCAAAGATTGAAGTCAATATCAATCTTCTTGTGGTCTGTTTGATCCTTGGAAATCGTTTGCGAAAGTGTGAGATGATCATGTAAACACCTTGCCAGAACATGAAACAGATGAAGATCGTCTTCACTATCTCAGCAATAGTAGGAACTGCCTTATCGCAAAAAACAAAAGCGAGGAAGATTCCCAAAGCGGGTATGCCAAATATTCTGGCGTGGACTTCTTTTAACTTGATCAGCTTCATAATTATCCTTCCAAAGATAAGCGCAATCCAGTTCTAGCCAATTTCGACAATATTAAAGCCGATAAAAACCATAATGAAGCCGAATATTCCTATATGAAGCCGTATTTGACTGATATTAAGAGCTTTTCGGCTTCGTTTTCGATTATTTCAGTCTCACTATTATTCCTCTGAGATGAGCTGTGAATTGAGATTTCCTTTGTCATCGAATTTAAAATTACAGCCATGAAATTCCCATTCACAAAACTTAATTCAAGACTCTTGGTCATTGCCTTCTTTTCATTGATCAGTAGTTCTATTTATGCTCAAACCCAAACCATTAGAGGTACAGTTATCGACCAGGAATCTGGCACTCCTTTAATAGGTGTGACGGTAGCCGTATTGGAAACCGATCCTATTATTGGTACTTCTACCGACCTTGATGGAAAGTTCGTATTGGAGAATGTACCTGTTGGGAGAAAGGATGTGCTCTTCTCATACATAGGATACAAGAACCAATTAAAGCCCAATGTATTTATCACAGCAGGGAAAGAGGTTATTCTTGATGTGGGTATGCAAGAATCAGTTGAGGCTTTGAAAGAAGTAGTAGTTTCTGGAAGTGCCGAGAAATCAGAAGCCAACAATGAATTGGCAAAAGTGTCAGCTAGAACTTTCAGCTTAGAAGAAGTCACTCGCTATTCCGGAGGGAGGAATGATGTGGCGAGATTGGCAAGTTCCTTTGCCGGAGTGAGCTCTCCTAATGATTCTAGAAATGATATTGTAGTCCGCGGGAACTCACCCACAGCTTTGCTTTGGCGTGTAGAGGGTATTCCTATGGCCAATACCAATCACTTTGGCACATTCGGAACAACTGGCGGACCAGTATCTGCATTGAATACTAATGTTTTAAAGACATCCGACTTCATCACTGGAGCTTTTCCAGCAGAATATGGAAATGCCAATGCGGCAGTATTTGATATAGAAATGCGCAAAGGGAATTCCCAAACAGCAGAGTATACAGCTCAGATGAGTGCTTTTAGTGGCTTGGAATTCATGACAGAAGGACCAATAGACAAAGAAAAGGGGAGTTCTTATTTGCTTTCTTATCGCTATGGAATTGCCAGTCTAGCTGCTACCGGAACATCTGCTACTCCCTATTATCAGGATCTTTCATTTAAAGTAGATTTTGGTAAGACTGCAATAGGTAATCTCTCGATCTTTGGTTTAGGAGGATTGAGTAGTATAGATTTTCTAGGAGATGAAATAGACGAGGACGATCTTTTTTCGGATCCATCAATTGATGCTTATGTAGAATCTCGTTTCGGATTAGTGGGTGCAAAATTGGTGACTTCATTATCAGATAAGGCTTATTTAAAAACAAGCATTGGGGCTTCAACCAACCAATCTATTTACGAGCAAGACAATCACATTAAAGAGAATGGTGAAACCATAGCCAAGTATCACGCAACAGATGTCAAGGATATTGAAAGTCGATATACATTCACTTCTACTCTCAATAAGAAGTATTCTGCCAGATTCAATCTGCGATCAGGTGTTTTGATGGAGTATTACAATGTGAATGCTTTTATCAAAGATCGCGATAGAAGAGCGGATATTCCAGATAACGACAATGATGGTGTGCCTGATTTCTATAGAATTGGAAGAGACTTAAATGAATGGTTTTTACTTTCCCAGTATTACAGTCAGGGAGCCTATAAATTCTCTGATGAATTAAGCCTTACAGCTGGTTTGCACGCACAACATCATGGCTATACTAATGATTTTGTGATAGAGCCTAGAGCAGCGCTTAGTTATCAATTGAACCCTATTCAAAGATTGAGTCTTGCTTTTGGGCAGCATTCGCAGACAGTACCTTTTCCTGTTCTCTTCTTAAAGGAGCCTGATCAAATGGGAAATTTTGTGTCGACAAATGACAATCTGGAATTCATGAGGTCAAATCACTATATCCTCGGATATGATCGAACTTTAGCTGAAGACTGGAGATTGAAACTGGAAGTCTATTATCAAGATCTATATAATATTCCTGTAGAAGCAGAACCGTCTTCTTATTCTGTGATCAATGAAGGTGCCGATTTTGTCTTTGATGAAAGAGGAGGATTGGTGAATGAAGGAACAGCAGAGAATTATGGAGTTGAACTTACTTTGGAAAAGTTCTTCAGTAAAGGTTATTATATGTTGTTGACCGGCTCGATCTACGAATCAACTTATGAAGGTTCAGATGGGATAGAGCGCAGTACCGCTTTTAATAATCAATTTGTAGCCAATTTACTCGCCGGAAAGGAGTGGAAGATTGGAAAAGACAAGCGTAATGCCATCACTTTTGATACCAAGATCACCACAGCACAGGGTAATCCATTTACACCAATAGACCTTGAAGCTACCAGACAAAATGCCGGAAGAGAAGTGTTATTTGAAGATCAGGCATTTAGTGAACGATATGATGACTATTTCCGTTGGGATGTGAAGTTTGGCTTTAGATTGAATGGGAAGGATAAGAAGATCTCACATCAGTTCTTCGTCGATTTCCAGAATGTACTCAATAGAGAGAATGAATTCGTGAGAAGGTACAATTCAGTGACTGATGAGATCAATTCAGTAACTCAGATCGGATTCTTTCCGGACGTTATGTACCGTTTACAGTTTTGAATGGGGATAGAGCCTGGAGTCTAGAATCTAGACTCTAGGTTCTAAACCCCCACTCAACCCAAATATTCTCCGTTAGTAATTTTTGTGATTTCTAATCCTCTTATAATCATATGTTTGGACTATGAAAGCGCTCAAATTACTGCTCTTATTACTACTAATTAGTCCTATTGCCTCCCTTGATGCCCAAGAAATCAAAGGAAAATTGATCGATGAAGGTGGAGAAGCATTGGGATTTGCAACTATTCAGCTTTTGAACGCCGATAGTAGTTTGAATAAGCTTGAAACATCCCGCAGCGACGGAACATTTGAATTTAAGAGACTAGAAGCAAAGCGATATTTTCTAGCAATTAGTTTCCTGGGATATAAAACTCATATGCAAAGTGTAGACCTAGCTGTTGAGAATGGAAATCTAAAGACAATCACTCTCGAGACATCAAGTACAGAACTAGAAACTGTTGATATAGTAGATGAGAAGCCTATAGTTGAGGTTGAGCCCGACAAAACCATCTTTAATGTATCGAAGAATTTGAATACTGTTGGAGATAATGGAATTGAGCTATTGAGGAAGGCGCCTGGACTGCAAGTAGATAACAATGACAACATATTGGTTGAGGGTAAAGCTGGAATTACAGTCTATATCAATGGTAAACAATCATTCCTTCAGGGTCAGGATCTTACCAATTACATCAAGAGCCTTAGGGCAGAAGAAATTGAGAAGGTAGAGATCATTACTCAGCCTTCATCAAAATACGATGCAGCAGGTAATGCAGGTATTCTCAATATAGTATTGAAGAGAGAAAAAGGCTTAGGGACAAAAGGGACCATTACCAACACCTTTACACAAGGGGAATATCCCCGAAATAATACCACGCTTAATGTGAATCACCGAGCCAAGAAATTCGCTTCATTCCTCAACTATTCTCATTTTCAAGGTAAGAGTAGTGGGTTTTTCGATATGTATAGAGAGCAGTCGGGAAATGTATTCGATAATGAGTCTGAATCCACCAATGATATGATGAACGACAGGCTTACTATTGGAGGGGATTATTATCTGAGCAAGAAAAGTACGCTATCCACTTCTATAATGGGAAGTTGGAATTCCATGGTAAATGAGAATAATTCGGAAACAAAGATTGCTCAAATAAATGATCTCAGCACGGATAGCATACTCTGGGCCCCTAATCGCAATGAGAATGATGTGCAGAACTACAATGCAAATTTGGGTTATGTATTCGAAGATACTAGTGGGCATCGCTTGGAGCTTAATTTCGATTATGTATACTTTGAATCCGACCGAAATACTCTTCAGCCAAATATCTATTTAGGTCCTGCTGGTGATGAGGTGCTTTCAGAGAATATCAACTTCCAGAATACACCAATTCAGATCGATGCCATCTCTGGAAAAGTAGATTATGAGCAGATGGTGAAGAAAGTCAAGCTTTCATTTGGTTCCAAAGCCTCTCAGGTTGTTACCAGTAATATTTTTGATTTTTATGATGTGGAGCAGGGGGAGAGAATCTTTGACCCAAATCGTTCCAACGTATTTGATTATGAAGAGGTGATTCTTGCCGGATATCTAAACCTTGCTTTTTCACACAAAAAATTCAAATTCCAGGCGGGATTAAGGGCAGAGCAAACATTCTCAAAAGGTGATTTGCAGGCTAATCAAGATATCGACAATAAAGTGGTTGAAAGAGAGTATCTAGATTGGTTCCCATCTGCTGGAATCACCTGGCAGCAAAGTCGGAAAAATTCAACGGCTCTTATTTACAGCAGAAGGATCGATAGACCGAATTATCAGAATTTAAACCCCTTTGAATTCCAAATCAATGAATTGGGCTATAGAAAAGGGAATCCATTCCTACAGCCGCAATACACCCACAATATAAAACTATCGAATACCTATAACTACACGCTTACAACAAGCTTGAGCTATTCATATGTATCAGACTTCTTTGCTGAGGTTTCTGAAGCTGATGGGGATCGGGTTAGTTTTATCAATACCAGAAATGTGGCCGATCAAGAGATCATCAATTTCAGTGTTAGCTATCCAAAGAAATTCAATGATTGGTTTAGTGTATACTCTAATGTTTATACATATTACACCAACTTCACAGCCAATGATCCAGATTTCTTGCCAATCGACAGGATCGTATATGGTGGTTATGGACAAATGACCTTTAAGTTGAGTAAAGTATATCAGGCAGAAGTTAGCGGATGGATCCAGAGTCCGGCAATCTGGAGAGGTACTTTTAGAACAGAAACTTTGGGCTCTTTGAATCTTGCAGTACAGCGAAGCTGGAACAGCTGGACGGCCAAACTGTCTTTCAACGATGTGCTCTATACCATCCCATGGCGCGCTGAAAACCGTTTTGGTGATCTCTATCTAACCGGAACAGGAGGTAGCGATAGCAGAAATGTTCGACTTTATCTAAGCTATACTTTCGGACAAAAGGATGTGAAGACGGCTAAGAAAAGAAGTTCTAGTTCAGAGGATGAGCAGAATAGAATGCAGTAGGTAGTTAAGAACCTAGAATCTAGAGCCTAGAGTCTAGACAAATGTGAAATATGAGATATGAAATGTGAGAGATTTTAGATTTAAGACAAAGGAATCATCTCCAGTCTCCAGATTGAAGTTTCGGTTCCCGAGCGCAGTGAAAGGACGTCCTCGTCTTCAATCTCCCAATTCAACTCCCAGCTCCCTTATCCCAAATCCATTCTCCAATACTTCAACTCTTACTTCTTCTCCGTTTCAAATAGGTCCGCATGAACGGACAATAAGCTACCAAAGCTAAGTTCTCTTGCTTGGCGAAGTCTATGGCATATTCAGCAAGGGTAGCTGCAATTCTTCCTCCTCTTTGGGCTTCCGGCACTTCAGTATGCATAATATAGAGATTGCCATCATTTATCCTATAGGTCATATAGGCTAGATCATCATCTTTATGGATCTCAAATTGTTGATTTTGAGTGTTGTTCTTTACCTCCATTGCTAGATGAAATAGTCTTCCTTCGGCTCAGCAATATCTACTTTATTGTATTTCTGATCCAGCATTTGCTTAAGGTGGGTTTGACTTTCTATATCGCCATGCACAAGAAATATCTGAGAGACTTCAGTAGGGTCCTGACAGGATAGAAATCTCAATATTTCATTATAATCGGCATGTGCGCTAAAGAAATCAATCGAACTCACCTTGGCTTTTACAGGGTAATGTTGGCCGAAGATTCTCACTTCTTCAGCACCCCTTTGCAATCGCCCGCTCAATGAACTGGGTTCGCTGTAACCTATGATCAGCACTGTGTTCTTTTCATCCGTGATCCCATTTGCTAGATGATGCTTGATTCTTCCGGCATCGGCCATGCCTGATGCTGAAATGATTATGCAAGGTTCATCGATCTCATTGATCAGTTTGGAGTATTCCGCCTCCCTTACATAATACAGCTGATCGAATCCAAAAGGGTCAGCCCCTTTCTGCATGAATTTGATGGTTGCCGGACCAAAGCACTCAATGTGGTCTTTCATGATCTCGGTGGCTGAGATGGCAAGCGGGCTATCTACAAAGACCTTGATCTTGTTAGGTCCTTTATTGATGCCTAATTTATTCAGCATAAAGATCAGTTCCTGGGTTTTTCCGATGCTGAAGGCGGGAATGATGAGCTTACCTCTCTTCTCATAGCAGGTTTCTTCTACAATGACCTTTAGGTTTTCCTTTGCGTCTTTCACCGACTCGTGTAGGCGATCACCATAGGTGCTTTCGCAAATGATGGTATCCGCTTGTGGAAAGGCTTGGGGAGTCTTTAAAATCTTATTGATATAGCGACCGATATCTCCGGAGAAGGTCAAACGATGAGGTTTGTGATTTTCAAAGAGGGTAAGGTTTACCACCGCGCTTCCCAATATATGGCCTGCATCAGTGAAAAGCACTTCTACCTCCTCATCAATTTGAGTTTGCTTCTTGTAATCTATAATTTGAAATAGATCCCAGCAGCGATTCACATCATCCATATTGTAAAGTGGCTTGATCAAGTCTTTACCTTCAGCTTCTCTTTTGCGATTGATATATTCCGCATCCGACTGCTGGATATGAGCAGAATCGGCAAGCATGATCCGACAGAGATCATAAGTAGCAGGAGTACAAATTATCTTTCCCTTGAATCCTTGCTTTACCATAAGGGGAATCAAGCCAGAATGATCGATATGTGCATGGGAAAGGAAGAGGTAAGTTACTTCCATTGGATTAAAGCCCAGATGCCGATTTCTTATCGCACTTTCCTTTCCTCTACCTTGAAACATACCACAGTCGAGCAGGATCTGCTTTCCACTCTTCAAAGTGATCAAATGTTTGCTGCCTGTAACTTCTTGCGCAGCGCCGAGGAATTGGATTTTCATTCTGAGCAGAAAGGTAGTTAGGAAAAATTGAATGTGGAGAGAGTTTAGAGATTAGATTTTAGAGTTTAGACTCTTTTTAGAGCTTCATCTAACATCTAATGCTTCGACAAGCTCAGGAACCAAGATCAGAAATCAGAAAATTTAAATATGAAATGTGAAATATGAGATGTGAAATAGTGTCTGATTTTGAATTCACCTCTGTGGTTCTCTGCGTCTTCTCAGTGGCCTCTGTATACTAACTATATGAAGCAAAATTGTATTTTTAGTATTCAAACCAAGCTCAGACCATTGGAATCCTCCATCACCCATGTTAGACCTCGCTTCAAAATTGTTTGTAAACACTCACAAGAAGAGGTTAAGGCTCGATTCAAAGCTTTGATCGAATCAAAGAGAGGATTGGTAAAAGCCAAGATGATCCAAGATCATATAATTCTCGACATCATCGATAAGGATTCACATTATTGGTCGCCTCAGATGAATTTTAGAGTTGAAGAGGATGAATTCAATCCCGGAACTACAATAATTGCCGGAATTATTGGTCCAACACCCCGAGTTTGGACACTCTTCGTTTTTATCTATGCCAGTCTGGCCATAATTGGCTTCTTTATTTCTTCACATGGGGTCTCACAATGGATGTTGGATAAGTACTCACATAGCATTTGGGCATTCCCTATTGCAATTGTATTGATGCTTACGGCCTATTTGGCGGGCAGAGAAGGAGAGAGCTTGGGTGCAGAACAGGTGGAGTTTCTCAAAGATCTGGTACGTGAAGCGCTTAAGGGAATGGATGCGGAGTTGGTGCAGAGGAGGTAGTCAATTACGAATTGTCAATTACGAATTACGAATGGGTTCGTATCCATATGAAATGGATATCTCGAACAGGATTCTCTAATTGCTAGCTCCTTTTGGATACTCTAGATTAAGGGACTCAAGATATTCAACCATTTTCTTTGCCACAAAATAATTGCGGTACCACCTTTTATTGGATGGGACTATCAGCCAGGGAATAGAAGATGTTTCTTTAAAAACTGAGTCATAGGTATTGGCATAATCCTCCCACTTCTTAGATGCTTTGTGATCTTCTTTATCGTACTTCCAATGTTTTCTTGGCTTGGTCAGACGTTCTTCAATTCTACTTTTCTGTTCCTCGGAAGAGATGTGAAGGAAGAACTTTAGAATGTGGGTGTTGTTTTGCATCAAATGGTTTTCCAACCCATTGATCAAATTGATCCGATGCTGAATTCTTTTATCATCTAGTTCACCTTTGATGCGTGGGACGATAATATCTTCATAATAAGAGCGATTGAAAACCTGGATAATACCTTTGGGTGGAATATGAGGATAAACTCTCCATAAGAAATCATGTTTCTTCTCCTCTTCAGTTGGTTTTTTGAACGAATGTACCCTCACCCCCATTGGGTTCATGCAGGTCATTACATTTCTTATAGTTCCATCCTTTCCGGCCGTATCAGTTCCCTGTAAAATGATGAGCAAGCTAAATCGTCTATCGGCATAAAAGACATTCTGCAATTCAAAGAGTTTCTTCTTGAACTTCTTTAATTGCTTTTTACATTCCTCCTTACTTAGGTCTTCAGGAGGCATAGGGGAGAGGTCCTTAATCGAGATCATAACTGCTCCAGGTCTTTTCTAAAGCGCTGAATGATTTCGTTTTCCTCTTCGGTGATGGGATGGAAGGCGCGAGCGATCTTTTCTAGAAGAGCCGGAAAGTCAGAACGCATATCATCTTCTATAAAGTTTTGTGCAGTTTTGAATTCTTTCATGGCTTGATCATAGAGACTCTCGGGCTTGTCTGCTCCATATTTTTTAAGAATGTGGAAAATGATCTCCGAAATGTCCAAGCCTGAATTCTTGCATGCAGCATCTTGCATAACTAGATCATGCAACTTTCTTCGCTCTTCAGGATCTATTTTCCCATCGGCCTTGGCTACGGCAAATGCCAATTTGCCCAATCCGTAATACAAACGCTCTTTTCCTTCCATGATATTGCTTTTGTTCTATAAAGATAGCTAATTCGGATATGGAATGAGGGATTTGGGATATTGGATGTGGGATAAGGGATAAGGGATATGGGATAAAGGGTAAATGTCCGTGCCTGAAATAGGTTGACCACTTTTAAATGTGATCAACATGAAAACAAACATCAGGACTTTACGAAAACATCGTCGTTATTCGGAAGAGTT
>PALM01000040.1 GCA_002706365.1 Flavobacteriales bacterium | reverse complement strand
CTATATGTGATGAATTCATTTTTGCACTAGGTAAAGGTGATGAGGATGATAATACAAGAGAATTGATCGAGTCGATCGGTTCAGATAAGATCAAGATCATCGATACTGAATGGGATACTGAAGCCTTTCCAAACGGCACAGAAAACGCCCATCAGACAGATATTGCGATCTCTCACTGTTCCGGTGATTGGTTGTTCTATGTTCAGGCCGATGAAGTGGTTCACGAAAAGTACTTACCTAATATCAAAGCAAGATGTGAGGAACTCGTAGATGATGAGCGAGTGGAAGGATTACTTTTCAAATACCGTCATTTCTTTGGTGATTATGAGCATTATATCAATCATCACGGTTGGTATCAGAATGAGATACGTATTGTGAGAAACAAGCCCGATATCCACAGCTTTGAATCTGCCCAGTCGTTCAGAAGGATTCCCAATTTCGATGGCAAAAGTTATCGCAAGCAAGAGGGAACACATAAGCTCAAAGTGGCAGAAGTTGATGCTTACATCTATCATTACGGCTGGGTGCGACCGCCAAAATACATGCAGAGCAAGAAGAAAGCACTGGATAGCATTCATAAGGGCGATAAAAAAGCAGATGAGCTCTATAAAGAGAGAGAGGAAGAATTCGATTACGGTCCCTTAAAGAAAATGGAGAAGTTTAAAGGCACTCATCCGAAGGTGATGGAAGAGAAGATGAAGGACTTCAGTTGGGGTGATAAATTGAATTATACCGACAATAAGCTGCCAAATCGTCCGAAATTCAAGCATGAAAAGACCAAATACCGCTTTATTTCCTTTTTGGAGAGGAATTTGAACGGAGGCAAACACTTCTTCCCATTCAAGAATTGGGAATTAATAGATATTTAAGTCAATGAGGAGCCTTCTTAAGATTGTTCGATACATCGTTCCCTATAAAACACTGGCCTTCTTAAGTGTTTTCTCCAACATTCTGCATGTGATCTTTCACCTGCTTTCTATTTTGGCATTCATCCCCTTTCTCACTATCCTTTTTGATGATGCTGAACCAGTGACCGAAGAGCCGGTATTTGAAATGTCATCTGATTATGTGCAGGATATGTTCTCCTATAAAATGACGCCTTACATTGAGGCGAATGGAGTAGAGGGCGCCTTGTATTTCATCTGTGTTACTGTAGCCGTTCTCTTTTTCTTAAAGAATGTGTTCCGCTATTTGGCAAAGTACTTTTTGGCTTCCATTCGTTCCGGAGTAGTACGCGATATTCGCAGCAATGTGTTCAAAAAGATCTTGATCTTGCCACTATCATTCTATTCTGAAGAGAAGAAGGGAGATATTATCAGTCGTATCACAGGTGATGTGCAAGAGATCGAATGGTCGATCATGAACTCTTTGGAAATGATCTTCAGGGATCCAATTTCCATTGTACTCTCCTTGGTTTTTATGATCACCATCAATGCGAAGCTTACCTTATTCTCATTTATTCTTCTTCCCGTGAGTGGATTGATCATTGGAAGGATTGGAAAGAGCTTGAAGCGCACCTCTTCCAAATTGCAGATCAGAATGGGAGAATTGCTTTCCAATGTGGAAGAAACCCTCACCGGATTGAGGATCATCAAGGCTTTTAATGCTGAGGATTCGTCCAATGAGAAGTTTGGAGGGATCAATGAGATCTATAGGAATACCATGTTGCGTATGTTCCGCAAACGCGATCTGGCTTCACCGTTGAGCGAGTTCTTGGGTGCTTTGGTAATGGTAATTCTCGTTTGGTACGGTGGCAATATGGTGATCAATCCGGAAGTCGATTTCAGTGGTGCTGAATTCATTGGTTATATCGCCATGTTCTCTCAATTGCTCAATCCTGCGAAATCTCTATCAACAGCTTATTACAACATTCAAAAAGGAGCTGCATCTACAGAGCGAATTGAAAAGGTCTTGAATGCTGAAGAAAAGATCAGTGAATTGCCAAATGCCAGCGAAATAAAGGATTTCAATGAGTCTATTGAATTAAAGAATGTAAAGTTTGCCTATGAGGATGCCATCGTCTTAAGTGATATCAATCTAAAGATCGAGAAGGGCAAGACAGTGGCATTGGTCGGACAATCGGGTGGTGGAAAATCGACTTTGGTTGATCTTCTTCCGCGCTTCTACGATCCGATCGAAGGAAGTATTAGTATCGACGGTCACGACATCCGTGAATTAAAGATCAAAGACTTAAGGGGCTTAATGGGAATCGTTTCTCAGCAGTCGATCCTCTTCAATGATTCCGTACTGAATAACATCGCTCTTGGAGTAGAGAATGTGAGCAGAGAAGCAGTGATCGAGGCAGCGAAGATTGCCAATGCGCATGAATTCATCGAGCAATTGCCTAATGGCTATGATACCAATATTGGCGATGGAGGTGGCAAGCTGAGTGGCGGTCAACGACAGAGACTCAGCATTGCAAGAGCAGTGCTCAAGAACCCGCCGATCATGATCTTAGATGAAGCTACTTCAGCTTTGGATACAGAATCGGAGAAATTAGTGCAGGATGCCCTCTATAAATTAATGGAGAATAGAACCTCTATCGTGATCGCTCACCGACTCTCAACCATTCAACATGCAGATGAGATCATCGTTATGCAAGATGGTAAGATCGTAGAGAGAGGCAATCACGAAGGACTTATCGCTCAGGAGGGGGTTTATAAGAAACTGACGGATCTTCAGGCGTTTGCGTAGGTGGTGCCTACGTTTTTTTTAATCTGAAATTAGTATCGAATAAGAGTTCACGCGGACAGCATGTCCGCGCGAGCGGTTTGAATACGTTGTCTTTATTCTTTTATCTTTAATCTTTGCTCTTTCATCTGTCAAAAACATGTTACTACTAAAGAGATTAATCGCTTACCTAATCGATAACATCATTCTGCTCCTCTATGCTTATTTGGTAATGGAAGCGGCTCTTTATTTTGGCATGGACGAAAAAGTTAGTGGTCCGGTACAAGGGCAGTTGATCGGTTTGCTTACGCTAACTATTCCTTTCTTCCTTTACCTATATCTATTCGAGAAAAGTAAATGGCATGCTACTTTGGGAAAGCGATTGATGGGGATTAGGGTGCTAGGTTCCGATGGCGAGAAGGCCAATTATTTCTTGCGGTCGTTTTTTAAACTATTGCCCTGGGAGATAGCCCACACAGGAATTCATTGGCTATTTGCGGCTGAAGATCCGGAGAACTTGCCAATCTATGTTTGGGTACTTATGATCCTGCCTCAATTGATTGTGCTAGCTTATATCGTTAGTATGATCTCGTCTAGGGGAAAAGAGACGATTTACGATAGAATTTCGGGATCTGAAATCGTTTCTTAGCTAATTTAGATACACAAGGTAGAAACTGTGGTCCCCAGTGACTTCCCAGTGGTCCCCAGTGAGCTAGCTTAAATTCCTTTTTGCAATTAAGAAATATTAAATCCACTTTTGCATTTTCCTACAACATTCCATTATGGCATTAAAGCACGAATTCAAAACACAGGGCGACTTTCTATTTAAGAATCGATCTTGGCTACCGATCCTTGGTATTCTTCCCGGACTATACATTTATGTGGTAAAGGCCATGAATGGCTCATTGCCATTGGGCTTTGATACGGTTTGGTACGAATGGCTTTGTGTGGCTGTGGCCGCTTCGGGTTTCTTGGTGCGCTTTATCGCCATTGGCTATTCTTCGGATAATACTTCAGGTAGGAATACTTCTGAAGGTCAAATTGCCGACTCAGTCAACAAGAGCGGATTCTATTCTATGTGTCGCCACCCTCTATACCTTGGGAATTTCCTAATCTGGGTTGGGATTGCTGCCCTCACTCAGGATCTTTGGTTCATTGTGGCTTTCATCCTGGCTTATTGGCTATACTATGAGCGTATCATGTATGCTGAAGAGACTTTCTTGATCGAGAAATACGGCAAGGAGTATGAAGACTATTCTATGGGTGTGAATGCATTCTGGCCTGCTTTGGGTAAATGGACCAAGCCCGTAAACTCCTACAGTCTTGTGAAGATCATTCGTCAGGAAAAAGCGGGTATCCTCAATCTCTTCTTAGTGATGTGGATATTCAAGCAATTGGCTCACTACTTCATTGAAGGCGAATTTGAGCTACAAATGAACTTCTTCACTTATGCTCTTGCAGCTTCTATTGGCTGGTATATCATTATCAAGCTATTGCAAAAGACTACCAAGCTTCTCAAAGAAGACCGCTAATCGGAATTAGTAAAGCATCCTGTGAGGGTAGATCTTCAGATGTAGGTCTCTGATCTGCTCGTAAAGCAGCTCTCTCAAAGATTCTATATTGATCTTCTTCTGGGCTGAAATAAAGATGCAAGGATAATTTTCCTTGGCCAGATATGTTTTCTTAAGCTCATCTAGTGTAGGCGGCAAACTTTCATCTTCAATCAGATCATCCGGATCCCTTTCCACCTCTTTGTAAGCATCGATCTTATTGAAGATCATAATGGTAGGTTTATCCCTAGCCCCCATATCACTCAATGTCTCATTTACTGTATTGATCTGATCCTGAAATTGAGGATGTGAGATATCCACCACATGAAGCAAAATATCGGCTTCTCTTACCTCGTCGAGCGTTGATTTGAAAGAATCTACCAAGTGGTGAGGAAGCTTGCGAATAAATCCTACTGTATCTGAAAGCAAGAAGGGCAGATTACCTACCACGATCTTCCTTACTGTAGTATCCAAGGTAGCAAAGAGCTTATCCTCAGCAAATACATCCGACTTTGAAAGCAGGTTCATCAAAGTGGATTTCCCCACATTGGTGTATCCTACCAATGCAGCTCTGATCATTTGCTGTCGGCCTTTACGCTGAGTTGCTTTTTGCTTGTCGATCTTTTCCAATTGCTTTTTTAGCAAGGAGATCTTATCTCGAATGATCCGTCTATCCGTTTCGATCTCCGTTTCACCCGGACCACGCATACCAATACCCCCTTTCTGACGAGAAAGGTGTGTCCACATGCGCGTTAGTCTAGGAAGGAGATATTCATACTGAGCTAACTCAACCTGTGTCTTTGCAGCAGCAGTTCTCGCTCTGCTAGCAAATATGTCCAAGATAAGATTAGACCTGTCTAATACTTTAAGATCCTTGAATGAATTCTCGATGTTTCTGGTTTGAGAAGGGCTCAATTCATCATCGAAGATCACCAGTGAAACATCGTTCTTCTTCACATATTCGATGATCTCTTCTAACTTACCACTACCCACAAAGGTTTTTGGGTGTGGATTGGTCATTTTTTGGGTGAATCGTTTTACCGCTTTTGCTCCGGCTGTTTCAGCCAGAAAAGCCAATTCATCCAGATATTCTTCTACCTGGGTTTCAGTTTCCTGCTGCTGGATCACTCCAACTAAAACTGCTTTTTCTACTTCTTCTTTACCTATTGTAATGGGTTTCTTCATACACGCATTTATGCTTCACAGATCAATAATGTTGTGAAGCTCCTTCTCAATATATAAAATTCAATTAAAACCAAGGTCTGGCAACTGCCGAGAATGGCCAAGGAATAGAAGAGAAGATCAATACCATGGCTAAAACGAAATAGATGGCTTGTCTACGATGTTTTGCATTATCGCTCTTGCCTTTCTTTGCCATGATCCTACCTAAAGTAATGATCGCAATACCAATGATCATGGAAGCGATATGCTCTACCGACCAGAATCTAGTTACATCACTTTTCATCGTTTCAGCAACATTTTGCCATGCGTTGTGATGGCCTCCAATAAAGTATAAGGCTAGTCCAATTAGAAGTTGCAAATGAGCTGAGATCAATAAGAAAAGAGAAATCTTATTATCAGCAGCAGTATATTCCTTTTTTCCAAACCACCCAATAAAGGATTTAACCACGGCTAGGATCAATAGGATAACAATTACGTATCTAAGTAAGTTATGAAGGTGCAGGAGTCCGGTATACATATGCTTCTTTTGTACAAAAGTAAATAAAAGCTCGATGAAGCGAATTACTTATTTTTGAAGCCTATTTTCAATGAAATCATTCTTTTCACTTTTCCTTAGCCTATATGTTTCTGTGCTGCTAGCACAGGACTGGAAGCCTAGCAATGGTGTTCGTGATGAGCAGGAAGTTGTTAGGGCTTTTGAGCATGCCACTATTTTTTACAATGGCGACTATCTGCAAGACGCCACACTTCTGATCAAGGATGATGTGATCATTGCTGTTGGCAAGAGCGGAAGTTTTTCAATTCCTTCAGACGCTATCCGCTACGATCTAAAGGGCAAATTCATTTGGCCATCATTCATTGAGCTCTACAGCGATTTTGGCATCAGTAAAAGAGAAAGAAGTCAGTCGAGAACTCCCCAATTAGAAAGCAACAAAAAAGGTCCTTTCTACTACAATGAGACGATTCATCCAGAAGAAAGGGCGTTGGATAAGTATAGCTATGATCAGAAGGCTGCTGAGAAGTATCGAAAAATGGGTTTCGGATTAGTATCGGCAATTGAAAAGGATGGTGTAGTGAGAGGTAGGTCGGTATTGCTTGCCTTGAATGATGATGCTGATCTGCAAGTACTGAATGCCAATTCTGCAATGCATTATTCATTCTCCAAAGGCTCATCGCGACAAACATATCCATCTTCCCTAATGGGAATGATCGCCTTGATTCGTCAAATGCATTACGATGCCAAATGGTATGCAGAGAATCAAAGCAAGATCGATTACAATGAAAGTCTTGAAGCGATAAATGAATATGCAGATCTTCCGAAGATCATAGATGCTCAAAGCACATTGTCAATTCTGAGAGCTCAGAAAATTGCCGAAGAATTTGATATGCAATTCATCATCAAAGGCGATGGGAATGCCTATCAACGACTAAGTGAGGTCAAAGCGAATGGAGGAGCGCTACTTGTCCCTCTGACCTATCCAAAGCCCTATGATGTAAGTGACCCCTTTGATGCCATGGCCTTATCATTAGCCGATATGAAAGAGTGGGAGTTGGCGGATTACAATTCGGTTTGGATCGAAAATGAGAAAGTACCCTTTGCCTTCACATCTGATGGACTGAAGTCGGAGAAGGAACTCTTTACCAATGTGGAGAGAAGCATCCAAAAAGGATTGAGCAGAGAGCGAGCAGTAGAACACTTCACTATTGAGGCAGCAAAGTTGTTGCAGATCGACGAGATCAGCGGAAGCCTAGAAAAGGGCAAACTAGCAAACTTCTTGATCACAACTGACTCCCTTTTCAAGAAAGAGAATCAAATTGTTTCAAATTGGGTTAGAGGCCAGGAATACAGCATTACCAACGCCAATCAGATCGAGATTGAAGGCGAGTATAATTTGAATATCGATCGTTTGCGACAGTTCGATATGGTGATCAGCAAAAAGGGGAGTAAATACTCTGCTAAAGTTGGTGTGAAGGGCGAGGAGATGAGTAAAGCCACTCTTGAACTCAATGGAAATCGAATTAGCCTCAACTACACTATTGATACTACATTGTATCGCCTTAGCGGAAGCATTAGCGATGATCAAAGCAGGATTTGGAGTGGTAAGACATTGATCAATGAGCAATGGCAAGATTGGGCGGCAATTCGCAAGGCCAGAGATAATAAAGCTACAGCTGAGAAGGAAAAAGACAGTACAAAAAGTGAGGAGCCCCAGCCTCTGCCAAGAGTCTTTTATCCAAACATGGCCTATGGCTGGGATAGCATTCCGGATAAACCAATGAGCATTGTATTTAGAAATGCGACGGTTTGGACCAATGAAGAAGAAGGTATAAAGAAGAACTATGATGTGGTGATCCACGATGGGAAGATCAAAATGGTGGATTACAAGATCAATTTGGATATCATGTTCCCATTGATCAAGAATCAGCTGGTAGAGATCGACTTAAAAGGCAAGCATCTAACTTCGGGGATCATAGATGAGCATTCACATATTGCGATTAGCAGAGGAGTGAATGAAAGTGGAGAGGCTGTTACTGCAGAGGTTCGTATTGGCGATGTGGTGAATTCAGATGATATCAATATATACCGACAACTAGCTGGTGGTGTAACTGCATCACAACTATTGCATGGTTCGGCAAATCCAATTGGTGGACAGTCTGCCTTGATCAAGCTCCGCTGGGGTAAGAGTCCGGAAGAAATGAAGATCGCAGATGCTGATGGCTTCATCAAGTTTGCACTGGGAGAGAATGTGAAGCAGTCGAATTGGGGCGACAGAAATACAGTGCGCTTTCCACAAACTAGAATGGGTGTAGAACAGGTGTTTTACGATGCTTTCAACAGAGCCAATGGCTACAAACAGGAAGCACAGATCTACAATGCAAAAAGCAATCGAGACAAAAAGAAAAGTAGCGGTCCTAGAGTGGATCTGGAATTAGAAGCCCTAGCTCAAATCCTGGATAGCCAGCGTTTTATCACTTGTCATTCCTACATACAATCAGAGATCAATATGCTAATGCATATAGCTGATTCCATGGACTTTAGAGTAAACACCTTTACACACATACTCGAGGGTTATAAAGTAGCAGATAAGTTGAGAGAGCATGGAGCCGCGGGATCCACCTTCTCAGATTGGTGGGCTTACAAGTTTGAGGTAAACGATGCAATCCCATACAATGGAGCTATCATGCATGAACAAGGGGTGCTTACTGCATTCAATTCAGATGATGCAGAGATGGGAAGAAGATTGAATCAGGAAGCAGCGAAGGCTGTGAAATACGGAGGGGTGAGTCAGGAAGAAGCCTGGAAATTTGTCACCCTAAATCCAGCCAAAATGTTGCATTTGGATGATCGCATGGGCAGCATAAAAGAGGGTAAAGATGCCGATATCGTGATCTGGTCGGATAATCCACTTTCTATCTATGCCAAAGCTGAGCAAACTTATATTGATGGGATACTCTATTTCGATCTTGAGCGAAGTGAAGAATTGGCAAGACGAAATTTGAGAGAGCGTGAGCGATTGATCAAGCTTATGTTGGCAGCTAAGCAAGCCGGAGCCCAGACTCAAAAAGTAAAGAAGAAACAGCAAAAACTCTATCACTGTGATGATCTTGAGCAATAGAAATATATTCAGTCTTCTGCTCTGCTTGATCTCACTTTCAGCAGTAGCTCAGATTCCCGTGCCGGTTGATTCTCAGAAGCAATCGATCCTTTTGCTCAATGGCATTGCTCATATTGGCAATGGAAAAGTGATCGATAGATCGGCGATCGGGATTCGAGATGGGAAGCTGGAGTATGTGCTTGCAGCATTTGACGTGCGAGTAGATTCCACCCAATTCGATACGGTGATCCACATCGATAAGAAGCATGTGTATCCCGGTTTTATTGCACCAAACTCACGTTTGGGATTAGTTGAGATTGGAGCCGTTCGCGCCAGTCGAGATTACGATGATGTGGGTGAATTCAATCCGCATGTACGATCGCTCACAGCCTACAATACCGAATCACGCATTACTCCAACGGTGAGAAGTAATGGAGTTTTATTTGCACAAGTTTCTCCAACAGGTGGCAGAATTAGTGGAAGTTCATCGGTATTCCAATTGGATGGATGGAATTGGGAAGATGCGGTGATCAAATCTGATGATGGCATTCATTTGAATTGGCCTAGGATCAGAGGCTGGGGCGACTGGTCGGATGAGAAGAAGCGCAAAAAGAATCAAGAGGAATACGAAGCAGAATTGAGAGAATTGAAGGAATTCTTCGACCGGGCTGCAGCATATGCCAAGAAAGACTATCATCTGGATGTGGATCTGCGCATGAAGGCCATGAGCGGATTGTTTCTGGATAGTCAGCGAGTATACCTGCATGCAGATCGACTGAATGAGATCACTGATGCCATCTACTTTTTCGATGCTTTTCCTGAAATAAAAGTGGTTCTAGTTGGAGGCTATGAAAGCTGGCTGGCGGCAGAACTATTGAAGGATCGCAATATTCCTGTGATCTTGAGAAGGGTGCATTCGCTCCCAATGAATGAAGATGATGATATTCATATGCCTTTCAAATTGCCGGCTATGCTTCATAAAAAAGGCTTAAAAGTGGCTCTCGAGAACTCGGGTAGCATGGAAGCAATGGGTACAAGGAATTTGCCTTTTTATGCAGGTACTGCAATTGCATATGGCTTAGAAGCTGAAGTAGCTATATCAATGCTCACATTGAATACTGCAGAAATTCTCGGTGTAACCGACCGCATTGGTAGCTTAGAAGCTGGTAAAGATGCCAGTCTTTTTGTCTCCAATGGCGATGCATTGGATATGATGAGCAACGAATTGCTCTTTGCACTGGTTCAAGGAAGTTTTATCGATTTGGATAATCCGCAGAAGGCGCTCTATCGCAAGTATAGAAAGAAGTATAAGCCTTAGTTATATCCCAATTTCTCGCGTACTCTTTTCAGTACCGGACGAGCAATTTTTCTGGCCTTTTCTGCTCCCATCGCCAATTTTTCGTCGATAAGCTCTTTATTCTCCATCAATTCCCAATACTTCTCTCTTTGCACCTTGAATTTATCCAAGATCAGCTCGAACAAGGCTTGTTTAGCATGGCCATAACCGTAGTTCCCGCCTTCATAATTGGCTCTCATCTCGGCTATTTGATCTTCTGAACCCAATAGTGAATAAAGTGCAAACACATTGCAGCTATCTGGGTTCTTAGGCTCTTCAAGCGGAGTGCTATCTGTTTCAATGCCCATGATCACCTTGCGCAATTGTTTATCTTGCAAAAAGATGTTGATGTAGTTGTTGTACGTCTTACTCATCTTCCTTCCATCAGTACCAGGCACAACCATCACTCTTTCATCAATATGAGGTTCGGGAAGCACAAAAGTTTCTCCGTATTGATGATTGAATGAGCTGGCAATATCCCTTGTAATTTCAAGATGTTGCTTTTGATCTTTTCCTACAGGAACGAAATTGGCATCGTAAAGCAGAATATCGCATGCCATAAGCACAGGATAATTGAATAGACCTGCATTCACATCGGAGAGATTGTCCGACTTATCCTTAAAAGAATGAGCATTTGCCAACATTGGATAAGGTGCAAAACAATCTAGATACCAAGTCAGTTCACATACTTCAGTAACATCAGATTGGCGGTAAAAGGTGTTCTTATCGGTATTAAACCCAAAGGCCAACCAAGCTGCGGCAACAGCATATACATTCTGTTTTCTGATTGCAGCATCTTTCACTGTGGTGAGTGAGTGCAAATCTGCGATAAAGAATAATGCTTCATTCTTGGGGTCATGTGAGAGTTCGACTCCAGGTATGATCGCACCTAAAATGTTACCCAAATGCACTTCTCCGTGCATCCCTGAACTTTGTATACCTGTAAGGATTCTAGCCATCGGCCAAAAATACAAATTTGTCCTATTTTTGGTGCGATGAAATGGGCAAAAGCAGCAGTCCAACTACTTTGGAAAATTTACTTAGCCGCAGTGCTCATAATAAGCCTTCTGCTGCTATATCCTATCTATTTAGTGGTCTTGAATTTCGACTCACAATTAGAGCGAGGATTCAAGCTTACGCGCTTCCATGCTAAACTTATTTTGTTTTTCACAGGAATAAGAACCTCGGTGAAGGGAAGTATTCCGCGAGACAATGAGGTGAGCTATATTATTTGTCCAAACCACTCTTCCTATCTCGATATTCTACTTCTTTATGCAGTGTTCCCACACTATTTCGTCTTTATGGGTAAAAAGGAGTTGGGAAAGATCCCCCTTTTCAAACTGTTCTTTAAGAAGTTGAATATACTGGTCGACCGACAGAACCCAAAAGGTGCTCATGAGGCTATTTTACAAGCATCTGAACGACTTCAGAATGGCACCAATGTGGTGATCTTTCCCGAGGGAACTATATCTAAGATCGCTCCGCGTTTAAGACCATTCAAAAATGGGGCATTCAAAATCTCCACTAGATTGGGAATGCCTATAGTGCCGGTCAGTTTTCTCGACAATTATCGTTTGTTAGCAGACTCTGCGAAGTTCGGGGCAAGTAGTCGTCCCGGTAAGGCAAGAGTGGTAATCCATGATCCTATCTATCCAAATGCGAATTCAGAGGATGATTTGCTAATTTTGCGAGAGAAATGCAGAGAAGCGATAGCTTCCGCATTGTAATTTCCAAAGATATTATGAGTGTAGATGCCAAAACAGTAGATCGATTAGCAGAACTGGCTCGTTTAGAGTTCAGTGATGAGGAGAAGAAGGAGATTCAAGGTGATTTGAATCGTATTCTCGAATTGATCGATAAGATGTCTGAAGTAGACACAGATGGTGTTGAACCACTCATCTACATGACAGACGAAGTTGCTAGCTTGCGAGAAGATATTGTGAAGCAGCAGATCACACAGGAAGAAGCATTGAAGAATGCTCCTGATAAGGATTCGGATTACATTAGAGTGCCGAAGGTGTTGGATAAGTAGTGGCCTTCGGCCAGAGTCCAGAAGCCAGAGTCCAGAGACCGGATTTATTCGTAGACCAAAACTTTCAAATTATATTGAAGATATTTAGCTTGTCGAGTGTCCCGATTTATCGGGATGTATCGAGACAAGTATAGAACTAAGAGGTTATTTATATAAATAAAAAGCGCGGACAACATGTCCGCGCTTGCGTTTTTTACTGTATTAAGTTGTTTTAATACGCAGGTCTTGACTAATTCGTCACCTCAATATTCGGATAATCACCAACAGATACTTTAGGAATATTTGCTCCATAAGTTGCGTTGATGGCATTGATGAACTCATTTGCTGTAAAGGCATATCCTCTTGTAGAAAGGTGAACACCATCCATTGAGAATGCACCACCAGTCACGAAGTCGGCATTGAAAGTAATTCCATCGATAGTAACTCCACCATTTGCTAATCTGTTCAGAATGCTAGCCATATCTACAAAGGCTAATCCTTCAGTGCTAGCAATATTTCTTATGGTATTGTTATAAGCATCAGTAGCCGTGCTAATACTATCAATCTCTGCAGCTGTCAAATGGTATTGAGGAGGGATTGGCTTAGCAGTTCCCCACATTGCACAAAGCAAAGAATCACCTGGAGTTGTAAGGATCAACTTTTCTCCCGGACGAGCCTGACGCATTTGGATTACTCCAGCAAAAGCAGGATTTACATTAGTATAAGCAGTATCAGTTAGATCGGTTAAAGCAGGGTCCAATACTACAAATGTGTTGATCTGTCCGCCTGTAAAGCTGATCTTTCTGCTATCTGCTTCAGCCTGACTAAAGTCAATCCAAGGCTTTGCAGCTGCTATTTGTACTGCATTATCCAAGGCACCATTGTATGCTGCATATGCCGCATTCAATTGAGCAGCTGTAGTTGCATCAACTGCATCCGTTCCTATTGGCACTGCATTGAAATATGGAATAGAAGTGACATCGGGAATATTGGCCACTACTCCTTTCGCTCCAGTCGCTGTTAATGCGCCAATAAGCTGCTGGTATGTGCCTGCAAAAGCAGTTGGATCTGTGATGTCATTGTTACCATATGTTGCTGGATTTGGGTTACCAGTTTGGTTTACGCCACTTCCTCCGGATGTAGCATATCCTAAGACGTCATTATTTCCAATCCAAAGCATGAAGAAAGTTGGATTATTTCGCATTGCTGCTGCTACAACAGTTTCATTTGGATCAGATGGATTTGCAAAGCGTCCATAGAAAGGATTAAGTGTTGCATATCCTGGAAATCCCAAATGGTAAGATTTTGCTCCTGGAACACCCACATTGTTAAATGGGCCATCTGCTCCAACAAAGGTTGCTGGATTTGAGATTTGATCAATTTGTCCTTGAGCCGCAATTGGCGCAGGGGCTAAACTAGTTTCCATAGCGCAATTGGTTGAATAGGCAAGACCAAATTCGGCATTACCTGCAGAGCCAATACCTACACCTTCAGCTAATAATGGCTGAGTGAATGCTCCTCCACCAACTTGTTTTAATTGTTCTGCAATTATTGCCGGAAAGCTTACTAATTGCTTTTCTCTTCTCAATGCATTACTCTGGAATCCTGCAGTAAGCGAGTTACCCACAGCAACCGTAGTTGAGAAGTCGGCTGTTCCCTGATTGAATTCTACATCGTCGAATTCAGGCTCGCAACCCATTAGTAGGGCTGCCGGAAGCATAAATGCGATCTTTTTGATTGATTTTTTCATGATTCTATATCTATTCTATGTCGTTCTTAAAATTTATAGTTCAATCCAATTCCTGGAATATAAGATCTGGCCTTGTACTTACCGCCAAATCCTTCTGGCTCATACTCAGACTCTCTTTCAAATCCGTAGATGTACAAGAAAGACGCATCAACAACGAACTTTTCAGATACATTGTATGATAGTCCGGTAGTCAATCCTAGATTGTCGGTATTTGGTGTCTCCGGATTGAAAAAGTCATCTTGAATAGGAGATGGATCGTAATACGCGCCACCTCTTACAGTTAGCTTCTCATTTACCATGTACTGAGCTCCTGCTCTAATAATGATCTGACTCTCATAGTTTCTCGGATTTTCTGAATCGTCAAGAGAAGCAGTATTGTTGTCGAAATCAAAATCCAAGGATTCATAAGCATCCCAATCAACCATACTTGCCTCAACAGAAACCAATAACTTCTCGCTTACCTTATAAGCGATACCAAGAGTTGTTGTTGATGGCAAAGGCAATTCAGAAGTAAATCCTTGATCAGGGAAACTTGTTTCTAAGGCATCAGCTACACTAAAGTTAGCTTCTCCTTCATCCAATTCTATGTCGACTTGTGACCGGTAAGAGAAACCTATCGAAAGTTTTTCTGTTGCCTGATAATGCAAACCGGCGTTGAAGCCCATTCCTGTGGCATCACCGGATAGATTCACCGAATTATCGTTTCCAATTGGCGCTGGAACTGCGCGATTGATGTCAACTACACCCACCACATAGGTTAATCCTGCACCAACACTTAACTTATCATTTAACTTGTATGATAGTGTTGGTTGAATGAATACAGAAAGCAGACTAATATCCTGGATAAGATTCTGTCCACTCCAGTCTTCTCCCCAGTTAACCGCATTTCCAAAAGGAGTATAAATGCCCAAGCCTGCTGCCAATTTATCATTGATCTTATAGGTGGCATACAAATATCCTGGAGTACCTACTGGATTATCTGTAGTCTCCGTAATACCAGTTTGCTGATTTTGATAAGCCACTGTACCTATAATACCTGAGGCTCCCAGTTCTAAGTTGAACTTTTGCTCTCCAAGGCCCATCATAGCTGGGTTGAAGTAGGTGCTTGAGGCTCCTAGATAAAAGCTTGTTCCCAAATGTCCCATGCCCGTTTGCTTGTTTCCCTGCAAGTTAACCTGGAAGCCACCTGCTTGCAACAAAAACGGGAACATTGCCAATAAAGGCAGTATTCTTCTTCTCATCGTGTTAAGTTATTGTGATTAAAAGTTTAAGTTGCTTAAAAGTATGGAATTTTTTTATCCCGAGAACCCAAGCCTTTTCTCGCTGTTACCTAACTGTATTCTGGGTACTTTTGAAGCCTGAAAAGAGCATGTTTGAATGTCGAAGACTGTAGAAGAAAAAAAAGAAGTAACTATCGTATTTGCTGGAGATTCCGGTGATGGAATTCAGTTGACCGGAACCCAATTCACAAATACCAACGCCCTTTTTGGGAATGATGTAAGCACCTTCCCAAATTATCCGGCAGAGATCCGTGCACCTCAAGGAACCCTTGCCGGTGTATCGGGATTCCAATTACAATTTGGTAGCGTTGAGGTTTCAACTCCTGGAGATGTCTGTGATGTTTTAGTGGCAATGAATGCCGCTGCATTCAAAGTGAATCTTCCAAGATTGAAAAAGAGCGGGACTGTGATCGTCAATACAGACGGATTCAATGCCAGAAACCTCAAATTGGCTGAATACGATACTAATCCTCTTGAAGATGGAACCCTAAACGACTTCCGTACTATCCCTATTGATGTGAGTAAAATGACTCGCATGGCTTTGGTAGATAGTGGCTTGGGTAAAAAAGAGGTAGATAGAAGTCGGAATATGTTCGTTTTGGGCTTTCTTTACTATATGTACAATCGCGATATGAAAGCCACCGAGAACTTCATTCGCGAGAAGTTCAAGAAATCTCCTGAGCTTGTTGATGCCAACCTTAAAGTGCTTAAGGCGGGTTATAATTTTGCAGATACTTCTGAAACTTTCACTTCCAGATATAATGTAAAAGCTGCACAGCTTAAGAGTGGTGAGTACAGGAATATCATGGGTAATCAGGCTACAGCCTTAGGACTGATTGCCGCATCCAAAAAAGCTTCTAGAGATCTTTTCTATGGCTCTTATCCTATTACACCCGCATCTGACATCCTTCATGAGCTGGCCAAGCACAAGAATTTTGGCGTAAAGACCTTCCAAGCAGAAGATGAGATTGCCGCAATATGCACGGTTATCGGTGCTTCTTTTGGCGGACAATTAGGCGTTACAGCATCTTCCGGACCCGGAATTGCCCTTAAAGGTGAAGCGATCGGTTTAGGCGTTATGCTTGAACTGCCAATGGTAGTGATCAATGTGCAAAGAGGTGGGCCATCAACTGGTTTACCTACCAAAACTGAGCAATCGGATCTTCTTCAAGCCTTCTATGGTCGGAATGGTGAAGCTCCAATGCCCATACTAGCTGCGTCTTCACCTTCAGACTGTTTTGCAACGATTTTTGAAGCTTGTAGAATCGCGATTGAGCATATGACTCCGGTCTTCTTTCTTTCTGATGGATATATCGCAAATGGTTCTGAACCTTGGAAGTTTCCAAAATCAGCCGACCTAAGAGCAATTCAATCACGCGATTGGAATCCAGATGAGAATGCAGAATACCAACCCTATCTAAGAAATCTAGATCTAGTTAGATCTTGGGTTACTCCCGGAACTCCCGGTGGTGAACACAGAATAGGTGGACTGGAAAAAGAAGATGTAAGCGGCGATGTTTCTTACGATCCGGATAATCACGAGAAAATGGTGAACATCCGACGTGAAAAGGTCGAAAAGATAGCCAACACAATCCCTCTTCAAGAGGTCAATCACGGAGCGGAAAGCGGTGATGTGCTAATGCTATCATGGGGATCGACTTATGGAGTGGTGAAGACAGCCGTGAAAGAAGCTTATGACAAGGGAATTCAGGTTGGACATGTTCACCTTCGTCATTTGAGTCCTTTCCCAAAGAATTTGGCCGATTTGATCTCTAAGTTTAAGAAAGTGATCATACCTGAGATGAATCAAGGACAATTGCTCAAGATCATTCGCGCTGAATTCTTGATCGATGCTCAGGGATTGAATAAAGTAAAAGGTATCCCATTCACAGCGGAAGAAATTTTGAATCGCATAGAAAAGGAGGTAGGATAATGAAGACGGCAGATCAAAACGGACAACTAACAGCTAAGGATTTTAGCACTGATCAGGATGTGCGCTGGTGCCCTGGTTGTGGAGATTATTCCATCCTCAAACAAGTGCAGTCCATCATGCCGGAAATTGGCAGAAAGAAGGAAGATATCGTCTTCATTAGTGGTATTGGCTGTTCTTCGCGTTTCCCTTACTACATGGATACCTATGGAATGCACTCGATCCACGGTCGTGCTACTGCTATTGCCAGTGGCTTGAAATCTTCTCGCCCCGACCTAAGTGTTTGGGTGATCACAGGAGACGGAGATGCGCTTTCTATCGGGGGTAATCACCTGATCCATATGTTGAGAAGGAATTTCGATCTGAATGTGTTGTTATTCAATAATGAGATCTATGGATTGACCAAAGGGCAGTATTCTCCAACTTCTCCGGAAGGGAAAGTGACCAAGTCAACGCCTATTGGTTCTATTGATCATCCTTTTAATCCTCTTAAGCTTTGCCTTGGGGCGGATGCCACATTCGTAGCTCGAACTATGGATCGCGACCCAAAACATCAGCGTGAGATCCTTTTGAAAGGGAGCCAGCATGTGGGAACCTCGATGATCGAGATCTACCAGAACTGTAATGTCTTTAATGATGGTGCCTTTGAGATCTTTACCGATAAGCAGTCGAAAGCCGAAGAGACCTTGATGTTAGAAGATGGTCAACCTCTTGTTTTCGGCGCTGAGAACGATAAAGGTATTCGATTGGATGGCGGTCAGCCTACTATAGTCTCACTAAACGACTATTCAAAGGATGACCTTTGGATCCACAATGAAAAGGATAAGTTTAAAGCTCAACTATTGACTTCATTCTTCGATAATCCATCTGTAGAGGGTCATCTACCCCGACCATTCGGAGTATTCTATATAGAGGATCGATACAGATACGAAGATGCAATGGCAGAGCAATTGGAATTTGCCAAAGAGCAAAAAGGAGAAGGTGATCTGGATGCGATCTTGCGCGGACGCAACGTCTGGAAAGTAGAAGCCTAAGACAGATATTTTCCTACAATTGGCATTCTTCTGCCCATTCCGAATGCTTTTTCAGAGATTCTTAAGATCGGCGCTGTCTGATGACGCTTATATTCATTGATGTTCACTAGTCGGAGTGATCTTCGAACCAATTCTTCATCTTGTCCGGATGCAATGATCTCTGCCGGTCCCAATCTGTCTTCGATATACGCTTTAAGTATGGCATCAAGATCTTCATAATCCGGTAATGAATCCGAATCTTTTTGATCTGGTCTCAATTCGGCAGAAGGTGGCTTATCAATGATGTTCTGTGGAATGACCTCTCCATCTCTATTTAAGTGTCGAGAAAGATCCATTACCTCTGTCTTGTATAGATCCCCTATCAATGATAGTCCGCCGGCCATATCCCCATAAAGCGTTCCATAGCCTACTGCTAGTTCACTTTTATTTGAAGTGTTGAGCAGAATAGTATTGAACTTATTAGCATAAGCCATCAGCAAGGTTCCACGGATACGGCTCTGTAAATTCTCTTCGGTAAGATCGAAGGGCAAACCTTTAAAGAGTGGCTCTAACTTCTCACCAAATGAATGATAGATATCTTCAATTGGTATTTGATGGTATTCACAGCTTAGGTTCTCACAGAGTTTGATGGAATCATCAATGGAGTGATCTGAAGAAAATTGAGAAGGCATTAGAATGGGCATCACATTTTCTGCGCCCAAAGCTCTTACGGCAATTACCAGGCTTAATGCCGAATCAATACCTCCACTCAAACCAAGGCAGGCTTTTTTGAAACCAAGTTTGCGGAAATAGTCCTTTACACCTAGACAAAGAGCAGCTTCGATCTTCTCGTATTTGTCAAGCTCTCTATGACTATCATCATTACTTTCCTCATTCAGATCGATCACAGCCAATTCCTCCTCAAAATACTTGAGTTGCTTAAGTCGCTCACCTTTGGCATTGATGAATTGAGAACCACCATCGAAGATCAATTCAGTTTGTGCACCCACATGATTTACATACATGATGGGTAGATTGTATTTCTTTTGATGATAATCGAAGACCTCTTTTCTTCTTTCCACCTGATTGTATGAGAATGGGGAAGCGGCTATATTTATGATGAAGTCGGGCTGCTGCTGGATCAGATGCTCCATTGGCGATCTGCGATACAAATAAGAGCCGCTAATATTCCAAAGGTCTTCGCAGATGGTAAGCGCTATGGTTTTGCCTTTGAACTTCAAACATTCCACTTCATGTGCAGGCTCGAAGTAACGATATTCATCGAAGATATCGTAATTGGGTAAGAGCTGTTTGTAGTGCTTAGAAACAACCTTGCCTTCATTTAGGAAGTAAGCACAATTGAATAGCTTTTTACCTTTTTTATCTGGATTTCTCGCAGGGGCACCTACGATGATGCCGATATCATTGCTTTCCTTGGCGATCTTATCAATAGCTTCATCAACCAGATCGATGAAGTTTGAGAACTCTAAGAAATCTCTTGGGGGATAGCCACAAACGGCCAATTCGGAAAAAACAACAAGTTCTGCCCCATCATTCTTTGCCTGCCTTATGGCTGAAATAATTTTCTCCGTATTGGCAGCAAAATTGCCAATATGGTAATTCAGCTGGGCAAGCGCAATTTTCATGGGTTTTTATTCTCTCCCTTAGGCTAAAAAAGTATGCCCAAGTTTATGGCAATATAGTTGTTTATTGCCTTAACAGCTTGAGTATCTGTAGTGTTTTCTGCATTTCCATTTCCATCGGCAATTGGAGAATTGAAATCAAAAATATTGGTGAAGCCATTATCGAATGTCAGTCCGAAAATCAGTGATGTATTGCCAGAAATATTGTACTCGGCTCCTAAACCAACGATCAAACTCGCTCTGAATAGATTAACTTCATCTGCAAAGTCAACTTCTTCTTGACTAATATCATTCTGTCTATTAGGAGAGTTCGAAGTGATATCTCCTTCAGCATCATAATTGAAAGCTGCGCCAAACCCAAATTGTCCATAATAGGTCCAATAGCCAATTTGATTGGTTTTCAGCTTTAAGGTGAGAGGAAGCTCTATGTACCTAAGGCGAATTTCTACTTCAGACCTCCCGAGTTCTTGATCCGGATTGCTTGTAGTGCCAAAATCAACAATATCTGGATAAGACATTCTTCCCCCGGTGTTTACAATAAGAATTCCGGTAGATATGGAATAGTTTTCTGCAATATTAAAATCTCCGGTGATGCCAAAGTTGAAACCAAAGCGAGTGCCTTCATTATCAACTCCGCTTACATCGGGTTTAATCCACCCAAAGGTAGGACTCACTTGAAGTCCTAATTGGAAACTCTTTTCTTGTCCGTAACCAATACTAAAGACAAATGATAGTATGATTAGTGATAGTAGCTTTTTCATAAAAGGTATCTTTGTGTTGACAAATCTATTTGATTTTATGGAAATAAACTTCCCTTATCGGAGGAGCTTTATCATTATTTTCTCATTCTTTCTCATTGCTTGCGATTCTAATCCATGGGAAGTTGATCTAAAAGGACAAACAGCTGAGCTTCATTGGCAGCGTTTTGAATTAGACTTATTCACCCTTGGAGATTCAGGGTTTACGCAAGAAGAGCTTGAACAGTTGCAAGCTGATTACCCCCGAATGTTACCACTTTATACACAAGCGATAATGCGTTTTGGAGCCTTAGAAGACCCTGCAAGCCTTCAAACCTTGGAGAAGTACACCTCGGATCAAAATATACTGGAACTTTTTGAAGCAGTTAAGTCGGCTTACCCTAACGGTAGTCTGAATTCAGAATTAGAGCTCATTGAAAAAGGACTATTGCGCTTTCAGCACTATTTTCCAGAGCGAAGTATTCCCCAACTGAAAAGTATGATCTCTGCTTTTACATACAGCACTGTGGTAGATGACAGCTTACTAGTGATCTCATTGGATAACTATTTAGGTAAGGATTTCGAGCTTTATCCACAGGCAGGCATTCCGGCTTATAAGTTCAAGTATTTTAGTCGGGAATATATAGTTTCCGATGCCCTTAAAGCCTGGCTATTGACGGAATTCCAATCCAAGGAGGCTCAAAACCTCTTAGAGCAAATGGTCTATCAAGGAAAGATCATCTATTTGCTTTATGCCTTCCTTCCGGAAGTGGAAGAGCATCTTTTGCTAAACTATGAAGCCGAAGAATTGAATTGGTGCAGAGATAATGCAGCTGAAGTTTGGGCTCATTTCTTAGAAATGGAATTGCTCTTTACCACAGAAAACTACAAGATTCGAAAGTATTTGGGCGACTCACCTTTCATTCCGGGCTTTCCCGAGGGTAGTCCGGGAAGGGTTGGACAATGGCTCGGTTATGAGATCGTGAAAGCCTATATGGACAGAAATAAAGGCAGAACCTTGCCCCAGCTTATGCAGATGCAAGATGCCAATCAAATTTTGCAACAATCAAAATATAAACCACAGTAAAAGAGATGACGAAGAAATCTGAGATAAAATTTACGATCAGCCTGGATGAGAATCAGGTACCTGAGAAGATCCAATGGGAGGCTGAAGGTTCTGAAAAGGAAGGAGATAATCTTTCAAAGGCAGTGATGTTGGCACTTTGGGATCAGGATGAGAATAATACATTGAGAATCGACTTGTGGACAAAAGATATGATGGTTGATGAGATGAAAAAGTTCTCTTGCCAGAACATCATTACATTGGCTGATTCTTTCGAGCGTGCAACCGGAGAAGTGTCTTTGGCGAATGAGATCAGAGAGTTTGGTAAAAGCCTTGGAATTAAATTGGGAGTGCTTAAATCTTAAGGGTCTTGTAAATCATATTCCATAAAACTAATTTTACCCCAATCCAATGGCAAAAGCAGAACCAAAACCATCTACTCCCAAGGTTAGAACTACTTACATTTCTACCATAATCAGTACTTCATTGGTATTGTTCCTCTTGGGACTTTTGGCCATGATGCTTATCAATGCCAATGCGCTTTCAAATTATGTGAAAGAGAATATTGGATTCTCTATGTATTTGAGCGATGATTTCTCTCCACAGCAATTGGCCGCTTTACAAAAGTCGCTAGAGGCTAGACCCTATACTAACCGACTGGAATACACCTCAAAAGAAGATGCTGCCAAATTGATGGAAGAGGATCTAGGTGAAGACTTTGTGGAGTTCCTAGGCTATAATCCTCTCACAGCGAGCTTGGATCTTTATCTAAAAGCCGATTATGCTGTTCCGGATAGTATTAGTCAGATCGAAGCTGAATTGAATCGTTCTCCCATTGTGAAAGAGGTAGTTGTGCAGAAAGACCTGATCTCTGAAGTGAATGAGAATGTAAATAAGATCGGATTGATCCTCTTTGTTTTTAGCATTCTTCTGCTAATTGTGGTGATCGCATTGATCAACAACACCATTCGCTTGGCAATCTATTCCAAGCGCTTCTTGATCAAAACCATGCAATTGGTTGGCGCTACTAGTGGATTCATACGCAGACCTTTTGTAACAAGGGGTATATTGAATGGAGTGATCAGCAGTTTCATTGCTATTGCGCTCCTCTTAGGGGTGATGTATAGTGTGCAACAAAACCTTCCTGAGTTCATTGAATTACAAAACTTTAACGTATATCTTGTTCTTTTCGCTTTGGTAGTATTGATGGGAATCCTAATTTCGTGGTTATCTACTGCTTTAGCTGTGCGAAAATTTTTAAGAGTTCAAAGCGGAGACCTATACTAAAGAAGATGAAAGACCAGGGAAAAGACGAAATGCCATTTGAGAAGATCAATTATCAACTCTTTGCCGCTGCTGCTGGCTTAGCCATTTTGGGCTATTTGCTAATGGCCGGAGGCGGATCAGATGATCCTGCAGTGTTCAACTATGATGGACTATTTGCTTTCCGTCGTATTACTCTTGCTCCACTAATGATTCTCGCTGCATTCGGTTTGGCCATTTACGCCATCCTCAAAAAGCCAAACGAGCAGGAAGAAGATTCTAGCTCTAATTAATTAAGGCCTCTTTTGATGCTCAATTTTGTCGAAGGCGAGATTCTCCTTGTCGATAAGCCATTGGAATGGACATCCTTCGACGTAGTTAAGAAGCTCAAATTCCTTATTCAAAGAGTCACCGGAAAAAAGAAGATCAAAGTCGGTCATGCCGGTACTTTGGATCCTTTGGCTAGTGGTTTACTTGTACTGTGTAGCGGAAAAAAGACCAAACAGATCCCATCGATTCAAGATGCAGAGAAAGAGTATACTGGAGAATTCTATTTAGGAGCTACCACAGCTTCATACGATCTGGAAACAGAGCCTGAGAACTTTCAAGAAACAGCTCACCTCAGTGTAGATGATCTGAAAAAGGCAGCAAGTAAGCAAACTGGTCCATTCATGCAGCAGCCACCGCTCTTTTCAGCTAAGAAAGTAAATGGAACGAGGGCCTATAAGCTAGCCCGACAAGGCAGTGATATGCAATTGGAAGCTAAGGCTATTGAAGTATATGAGTTTGAGCTAACTAGGATAGAATTACCCATAGTAGAGTTCAGGATCAGATGTTCAAAAGGCACCTATATAAGGTCTATGGCTCACGACTTTGGCAAAGAGCTAAAAGTTGGGGCATATCTAAAGTCACTGAGAAGAACAGAAATAGGCGATTATAGAGTATCTGATGCCAAGGGAATTGAAGAATGGGTTGAACTCATTTCAAGCTCAAATGTCATCTAGACTGTAAAACATATTTTATTAAATTTGCCCTCCGTTTTTTGGCAATACCTAAAGCTTCGCATAGCATGAAATTATCCAAATTCAAATTCGATCTTCCAGCTAATTTACTAGCTCAATATCCTGCAGAAAACCGAGATGAATCTCGAATGATGGTAGTGAACCGAGCTAAAGGAACCATTGAGCACAAGATGTTTAAGGACTTCGTGAATTATATGGAAGAAGGAGATGTGTTGATCCAGAATGATACGAAGGTATTTCCAGCCCGTTTATATGGCAATAAAGAAAAGACTGGAGCAAAGATCGAGGTGTTCTTGTTGAGAGAGCTAAATGGAGAAAACTTGCTTTGGGATGTTTTGGTAGATCCGGCAAGAAAGATCAGAATTGGTAATAAGCTATACTTCGGAGATGATGATTTGGTTGCTGAAGTGATCGATAATACTACTTCTAGAGGTAGAACATTGAGGTTCCTTTTCGACGGAACGCATGATGAGTTCAAGAAGATCATTGAGTCTTTGGGTGAAACTCCTATCCCAAAATACATCGAAAGAGAAGTAGAGCCGGAAGATGAAGAGCGTTACCAAACAGTATATGCGAAGAATGAAGGTGCTGTAGCTGCTCCAACTGCCGGATTGCACTTTAGCAAAAACCTTCTGAAGAGATTGGAGATCAACGGAATTGAGTTTGCTCCGCTTACTTTACATGTTGGACTTGGAACTTTCCGTCCAGTTGAGGTTGAAGATCTTACCAAGCACAAGATGGACTCTGAAGAGGTGATCATTCCTGCTTCAACAGCCGATCTCGTAAATAACGCTAAGAAGAGAAAGAATAAGATTTGTGCGGTAGGTACCACTTCAATGAGAGCCATTGAAACTTCTGTGTCGACCGATGGCTTCTTAAAACCTTATAGCGGATGGACGAATAAATTCATCTTCCCTCCATACGAATTTAGTATTGCCGATATGATGGTGACTAACTTCCACATGCCTGAGTCAACTCTATTGATGATGACTGCAGCTTTCGGAGGTTACGACTTGATCATGGAAGCGTATAAGACAGCAATCAAAGAGAAATATCGATTCTACAGCTATGGCGATGCCATGCTGATCATCTAAGTTTTGGAAAAGTACGCGCTTATTGTCGCCGGTGGCAAAGGGAAACGCATGGGACATCAAACTCCCAAGCAATTCTTGCCTTTGGCTGGTAAAGCGATCTTGCTTCATACCTTGGAGCAATTCTCAGAAGCCATAGCCGAGATCAAATTCGTTTTAGTGCTTCCCAAGGATCAACTATCCCTTTGGAAAGAGGTCTCTGCCAATACAAAGTATGCTGATGTGCCAACTGCAATTGGTGGTAATGAACGCACTGATTCCGTAAAGAACGGTTTGGACTTGATCCCCTCAGATTCTCTAGTAGGAATTCACGACGCTGTAAGGCCTTTGGTTAGTGCAGCAACGATCTTAGGCACTTTTGCAAAAGCTGAAGAAAGTGGCAATGCCATTCCTGTGAAGACACTCACCGATTCCTTACGAACTCTTGAAGGAGACATTTCTAAAGCAGTGGATCGCAGCAATTATGTGTCTGTGCAAACGCCCCAATGTTTTCACGCTGGCCTTATCAAATCTGCCTATGAGAATCTAGAAGGTAGCTTTACGGATGATGCATCAGTCATAGAAGCTGCCGGAGAAAAAATCAATCTGGTGGAAGGCAATTTAGAGAATATCAAGATCACCACGCCTCTAGATTTGAAGCTCGCAGAACTTTTAGTAGAAGAGCGATCTAGATGATCCGACTCACAGCTGAGTCTTCAGTGATCTCCCCGTTGGAATCTAAATTGCTGATGTGATTCAATCCGCATTTTTTCCCTATTTCCATCTTACCTAAGTCATCTAGCTCAAAGAATTCTGCACCATTCGCACATGCCCATTGCATAAGTGTGTTGGTTTTGATTTCGGGATAGTGTGATTTGATCAATTTCATCTCCGCCAGAATACTCAGCTCGAGATTAGAAGCAAGGCTATCTGTACCCAAGGTACATTTTAATCCAGGCTCTAGGAAAAGGGGAATATTGGGCAATGTCTTTTCAATATACCAATTGGCTTGCGGACAAAAACACCAATATAGATTTGAATGCGAATTGCTTGCGGCCTGGAGATCTGCGGCTTCACTAAAGGTGTTGTGGACCAACAAGATCTTCTGATCCTCGGGAAAGAATTGCAAAGCATGTAGAAGTGAATTTGATTGCTCTTTGGCAAACTCCTCTGGGTCATTTCCAAAATTCTCTAACATTTCTTGTAAAGGACCTTTGGCCTCTTCAAACATCTGTCGCTCACCTTTGGTCTCCTGATTGTGAATGCTGATGGCCTTACCCCGACTGGCTTCAGCGATCATTTTGTAAAGCGGATCGGAGACCGCATACGGACTATGAGGCACTAAATTGGCTGATAATCCTTCACTCTTGAAACGCTCCAATACTCCACTTCCGTGCTCGAAAATCTCTTCTGCCTTTGCCTCTCTCAGGCCAAAGAGCTCTATGAAATTATGGTAGTGGATCTTTGAAGATTTTTTTGTCGGCAAGCTGTCTAGTCCATTTGTAATATCCCCTACAGCAGAAATGCCATTCTCCCACATCTTCTGATCCCAAGCCTGGATTGCTTTGTCAATGGTGCTCTGATCTACTTTTCGCTGAGATTGCAAGGATGGGATGAATTGATGGAGTCCGCCGTGCATCTCCACTTTCTTATGCATATGAGAAAGTTCAAGATGGCAATGACAATTGATAAAAGAGGGAGAAATCCCACCTTCAATTTTTATGGCTGATTCATCATTGGAGCTAGATTCTAGGATTTCTAAAATAGTGCCTTCTCTATTCACCTTCACAGAAGCGTTCTTTAGAAGATTTCCATCTCCCAGAAAAAGGTAATCGGCACTGTACATCATAGAATCCATGAGGGCAAAAATAAAGATTAACTTTGCGGCCATGGAGGCGCAGAAGAAAAGGAATATCAGGGATTTGAGTCGCGAGGAATTGATGGAATTCTTTGCTGAACACAAGGTGAAAGCTTTTCGTGCCAAGCAAGTGGAAGAATGGCTTTGGAAGAAGTCGGCCAGAAGCTTTGAAGCCATGACCAATCTCTCATTGGATACGCGCAGTTTGCTTGAAGCAAATTTCGAACTTCCGGCAGTTTCTGTAGCCGATCAACAGCGAAGTAATGATGGCACTGTAAAAAATGCATTCCGTTTAGCAGACGGTAAGATCACAGAAGGGGTGTTAATTCCCGCATCTGATCGTATGACAGCATGTATCTCTTCTCAAGTGGGATGCAGTTTAGCTTGTAAATTTTGCGCTACGGGTAAGTTGAAGCTTGCCAGAAATATTCGCTTTGATGAGATCTACGATCAGGTCGCTATACTCAAGGAGCAAGCTGAAGAATTCTATCAGAAGCCACTTAGCAACATTGTGTATATGGGTATGGGTGAGCCATTGCTCAATTACTCTCAAATGTTGAAGTCGGTTGAGCGCATTACCTCAACGGATGGATTGGGCATGTCGCCAAAGCGAATTACCGTTTCCACGGCCGGAATCGCCAAACTGATCAAACGATTGGGAGATGATGAGGTGAAATTCAATTTGGCCTTATCCCTTCATGCGGCAAATGATGAGAAGCGCTCCAAGATCATGCCTATAAATGATCAAAACAATCTCGAGATCCTGGCTGAAGCCTTAAAGCATTTCTACAATAAGACCGGCACTCGTATCACTTTCGAATACATCATTTTCAAGGATTTCAATGATGAGATCGAGGATGCTAGAGAGCTTGCAGAATTCTGTAAGCATGTACCATGTAAGATCAATATCATTGAATATAACCCTATTGATGATGGGGAATTCCAGCAAGCCGATCCCAAGAAGGTAGATGCCTTCGCAGCCTATTTGGAAAGCCGCAATTTGATAGTGAATGTGAGGCGAAGTAGAGGTAAGGATATTGATGCAGCTTGCGGACAGCTAGCCAATAAGAATAAAGCTGTGGTTTCAAATTAAGTTCGCTTATTTTTGTCCTTTCCATGAGCAGTCCCTTAAGCCAGATAAAAGCACCCATAGCGGAGGAAATGAGCGCCTTCGAAAAGCACTTTAGGGACAGCATGAAGAGCACAGTTCCGCTGCTCGATAAGATCACTCATTATATCGTAAAACGAAAAGGGAAGCAAATGCGACCCATGTTCGTTTTTCTCTCGGCCAAGATGTTTGGCGAAACCACGGAATCTACCTATACAGCAGCTTCATTGATCGAATTGTTGCACACAGCCACCTTGGTACATGATGATGTGGTAGATGAATCCTATAAACGAAGAGGTTTCTTCTCAATTAATGCCTTGTGGAAGAATAAGATCGCTGTATTGGTTGGAGATTATCTACTCTCTAGAGGATTGTTGCTATCCGTTGATATGGGAGAATTCGACTTGCTACGCATTGTGAGCAATTCAGTGAAGTTAATGAGTGAGGGAGAGCTGCTTCAGATTGAAAAAGCCAGAAGATTGGATATTTCAGAAGAGGTCTATTTCGATATCATCACCAAGAAAACAGCTACTTTGATCGCATCTTGTTGCGCTACAGGTGCTGCATCTGCCAAGCAAGATGAAGAAACCATCGAGCGCATGCGCAAATTCGGTGAATTGGTAGGGATCTGTTTCCAGATCAAAGATGACTTATTCGATTACGGAACCGATGATCAGATCGGGAAACCATTGGGCATCGATATCAAAGAACAGAAGATGACGCTTCCGCTGATCTATGCCTTGAATCAAGCATCATCCAGCAATAAGCGAAAGATTATCAACACAGTGAAGAAGAATAATAATGATGATAAGAAAGTGAAAGAAGTGATCGACTTTGTGATCTCAGGTGGAGGCATAGAGTATGCGAGAAAACGCATGATGGATTATAGAGAAGAAGCATTGAATCTACTGGATAGCTTTCCTGAAAATCCAGCAAGGGAATCACTCAGACAATTGGTAGTATACACTACAGAGAGAAAAAAATAAGCATATGAGAAAACTACTTTACGTCATGGCCATATTGGCCATTAGCAGTTGCTCATCTAAGGAAGAAGAAAAGAAAGCAGCTGAACCTAAAGAATACATCAAAGAAACTCAGGTAGAGTATTATCCGGATGGAAAGCTCAAACTAGAGGGAAATACCGTAAATGGAAAAGCTCATGGAGTTTGGAAATACTACTATGAGAATGGTTTCGTTTGGAGTGAAGGTAAATTCCGACATGGCGTTCGCGAGGGAAACACCAAGATCTATTACGAGAATGGCAAGAAGCGTATGCAGGGACAGTATAAAGAAGGCAGTCAGAGCGGTTGGTGGCTTGTTTGGAACAAGGATGGAAGCTTTGCAGATAGCATCAATGTAGATTTAGCATTATCGGGAAATGATTCTCTGCTTCTTGGACTTAAATAAGTCCTTTTTCTTTCTAACTTAGAACTTCATTTTTGCCATTTGATACCTAGAGAAACAGTAGATGAGATTATTGAAACCGCACGCGTTGACGAGGTGGTAGGCGAATTTGTGAATCTGAAGAAAAGGGGAGCAAATCTGCTTGGCTTATGTCCTTTCCACAATGAAAAAACTCCATCTTTTACGGTTTCTCCAGCAAAGGGTATATACAAATGTTTCGGATGTGGTAAAGCCGGTGGGGCCGTCAACTTCTTGATGGATCATGAGCAGTATAGCTATCCCGAAGCACTAAAATACCTCGCAAATAAGTACAATATTGAAATAGAAGAGGATGAGCAGAGTCCGGAAGAGATCCAGGCTGCGAATCAAAAAGAAAGCCTCTTTATTGTCAACCAATTCGCCAAAGAGACCTTCATCAAGATCATGAATGAGGATGAAGAAGGCAGGGCAATTGGTTTAAGCTATTTTAAAGAGAGGGGATTCCGCACAGACATCATAGAGAAGTTTGGTTTGGGCTATTGCAAAGAAGATTGGTCGCACTTCACCGATCTTGCCCTTGAGAAAGGCTACAGTCTTGATTATCTTCAGCAAGCTGGACTCACCATAGTGAAGGAGGCAGAAGAAGGTAAGCCAAAGCGACATTTTGATCGGTTCAGAGCCAGGGTGATGTTCCCCATCCATAATATTTCGGGAAGAGTGATCGCTTTTGGAGGTAGAACCCTAAAAGCGGATAAGAAAACCGCCAAATATGTAAACTCTCCCGAATCTGAGATCTACAATAAGAGTCGAGTACTCTACGGTTTGCATCTAGCCAAGCGTAAGATCGTTGAAACAGAGAATTGCTATTTGGTTGAGGGTTATACGGATGTGATCTCATTGCACCAGCAAGGCATCGAGAATGTGGTGGCTTCTTCGGGGACTTCACTCACTGTTGATCAGATCAAATTGATCAAGCGCTATTCACCCAAGGTGACTATTCTTTACGATGGTGATGAAGCGGGTATCAAAGCCTCCTTTAGAGGGATCGATCTGATCCTAGAAGAAGGCTTAAGTGTGAAAGTATTGGCATTCCCGGAAGGAGAAGATCCAGACTCTTTCGCGAGGAATCATTCGGCCGAAGAAGTGAAAAGCTATTTGGAATCCGAGGCTGTGGATTTCATTGCATTCAAGACGAGAATACTCGTCGGTGAAACCAAGAACGATCCCATCAAGCGCGCAGGAATGATCCGAGAGATCGTACAGAGCATTGCCTTGATTCCCGATCCAATTACGCGTTCTGTTTATGTGCAGGAAAGTAGCAATCTATTGGAGATCGAGGAAGAGACATTGATGTTGGAATTGAATAAGATTCGCCGACAAAAGCTCACGAAGAACATTCAGCGAAGAGAAGATGAGCAAAGAGCAGAGCAAAGCTTCGAACATCTTGCGGTAGAGAAAAAGCTAGAGAAGGCAGAGCAAAAGGAATATCAAGAAAAGGATCTTATTGAAACTCTGATCAAATTCGGCAATCAGGAGTTTACTTATAGACCCGATGAGAAAGAAGAAGGTGAAAGTCATAAGGTAAGTGAATATTTGATCGATGAGATCATACATGATCAAATTGAATTCAAAGACCCGCTTTACAGAAAGGTGTTTCAACTATTTGTTGAGGCTAAGGAAGCTGGAAAAGAGCTTAGAGAGCAAGAGCTGATCAGCAATGAGGATAAAGAGATCTCTGTAATGGCCATTGAAGCCTTGCTTGAGAAGTACGAACTGAGTTTGAATTGGGAGGAGAAGCACAAGATCCTAACCATCAGTCAGGAGGAAGAGCTGCCGAGAAAGATCCATAAAGGTATTTGCTCATGGCGATTGAGTAGGGTTATTGATATGATCCATGAGAAGCAGGATGAATTAAAGGAGAATCCCGACAATTATGAGGATATTATTGGTGTGATCAGTCTCCTGGAAGAAGCAAAGAAAAAGCTGGCCGCTGAATTGGGTAGAATTGTATTACCAAAATGATGGAAGAGATAAAGAATTTCTGGTTGGATATTAAATCGGCTCTTGAATTCAAGCTATTCGAGATTCAGGATTACTCCATTTCGCTATACAATATTTTGATCGTTGTATTGGTGTTCATAGCCATTCGCTTACTAGTAAATGGCCTGGAGCGACTGCTTAAGCGACAGCTTTCCGATAAGAAGAACTTCACCGAAGGCAAATTGATCGCCTTTACCAAGATCGGGAAGTATATCATCTATGTCTTGGGATTCATTCTTGCTCTAAAGAGCGTGAATATAAATATCACCCCCATTCTCATTGGTTCTTCAGCTCTATTTGTGGGATTGGGTTTTGGTCTGCAAGAGGCATTTCGCGACTTTGTTGCAGGTATAATGTTGCTTTTTGAGGGAGATGTGATGGTTGGCGATGTGGTTGAGATGGAGAATGAGACTGTAGGTGTGGTGAAACAGATCAATCTTCGAACCTCTAAAGTGCGAACTAGAGATGGGATCATGATGATCGTCCCTAACTCGCAATTGACAAACGACAGGGTGATCAATTGGAGTAATAGTAACCGACTTACTAGATTCAGAGTTGATGTTGGAGTTGCTTATGGCTCAGATACCAAATTGGTTGAAAAGCTGCTTCTAGAATGTGCAGATAAAGAAGAAACTATAACAGAGAGGATAAAGCCGTTTGTGATGTTTCAGAACTTTGGCGATTCATCCCTTGATTTTAGTCTTTATTTCTGGTCGGAAGAGGTTTGGCGCATCGAGCGAACCAAGAGCCGACTGCGATTTTCTATCGATCAGGCCTTTAGAGATAACAAGGTGACTATCCCTTTCCCACAGCGAGATTTGCATTTTAAAAGCAAGGATATTTCACTCAAAGATTAATTTATCAACTTTGCTAGCAAAATTGGGCTTTTGCTAATCGATCAAATAAGAAAACTACTAAAGCGCTTTACCATTTGGCGTCGTCGCCGATTGCAGGAGCGACAATACATCATTATACTGAGTATAGCAGTGGGCTTTAGCTCTGGTTTGGCCGCTGTAGCATTGAAGAATGCGGTATTCTTCATACAGTCATTTCTAAAAGCAGGTGCCCTCAAAGGTGAAGAGAGTTATCTCTACTTGATCTATCCCGGTCTTGGGATCTTACTTACTGTACTTGTCAGTCGCTACCTTTTCAAAGGCAAACTAGGTCTTAGCATTCCCAACGTGCTGCAATCCATTTCAAAGACGAACTCCATTCTACCACGTTCGGCCACCTACAAATCACTGGTCACTTCCTTGATCACTGTCGGTTTTGGAGGGTCTGTCGGACTAGAGGGTCCAACTGTTGGAGCAAGTAGTGCAATTGGGTCCAATTACTCGCGCTGGAGTCGATTGAATTATCAAAAGACCACCTTAATGCTCGGTTGTGGGGCAGCTGCTGCCATGTCGGGCATCTTCCATGCACCTATTGCCGCGGTTGTTTTTGCATTGGAAGTGATCATGCTGGATCTAACCGTCTCTTCAATGATCCCGCTTTTGATGGCTTCTATTTCCGCTACCCTTACATCCTATCTGATGTTTGGTGATGAGGTGCTTTTTGATATAGAGGTTATCGATAGCTTCATGCTTTCAGATGTGCCTTTCTATATCTTGCTCGGAGTGCTCACTGGACTTCTGTCGGTCTATTTCTGCAAAAGTTACTGGACCATCGAGCGCAAGTTCGACAAGATCCATGGTCGCTATCAGAAAGTATTGGTCGGTTCAATTATACTGGGAGCGCTCATCTTTGTCTTTCCGCCACTCTACGGTGAAGGATTTGTGAGTATAAAAGCCATGCTAAATGGCGATATGCAAAGTCTTTTCGAGGGTAGCTTATTCTACGATTACCGAGAGCACTTTTGGATGATCGCTATCTTTTTGATTGCAATTGTCTTCATCAAATCAATTGCAACTACACTTACGCTAGGAGCGGGTGGATTCGGTGGTGTGTTTGCGCCATCAATGTTCATGGGGTCTGCATTCGGCTTTCTCTTTGCCCGTTCCCTCAATCAATTGGGCTTTTTCACCTTATCGGAAAGGAATTTCACTCTGGTAAGCATGGCCGGCTTGATTGCCGGAATACTTCAGGCTCCGCTTACCGGACTCTTCTTGATCGCAGAGATCACTTCTGGCTATGAATTGATCATCCCCTTGATGATTACTGCGGCAATTTCATTTATTACTGCACGCTACTTCCAACCACACTCACTCTATACTTTGCAGCTAGCTGAAAAAGGGGAATTGATCACCCACAATAAGGATCAAGCGGTGCTTACCTTGATGCAATTGAAAACTGAGGTTGAAGATGATTTCGCCACCATTGGGCCGGATCAAACCCTAGGAGAGTTAGTAAAGCTAGTTTCTAGAAGTTCGCGAAATCTATTTCCTGTTGTAAATGATGATGGCTCCCTGGAAGGTATTGTCTTATTGGATGATATCAGGCAGGTAATGTTCAAGCCCAAGAAATACGATAAGATTCAAGTTTGGGAACTCATGATCCAACATCCTGATGCAGTTGCTTCCACTGATTCCATGGATCAGGTGATGAAGAAATTCCAAACTACCGGTGCCTGGAACTTACCGGTAATCGACAATGGAAAATATGTGGGATTTGTGTCGAAGTCGAAGCTTTTCAATGACTACCGTAAGATCCTGAAGGATTTTCATGAATAAGCATCGCAGGATCTCCAGATCCTGCGTGACCTTCTCGTTCCCAATGGCCTTTTCCGCGGGAGCTGGATATCCCGCGGTGCGAGCTGTTGTGCA
Organism: Flavobacteriales bacterium; assembly: GCA_002706365.1. GTDB lineage: Bacteria > Bacteroidota > Bacteroidia > Flavobacteriales_E > Vicingaceae > UBA1494. Next base: position 80,583 of record PALM01000040.1, on the reverse strand, counting down.
TAATTGCAGTTTTTGGTTCGCATGGAAATAGTCACTAACTTATAAGTATGCAACAAGGGGTGAAGCATACCATAAAAGAGAATAACTCTTATTTCCTGACCATGACTGTCGTGAATTGGGTTGATATTTTTAGCCGGAAGTCAGTTCGTGAACTTGTTGTTGATTCACTTCGATATTGCATTCTGAATAAAGGACTAAATGTATATGCCTACTGTATTATGACAAATCATATTCATATGATTGTTAATTGTAATGAACCACACCAATTGAAGGATACAATCAGAGACTTTAAGAAATTCGTTTCCAAAGGAATCATTGATTACATAAAATATGGAAAAGAGTCTAGAAGGCTTTGGATGTTGGATATCTTTAAACAGGAAGCTCAAAAAAGTAAGAAACACAAGTTTTATAAAGTTTGGTTTCCTAGAAATCATGCAATTGAATTGTATTCAGAGAAGTTTACTTGGACAAAAGTCAATTACATTCATCAGAATCCTGTGAAATCTGGTTTTGTAAGAAATCCAGAAGATTGGGTATACTCTTCTGCATCAAATTATGCTGAACTTGAAAGTCCTGTTCTCCCGGAAGTTTATTGCTTGACTCCTAGGTTAATAACAGAGAGGTAGCTGTGTCGCCGGCATCGCAGGATTTGCAATCCTGCGCAGAAATAGGTTCAAAAAGAGCATTCCGCAGGATTGCAAATCCTGCGGTGCTAGTCCTACAATATCATCCCTGCCCCAACAGTCTCATGGGTAGCCTCGTCGATGAGGATCACAGAGCCGGTGATGCGGTTGCGTTTGTAGCTGTCGAAGAAAAGTGGCTTGGTAGTTCGAATACTCACTCTTCCTATATCATTCATACCGATCTCTTTCTCATCTTCTAATCGGTGAAGGGTATTGATGTCCATTTTGTAACGAACTTCCTTCACTACACATCTGGCATCTGCTGAGGTATGCTTGATGGCGTATTTTCCTCTCTCTTGAAGTGGCTTGTTACTCATCCAGCAGATCATCAGATCGATATCCTGAGAAACAGTCGGCTGGTTATTTTCTCTAACGATCATATCGCCTCTGCTGATGTCGATCTCGTCTTCTAGGGTTAGAGTTACCGACATAGGAGCAAAGGCTTCCTCGATCTCTCCATCAAAAGTGTCGATGCTCTTGATCGAGCTACTGAATCCTGATGGGAGAGCCACTACTTTATCGCCAGCTTTGAATACTCCACCGGCAATTCTTCCGGCATAGCCGCGATAATCATGGAATTCTTCTTTTTGCGGACGAACAACATATTGTACCGGGAATCTGCAGTCGATATGATTGTGATCACTTCCAATGTGGATGTTTTCCAGTAGGTATAGAAGAGTGCTTCCTTTATACCAAGGCATATTCTCAGAACGGTTCACCACATTATCGCCTTTCAAGGCTGAAATAGGAATAAAGTGTACATCCTTCACATCGAGTTTAGATGCAAATGCCTCAGTTTCTTTTTTGATCCTTTCAAAAACAGCCTCATCATAGTCGACAAGGTCCATTTTATTGATACAGAACACCACATGAGGAATCCCTAATAGTGAAGCAATGAAAGTATGTCGATGAGTTTGCTCGATAATTCCTTTCCTTGCATCGATCAAGATGATTGAAAGGTTCGAAGTAGATGCTCCGGTCACCATATTCCTGGTGTACTGAATATGCCCCGGGGTATCTGCAATAATGAACTTTCGCTTAGGGGTGGCGAAGTAACGGTAGGCTACATCAATGGTAATACCCTGCTCACGCTCAGATCTAAGTCCGTCTGTTAGCAGAGCCAAATTTACATGCTCTTCCCCCTTCTTCTTAGAAGTTTGCTCAATAGCCTCATACTGATCTTCAAAGATCGATTTGCTATCATAGAGCAAGCGACCGATCAAGGTGCTTTTTCCATCATCTACACTTCCCGCAGTGGAGAAACGCAGGAGTTCCATATCTAAATAAGTGTTGGCTTCTGACATTGTGTTGCTCTGCTATATTTTAAAAATATCCTTGTTTCTTTCGATCTTCCATAGCCGCTTCTGAGCGCTTATCATCTGATCGTGTTCCTCTTTCTGTTGTTCGTGTTGCGGCTACCTCTTCAATGATCAATTCTAGGCTATCTGCATTCGACTCTACCGCACCGGTACAGGTCATATCGCCAATCGTTCTAAATCGAACCGTCATGGTGTTTACCTTTTCTTCCGGCTTTTGCTCGATGAAGTCGCTGGTCGACATGATCACACCATCTCTCTTGAATACCTCTCTCTGGTGAGCAAAGTAAAGTGGTGGTAATTCAATCCCTTCAGCAAGTATGTATTGCCATACGTCCATCTCTGTCCAGTTAGAGATCGGGAAGATTCTGAAATTCTCTCCAAAATGCTTCATGCCATTGAAGAGGTTCCACAATTCCGGTCGTTGGTTCTTGGGGTCCCATTGGCCGAACTCATCTCTGTGAGAAAAGAAACGCTCTTTTGCTCTAGCTTTCTCCTCATCTCTTCTCGCTCCGCCAATAGCAGCGTCGAACTTATGTTCTTCAATTGCATCTAGTAGAGTGGTGGTTTGTAAACCATTTCTACTGGCATTGATCCCTTTCTCCTCAACTACTCTTCCCTGGTCAATTGAATCCTGTACTGATGCTACGATCAAATTCGCCCCAATCTTATTGATGAATTTGTCGCGGAATTCAATAGTCTCCGGGAAGTTGTGTCCCGTATCTACATGCATTAATGGAAATGGGATGTTTGCAGGAAAGAATGCTTTTCTGGCAATGTGTGCACAGACAATGGAATCCTTTCCACCCGAGAACAATAGTACTGGATTCTCAAATTGGGAAGCCACCTCGCGCATCACGAAGATCGCCTCTGATTCCAATTCCTTTAAGTGAGTTAAATTATATGCTTGCATAGCTTATTTCCCTATTTTGGGCAGTATGTGTTCGTATAGTTCTTTGGCACATTCGGCCACTTCTTTTCCTTCTGTTTTGATCACAACCGCATCTTCCGGTGCTTCAAATGGAGCAGAAATGCCTGTAAAATCCTTTATTTCTCCTTTTCTAGCCTTTTTGTAGAGTCCTTTTGGATCTCTTTGCTCACAAATCTCCAATGGAGTATCTATGAATACTTCTACAAAATCGGCTTCTCCAATGATCTCTTTCGCCTGCTGGCGGATAGCTTTAGTCGGACTCACAAAGCAGTTGATGGTGATGACACCACAATTCACAAACAGCTTTGAGATCTCGGCAATGCGACGAATATTCTCTGTTCTGTCCTCATCAGAAAAACCCAAGTTCTTATTGATGCCGGAACGGATATTGTCGCCATCCAATAGCTCGGTCAAGTAGCCATCTTCATGCATCAATCGCTCTAGCGCTTTTGCAATGGTGGTCTTGCCTGAGCCGCTCAATCCGGTCATCCAAAGCACAATTGAATGTTGCTTTAAGAGCTCCTCTTTTTCCTTGCGGGATAGGATCTCGTCGAACACTGAATATATATTGCCGCCTTCGTCTTTCATTGGAGCAGCAAAAGTAGCCAAACATCTAGGTTTTATCCTAAGTTTGAGTGCAAAATCAGCCAGTAATAGAATGCGCAATTGGTTTCACTATTCTTCTGCAGAATTGGTGGGCGAGAATCAGAACCGAATCTTTGGTTTGGATCTCTTCCGAAGCATTGCTATAATTTCAGTGATGTTGGGCCACTCAAACTTCGTGCTGGGTGGTGGAGAATGGCTTCCTCAAACACTGCATGTTGCAGGAGTGGAGTGGTTCTTTGTGCTTTCTGGTTTCTTGATCGGACAGATAATCCTTCGCGATTTCGATAAAGGCTTAAGCTTCAGATCACTCTGGTTCTTTTGGCGCAGAAGATGGTTTCGAACCTTGCCAAATTATTATCTGGTATTGATCCTCACGCTTGTTTTAGGCTATTTCGGACTGATCTCGACAAGCCTTGAAAACTTCAATTGGAAGTTCATCTTCTTCTTGCAGAATTTCGATCGGCCCTTTTTCGACTTCTTTTGGGAATCTTGGAGTTTGAGCATTGAAGAGTGGTTTTATATCTTCTTTCCCTTGCTCGCTTTTCTAGCATTGCAGTTGAAGTTCCTTTCTAAATCTAATGCTCTTTTGATCAGCATTCTGCTTTTGATCCTAGCACCCCTGATCATTAAAATGATACAGCCTCCTCCTGCCAATCTCAATGCTTTCGACTTCGATAATACCTACCGCAAATTGGTGATCTACCGTTTAGATAGTATCATTTACGGGGTTTTGATGGCTTTTTTGAAGTTGAAATTCCCACAGATCTGGTATAAAACCAGATGGGCCTTCCTTATCATAGCAATAGTGGTACTGCAGATATTTAGTTTTACTGAATTGGACCTTGGCAGTCGTTTTGCCCAAATATTCTACTACCCTTTACACAGCCTTACCTTGGCATTGATGATTCCTTTCTTTGATAGCTGGCAAAAGGCTCCATCATGGCTTTCAAAGCCAATAATTTGGGTGAGCAAGATCTCTTATTCGCTTTATTTGGTGCATCTTGGGATTATTCTGGGCTTAATGACTAGCTTTTTCAAAGATTATTTCGAAGAATGGAACTTATTGATGCATTCCATCTTCTGGTTGAGCTCAATACTGCTATCATCACTTATCTATCTCTATTTTGAGAATCCAATAACCAGGCTAAGACCAAAATATCAGAATAGAGTAAGTTAAAATCTCGGCTATTCTCTCGCTTTTCCTTCCTCAATTTCTGCGCTTTAGCCTATCTTTGGTTTTCACGATATGAAGGAAAAATTCAAAAATTTTCAGTCGCCCAAGATCGACCAGCTTGGCTTGATCGAAAGAGCCAATCGCTTCAAGACTAGAAGTATCAAAAAAGAAGCAAAGGTTCAGGCCTTGAAATTGGCGTTGAACATGATCGACCTCACCACTCTTGAAGGTAGGGATACAGAAGGCAAAGTCATTCAGCTTTGCAATAAGGCCATGCGTCCAGATCTTGAATTGGATGTTCCTACAGTAGCTGCAGTTTGTGTGTATCCTTCTTTGGTAGCAGTTGCCAAGAAACAATTGAAGGGCAGCGGAGTGAAAGTGGCTTCTGTGGCAACCGCTTTCCCAAGCGGACAATCAGATCAGAAACTGAAGATACAAGAGACCAAATACGCCGTGAATGAAGGTGCCGACGAGATCGATATGGTGATCTCAAGAGGCAAATTCCATCAGGGAGAATACAATTATGTGTTCGATGAGATTGCGGCGATCAAAGAGGCTTGCGGAAAGGCCCGACTAAAAGTCATCTTGGAAACAGGAGAATTGGGAACTGCAGACCAGGTGAGAAGAGCTAGTGATATTGCCCTTTATGCAGGTGCAGATTTCATCAAAACTTCAACCGGCAAGATCAGTCCGGCCGCTACCATGCCTACCACGCTTCTCATGTTAGAGGCTATTCGCGATTTCTATTCGGCAACCGGAGAACAGCGAGGAATGAAACCAGCTGGTGGGATCTCTGATGCCAAAACTGCAATTCAGTATTTGGTAATGCTTCACGAGACTTTGGGAAGCGAATGGATGAGCAATAAGTGGTTTCGTTTTGGAGCAAGTAGACTGGCGAATGAGCTATTGTTACAGATCAGAAAACAAGCCACCGGCTATTATCAATCAGCAGATTATTTTTCAAAGGATTAAGGATTAACAGATGGGGAAAAGCAATTCATTTTCATTGAAGTTTCAAGACGATTGGCAATATGCTCCTGCTCCGGAAAGCAGTGAGCATATCGAGATAAAAGATCGCTACGAGCTCTTTATCAATGGGGAGTTCACAAAGCCTGAATCCGGGAAATACTTTGATACGATCAATCCTGCTAATGGTAAAAAGCTCTCGAAGATCGCTGAGGCTAACGAAAAGGATATCGACAAAGCAGTAAAGGCTGCTAGAAATGCCTTCAAAGGCTGGTCGGCAATGCCCGCAGCAGAAAGAGGTAAATACATCTATAGAATTGCACGTATGATCCAAGAGAGAGCTAGAGAGTTTTCCGTGATCGAATCTATGGATGGGGGCAAAGCCATTCGTGAATCAAGAGATATTGATATTCCACTTGCCGCTGCTCACTTCTTCTATCATGCAGGATGGGCCGATAAATTGGATTACGCCTTTCCCGGACAAAAAGCTGAACCTATTGGCGTTGCCGCTCAGATCATTCCATGGAATTTTCCACTCTTGATGGCCGCCTGGAAAATTGCTCCAGCTCTAGCTTGTGGTAACTGCGTGGTGCTAAAACCGGCAGAAACTACTCCGCTAACAGCATTAAAGCTTGCCGAGATCATCCAAGATGCAGGATTGCCAAAAGGAGTGGTCAATATTGTGACTGGAGCCGGTAAGACTGGAGCCGCATTGGTCAATCACAATGATGTGGATAAGATCGCATTCACCGGCTCTACTGAAGTGGGAAAGATCATTCGAAAGGCTGTGGCTGGAACCGACAAAAGATTGACTCTAGAACTGGGTGGAAAGGCCGCCAATATCATCTTCGAAGATGCTCCTATCGATCAAGCTGTGGAAGGCATAATCAATGGGATTTTCTTCAATCAAGGTCATGTTTGCTGCGCAGGATCGCGCTTGCTGGTTCAGGAATCAGTGCTTGATGTAGTGGTTGAAAAGCTAAAGACCAGAATGCAAAGTCTGCTCGTTGGTGACCCACTCGATAAGAATACAGATGTTGGGGCAATCAATTCAGAAGATCAATTGAAGAAGATCGAAGAGTATTTGAAAATTGGTAAAGGAGAAGGACTGGAAATGTATCAGGCCAAGCAAAAGCTTCCGAAAGAGGGCTTTTTCTGCAGACCAACCTTATTCCTCAATGTGGCACAGTCATCACGACTGGCAAAAGAGGAGATATTCGGACCAGTACTGGCAATTCAATCATTCAGGACAGTTGATGAGGCCATTGAAAAGGCAAATAATACGGAGTACGGACTATCAGCAGGGGTGTGGACCGACAAAGGTTCAAAGGCCTTTAATATGAGTTCGCGCTTGAAAGCTGGAGTAGTTTGGGCCAATACCTACAATAAATTTGATCCGGCTTCTCCATTTGGAGGATATAAAGAGAGTGGATTTGGAAGAGAAGGCGGACTGCACGGCTTAAAAGCCTATGTGAAATTGAAAAAAGCATAAGATGAGCGAAAGAGTGGAGGTTTTAAAGACATACAAATTGTACATCGGCGGCAAATTCAGTCGCACAGAATCTGGGCGCTATTTCAAAGGACTAGATGCCAAGGGAAATCAGCTCGCAAATCTTTGTCGCGCTTCCCGAAAAGATTTGCGTAACGCAGTTGTTGCGGCAGATAAAGCTCAGTCGGGCTGGTGGGAACGTTCAGATTACAATCGCGGACAAATTCTCTACCGCATGGCCGAGAATCTGGAAAGCAGAAAGGCAGAATTTGCTGGCTTGCTCCAAAAAGAAGCAGGCTTGAGCCAGGCTAAGTCAGTTTCTGCTGTCGAAAAAGCAACAGATGATCTGGTTTATTTCGCCGGATGGTGCGATAAATATCAAGCGGTATTCAGCAGTGTAAATCCTGTGGCAAGCTCCCATTTCAACTTTTCAATTGTGGAGCCAATGGGAATCATCGGGGCAATCTGCGAAGATGAAATTGGATTTAATGAGATGGTGATACTTATGGCTTCTGCTATTTGCGGAGGGAATTCAATGGTTATGCTCGCTCCAAAACAGATCTCAGTGGTGGCTCAAAGTTTTGCTGAGGTACTTCATCATTCAGACCTTCCTGGAGGTGTGGTGAATATCTTGAGTGGGTATCCCGATGAACTTTTAGAACATATGGCCGGACATATGGAGATTAAGGCAATGGCATATCTTGGGCTTAAAGAGGACTCAAAAGTGAAAGCAAAGATCCAAGAATTGGCAGCAGAAAACATGAAGCGTCTTTCATTCTGGAATGGTAATTTCGCCGATCAGAAGCGTTCGCCATTTGCCATTGAGGAATTCATGGAGGTAAAAACAAGCTGGCATCCAATTGAACAAATTGGCGGAGCAGCAGCTGCTTATTGATCTACCCTTTATGCTGAGTGTCTCGATAGTCATAATTCTCTTTACCATTCTCTTCCTGCTTGCTGCGCTCTATTTCGAGTTCTTCAAGCCTTCGGTCGTCTTTTTTATTGCCCTTTTAATCTTCATGTTTTCTGGGATTCTCAGTCCGAAGGAAGCCTTGAGCGGATTTGCCAATGAGCAATTGGCAGTGATCGTATTGCTTTTGATCATCAGCGATATTTTTAGAAAGTCATCGGTGATCGATGTCTTGTTCAACAGGCTCTTTTCCAAAAGTAGCAGCACAACTTCCTTCAGCTTTCGCATGATGGGAATGGTGGCTAGTTTATCGGCATTCTTCAATAACACTCCGCTTGTAGCCATGATGATGCCCTATGTGAATCGCTGGGCAGTTAAACATGGAGTGGCAAGTTCTAAATTATTGATCCCACTCTCTTATGCGGCAATTCTCGGGGGCTGTGTGACCTTGATCGGCACCAGTACGAACTTAATTGTGAATGGTTTTGCAGTTGATGCGGGCTTCCCTTCTTTGTCGATCTTCGACTTCACAGCTGTTGGTCTTCCAATGTTGTTCATTGGGATCTTATTCCTGCTTTTATTTGGCAATAGGCTGTTGCCCGATAATAAGCAGAAGCTCGAAGCCATGGTTCAAGATGATCGCAAGTACTTTATTGAAGCCATGATCAAGTCCGACTCAAAATTGGTGGGTAAAACTGTTGAAAAGGCCGGTTTACGACATCTAAAAGGGCTTTATCTGGTTGAGATAGTCAGAAACAACCGCAGTTTAAGTCCGGTTTCACCGGATGAGCGACTGCAAGAGGAGGATTCCTTGGTATTTGCGGGTGAAACTACTGCTGTAGAAGAGCTATCTAAGAAAAAATTGGGCTTAACCCTTCCGAAGAAAGTTGAGCGTATGTTGGATAAGCGATCTTCAGTAAACGAGATCGTGATCTCCTATAATTCGCCTTTGATCGGAGAAAAGGTGATGGATACCGACTTCAGAGCTCGATTCGATGCGGCCATTGTTGCCATCCACCGAAATGGTGAGCGATTACAAGGGAAGATTGGCGAGCAAGAGTTATTGGCTGGAGATGTGCTTTTGGTATTCAGTGGTAACGATTTTATCAGTCGCTCCAAGAACAGTCGCTCATTCTACATTCTCACTCATACAGAAGAAGCTGAAGACATAAATGTGAAGAAAGTAGTATTGGTATTTGGCTCCTTGATCGCCGCCATCTTACTTTCTGCTTTCACAAGCATTCCATTGCTCGCAGGCCTATCAGTGGTCTTGCTCTTGGCAATCTTAATGGATATAGTGCCATTGGATCAGATTCGCAGAGGCTTGGATTTTGACCTCATTCTGCTCATTGCATTCGGTTTGGCATTTGGGAAGGCAATGATCAATTCCGGAGCTTCAGTCTATCTGGCAGATATGATCTTGCATTGGAATGCTATTTTGAGTCCGCCGGTGCTATTGATGTGCATCTTCATTGCCACTAATCTATTGGCAGCTTACATCACAAATAAAGCGGCGGTGGCCATTCTATTTCCGATCTCTTTAGCTGTTGCTACTAGCGCCGGATATAATCCCATTCCATATATCTTGATCGTTTCTTTTGGTGCAGCGGCGAATTTTATCACGCCATTGGGCTATCAGACAAATTTGATGGTATATGGTCCGGGAGGATATACATTTAAAGATTATTTAAGAGTAGGTTTGCCCCTCACAATTTTATACATGTTGGGAGCGTCATTGATTCTGACATACGTTTACGATCTATAAAAAAATCACAGATTTGGATACTGCTGAGAGCATTGAATGGCTAAAAAAGCTAGCCTATATTTCTTTAGAAGCCGGAGAGGAAATCCTAAAAGTTTACGATTCAGATTTCGCTGTAGAGAGCAAAGATGATCGATCGCCATTGACCCTGGCCGATAAAAAAGCCCATGAGGCGATTGCAAGATCATTGAATGATGGTCCTTACCCCATCTTGAGTGAAGAAGGAAAGGAAATTCCTTTTGAAGAGAGAAAGAACTGGGAGCGTTTTTGGATGGTTGATCCTCTAGATGGTACAAAGGAATTCATCAAGAGAAATGGTGAGTTTACTGTAAACATTGCGCTTATTGAGAATGGAGAATCTGTTCTAGGAGTTATCTATGTTCCTGTAAAAGGCATGTTCTACATGGGAGCAAGAGGTGTTGGAGCATATAAGATCATGGACTTACCCGGATTATCAGAAGCAGAATTCGAATCCGCCTTGGGCGAGAAGAACAAACTACCACGTGAGATCAACAGAGCATTTACCATAGTTGGAAGTCGCTCACATATGTCTCCTGAAACCCTGGAATTCATGGAAGCCCATAAAGAAGAGCATCCGGATCTGGAGGTGATGTCGGTAGGCAGTTCATTGAAACTTTGCATGGTAGCAGAGGGCTTGGCAGATGCCTATCCTAGATTTGCACCAACGATGGAGTGGGATACAGCTGCCGGACAAGCAATTGTTGAGGCTGCAGGCGGAGAAGTGATCGACTGGGAAAGCAAGTCGAAAATGCGTTATAATCGAGAAGTTTTAAGGAATAACTGGTTTTTAGCTAAGGCCTGAAAGTCCTAACTTTGTGACAAATTTTATTGAATGAGTAAAGTTGCCTTGATCACCGGTGTAACCGGGCAGGATGGAGCCTATCTGGCGGAGTTATTATTGTCGAAAGGATACGAAGTCCACGGAATAAAAAGAAGAAGTTCCCTTTTCAATACAGATCGTATTGATCATTTATATCAGGATCCTCACGAAAAGAATGTGAAGTTCAAATTGCACTATGGAGATATGACAGATTCTTCGAATCTAAGTCGTATTGTGCAAGAGGTTCAGCCTGATGAGGTATACAATTTAGCCGCCCAGTCGCACGTAAAAGTTTCATTCGAAACACCTGAGTATACTGCCAATTCAGATGCAATGGGAACATTGCGAATTCTCGAGGCAATCAGAATCTTAGGCTTGGAAAAGAAGACAAAATTCTATCAGGCATCTACATCAGAGCTTTATGGAAAGGTGCAAGAGATCCCTCAATCTGAAACAACTCCATTCTATCCAAGAAGTCCATATGGAGTAGCAAAACTCTACGCATTTTGGATCGTGAAGAACTATCGTGAGGCATACGGAATGTACGCTTGCAACGGAATACTCTTCAACCATGAGAGTCCGTTAAGGGGAGAAACTTTCGTAACGCGTAAGATCACCAGAGCAGCTGCTAGGATCAAATTAGGGCTGCAAGACACTGTGTATTTAGGGAATCTAGATGCAAAGCGCGACTGGGGTCATGCAAGAGATTATGTGGAAGGCATGTGGTTGATGCTTCAGCAAGAGGTAGCCGATGATTATGTTTTGGCAACCGGGGAGACTATTGAAGTCCGCGAATTCGTTACCAAAGCTTTCAAAGAATTGGATATCGAGATCGAATGGAAAGGAAAAGGAGTTGATGAAGTCGGTATCAACAAAGCCAATGGCAAGGAGATCGTAAAAGTGGATCCAAAATATTTCCGTCCAACAGAAGTAGATCTATTGATCGGAGATCCAACCAAAGCGCAGAAAGAATTAGGCTGGAAAGCTACTTTCGGTGTAGATGAATTGGTGAAAGATATGGTAAGAGCTGATCTGGCATTATTCCAAAGAGATAAGTATTTGCTAGAAGGCGGACACAAAGTGTATCAGCAACATGAATAAAACTGCTAGAATCTATGTAGCCGGCCATCGCGGCATGGTAGGTTCAGCTATTGTACGAAAGTTGAATGAGGAGGGATATCACAACATCATCACTCGCACTTCAGCTGAAGTAGATCTGAGGAATCAACAAGCTGTAGCCGATTTCTTTGCAGAAGAAAAGCCGGAATATGTTTTTCTCGCTGCGGCCAAGGTTGGCGGAATCAATGCCAATAATATCTACAGAGCAGAATTTCTCTACGACAACTTGATGATTGAAGCAAATATCATTCATCAGTCACATCTAAGTGGAGTAAAGAAATTACTCTTCTTGGGTTCTTCTTGCATCTATCCAAAATTAGCCCCTCAACCATTAAAAGAGGAATACTTACTTACAGATTCATTGGAGTATACCAATGAGCCTTATGCAATAGCCAAGATCGCGGGGATCAAATTGTGCGAGAACTATCGCAAGCAATACGGCTCGAACTTTATTTCGGCCATGCCAACCAATCTATACGGCCCTAACGACAACTACGATCTTCAGAATTCACATGTACTTCCAGCCCTTCTTAGAAAGTTCCACGAAGCTAAAGTGGAAGGAAAGGGTGAAGTGGAGATCTGGGGAAGTGGAACCCCAAAAAGGGAGTTCATGCATGTAGATGATCTTGCAGAAGCTTGCCTTCATCTGATGAATGATTACGATGGAGAAGAGTGGTTTAACATTGGCACCGGTGAAGATATTTCAATTAAGGATCTGGCTCTGATGATCAAGGATGTAGTGGGATTTGAAGGAGAACTTAAGTTCGATAGTTCAAAGCCGGATGGAACACCTAGAAAGCTCATGGATGTGAGTAAGATCAATGCCACTGGATGGAAGCATAGTATTGGACTAAGAGAAGGCATAGAAGCGGTGTATTCAGAAGTAAAAGAATTGGAGTTTGCTAAGGCCTAGACAATACCTTTGTCGGCTCGTCTCTCTTGCCTTCCTTTTTGCCTTATTGACCATTGAGGTAAAAGGACAGAATCAACAACTACCACTCAATTATTCATACCGACTGCAATTGGAAGGAGCAATGCTCAATTCCGATAAAGCCTTTCATTCCAGCTTTTTGCCGATTTCGCAACATGATCTAGGTGAGCTGGAGCCTGAATTGGATTCTTTGATGCCAATTTTCGATCTCTCTAAACAGAAGGATCTGCCCGGCTGGAAACGGAAATTCTTTCACGAGCATCTTTTCATACTGGATAGCGCAAACTATCAGCTTACGCTTGATCCGCTTTATCATTTTGAATACACATACAATGATGAAGCTGAGAAGACCATCTTCAAGAATACCAGAGGGTTTTTATTGAGATTACAGCTGGGGAAAAAGGTAGCTGTAGGGAGTGCCTTTAGGGAGAATCAGGCTCGTTTGCCCTATTATGTAACACAGCGAATTTCGGATACTGAGGTAGCTTATGGCCAAGGTAAGGTTAAGGAATTGGATGATTTCGCATATGATTTCGCCATGTCATCGGCCTACTTGTCATATCAAGTAATCGATCAATTGAATCTCACCCTAGGTCATGGAAAGCATTTTATCGGACAAGGATATAGATCACATCTGCTATCTGATCTTGCATTCAATTATCCATATCTCAGAATTAATTCCACTTGGTGGGATGGTAGGATCAATTATCAAAACCTCTATTCGCTTTATCAGGATCTCGAAAGGGTGCAGTCGACTACTTTGGCAGAAGAGCTTTTTGAGCGAAAGTTCTCATCAGCCCATTATTTGAGTGTGGCAATTGGCAAGAATTTGACGCTGGGATTATTTGAAAATCACATCTATCCACTGATCGATAGTAGCGGCAGAAGAGATATCGGCGTACAGCCATACTTGCCAATAATCTTCCTGAATACATTCTCAGATGCTAAGCAAGAAGCTCTGGCTGCAAGATTGGGATTGGATGTGAAATACAGTCCGGGAAAAAAGACCCTCTTGTACGGTCAATTGAGTAGTGATGATCTAGATGAGGGCTTGCTTTCTTATCAGATAGGGGCGAAGTATTTTGCACTACCATCGCTGAGAGTGGGCTTTGAGTACAATGAAACCGAGAGTATTCTGGATGAGAATACTTTTTTTCAGCCTGGAATTGGTTCTCTTGCCGACAGGAGTTTGAATAGATATCTGCATTACAACGAAAGTTTGTCGCTGCCGTATCATCAATTGGCTTATAATGAATTGATTGTGAGCGCTGAATATCAAAGAAAGCGTCAGATCTACGAATTAAGAGCTAGCTTTTTTGGAAATGAGATCGTACAGGACTTTTATATGGCACAAGTATCCTATATCGTGAACCCGAAGATGAATTCGGCCGTTTATATAAACTTTACTTATAGGAATCCGATAGGTATAAGTGATCAGGAAAGTGACCTATGGATATCTTTTGGGTGGAGAACGCATTTGCAGAATCTCTACTTCAACTACTAAGACTATATTTGTGAGCATCTTACCATAATATGATTGTAGCTCTTGCAATATTGATTTCCTTTTTCATTGTGCTTTTCACCACCCCTGCATTCATTAGGGTGGCTGAGGTGAAAAACCTATTTGATGAGCCCAATGAAAGCCGCAAGCTGCACCGACAGCGAACACCTTCTATGGGAGGGATCATGATCTTTGCAGGTACGCTATTCTCTTTTTTGATCTGCTTTCCTTCAGAAGATATTGGATATATCAAGTTTTTGATACCCAGTATTTTGGTGATGTTCTTTATTGGTATCAAAGACGATATCATTGGAACCGCAGCGGTGAAAAAGCTGATCGGTCACCTTTTAGTGGCATTCATCATGGTATTGATGGCCGAGATTCGAATTACCAGCCTCTATGGCATATTTGAGATCAGAGAAATTCCCGATTGGGCAAGTATCTCACTTTCGATCTTTACCTATGTGGTGATCATCAATTCTTTCAATTTGATTGATGGAGTAGACGGTTTGGCTGGAGGAGTAGGTTGTATTGCCGCTGTGGCATTTGGTATTTGGTTCCTCTTTGCCGGAAGTACAGTAGATGCCATAATAGCCTTTTCATTGGCAGGCGCATTGCTTGGATTCTTGAGATATAATTTTTATCCGGCTAATATATTCATGGGTGATTCGGGAAGCTTAACGGTGGGATTGATCCTTTGTGTGTTGGCCATTCGAATGATCGAATTCGATCCAATGGATGTCCCATCTGAAATGAGAAGCATTTCCAAGCCAATTTTTGCAATGACTGTGCTCTCATATCCGCTATTAGATACATTGAGGATCTTCCTTGTGAGAATGGCCAAAGGTACATCTCCATTTGCAGCCGATAAGAATCACATTCATCACCGTCTACTGAGGTTTGGCTTGAATCACGCTCAAACCGTGGTCATTATTTATCTATTCAATGCTTTGCTGATCCTTTATGCGGTAATGCTTACCAACATCAATGCGAATTATAAGTTTCTGCTTTTAGCGGGAATTGTACTCATCGTGATCGGAGGATTATTCATGATCCCCATTCCAAAAGATAAGTCGCCTAAAGTCAGCAGCTAGTGAGGTTTTCGCTTTTTCTTCTGCTTTTCACATCAATTTACAGTTTTGCCTTCGGGCAATCTAGCTTCAATTTCGATTTGGAGAATGCCGGTGGATTCAAAGATTCTAGAAACGCGCTAATTTCAGACTCAGCCGCTTATCCTCCGCTAATCGATCTAGTAGATAAGAATTCCAGCACTACAATTCACCCAATTTTCGAATACCTCTATGGTTCAGATAATATAGATGGCAATATTCAGCGATGGGGAATTGGTACACAAGTCAATTACCGCTCTAAGCGCATAGATGCGGGCTTTACTTTCCTTTACAATAAGGGGGAGTATATGAATTATCGCAAGAATTTCATTCAGAGTCGGGAAGTGATACCCGGATTTGGAAGTTATTCCGGGAATCAGTTCTTCGAGAGTAGATATTGGGATGGATTTTTAGCATATAAGCCAGCAGACTTCTTCGAGGCAGAAGTAGGCTATGGAAGAAAGTTCATCGGTCATGGCCATAGGTCTTTATTGATGTCGGACTTCGCCTCTCCCTACCCATATTTAAAGTTGCAAACTTCCTTTTGGAAGCTGACTTACACCAATTTATTTGCATCACAAAGCAATACTTTCGGCACTATTGGCAATAGCAGTCTGCAAAGTCAAAAGTTCACAGCCTCCCACTATCTGGAATTACAGCTGTTCAATAAGTTGAGAATTGGTGTTTTTGAGACGGTGGTTTGGCAGGCAGATGAGGGAACATTCTTCAGAGGATTCGATCCCAACTATTTAAACCCAGTGATCTTCTACCGTCCGGTGGAATTTTCTGTGGGATCTTCAGACAATGTCTTGATCGGCATGAATTTGAGTTATGAGCCAAATCAGAATCATCAATTCTACTTTCAGTTCATGTTAGATGAGTTCCTTTTATCGGAAATGAGAGCTGATGTGAATCAGGAGTTGAATTCTGAAGAGGACATTCGCTCGGGCTGGTGGGGTAATAAATACGGGATACAGATAGGTTGGAAAGGGAATTCCTTTTTCGGCATAGAGAATTTAAGTGCCAGATTGGAATACAATCTTTGCCGACCCTATACGTATGCGCATTCTAATCCTACACAAGCATATACCCACAACAGTTTGCCACTAGCGCATCCTTTAGGGGCTAATTTCCAGGAGGGAATAATCCAATTGAGCTATCAAAAGAAGAAGTGGAAGCTCAATGCTCAATATAACAACTCGCTACAAGGGCTTTCCTTTGGCAGTTTGAACTTTGGGGAGAATCCTGAGATCAGCAATACTACAAGAAGTAAGGAGTATGAGAATTTCATTGGGCAGGGAATTGCGCAGAGGAACCAATACGTTGAAACATATCTCAGCCGAAGAATGAAAATGCTTTGGGGTGCAGAACTTTCATTGGGTTATGTGTGGCGACAAAGCAACAGTGAAGATCTCACTTCGGTGAATAATATGATATACTTTGGTGTAAGGACAAACCTATTCCGCCAAACATTCGACTTTTAGAGCCTTTGTTTCACTGCTTTTATACGTAATTTTGCAATCGAATTCCGAATGAATGCAAGTTCAATCTAAGGCCACAGAAAACCCGATCGCTATCCTTCGAAATAAGCTACAGGATTATGCCCTTTTCTTTAAAATGAGGCTCACCTTTTTGGTGGTGATCTCTGCTGCTTTGGGTTATATCATAGCTGCCGAGAAGGTGATCTGGATGGACTTGATCCTACTTTCACTTGGTGGTTTCTTGGTAACCGGATCATCCAATGGATTTAATCAGATCTGGGAGAGGCATTTGGATGCATTAATGCAAAGAACCAATGGTCGTCCGCTCGTTACTGGTCGTATGCAAAGGAACGAGGCTTTCTTTATTGCAATACTATCAGGAGTGGCTGGAATCGCGATCATCTGGCTGGCGTTGAATCCCCTAGCAGGTGTGCTTGCACTTTTGTCGCTATTCATCTACGTTTTCATATACACTCCAATGAAACAGCACACTCCATGGGCTGTATTCGTGGGAGCATTTCCGGGAGCAATTCCTCCAATGTTGGGTTGGGTAGCATACACTGGTGAATTCGGTTTGGAACCGGGATTGTTATTTGCCATTCAATTCATTTGGCAATTCCCTCATTTCTGGGCCATAGCCTGGAAGGCAGATTCAGATTACGCTAAAGCGGGCTTTCATTTGTTGCCATCGAAGAACGGTAAAGACATGAGTTCCGCATTCTTGATCTTGTTGTATACCCTTTTCTTGCTCTTGGTTAGCCTTCTTCCGGTCTTTTTCGGATTGGTGGGCATTATTGCTGGAATAGTCTTTATCATTTCCGGAATAATCATGATCATTCCGGCAATTCGCTTGTTTAAGAATAGAAGTGATAAGGCAGCTACTCAGCTGATGTTTGCTTCATTCATTTATATCCCTCTGATTTTAATAGCCTGGTATTTAGACAAAATATGAGCACTTCGACAGAAAATGTAGAGATAGAGAGTCTTCCGGAAGAAGATTTCCAAAAAGCAAAGCGCAAGAAAGTCGCCAAGCCCCTATTGTGGTTTGGAATGATCAGTATTGTGATGTTATTTGCCGGTCTTACCTCCGCTGTAATTGTGAGAAAAGGAGATGGCAATTGGACATCTTTTGAATTGCCCGATATCTTTTTGTTCAGCACAATTGCTTTGGCATTGAGTAGTGTGACATTGTGGATCGCAAAATGGGGAGCAAAAAGAGATCAGCAAGGATTTGTAAAGGCGGGATTGAGTACCACATTTGCACTCGGATTGGCCTTTATCTATATGCAATTGGAGGGTTATGAGCAGCTGGTAGAAATGGGAATTTTCTTTACAGGTGCAGAGCAAACAGCTTCAGGATCCTTTCTATACATAATTTCAGCTTTACACATTGCCCATTTAGTGGGTGGAATAATTGCCTTAATTGTGACAATGATTAATGGATTTTTAGGGCATTACAAGTCGAAAAATTTGTTAGGTTTGCAGCTGTGTTCCATCTATTGGCATTTCATGGACGCCATGTGGATCTATCTTTACATATTTTTTACGATCGTAATTTAAATTTTCAAGATGGCAGGAATTTCTCCTTCAGTAGATAAAAATAACTTGTGGGGCGGTGGTTTCTCACCATTTAACGTGAGCTACGGAAAGATCATGATGTGGTTTTTCCTCGTTTCAGATGCCTTCACCTTTTCAGCTTTATTGATTTCATACGGCTTCATGCGTCATCGTTTTGAGGAGCTATGGCCTGTAGCTGAAGAAGTATTTACTCACTTCCCATTCCTTCATGGGGATCACCCATTGCTCTATGTGGCATTAATGACCTTCATTCTGATCATGAGTTCTGTAACCATGGTATTAGCTGTAGAGGCCGGACACAGAATGAACAGAAATGGAGTAATTCTATGGATGGCACTCACCATTGTTGGTGGTTTGATCTTCGTAGGATCTCAGGCTTGGGAGTGGTATCACTTTATCCACGGTACTGAGTGGGGAGCTTTGCAACTAGCTGATGGAACAATTGCACAATGGGTAGATGGAGCTAAGAATGCATTCACTTTACCTAATGGCACAACCATGAGTGGAGCAGAAGCAGCTGCAATGATTCAAAGTGGAACGGAAGTTTATGGAGCCAACTTAACTGTCAATGAGTATGGAGTACCATTGTTTGGTGATTTCTTCTTCTTTATTACAGGTTTCCACGGAACTCACGTATTCTCAGGTGTAGTGATCAACTTTATCATTTTTGTGAATGTACTAAAGGGTACATATGAGAAGAGAGGCCACTACGAAATGGTTGAGAAAGTTGGATTATACTGGCACTTTGTAGATCTAGTTTGGGTATTCGTATTTACCTTCTTCTACTTGATATAATTACATTCATTCGAATAAGACACAGAATTTCTACGACACATGGATTTTGATAGAACAGCAGAATACGCCCAGCATCACGGAGAGGAAGAGGGCAAGAAAATGAGAAAGACCATTTGGATCATCTTTTGGGTCCTTTTGGCAGTTACTACCGTTGAGGTATCTCTTGGTTTGGTTTGGAAACAATGGGGACTAAACTGGCAGTTTGTGAAGTGGACCTTTATTCTACTTACACTGGTTAAAGCCTACTACATTGTTGCTTATTATATGCACCTTAAGCACGAATTCAAGAATTTTATCTACGCAGTAGCCTTACCATACATAGTGCTCGTGCTTTACCTTATCGTAATGGCTCTTACAGAAGCTATTTACGTGCATGGGGAAGACATGATCATGTAGTATGAATATCGATAAAGTAAAGAAAGTAGGATTCTTGGTTGCAATCCTACTTTTACCTTCTCTCTTTTACCTTTTTCTTTATACCGGAGCGAATAACTTTCGCACTTTACCTATTCTTGGGCCTAAGGAATACGACCCTTCGCAGGCCAATGATACACTCTATCACACAATTCCATCTTTTGAGCTTACAAATCAAAATGGGAATAGCTTCAGCAGCGAGGAATTGGATGGTAAGATCTATGTAGCCGATTTCTTCTTTGCTACCTGTCCTACCATCTGCCCAAAGATGAGTACTCACATGTTGGAATTGCAGAAGCACTTCTATGATCTTCCCGACTTCCATTTGCTTTCTTTTACGGTCAACCCTGAACATGATACCGTTGAAGTACTGAGAGATTATGCTGATAAATTGGGTGCAGCCGATTCTGTTTGGGACTTCCTAACAGGAGATAAGGAAATCATCTATGATCTGGGCTTTGAGGGATATATGGTGAATGCTATGGAGGATGAAAAAGCCCCTGGTGGCTTTTTGCATTCTCAATGGCTAGTACTAGTTGATAAACAAGGCCGTATTCGCGGTTACTTTGATGGCACCTCCACTTCAGAAACAAACGATTTAATGGACGCCATTGAAATCCTTTTTAAGGAAGAGTTTGTTACTCTAAAGGATTAATCTTCTTTCCCGATTATGAATATTGAAAATATAAATAGCAAACGATTGATCTTGATCGTTTCATTGCTCATTCCCATAGTAGTAGCTGTATTGTTCTTTCTTCCAAAGAATATAGAAGTTGGTGAATGGGTTTATTATTTACCTGCGGCAAATGCCACCATTAATGCGATTACTTCTATAGTCTTGATCTTGGCCTATGTTGCTATTCGTCGCAAAGACAGAGTCACCCACAGAAGGTTGATGTTATTCGCTTTGGTGCTATCGGTTTTATTCTTGCTCTGTTATGTGACCTATCACAGTTTAACTGAGTCTACGACATTTGGTGGAGAGGGATGGATCAGATCCGTTTACTTTTTTATATTGCTAAGTCATATATTACTTGCCATAGTGATTGTACCTTTAGTATTGATCACATTTACAAGAGCCTTATCACAAAAATTCGATAAGCATAAGAAGATTGCCCGTATCACATTGCCTATTTGGCTGTATGTGGCATTAACCGGTGTTGTCGTATACCTGATGATTTCGCCCTATTATTAAACATTATTGGGCTTTGCTTTGTAACTTTGGAGAAATGAAAGCAGTTAGAATTGCCATATTATTCATTTTTGTCTTGATTATTGGAATTGAGGCTGTAGATGCACAGTGCGCTATGTGCAAGGCAGTACTTGAGTCGAATATGCAGAGCGGTGAAGAGGCAGTTGGTAAAGGCATCAATGATGGCATAGTGTACATCATGTTTGTGCCTTATATACTGCTAACAGTGGTTGGAGTTGTGATGTATCGTCATTACAAGAAGACCAAAGCCATAGAGGTACAGTAGTTCTTTATAAATAGATTATCGAGAAAGGTGGAGGGACAGGCCCTGTGAAACCTTGGCAACCCAGTCTGAAGAAGAGGGTGCCAAATCCTGGTCGGCCGCTTGGCTGATGAAGATAAGACAAAAGCATTGAAAGCCCTTTTGACGAAGTCTGAGGGCTTTTTTAGTATATGAGATTGAATGACAGATATTAGAGAAACATTAAAGAAACGGATTCTTGTTTTGGATGGTGCCATGGGAACCATGATCCAGCAATACAAGTTGAAGGAAGAGGATTTTCGAACAGAGAAACTCAAAGACCACAAGCATAATTTACAGGGCAATAACGACCTGCTTTCTATTAGTCGGCCAGATGTGATCGAAGAAGTTCACAAAGCCTACTTTGAGGCTGGTGCCGATATAGTGGAGACCAATACTTTCTCATCTACTTCAATTGCTCAAGCTGATTACGGCTTAGAAGCTTGGGTGTATGAGTTGAATTATCAATCGGCGAAGATCGCCAGAAAGGTGGCTGATGAATTTACTGCGGCCAATCCTGAGAAACCTCGCTTTGTTGCAGGATCAATCGGTCCAACCAACAGAACTGCATCACTT
This sequence comes from Flavobacteriales bacterium, assembly GCA_002706365.1. Lineage (GTDB taxonomy): Bacteria > Bacteroidota > Bacteroidia > Flavobacteriales_E > Vicingaceae > UBA1494. Next base: position 58,908 of record PALM01000040.1, on the reverse strand, counting down.
TCACCGGATGTAAACCGACCGGAATTCAGGAATACCAGCTTCGACGAGCTAAAGAATGCCTATTATGAGCAAGTAAAGGCATTGGCTGAAGGTGGAGTAGACATAATGCTAGTAGAAACCGTATTCGACACCCTCAATTGTAAGGCTGCATTATTTGCCATTTCAGAATACTATGAAGATGCGGGTATTGAATTGCCTATCATGGTTTCCGGAACGATTACCGATGCAAGTGGAAGAACTTTATCCGGACAAACCGCCGAAGCTTTCTTGATCTCCATTAGTCATCTGCCACTCTTGAGCGTAGGTTTCAACTGTGCATTGGGTGCAGAGGAATTGAGACCGTATTTAGAAGTGCTGGCAGAGAAGACCGATTTCTTTGTCTCGGCTCATCCAAATGCCGGATTGCCAAATGCATTTGGGGAGTATGATCAGACGGCCGGACAAATGGGTGGATTCATTGAAGACTTCATTACTTCCGGTTTCATCAATATCATTGGGGGTTGCTGTGGAACTACTCCAGATCACATTCGAGAGATCGCGAGGATAGCAGAAAAGCATCCACCTCGAATAGCAGAAAAGCAAAAGGTATTACCTAGATATAGTGGATTGGAACCATTGGTGATCCGCAAGAACACCAATTTCGTGAATGTGGGCGAGCGTACGAATGTCACCGGTTCTGCTCGCTTTAAGAAACTCATCAAGGAAGATAATTTCGAAGAAGCACTTTCAGTAGCTCTTCAACAAGTAGAAGGAGGTGCTCAGATCATTGATGTGAATATGGATGAAGGGATGTTGGACTCAGAAGAAGCCATGGTTACCTTCCTTAATCTCATTGCATCAGAGCCAGACATTGCTAGAGTGCCCATCATGATCGACTCATCAAAATGGTCGGTTATAGAAGCGGGACTAAAGTGCGTTCAAGGAAAAGCCATTGTAAATTCAATTAGCCTTAAAGAAGGTGAAGAGCAATTCCTGCATCAAGCAAAGCTTATTCGCAGATATGGAGCTGCGGTAATCGTGATGGCCTTTGATGAAACTGGTCAGGCAGATAATTACGAACGCCGAATCGCCATCTGCGAAAGAGCATATAAATTGCTCACAGAAAAGATCGGTTTTCCTCCCCAAGACATCATCTTCGATCCGAACATCCTCACAGTTGGAACCGGAATCGAAGAGCACGATAATTATGCGGTCGACTTCATCAGAGCTACTTCATGGATCAAGGAGAATCTCCCTCATGCTCTAGTGAGTGGTGGTGTGAGTAATGTGTCTTTCTCTTTCCGCGGGAACAATGTGGTGAGAGAGGCGATGAACTCTGCCTTCCTTTATCACGCGATTAAGGCTGGATTGGATATGGGTATTGTGAATGCCGGAATGATCGAGGTGTATGATGATATTCCCAAAGACCTATTGGAAAGGGTTGAGGATGTACTCCTTAATCGCAGAAAGGATGCGACAGAAAGGTTGTCAGATTTTGCTGAGACTGTAAAGTCAGACGGCAAGAAACAGGTAAAAGACGAGAGCTGGAGAGAAGGCAGTGTGCAGGAGCGATTGAGTCATGCTTTGGTAAAGGGAATTGTTGAATTCATTGAATCGGATACAGAAGAAGCAAGGCAAGCATACGATAAGCCATTAGAGGTGATCGAAGGTCCGCTAATGGATGGAATGAATGTGGTTGGCGATCTATTTGGCTCAGGTAAGATGTTCTTACCTCAAGTAGTGAAGAGTGCAAGGGTGATGAAGAAAGCCGTTGCTTATCTCTTGCCATATATTGAGGAGGAGAAAAGGAATTCTGGAGATACTGCAAAGAATGCAGGAAAGATATTGATGGCTACTGTGAAGGGAGATGTACATGATATTGGAAAGAATATTGTGTCGGTAGTGCTAGCCTGCAACAATTACGAAGTAATTGATATGGGAGTGATGGTTCCTGCTGATAAGATCCTGAAAGAGGCCAAGGAGAAGGATGTGGATATGATCGGTTTAAGTGGCTTGATCACACCTTCATTGGATGAGATGGTGCATGTAGCGGCAGAAATGAAGCGACAAAATTTTGAGGTTCCGCTATTGATAGGTGGAGCTACGACTTCAAAGGCGCATACTGCGGTGAAAATTTCACCTGAATATGATCATCCGGTAGTGCACGTTTTGGATGCTTCACGATCTGTTCCTGTTGCAGGGAATTTGTTGAGCAAGGATGCCAATGTGAAGAAGAAATTCTTTGATGAGATCAAAGAATCATATCAGCAAATGCGCGATCAGCATGCAGCGAGAAAGAGCAGTAAGAAAACTATCGACCTTGAGTCGGCTAGAAAGAATAAGGTAAAAGCCGATTGGAAGGATCTGAATTATAAGAAGCCATCATTCTTAGGTAGAAAAGAGCTTCCGGACTTCAATCTGGCTGAGTTGAGGGAGTATATCGACTGGACACCATTCTTTAGCACTTGGCAGTTAGCGGGCAAGTTTCCTGCGATATTGAAAGATGATAAAGTAGGTGAAGAAGCCACTAGACTGTATAAAGATGCTCAGAAGATGCTTGATACCATGATTCGAGAGAAGTGGTTGCAAGCAAAAGGAGTTGTAGGTTTCTGGCCTGCGCAGTCGGTTGGCGACGATATTGTACTTTACAAAGACGATGATCGCAAAGAGAAATTGAATGTGCTTCATCAATTGCGTCAGCAAGGGAAGAAAGCAGATGGCATACCCAATCTTTGTCTGGCCGATTTTGTGGCTAATGGCGAAGGAGGAAACGACTATGTGGGAGGATTTGCCGTAACTGCCGGTCTTGGAATAGAGAAGAAGCTAAAAGAATTTGAAGCAGAGCACGACGATTACAATAGCATTTTGCTAAAGGCTCTTGCCGATAGACTGGCAGAGGCATTTGCAGAGCGACTGCATCAATTGGTGCGCACAGAATTCTGGGGCTATGCCGAAGAAGAGGAACTTGATAATGAGGCATTGATCAAAGAGAACTACCAAGGTATTCGTCCGGCGCCGGGTTATCCAGCTTGTCCGGACCACACCGAAAAAGAAACGCTATTTGAGTTACTTCAGGCGGAGGAAATAGGTATTAAGCTTACTGAGAGTTTTGCAATGTATCCTGCAGCTTCCGTTAGTGGATTATACTTTATGCATCCACATTCCAAATATTTTGGATTGGGTAAGATCGAAAGGGATCAACTGGCTGATTATGCCAAGCGAAAAGGTAAATCGGAAGCGGAAATGGAGAGATGGTTGAGACCGGTCTTGAATGAGTAAGACTAATTGTCTCTTATCAAGGTAACAGTACCTTTCTTCTGATACAATTTCCCCTCTTTGGAAATATTTACGATGTAGAAGTAAATCCCTTCAGGAGCCAAGGTGCCATCGCGACCTTTTCCATCCCAATAACCATATACACCTTTCCAGCTGTGGATTAGGGTATTTGTTCTGGAGAATATTTGCACTTCAACATCATCCAACTCATGTTCAGCCAAATCACTAAGTTCAAACACATCATTTTGGCCATCGCCATTTGGAGAAAATACGTTTGCTGGTTTGTAAGCTTCAATTACACCCGGAGTTTCATCCACACTATTTGAAGGAGGTGTTAAGACCGGATCATTAACTGAATTGCCGCCTTTTTCAACCTTATTCTCTTTTCCTTCTTCAGTTGAACTATTTGAATTGGTAGGTTCAGCTACACTCGGATTCGACTTTTCTTCAACAGCATCAGAAGCATTGATCTGATTAGAGCTATTGCTAGAAGTATTGTCATAAGTACTTTCCTGATCGGCAGACTCGGTAGTTTGAGTCGGCTGTTCTTTAGTCTCATCAGAAGCGATTTCACTTGCTGATTCTTCTCTGCTAGTCTGAGAAGAATTCAACTGCTTAGTAGTATTCGTCTTAGTGTCTTCAGTTGAGGTCTTCTCAGTCTTAGCAGAAGAGGTAACATCTTCTAAAGTGTTGTTTTGATCACTACTTGAGTTCTCAATATCACTTTTCGAATTCTCATCCGTAATGCTTAAGGTTTTAGCATCCTCTGTAGACTTGTCAAAATTCTGATCGTCGGTTTTATTCGTGTCGATCAGCTGCTCTTTTTGCTTATTGTCTTTAAGCTTCTCAGCCTTATTCTCGAAATAGTAATAGCCAGCAACTGAAACAATACCAATTGCACCACCAACCACTACAGTAGTTAACCAGCTGCTGCCAGCACTTGCTGCAGAGCCAGCCGACTGCGTAGCAGATTCAGCGACACCCTCTGTAGGAATTTCCGTTTGGATCTTATCCCACAGCTGATCTCCAGGATCAACTTCGTATTTCTCGAAGCCGTCTCTAAAGAGTTTTTCTATGTTATTGCCTTCTTTCAATCTTGTTGGCTTTCTATTTCAGATAATTTCTTTTTCAATAATGCTCTAGCTCTTGAATATTGAGATTTCGAAGTATTTTCAGAGATATCCATTTGATCGGCGATCTCTTTATGCGAATAACCTTCTATTGCATATAGGTTAAAAACCGTTCGATACCCAATTGGCAGCTCCCTTATTAGTTTAAGCAAGTCTTCAGCTTGCAGAGCGTCCAGAATCAACTCATCCTTCTTCAATTTGTAGTCAACATCTTCGATGTTTACGTTAAATCGCTCAGCTTTGTTGCTTCTCAAGTGATCTAAGGCGGTATTCACCATAATCCTTCTAATCCAACCTTCTAAAGAACCTTTGCCGGAAAAGGTATCTATCTTTTTAAATACCTTGATAAATCCGTTTTGTACAATATCTTGAGCCTCCTCATAACGGTCTGCATATCTCATGCAAACCCCCGTCATTATGCGCTTATAGCGCTCGTAGAGGTAACGCTGTGCTTTAGAGTCTTTGGCCATGCAGCCTTCCAGCATTTCCTCATCGTTCATGTGTCCTCCAGCTTTGCTCAAGCTATTATTATTAGAAGATGCAAATCTTTAACTAATGGTTGCATCAAAGTGAAAAAATATTGCCACCAAAAATAGCTGAATTAGAAAGAAGAAGAACCACTATGCTTTTTCAAGGGTAAAAGAGAAAACGGAACCCTCTCCAACTTTACTTCTCACATTAATGGTTTGCTGATGAGCTTCCATTATGTGTTTTACAATAGCAAGGCCTAATCCAGAGCCTCCATCGCTTCGCGACCTACCCTTATCAACCCTGTAAAAACGCTCAAATAGTCGGGGTAGATGTTCGGCCTCAATTCCCCTTCCATTATCTCCTACTTCAACCAATACATTCTCGTCCAAATCGAAGAATTTAACCGTAGTTCTGCCATCTTCCTTACCGTAATTGATCGAATTGACGAGTAAATTGGTAATTACTTGGCTAATTCTCGCTGGATCTGCCTTTACAAATATATTCTTTTGGTCGGTGTTCATTCGCAGACTGATCTTCTTTTTCTTGGCTTTGTATTCCAAAGACTCAATGATCTCTTTGGTCAATGCTAGCAGATCGAATCTTTTGATATCCAACACCATACGATTAGATTCCAATTTCGAGATCTCATCCAGATCATCGACCATTTCAATCATACGATTGATACTTTTTTCGGCTTTGAGCAGGAAGTTCCTATTGATTTTTTTGTCTTCCAATCCACCTTCTAATAAAGTAAGAATGTATCCCTGTATGCTAAATATGGGGGTTTTTAGCTCATGGGATACATTGCCGAGGAATTCTCGGCGAAATTTTTCTTGATCTGTAAGTCTGGCAATCTCTTTTCTATTCCGTTTATCCCAATCGATCACCTCTTGTCTAATCCTGCCAAAGACATCTTCACTCATATCCACTTTTTGGGGTTCTCTTTTCAAACCGACTTTCAAATTGTGGATGGTTTTATAGATCAAACGGAATTTTCGATCAATGAATTGGCGAATACCCCAGAGAAAGATGAAGTAGCAGGTGAGAAAGGAGATCAAAAAGGTGAGTACCACTAGATACCATTCTAGTGGGTAATTGATCATCCAAAGCAGGCTGCTAAGCACAGTAATAAGCGCAGCAATCAGCAAAGACAACCTATAAGCCAATTGTTTGGGCGTGAGATTGCGCATCCTTAAAACTAAGGGTTTTCCGGTATATTTAGGTGAACTAGGCTTCAAATTTATAGCCTACACCTTTGACGGTTTTTATGTAGCTATCGCCTAGTTTTTCTCTTAGCTTTCTAATATGTACATCTATGGTACGGTCGCCAACGACTACTTCTCCACCCCAGATGTTATTCATGATTACCTCTCGAGTGTAAACTCTACCGGGTTTGCTCATGAGAAGAGAAAGGAGTTCGAATTCTTTTTTAGGAAGGTTGATTTCTTCACCATCTTTTTTGATCAAGTATCTTTCTCGATCTATAGAGATACCGCCAACCTCAATATCTTCTTCAACGGATACACTACCACCTTTTCTTCGCAGAATAGCCTTTACCTTACTTACAAGCACTCTAGGCTTAACCGGTTTAGTGATATAGTCATCAGCACCGGCATCAAAACCGGCAATTTGAGAATAATCTTCTCCTCTGGCAGTTAAGAAGGCAATTAAGGTGTCTTTGAGTGTAGGAATATTGCGCATTTGATAGCAAGTTTCCATTCCATCCATCTCTGGCATCATTACATCCAAAATGATAAGGTCGGGATTTTCTTTTTTGGCAAGCTTTATTGCGTCTTTGCCATTGTCTGTTGTGGTAACCTCGTAACCCTCTTTCTTCAGGTTATAGCCAACGATCTCTAGGATATCCGCTTCATCGTCGACCAGGAGAATTTTTTCTTTTTTCATTTAGGGAGGAAAGATTTTGCTGCGAAGATAAATGGAGGTAGTGGCATCTTCGTTAATTCAAGGTTAATTAAAACTTAAGTTGATAGTTGCTTTAAAATTAAGGCCTTTTTTCCTTTTTGCAAGCTAAGGTTATGGCTTCTAAGGGGCTTAACATTGACTTAATGTTTCGATAAATATTTTATAACCGCAAAAACAGTTAGGGCTAACAATACGGTGGCACTTTTGCGGCAAATAAAACTAACTGAAACATATTTTTATTAAACCATGAAAAAATTCAAATTCACAACAAAACTATTAATGGGAGCAACAATTGCTTGCGCATTGGCACTTTCATTCACATCATGCGAAGATGATGACGATGAAGAACCACCAGCACCACCACAGTCAACTGGTTGCTCTCCAGTAGCTCCTACTTTGGATGTTAACTTAGACATTACTGCAGACAGAACTTGGTCTAAAGACACTGTTTACATCCTAAGATCTAGAATTAAAGTAAGACCAGGTGTTACATTGACAATTCAGCCAGGTACTGTTATCAAAGGCGATGAAGGTCAAGGTAATGCAGCAGTAGTATTAATGGTAATGAGAGATGCAACTCTTATTGCTGACGGTACATCTGCTGAGCCTATCATCTTTACTTCTATCAATGATTGTCTCGAGCCAGGCGACATTGCTTCTCCAAATCTTCCGACAGATGCTGTAGGACTATGGGGTGGTATAGCTATCCTTGGTAATGCTGTTATTGCTTCAGGAGACACTGATCCCAATGGTGGTGGTTTCGACTACGATCAAATTGAAGGTGTTCCTTCTTCTGACTCTGACGGTCAGTACGGTGGTAATGACAATACTGATAACTCTGGTATCCTAAGATTCGTTTCTGTTCGTCACGGTGGTACTCAGATCGGTTCTGGTAACGAATTGAACGGTATCTCTTTTGGAGGTGTTGGTTCTGGAACTATCGTTGAAAATGTAGAAATCGTTGGTAATGCTGATGATGGACTAGAATTCTACGGTGGAGCTGTTAACGCTACTAATGTAGTTGTTTGGAATAACGGTGACGATGCTTTGGATACAGACCAAAATTATGTAGGTACCATTTCAAATGCATTTATCGTAGGTCCTGCAGGTTCAGTTGTTGAGCTCGATGGTCCAGAAGGTGGTGCTGTTGCAACTGCCAATCATACTATCCAAAACGTTACTGTAGCAGCTACCAGAGGTGGTTCTACTAACGCTGAGGATCTGTTGAACTTTGATGCGAACACAAACATCACTTTCCAGAACGTATATTATTCAGTTGTTAATTCAGCTCAGAAGTTCAATCCTAACGGAGTTAATTGTACAAGTGGCGTATTCTCAAACCTTACATTGAATGTAGCTGCAGGTACTGCTTCTACTTACATCAATGCTGGAGAGCCTGATTTGACTGGTGCTGTTTCTGAAGGAACAACTGGTCAAGCTAATGCTGCTGATTTTGCAAACTGGTCTTGGGCTGGTGTTGCAGGTAATCTAGGATCACTGTAATTGATAGACTAAAATATTCACTATACTTTAGACTCACGCTTTTAAAGCGTGGGTCTATTGTTTTTTAATATCTACAACAATCACTAAAATGAAAAAGCTCTTTTTGATACTAACCATTCTACTATCTGCTAAGGTCTTTGCCCAAAATGGAACCATTCGTGGCACAGTAATCGACGATGAAACAGGTGAAACTGTGATCGGAGCCAATGTAGCTGTATTGGATCCACTCATGGGAACTTCTACAGATCTTGATGGAGCATTCTCAATATCCATTGCTCCAGGTACATATCAAGTTAGAGTTTCTTTTATCTCTTATCAGAATATCACAATTAATGATGTAGTTGTAAAAGCTGGCGAAGTAACTAGCCTAGGTACTATTCGCATGACAACGGGCTCACTCGACTTAGATGAAGTTGTGGTAACTGCAACTGCTACTAGACGTTCTGAGGCTGCTCTGAATACTATGAAAAAGAAATCTGCCACTATGATGGACGGGATCTCCGCTCAGAAAATGGCACTTACCGGTGATGGTAGTGCAGTTGAAGCTGCTCAAAGGGTTACCGGTGTATCTATAGAAGGAGGAAAGTATATCTATGTGCGTGGTTTGGGTGATCGTTACTCTAAAGTAACCCTTAACCAAATGAATATTCCAGGATTAGACCCAGATCGCAACAGCTTGCAAATGGATATCTTCCCTACGAATTTGATCGACAATATTGTTGTTGCAAAGAATTTTACAGCAGACCTTCCGGCCGACTTTACCGGTGGTTTGGTGAATGTGGAAACCAAAGCTTTCCCCGAAGAAAAAATTATCGCTGCATCTGCGGGTATTTCATTCAACCCTGATATGCATTTTAATGATGAATACCTTACCTATGAAGGTGGTAGCACTGATTGGTTAGGATTTGATGATGGTACTCGTGATCTTCCTAGCTCAGCTAGATCTCCAAATGTGCCAACTGTATTTAGAAGTCCGGATGAAGAAGTAAGAGCATTTACTCAAGAATTCGATCCCAACTTGGATGCTTACAGAGAAACTAGCTTTATGGATTACTCCATGAGCTTCACACTAGGTAATCAAATCGACCTGAATAAAGACAAAGAGAATCGCCTTCGCAATCCTAAACTCGGATATATCTTCTCCCTATCATACAAGAACCAACAGCGTTATTATGATGATGTGACTTATGCAGAATATCAAAGGAATGAAACTGCATCTGAGAATGAGTTAGTTTATGCCGACTTACAAGAAGGTAATCTAGGCACTAGGAATAACCAATTGGGAATACTTACTGGGTTAGCTTATAAGACTAAATTATCTAAGTATAGGTTTACACTGATGCATTTGCAGTCAGGTGAAAGTAAGGCCGCTGAATTTCAATTGGATCAAAATCCAGCTGGAATTGGACGATCTGGATATACCGGATTTTCAGATAACCTTGAATACAATGAGAGATTCCTAACTAATTTCCTATTGGATGGTACGCATGCTTTTGATGGAAGTAACTGGGAAGTTGATTGGAGATTGTCGCCAACTTTTTCAACTGCAAATGATCCTGACGTAAGAAAAACGGCATTCACCACTGCAATTGACACCTCGTTCCAAGCTGGTAATGCAGGATTGCCAAGTAGAATCTGGAGAGAACTTGATGAGATCACCCTAACTGGTAGAATAGATGTAACCAAAAAGCATAAGTTAAATGGAGAGGATGCCAAGTTGAAGATCGGTTTAATGGAAACTTATCGTCAAAGAGAGTACGAGATCTTGGAATTCGGTATTCAGTTCGGTCCTGGTGGACAAGATTGGGATACTTATAACCCAAATGAGGTGTTGGATCCAAAGAACATTTGGCCAAACAGACCAAATAATACTTATATCTTCTCTACACTCTTAACTCCGAACCCGAATGCATATGAAGCTAACTCATCTAATCTAGCTGCATATATTTCTGAAGAGTTCAATATTTCTCCCTCACTTAAAACTGTATTAGGTGTTAGAATGGAGAATTTCACAATGAGACATACAGGTAGAGATATTTCAGGAGCACAAACCGGTGGTATTCAAGGTAATGTGCTGGATGATGAAGTAGTTCTCGAAGGAACTGATTTCTTCCCTTCTGTTAACTTGATCTACACCCTTGCTGAAGAGATGAACTTGCGATTTGGTTTCTCTAGAACCATTGCTAGACCATCGTTCAAAGAGTTATCGTTTGCCCAGATCATTGACCCAACATCCAACAGGACATTTAACGGAGCACTCTTTGATTTCGGTAGCGACTGGGATGGTAATATGCAGTCGACCTATATCAATAACTTCGATTTAAGATGGGAGTTCTTTATGGAAAGAGGTCAGATCTACTCTATTAGTGCATTCTATAAGCAGTTTGAAAACCCAATTGAATTGGTGCGTATTTCAGTGAATACTACAGGATTTGAATATCAGCCGCGAAATGTGGGTGATGGTCAAGTGTTTGGTATTGAGCTTGAAGCAACAAAGAGTCTTGAACGCTTCGGGGATAAGTTCAAACACTTTAGTGTAAGTGGAAACTTAACATTGGTTGAGTCTCGAATTGAAATGAACGAAGCTGAGATTCGCGCAAGAGAGAACGGTGCTAGAGACGGTCAAGAGATTGAAGATTTCAGAGAAATGTCTGGTCAGGCACCTTATGTGATCAACTTCGGACTTACATATAACAATGTGGAGAATGGACTAAGAGCAGGTTTATTCTATAATGTGAAAGGCCCAACTCTACAGATTGTGGGAACTTCTTTCTTCCCAGATATCTATCAGCAGCCATTCCATAATCTAACACTTGGTGTTTCGAAACAAGTGGGTGAGAATAAGAATACAACCATCGACTTGAACGTAGATAACATTCTAGGTGATGTAAGAGAGTCATTCTTTGAATCATATCAAGCAGCTTCTCAGGTATATACTCAATTCAGTCCTGGAAGAATGTTTAGTCTAAGTGTGAGTCATAGATTCTAAGATATAGGTAAAAAAGAACCCTGCTCCGATTGTGACGGAGCAGGGTTTCTTACCTAACTAACTGAAACATATTGATTAGGCAATCAATATTCCTTTTCTGAGATCAGATTTCCTTCCGCATCCCACATTTTCCAATGACCGACTTTTTCTCCTCGGTCGTAATGCATTTCATAACACTTGTTGCCTTCCGCATCCCAAAGGGTCCATTGGCCATCTTTAGCGCCTAAATAATAAGAGATCTCTCCAATTTTTGCTCCGCTTTCGTTCCAGCGAACCCAGTCGCCGTGCTTTTCTCCGTCTTTATAGCTACCCATCTCCTGATTGGCGCCATTGTCGTAAAAGAATTGAGCCTTACCATTGAGAATACCATTCTCTAAACTGTATACAGCAGACTTCTTACCATTCTCATGATACGTCGTGTAACTGTTCTCAGCTTCTGCAGTGTTTACACTGTATAACTGACCGTTTCTGTATATAAGTTCCTCCTGTGCGTTTACCAGAAAAGCGATGCCAAGCAACGCTACTGTAAACATAATTTTTAACCTTCCCATAACCTTCACTTTTAATTAATCTAACACAAAGGTAAGAAAAAATTAACAATAAGATAACATTGGAAATGTGACGACAAAAAAAATCTCCCCGGCCATTCGGCACAAAGGAGAGGGAGGATCTTAATAAAATAAGTGTCTGATTATCTGGACTTCAGTTCTAAATGAAGTTCTGATTTTAGAGAATTGGCATCAACTAAGATCTCTTGTTTTTCAAAAGAGATTAGCTCCAGCTGAATACTTTGTTCTGTTAAAGGAACATTTTCAACCACAAAGTTTCCATCGAAGTCGGTATAGATATCTTTATCTATAGAAGCCAAGTGGATTTTCACACCTGCTAAGGGCTCACCTTGTTGGTCAAGTACTTGTCCTTTAAGTTCAGTGGTTTTTAAATTACCACCACCTGCCAAAGCAGTGAATGCCAGACAGAAGAACAATGGAAGTATGAATAGTACTTTTTTCATTTCAGTGCAAAAGTATTGGCATAATTCAAGTTGAAGTTTAGAATAATTTTACCAATGCGTTAAATTCATGTTAACACTAGGCCAAATAAGGCTTCCAAAGCCCATGAACATTCAGTAAATTCGCACTCCTAAATACAAGCTTCAGATGAAACAAATCTTTCTTTTAACGAGCCTTTTCATGCTCTTCGCTGCATGTGATTCTTCGCAGGAATCAAAAGATGCTGCTGATCAAAATGAATTAGCAAAAGATTCTATGGATATTAAGATTCAAGACCCGCATTCATTCTCAAAACCGAATGAAGCTGTGGTAAGGCACCTTAGCTGGAAAGCCAAGGTCGACTTCGAGAAGAAGATCATTATTGCAACTGCAGATTACACCATTGAGAACTTGAGTGGAACCTCAGAGATTATCTTTGATACAAAAGAGCTAAGTATTGATTCCGTTCAAGTTGATGGGAAAACAATAAGTCTTTATGCTCTAGCCTCTGAGCCAGATCCTATCTTGGGGACCTATTTAAGTATCCCTATCCAGGAAAATACAAAGCAGGTAGCAATAAGCTATAAGACCAGTCCTTCCGCTGAAGCACTTCAGTTCCTAGATCCCGAGCAGACTACCGGTAAGAAAAGCCCTTTCCTCTTTACTCAATCACAAGCCATTATGGCTAGAAGCTGGATCCCTTCTCAGGATAGTCCGGGTATCCGCTTTACTTATGATGCCGAAGTGAGCGTACCGGCAGATATGATGGCAGTGATGAGCGCCGAGAATCCAACTGAGAGAAATGCCACTGGGGTATATAATTTCAAAATGGATCAAGCAGTACCATCTTATCTAGTTGCTCTTGCGGTTGGTGATCTTGTTTATAAAGAGATAGGAGAAGAAACTGGAGTATATGCAGAACCAGAAGTAATTGAAGATGCTGTATTCGAGTTTGCCGATATGCAAGATATGGTAGATACGGCAGAGGCGCTTTATGGTCCTTATCGTTGGGGTAAATACGATGTGATCGTGCTTCCACCTTCTTTCCCTTTTGGTGGAATGGAGAATCCTCGCCTGACTTTCGCAACACCTACAATCATAGCAGGTGATAGATCGCTTACTGCTCTTATTGCACATGAACTTGCTCACTCTTGGTCTGGCAATCTGGTTACCAATGTGAATTGGGAAGATATCTGGTTGAATGAAGGATTTACAGTTTACTTTGAGAACCGCATTATGGAAGAGATCTATGGTAAGGACTATGCAAATATGCTGGCAATTCTATCTCATAAGGATCTTGTGGAAGAGGTTGAAGATTTCATGAATACTGGCAGAGCTGCAGATACCCGATTGAAAGTTGACTTGAAAGGCAGAAATCCAGATGATGGATTGTCGTCTGTACCCTACGATAAAGGCTTTTACTTTTTGAAGTTGATCGAAGAGACTGTTGGAAGAGAAAAATGGGATGCATTCCTAAAGCAGTATTTCAATGAATTTGCCTTCCAGGTAATGAATACTAAGACTTTCCTCAATTATTTGGATGAGAATCTTCTTGCCGATAGCAGCAATTGGATGTCTACTATTGGAGTTGAAGAATGGGTTTATGGCGAGGGTATTCCCGATAATATTCCCGTGCCTACTTCTACTAAATTCGAAGAGGTTGATAATCAATTGGTGCTTTGGAGAAGAGGTAAGAAAACAACTGAACTGAATGTGAAAAGTTGGAGCACTCCACAATGGTTGTATTTTATCCGTTCACTTGATGATGAGTTGAACCTGTCTCAAATGGAGCAATTGGATACTGCCTTCGATTTTACGCATAGCGGAAATAGAGAAATCCAAGCCGCCTGGTTTACTAAAGTGATTCCAAACAACTATATCATAGCTGATATAGAAGCTGAGAATTTCTTGGTTTTAGTAGGTAGAAGAAAGTTCCTCACTCCAATTTATAAGGCCTATTTGAAGTCGGAATTCGGCCGAGAAAGAGCATTGGAGATCTACGAGAAAGCCCGTCCGAATTATCATTCGGTTTCTAGGGAGACGATTGATGAGGTATTGAATTTTGAATCATAATATTTGAGAACCTAGATTCTAGAGTCTAGATTCTAGACTCTATGTTCTAGGCTCTATCGAGCCATGTCCGGTAAACAAAAACTACAGCACTTCGCCGAGATGAAGGAATTCCCTCATGTCTTTGAGCCTGCATTGGAAGAGGTATTCCGAGCAGACTATAAACTCAAAGGCAATTGGAATAAAGACTTCTTTAAGAACGACAATCCCCTTGTTTTAGAACTTGCATGTGGGAAAGGAGAATATAGTCATGGGATGGCCAAGATCTATCCCGAGAGGAATTTCATTGGAGTTGATATCAAAGGTGCCCGCATGTGGAAAGGTGCCAAAGACTCCTTGGAAGAAGGCTTGAAGAACATCGCCTTTCTTCGCACTCGAATTGAATTCATCGAGGGCTGTTTTGGAGAAAATGAAATTGACGAGATCTGGATCACCTTTCCGGATCCTCAGCCAAAAGATCGCCAAGAAAAAAAGCGACTAACAGGTCCTTTATTCATCAACCGCTATCGCAAGTTCTTGAAGCCTAATGGAAAGATCAATCTCAAGACAGATAATGCCTTCTTCTACAATTTCACTCTGGAGCAGATCGAAGAACATGGCTATGAGTTGGAGGCTTCTACCGATAAAGTCTATGGGGATTTCCTAAAAGAGCAAGACTCAAAGATGCAAGAGACACTTCAAATACGCACCCATTACGAGAAGCTGTTTAGCGAAAAAGGGCATCCCATTCACTATTTGAGATTCAAGCCTTAATTGATGGATAGAAAGATCTCCGAAAAGAATAGGGATTTCTTTGAACAGGTGTATCAGGTAGTAGTATTGATACCTAAAGGAAGGGTGACATCCTACGGTGCAATTGCCAATTATTTGGGAGCTAAAAGTGGAGCCCGTATGGTAGGTTGGGCAATGAATGCCGCACATTCTCGACCTGAAGTCCCCGCGCATAGGGTAGTTAATCGAAGTGGACTCCTCACTGGTAAACATCACTTTCCGGCAGAAAGACCCATGCAAGAACAATTGGAGGCTGAAGGTGTAAGAATAGTAGAAGATCAGGTGCAAGAATTCGATAAGCTTTTTTGGGATCCTTCAAAAGAGATCGAGGACTTATCCCACTGATCTAATGAGTAATTTTGCCTGCCATGTCAGTAAGTGAAGATAAAATAAAAGAGGCGCTGTCCTTCGTGATAGAGCCCGATTTGAAGAAAGATGTTGTCAGCTTGGATTTGGTTTCCAATATCCAGTTCGACGAGAATAAGGTGGCTTTCGATCTCAAGATCTCTAACCCGGCTATGCACAACCGCAAGCGAATGGAAGAGGCCTGCGAGCATCAGTTAAAGAGATTCCTGGGGAAAGATATCACTGTTGAAGTGAATGTCACCGCCATGGGAAAGGCCCATGAAAGAGATCCGGAACACCGAACCATACTTAAAGGAGTAAAGCAGATCATTGCGGTAGCTTCTGGTAAAGGTGGAGTTGGGAAGTCAACTGTAGCGGCAAACTTGGCTGCCGGCTTGGCAAAGCAAGGATTGAAAGTGGGTATGGTAGATGCCGATATCTATGGACCTTCCGTTCCTGCTATGTTTGATGTGGCCAATGAAAAGCCTCAGACCGAAGAGATCGATGGCAAAGAATATATCAAGCCAATTGAGAGTCATGGCGTAAAAATGCTATCTATCGGTTTCTTTGCAACTCCGGATCAAGCTATGGTGTGGAGAGGGCCGATGGCAACCAAAGCACTCACCCAGTTATTTCAAGATGCTTATTGGGGAGAATTGGATTATATGATCATCGACCTACCTCCGGGAACCGGTGATGTGCACTTGACTTTGGTGCAGCAGATTCCACTGACAGGAGCTGTGATCGTAAGTACTCCGCAAGAAATTGCTTTGGTAGATGTGAGAAAGGCTTTGGGTATGTTTAGATTACCACAGATCAATGTGAAGGTTTTGGGATTGGTTGAGAATATGGCCTATTTTACTCCAGCCGAATTGCCTGAGAATAAGTACTATATCTTCGGCGAGCATGGTGCGAGAGATCTGGCAGACCGACTGAATATTCCGTTCCTCGGAGAAGTGCCTATTGTGCAGTCGATCCGTGAAGCCGGTGATGTGGGTCGCCCTGCAGTTTTGCAAGTCGACACCCCACAAGCCAAAGCATTTGAAGAAATCGTGGATAAGGTAAGAGCTTCAGTTGAGGCCTTTGCTTAAAAATGACTAAGATTGTAAAGAGATGGAAGCCACAATGAGCGAGAAAGAGACAATAGATAAGATCGAAGAAGCAATCAAACAGCTTCGTCCGTTCCTAGAAGCAGATGGTGGAGACATTAAACTTCTCCGCGTAGAGGATAATGTGGCCAAAGTAAAACTGCTAGGCGCTTGCAAAGACTGCAATATGTCATCCATGACACTAAAAGCCGGCGTTGAAGAAGCCGTAAAGAAAGCCGTACCTCATATTGAGAGAGTGGAGGCGGTGGAGGATTGATCCTCTAAGAGTCTAGAGCCTAGAGTCTAGAATCTAGACGAATTTGAAATATGAAACTTTAAGCTTTTCATTTCAAAAATTTCTTTGCGCTCCTTGCAATTCCGAACTCGCCCTCATTTACTTCCTTTTTTACCACAGCAGCCTCTCAGCCTGACGGCTTTTCGGCCACACAGAGTCGCTTCGCTAGGCAGAAAGGACACAGCGGCATATTAATCCCTAATGCCTTTGTGTACTTGGCGTAAACCTATCACGCGGACAACATGTCCGCGCTAGCGTTTCAAAATAAATCGAATTTTCGGTCAAGCTTCCCGAGTGATTTCGCGAAGCGAAATTGCCTGCCCGGCGGCTGACGGGTATCGAGGGAAGGCTATCGGCTATCAAACTACCAACTTTAGCGCACTCTAGCTGCACTCTTGTCCTCCATAGCTTTAGCGTCGGAGGACCCAACTCTAGAGCACTTCTAGTCTATCCGCATCCATCTTTATAAAGACGAACAGCAAGATCGTAAAGCCCCATAAGGATGAACCTCCGTAGCTATAGAAGGGGAGTGGAATACCAATTACAGGCGCTAGTCCTATGGTCATTCCGATGTTTATGGCAAAGTGGAAGAAGAAGATCGCTGCTACACCATAGCCGTAGATCCTGGAGAAATCTGAACGCTGCCTCCCACAGAGATATAGTAAGCGCAATAGGAATCCCAAAAAGATCACAACCACAAAGAAGCTGCCAATAAAGCCCCATTCTTCTCCTATGGTGCAGAAGATGAAGTCGGTGCTTTGCTCTGGCACGAAGTCGAACTTGGTTTGTGTCCCCTGTAAATATCCTTTTCCTGAAAAACCGCCAGAACCTATGGCAATAAGCGATTGATTCACATTATAACCCGCTCCTTGCGGATCCGATTCCAATCCCAACAATACATTGATACGCTTTGATTGATGTGGCTCTAGAACGGAATTGAAGACATAATCCACACTCTTGATCAAGACGCCTGAACCAACCAATACAAGTACCAATGCGGTGACCAAGCCCTTCTTCTTACGATTGAACCAATAGAAGATCATCATCAATACAGCCATACCGATCAGGATCAATTCCGGACCGTGAATGGTAAAGGCAAAGGGTAAGGTATAGCTCACCTCTCTTAAAAAGAGTGTTAGGATAAACAAGAAGGCTGCAAATATGCCGATCACTAGTATCGTTCCTGAAAGTCCTTCTCTATAGAGCACCAAGATGAATGCACCATAGACTAGCGCTGAACCTGTATCATTCTGAAGCAGAATAAGAATTGCAGGAAGTATGATGATAGCAAAGGCTATGAGCTTGGTCTTAAAGCGTTTCAGCTGTGTGCTAATGCTGCTGAGGTACTTTGCCAAGGCCAGATTAGTGGCAAACTTTGAGAACTCCGAAGGCTGCACCTTAAAGCCCCCAATAGTGAACCAGGAGGTAGCTCCTTTGGTCTCTGCACCAATGAAGATCACTACCACCAGCATGGCTATGACTAGGCCGTAGATCAGATATCCAAAGGTGGAAAAGAAGCGTTCATCGATCAGCATGATCACCGTGGCTAGCACCACTGATGTACCTATCCAGATCAATTGCTTTCCGTAGCGCTGTGAGCTATCGAAGATACTTTGGAATTCTTCATTGTATACAGCTGCATAGATATTCAACCATCCCGCTACTACCATTATGAAGTAGAGGGAGATCAACAGCCAATCCATATTTTCGATCAGACTCCTATTCCCCCGCATTGCTAGCTATTTGTGGTTTTACATGTATCAAATCTCCCTCGAGCATTCGTTTTTCAATCCATTTGCGATTGGTACTAATGCTATCTCTCATGTACTGCTCGATCATTAGTCCGGCAATTGGCGCCGCCCAGCGACTACCCCAATATCCATTCTCTACATATACTGAAATGGCTATTTGTGGATCATCTTTTGGCGCAAAGGCGATGAATGTGGAGTGGTCATCTCCATGCGGGTTCTCTACCGTTCCCGTCTTTCCGCAAACTTCTATGCCTTCTATCTTGGCCATGGTTCCGGTACCTTGCTCTACCACCTTGAACATCGCATTTACCACCTCATCAAAATTCTTGGCATCTATTCCACTTTCATGTCTTTTGATGGCGGTATCCACTTCATTGATTGGCTGACCTTCAACATTGCTGACTATATGCGGAGTGATATAATAGCCGCGGTTGGCTATGGTAGCAGTCATATTTGCCATTTGCATTGGGGTGAATCCCAACTCTCCCTGACCAATAGCCAAAGAAACTATGGTTAATGAACTCCATCCGCCCTTTCTATAATAACGATCGTAATATTCTACTTCGGGAACGAAGCCTTTCAATTCATTCGGCAGATCGATATTGCTCTTTTTTCCCAAGCCAAAAGCTGTAACATAGTCGCGCCAAACCTGATAACCTTCCTCGGCTGTTGGGTATTTGTCGATAATGCTCCTAAACACATTACTGTAGTAAGCATTACAAGAAGTTTGTATAGAGAATTCGAGATTTACGGGCGAGCGATGACTGTGACAACCCATAAAGAACCTACCCGAGCGATAGCCGTTGTAGCAGGAGTAATAGGTATTAGGACTCAAAACATCTTCTTGAAGTCCGATCAAGGCATTGATACTTTTAAAGGTAGAACCTGGGGGATATTTCGCCATTAGTGCTCTGTTGAAGAGCGGATTTAGGGTATCACGACTAAGCATTCCGTAGTTCTCAGATCTTTCACGGCCCACCAATAAATTCGGATCGTATGTGGGCATGCTGATCAGGGCAAGCACCTCTCCTGTTTTAGGATCAAGAGCTACTATACTTCCCTTTTTGTTTTGCATCAATTGCTCGCCATACTCCTGCAGTTTGGCGTCTAGACTTAACTGTAGGTTCTTTCCTGAAACAGCTGTAGAATCATAGATTCCTCCTCTGAATTTTCCCTTTTCACGGTTGAACACATCCACCATCATGATGCGTACACCTCTTCTTCCTCTTAGGACTTCTTCATACTCCTTTTCTATTCCGCTAATCCCAATATTATCTCCAGAGCGATAGTAATCGTCCTCTTCTATGGTTCGCGGACTAGCTTCTCCAACATAGCCTAGGATATGAGCTGCGGTGCGTTTTGGATAGGATCTTAAGGTCCTTGTCTGCACATAGAAAGCCGGATAATTGTATAGACTTTCTTGAATGCGCGCAAAATCCTTAGCAGAGATCTCTTTTATGAAGATGCTCGATTTGTAGAGCGAGAATTCCTTAGCTTTCTGGAGTTTCTTATCAAACTCCTCTCTTTCGATTCCCAATAATTCACAGAAACTGAGGGTATCAAAATCATCACTCATTTGTCGTGGTGTGATCATTAGATCGTATGCCGCTTCATTGTATACCAGCAGCTCTCCATTGCGATCGTAGATCAAACCTCTTGCCGGATACTTAGTGATATGACGAAGCACATTGTTATCGGCATCGAGCTTATAGTGATCATCAATAACCTGCACATAAAACAATCGCATAAGGAAGATTAGTGCTACCAAGCCAAAAATTGCCCCAATAACATACCTTCTATTTTCCAATTGTCTCATATTCTACGCGAGGGATTGTAACGGAATAGCTGAGCGATAATTATAAGGATCAGCGTAAAAATGCTTGATGAAATCACTCTCCCTAAGGTACTGAAGAAATCATCGAAGCGGAAGATTTCCACATAGAAAAGGAAGAGATGGTGAAGCAAGACGCAAATACCTGCATAGGCTAGAAACCAATTCAATCCTAAGGTCTTGATATCGGGCACTTGATCAGTCTCATAACCATCTCTTGGTGCAAGGGATTGCAAGATGTAAGGTCGACAAAAAGCGAGGAATACACATGCAGATGCATGCATGCCCACAGAATTGCTAAAAATATCCACACTCAATCCCAAAAGCATGGACACAGCCATCAATAATACCTTATTGCCATCAACAGGTAGCCAAAGGATAAAGATGATGTAGAGATAGGGGTTGATGTATCCTGAAAGTTGAATATTATTCAGGATCAATACCTGTAGCATCACAAAAAAGATGAATAGCAAAGGATATCTTATCACACTACTGATCATTGCTCAAGCCCTCCTTTGCTTCTTCAAGCGCATCAAATTCTGCGCGATGTAAATTCTTCACCACATACACATATGAGAGATTCTTGAAGTTGGTAGTATACTCAACCTTGATATCGTAGAAATTCTCTCCGGGAACTTCATTGAACTCCGAAATCGTTGCCACTGGAATCTCAGCCGGGAAGATAGAGGAGTAACCACTGCTTACAATGGTGTCGCCAATACTGATCACTACATGATTTGGAATATCTTTTAAAACGCCATGTCTGTAATCTTTTCCATCCCATTGAAGAGAGCCGAAATACTCGCTACCCTGGATCTTGCTTCCCACTTTAGACTGTCTATGCAAGAGTGAAAGCACCGTAGAATAATGTTCGCTGCATTGGGTTACCACACCCACAACACCATTTGGCCCCAAAACACCCATACCTCTTTCTAGACCATTTCGCTTACCGATATTCAGCGTGAGGAAGTTGTTTTGCTTGTTCACCGAATTGTTTACAACCCTTCCCTCTGTGTAGAGATACTTCTTTTGATAAAGGGTGTCTCTTATGAGGAAATTAGGACCGAAGACTTTTTGGAAAGAGATCAATTGGCGTTCTCTCAAGCGCTGGTTCTCTGCAGCCAATTCCCGATTCACTTCTTTTAAGTTCAGGTAATCGGTGAAGTCGGAATAGCTATCGTAAATCCCTGCAGTCACCGAATTGGCCGAATGCAAGAATGCAGATTGCTGATAGTGATTATTTTGGAAGAGCAAATAGAAACAAACCAGCTCGAAAAGCAGAAAGAGAAAGAAAAAAGAGAATCTACTTAAAAATCGAATTAGGTTCCGCATGGAATCATTTTCCTCTTCTAATCATTTAATTTATCTGATAAGGAATGGAAGCTTCGCTGAATTCTTCAACGCAATTCCAGTTCCTCTTGCTACCGCTCTTAATGGATCTTCAGCTACATGCACAGGAAGCTTGGTCTTTTGTGAGATTCGCTTATCCAAACCTCTCAACAAGGAACCACCACCGGCAAGATAAAGGCCTGTTCTGTAAATATCTGCAGAAAGCTCAGGAGGAGTCATCTCCAAGGCATTCAAGATCGCCGCTTCGATCTTAGTAATCGATTTATCTAGGGCATGTGCGATCTCAGTATAAGATACTCTGATCTCTTTTGGCGTACCTGTCATCAAATCTCTACCTTGAATAGCATAGTCTGGTGGAGGATCATCCAATTCTGGAAGGGCAGATCCAACTTCGATCTTGATCTTCTCTGCGGAACGCTCACCGATCAATAGGTTGTGTTGACGACGCATATAGTCGACGATATCATTGGTGAAATCATCACCTGCTACACGGATAGATTTGTCGCAAACAATACCTCCCAATGCGATTACCGCAATCTCAGAAGTACCACCTCCAATATCAATGATCATATTACCCATTGGCTCTAGCACATCGATGCCAATACCAATTGCAGCTGCCATAGGCTCGTGGATCAGATATACTTCCTTACCACCGGCATGCTCTGCTGAGTCTTTTACTGCTCTTTTCTCCACTTCTGTAATACCGGATGGAATACAGATCACCATTTTTAGGGAAGGAGTGAACCATCTTTTCTTCTGATTGATCATTTTGATCATTCCGCGGATCATGTATTCAGCCGCTTGGAAGTCGGCAATTACACCATCCTTTAGCGGACGAACTGTCTTGATCTCTTCGTGTGTTTTTCCATGCATCTGCATGGCTTTCTTTCCAACCGCAATCACTTTGTTGGTAGCGCGGTCAATAGCAACGATACTAGGTTCGTCTACAACCACCTTATCCTGGTGAATCACCAGCGTGTTGGCAGTACCCAAGTCAATGGCTATTTCTTGAGTAAAAAAATCAAATATTCCCATAGTTTTTTTTTGAGACCGATGGCCGATTGCCGATGGCCGAACATTCGCGTCTAAATTTATACTTTTCTCCCCTTTGGGGATGGCATTATTTTGCTTGTTATTAACGTTGGAACGTTTATTACGAAAACCTCAAGTCTAGATTCTAGACTCTAGGCTCTAGGTTCTGCAAGATTAATGCTTAAAATGCCTCACTCCCGTAAACACCATTGCCAATTGATGCTCATTGCAGTAATCGATCGATAATTGATCTTTCACTGATCCACCCGGTTGAACAACTGCTTTGATTCCCGCTTTATCGGCGATTTCAACACAGTCTGGGAAGGGGAAGAAGGCATCTGATGCCATTACAGCTCCTTCTAAGTTAAAATTGAAGTGCTTCGCTTTTGCAATTGCTTGCTGCAGGGCATCTACCCTAGATGTTTGTCCGGTGCCGCTAGCTAGCAGTTGCTGACCTTTGGCCAATACTATAGAGTTTGATTTGGTGTGTTTCACCAATTTCAATGCGAACTCTAAGTCGCTCAATTGCTCATCTGTAGCTTTTACATTGGTCTTTTGCTCAAAGTCTGAAGCCAATTCAATTGCTCTGTCTATTTCTTGATATAGATAGCCATTCAAGGCAGTTCTCACTTGAAAAGAAACCGTCTCCACCTCTTTCTGCTTCAAGATGATCCTGTTCTTTTTCTGTTTTAGGATTTCCAATGCCTCTGCATCATATTCCGGAGCGATCACCACTTCGCAGAAGAGCTTGTTGATTTCCTCTGATGTGGCTAGATCGATCTTGCGATTGGAGATCAAGATTCCACCAAAGGCAGAAACAGGATCGCCAGCTAGCGCATCATTATAAGCCTCAAGAATGGTATCTCTGCTTGCTAATCCACATGCATTGTTGTGCTTGAGGATGGCGAAAGTTGGCTTTCCATTTTTGAAATCGCTCATCAATTGTACTGCAGCATCAACATCTAAGAGGTTGTTGTACGACAATTCCTTTCCGTGAAGTTTATCGAACATCTTGTCGAGTTCTCCATAGAAAATACCAGCTTGATGTGGATTCTCACCATAGCGCAAAGCTTTTTGTTCTTCTTCTCTAATGATTAGCGGACAGCTATCATCGCCACCGAAGTAAGCGGCAATTGCAGTATCATATCCAGAAGATACCTTGAATGCCTCTTTGGCCAATTTCTTTCTTTGCTCCAGACTGCTGGAACCATTTTGAGATTTCAAGAATTCAGTCACTTCCGCATATTGCGAGCGGTTAGAAATGGTGATCACTTCCTTGAAATTCTTTGCTGCAGCGCGAATTAGGGAAATACCTCCAATATCGATCTTCTCGATGATCTCACTTTCGCTTCCGCCTGATTTCACCGTTTCTTCAAAAGGGTATAGATCTACTACCACAAGATCCATAGGTGGGATCTCATACTCCTCCAATTGAGCCACATCTTCTTGAAGCTCTCTTCTGGCTAGAATGCCACCAAAAACTTTAGGGTGTAATGTCTTTACTCTTCCTCCCAAAATAGAAGGGTAAGAGGTAAGGTCTTCTACTCGGTTTACCTTGATTCCGAGTCCTTCAATGAATGATTGTGTTCCTCCGGTGGAGTAAATTTCTACACCAAGCTCATCTAATTGCCTGGCGAGTGGTTCTAGGCCGTCTTTGTAAAATACTGATATTAAGGCTGTTTTGACTTTTTTCTCTGCTTGCATCTATGTATTGGAATAAGATGCAATTTTACGCATAATCAAGGGCTTAAGCAACGCTAAAGAGGCATTTGAGCATTGAGCAAATGGCTGAAATATTGACAAGCGGTTACCTTTTATAAAAGCTTAGGCCTAATTTCGTTGCATGTTGATTTTCCGACTGATAAAAGAGAGCTTTCGTTTTGCCATGGATTCACTGATCGTGAATAAGTTGAGGACCGTGCTTTCTCTCTTGGGGATCACCATTGGAATCTTCGCCATGATCTCTGTGTTTACCGTTGTGGGATCTCTGGAGCGAAGCATCAGGGAAAGCATTCAAAGTCTTGGAGATAATGTAGTCTACATTCAACAGATGCCTTGGCAGTTCGACTCCAATACGCCTTGGTGGGATTATATCAGACGTCCGCACCCCAATCTTGAGGACTTCAAAATGGTGAAGAAGCTCACCCGTAATGCGGAAGCTGTGGCGATGCTTGCCGCCACCAATGGAACATTGGAATACAAGAATAACTCCATCGAAGGCATTGCATTGAACGGCGTCACTGAGGAATACACTCAAATCTGGGACCTGCAGATCGTGAAAGGAAGATATTTCACGGAATATGAGGTGAGAAATGGCAGGAATGTGGCCATAATTGGAGCTGATATTGCCGATAACCTTTTTCCAGGTGGAGAGGCCGAAGGCAAGGATATGAAGTTCAAGGGGAGAAAGCTCACTGTGATCGGAGTGCTTGAAAAAGAGGGTGAGAGCATGATGGGGCAATCCAACGATAAGAATGTGTTTACACCATTGAATTTTGCGAGGAATTACATCAATCTGAATAGCCATCGTTCGGGCTCAATCATTATGGTTAGAGCCAAAGAAGGAGTAAGCAATGCCGAACTGATCGATGAGCTCACCGGAGTAATGCGCTCGATTAGAAAGTTAAAACCCACCGCCGATGACAATTTCGCCTTGAATCAATTGAGTATGCTCACTCAAGCCTTCGATGGACTTTTTGGTGTGCTGAATATGACCGGATTCATCATTGGGATCTTCTCGATCATCGTAGGAGGTTTCTCTATCGCCAATATCATGTTTGTTTCTGTGAAGGAAAGAACACCCTTGATCGGTATTCAAAAATCATTGGGAGCGAAGAATTACTTTATCCTTCTGCAATTCCTCTTCGAATCTATTTTCCTTTGCTTGCTTGGTGGAGCAGTAGGACTGCTACTCATTTTCTTCCTGTCTTTAGTGGTTTCCCTTATTGCTGATTTCGATGTAATGCTCAGCATGGGGAATATTGTATTGGGTATTTCCATCTCTGTGGGGATTGGATTGATATCTGGGATAATACCGGCGGTGATTGCGAGTAGGTTGGATCCGGTGGAGGCGATAAGGAGTTGATACTTGCCTTCGGCAATTAATCTTCAAACTTCAGTCCGCTGCCCTGAGCCTGTCGAAGGGTTCAAAGTTCAAATTTGGCTGTACCGCAAAGCTTCACAAAGGCGCTTCGCGCCCGCGAGGGTTCACGATGTTTTGAGGAATTCACTCCTAGTGAATCTTAGCGAAACCTTTGAGAACCTTTGTGTAATAGCTTTAGAAAGAAATATGAATCTTCAATGTGTGAATTAAGAATGAATTATACATTCACACATTCATAATTGATTATTCAAAATTCTAACTTAAGGCACTTTAGCGCATTTTAGTGCACTCTAGGCACTCTAAACGACTTCTTTTTCAAGAACACCCTCTAATAACTCAATAGCCCTATTCACCGAACTCACATTCTCATACACCAGACTCAATCTGTCTTTTCTTTCTTTAAGGGTGCATAGGCCAGAGTGGGTTTGGACGTAGCGGAGTACCTGACTGAAGTTAGGTGATTGATAATACGGAGAGTCTGGATTGCTCACAAAATAGCAGATGAGCTTGTTTTGCTTTAGGACCACCTTCTCCAATCCAATTTCTTTGGCGATCCAACGCATTCGTATGGCGCGGATCATTTCTTGAGTGGCTGGTGGAATTGGTCCGAAGCGGTCGATCAGTTTTTCTTCGAAGGCTTTGAGCTCTGCTTCTGTTTCCAATGAATCCAACTCTTTGTAGAGGTTGATTCGCTCGGCGATCTGACTCACATAATCGTCGGGGATCTGGATCTCTAGGTCGGTCTCGATCTGACAATCATCTACAAAAGACTCATCTTCATACTGGTACAGATCTCTAAACTCTGTTTCTTTCAATTCTTGAATGGCTTCATTCAAGATCTTTTGATAGGTATCGAAGCCAATTTCTGAGATAAATCCACTTTGCTCGGCGCCCAATAAATTCCCTGCTCCTCTGATATCCAAATCCTTCATGGCGATCTGGAATCCACTGCCAAGATCAGAGAATTGTTCAAGGGCTTGCAAACGTTTACGAGCTTCCGGAGTCAAACTCACCATTGGTGGGGCCATCAAATAACAGAAGGCTTTCTTATTGGATCTACCCACCCTTCCGCGCATTTGATGCAGATCACTCAATCCAAAGTTGTTGGCATTATTGATAATGATGGTATTGGCATTTGGAATGTCCAAACCACTTTCAATAATAGTGGTAGCTATCAGTACATCATACTCTCCATTGATAAAAGCCATCATGCGCTCTTCCAGCTCTTCTCCCTTCATTTGTCCGTGAGCCACCAAAACTCTGGCATCAGGCACTAGCCTTTGCACCATACCGGCCACTTCCTTGATGTTCTGCACCCGATTGTTGATGAAGAATACTTGTCCGCCCCTCGAGATCTCATAGCTCACCGCATCGCGGATCAATTCTTCGTTGAAGGTGTGCACCTCGGTGAGTATTGGCTGACGGTTAGGTGGTGGGGTATTGATTACCGATAGATCCCTCGCTTGCATTAGAGAAAACTGCAATGTTCGTGGAATAGGTGTGGCGGTTAATGTCAGGGTATCCACATTCACCTTCATGGTCTTGAGCTTGTCTTTCACACTCACTCCAAACTTCTGTTCTTCGTCAATGATCAATAGTCCCAGATCCAAAAACTTCACATCCTTCCCGACAATTCTGTGTGTGCCAATCAAGATATCAACCTCCCCATTGGCCACTTTCTTAAGGGTTTCTGTCTGCTCTTTCTTGCTTTTAAAGCGATTGAGATAATCTACTTTAGCTGGGAAATCTTTTAGCCTAGACTTAAAAGTCTGATAGTGCTGCCAAGCAAGAATGGTTGTCGGCACTAGAATGGCCACTTGCTTGCTGTCGGTAACTGCTTTAAATGCCGCTCTGATGGCAATTTCTGTCTTTCCAAAGCCCACATCACCACAGATCAATCTGTCCATTGGGGTTTCAGATTCCAGATCGGCTTTTACATCTTGTGTAGCCTTGAGCTGATCTGGAGTGTCTTCGTAAAGGAAGGATGCTTCTAGTTCATTTTGAAGATAAGTATCCGGAGAGTAGGCAAAGCCCTTCTTCGATTTACGTTCTGCATAGAGTTTGATGAGGTCGTAGGCGATCTCCTTGACTTTCTTCTTGGTCTTTTGCTTGAGCTTTTTCCAGCTATCTGACCCTAGTTTATCTATCTTAGGTTCAATACCATCCTTGCTCACAAATTTTGAGATGCGATGCAATGAGTGAATACTGATGTAAAGGATATCTCTGTTTCGATAAAGTATGCGAATGGCTTCCTGCTCCTTGCCATCTACTTGGATCTTCTCAAGGCCCGAGAACTTTCCAACACCATGGTCGATGTGGGTGATGTAATCTCCCGGACTAAGATTCTGTAGTTCTTTTAGGGTAATGGCTTGATCTTTCTTCTTGAAAGATTCCTTAAGTCTAAAGCGCTGATATCTGTCAAAGATCTGATGGTCGGTGTAGACCGCCAATCCTTGTTCCTGATCTTCAAAGCCTTCATGAATGCTCAATAGCATACTGTCGAACTGCAGCTCCTTCCCGATGTCCTCAAAAATGGAATATAGTCGCTCGATCTGTTTGCTGTTGTTGGCAACTAGAAGGTTGTCGAGACCGTTTTTGTTGTTCTTATTGAGCTTATCGGCCAGCAGATCGAAGTTCTTGTTGAATGCAGGTTGCGGAGAGGTCTTCATCTCTATTTTCAGATCATGCTGAAAATAAGTTTGCTGTCCGAATTCGATCGTATTCAAATGCAAAGTCGACCGAATGAACTCATCTTTAGAAATGAATTGCTCATGTGGTTTCAGATGTTTTAATGGAGAATCGAGATTCTCATAAGCTTCCTCTGCTTTTTTATAGAGTTGCTCAATGGCATCTCTACTCATTTGGAAATCCTTCAGCCAATAAAGGGTATTGTCGGGCAGGAATTCAAAGATCGGGATGCGACTCTCTTCCGTCATTTTTTCCTGCACATTGGGCAAGATAGCGATGCCGTCAAGTTTCTTTACAGATAGTTGTGTGGCGGCATCGAACAATCGAATAGAGTCGACCTCATCGCCAAAGAATTCGATACGATAAGGATGTTCATTGGCGAAGGAGTATACATCCAATATTCCACCGCGCACAGAGAACTCTCCTGGTTCGCCTACAAAATCAACACGTTCAAAATGGAATTCATTCAGACTTTCGATCATGAATTCCATATCTAGTGTGTCACCCTGATTCACTTCCAAACGCTTTTGATTGAGTCGTTTTTCCGTGATCACGAATTCAGAAAGTGCTTCGGGATAGCTAACGATGAAATACTGCTGTTCCTTTGCCGAGATCTTATTCAGCACTTCGGCTCGCATCTGAATATTGGCATTATCGGTTTGCTCTACTTCGTAGGCTCTGCGATAGGAAGAAGGGTAAAAAAGAGCCCTTTCTCCAACCAATGCTTCAAGATCATTTAGGAAATATGCAGCCTCTTCTTTATCGGCCAATATGAAAAATTGGTGTAGGGGAATCTGTTTGGAGATACCATATGCCATAAATGCATTGATACTTCCAGAACTACCGATCAACTGAAGGTGAGAGAGCGGATTTTCTCGAAAGCGATCAGCGATCTGCTTTACTCTGCTATCTTCCCTGTACCTCTCTTTTAGCTGCTCTAACTTCATTTAGCCCTGCAAAACTACTCTATAAGTATGAATGTGGCCTAATTGTTCGGACATAGTTCCTGTAATGCCTTGGCAGCTTTTTTATTGCCGTATTGGGCTGCTAAACGCAAATTTCTGCAAGCATCCTCGAAGTTTACCCTTTCACGAGCTTCCATGGCAGATAAATAGTAAGCGGGATGGTAGGTTTTATCTAGCTGAATGGCTTTGTTCAGATCTGCTCTGGCAAGGCTCATCTTTCTCAGCTTTAAATAGGCAAATGCTCTATTGGTGTATGCGTCTGGACTAGCTTTCAGCTTTATACTTTCTGTATAATCTTCTATCGCAAGATCTAGATTTCCTCTACTACTGAGTTCATTGGCGCGATTGAAGTAGGCATCTGCATGCGGACGAAGTTCTATGGCCTTATTAAAATCTGCCATGGCTTCTTTGGATTTGCCTGCCTGAGAATATAAATTCCCCCTATTGTTATAGGCATCTGCATAATAGGGCTTGAGCTTCACCGCCTGATCAAAATGTTCAAAAGCATCTTGCTTTTTGCCCTGGAGCAAAAGGTAGCTACCCAGATTATTGTGAGCTTGTGCTACTCTTGGATAGCTGTCTAATACATTCTCCCATATCTTTTGATCGTTCTCCCAGACATCGGCTCTTAAGAAAGTGCCAATTCCAAAAACTACTGTCAGCAAGAAGAAGGCAATCTGCCGACCTAAAGTTGGCCACTTCTCCATCCGCTCAGCTAGGAGCAATAAAAGGCCAATCATTGGAAGATAGATATAGCGATCTGTGGTCAATTGATTTCCCACCGGGATAAAATGTAGGGTAGGTGCCAAAGTAATAATGAAGAAGAGTCCGCCAACAATAAGTCGACGGTCTTTGCGGTAACGATAGATCAGCCAAGCAAAGAAGAGCACAAAAACCATACTGATGTAGACTCCGATGTCTAGCCATCCATTTTCCAGTTCGGGATATGGGTAAAAGGCAGAAAGCTGTATAGGAGTGACGAATTTTAGAATATAGAAATTGATGGAATCCGAAATCAAAAAGATCCGATGATGCCATTCATATCCCACAGAAAGGTCGGATAGATGTCCAGCCGCCTCCCTGCTGTTGATCGTAATCAATCCAAAAGCAATAGAAACCGCAAAGAATGGCAGTTTTTGGACTAGTTTATTCCATTTCCATTCACCGTAATGCCATCGATCCAGCAGAATCAGAACTACTGGAAGAGTAACCGCCGTAGCTTTTGAGAAACAGCTTAGAATGAAGAAAAGCAATGCCAACCAAAGGGCCGCTTTTTGTCCATTCAGGTATTTCAAATAGGCCGAGATCGCCAGAAGATAGAATGAGGTAAAAAGCAGGTTGCTAAAGGCCGATATCCAGGCTACGCTCTCTACCTGCATGGGATGCAGTGCAAAGATTGAAGTGAGTACCAAAGCAGACCATTCCTCGATCTTTAATCGCTGAAGCAGCTTGAATAGCATAAAGGAATTCAGCAAATGCAGGATGAGGGAGGCCCAGTGAAATGGAGTAGAACTCAATCCGCCTAGAGCGTAAACAAAGGCATAAACAACAGTAGTAAGAGGTTGATACATGCCCACTGAAGTGCTACTGAAAATAGCTTTGAGATTGGCAAAGTTGAGGTTCTGGATATTGCTGTTCTTCACCACTTGTTCCTGATCATCCAAATAGGTAAAAGGATGATCCAAAGAATGGAAATAGGCGACGATAGTCACCAAAGCGATGATGCCAAAGAGGAGATGTCGTTTAAAGGCCGACATCCTAACTTAGTAGTTTATCCATTTTGGTTTCCCAACGAATATCGAAGGCCACACCGCCTTCGCGACTGATAACGATTGTTGCTTCTAGTTGAGCGGCTAAAGTATAGATCAATAGAAAGCCAAAAGTGTCCTGAGATTCAGGATCTACCTCTTTTTTCAGCCCTACTCCATTATCTGAGATCTGCAAGACCATATTCCTGCCATCTTTGAACATTTTCAAGTCGATGCGACCATTAGTTCCATCAGGAAAGGCGTGTTTCAATGAATTGGACACAATTTCGTTGATGAGGAGTCCGCAAGGCACAGAATCATCCAAAGAAAGCTCGAATTCCTCGATATTCATCTTTAGGTCGATCTTGCTCTTATCAATATGATAAGTATCGATAAGCTGAGGCATCAGCTGTTTGATATAATTGCTGAAAAGCGACTTCTCATCATCTTCCTTTTTGTAGAGACTCTCGTGAATGAGCGACATAGAAACAATGCGCGAGCGACATTCACCGATCACTTCATCCAGTCTGGAATCATTGGTATACTGAGATTGAATGCTCAGCATAGAGGAGATAATCTGTAGGTTGTTCTTCACCCTATGATGTATCTCTTTGAGCAGGGCTTTCTTGGTGATGAGCTCATGTTCAATGGTGTCTCTGTTTTCCACTAATTGCTTGTGTAAGGATCGATTTCGACGATTGGTCATTACCAAGCCGATCACAAAGAAGATCAGCAAGAAGGCGATGATCGAAATGGCAATAATGAATTGTTGCTGACGCTTATTCTCGATCGCTTGCTGCTCACCTTTTTGTCGCGCCAATTTTAGCTCGTATTCAGCACTCTCTAGCTTGGCTCTTTGGTTGCTGGCCATTTCATTGAGCGATTCATAATCAATATCCAGACTATCTTCAATAAGCACGCTTCTCTTGAGTGCGGCCAGTGCTTCTTTGTGTTTGTTCTGTCGTTCTAATAAGTGAGAGCGTTGCTTCTGAATGAGTTTTTCCAGCTCGAAATTTTCAACTTTTTGAAGAATGTTGAGTGCTAATTGGTTGTGGTGCAGAGCTGAGTCGATCTTATTTCTAGCAAGTTCATTATCTGCCTTGATCCAATAGGCATAGCCAATTCCTATATCATAATTGGATTTCGTATTTGAGAGAATCGATAGATCCAGATAATAATCAGAACTATCGTAATCTTTCATACCATTGTGGGCTTTCCCCAAATAGTAATAGCTATTTCCAATTTCCTGATAGCGCTTCTCTTTGCGAAACTGTCGCAAAGCTTTATGTTGTAATTGAATGCCCTTGAAGTATTCGCCTCTTTCTATATTGACTAAACCGGTATTCGAAATGGCATTTTGATAGCCATAATCATCTTCGGCCTTTTTGAAGTGTACAGCAGCCAGATCATAATAGGTTTCAGCTTCATCATAGCTTTTGAGGAAATAATGGATGTTACCCAATTGAAGATATGCAACCCCTAATTGCTTATCCTCATTGCTATTTTTAAAGATATCGGTGGCTTCAAAGGCGCTTTTAATAGCTTTCTCATAGTTGCCAAGTGCGTAATCTACCACTCCCGACTTCAAGATTAGGTTTCCTTTTTCTTGTTCTAAACCCAGGCTGTCAAGGATCTCTATTCCTTTATTCAAGGAATATCTGCATGAGTCGTATTTGAAGAGGTAGTAATAATATCCCGACTTCAACTCATACCATTTGGCCATTGAAATGGAGTCTTTCCGTTCTTCGGAATACTTAAGTGCCTTATCCAGCACTTTTACTCCTTCATCATAATTGAAAAGCCGCTTGATGACTTCAGCCTTCCGCTCGGTGAGTTCTCTGTAAAGCTCATCGGGTAGGTCGGCATCTTCTAGATTGGCACGCTCCAATACATAGCTAGTTAGCGTATCATCTTCTTCGAAATAATACTCTGCTAGGCCTATAAGTCCGGAAAAATGCTTTTCCTTATTCTCAGAATCTACCAGAGCTTGTATACTATCGAGTTGCGCCCAAGCTTGTAAGGGCGCTGCCGCAATCAGGAGGAGGTATAATAAGTTTTTCCAGTATTTAGCTGGCATTTAGTGGAGTGGGTTAGAAAGCTAAAGATATTATTTCTAATAATAGCTCAGCACTTTATCTACCATTTCAGTGGATCCAATTAAGATTGGCACCCTTTGATGAAGTGATTCTGGCTCAATATCCATGATATTTATTGATCCGCTATGTGCCTTACCACCGGCTTGTTCCATAATGAAGCCCATTGGATTGCATTCGTACAGCAGGCGCAATTTCCCATTTGGAGCACTTTTGCTTTCCGGATACATAAAAATCCCACCTTTTAGAAGATTTCTATGTAAATCGGCCACCATTGAGCCAATGTAGCGACAAGCATAAGGTCTTTTGGTCGATTTGTCATCTTCTTTAACATAATCCAAATAGCTCTGAACAGCATTGGAAAACTCAGCTCTTTTGCCTTCGTTGATGGAGTAGATCTTGCCATTTGAAGGACATTTCATATTGGGATGAGATAGACAGAATTCACCAATAGAAGGATCAAGGGTAAAACCATTTACTCCGTTACCAGTAGTGTAAACCAGCATAGTGGAAGAGCCATAGATCACATAACCGGCGGCTACTTGCTCACGTCCAGATTGAAGAAAATCTTTCAGTTCTGCCTTCTGGCCGATCTCTGTCTTTCTTCTGTAGATGCTAAAAATGGTTCCAATAGACACATTCACATCAATATTTGAAGAGCCATCCAATGGATCGAATACAACGATGTACTTACCTTGCTTTGATCGCTCATTATCGAAAGCGACGAAATCATCATTCTCTTCAGAGGCTATTCCACAAGCTTCACCACCATTTTGCAGAGCAGAAATGAATTGCTCATCTGCAAAAACATCCAATTTTTGTTGGGTTTCTCCCTGCACATTTTCATTCTCGGTAGCTCCTAGGATCTCAACCAAGCCGGCTTTATTCACCTCTCTGTTGATGATCTTTGATGCGATCACTATATCGTTCATCAGTCGGCTGAATTCACCGCTGGCAAATGGAAAATCTTCTTGTCGTTCAATTATGAACTCGCTTAATGTCTTTACGCCTTGCATCTATGCTTCTTTGGAAGCTGCAAATATCGCAATCTCCTGAGAATTCCTCACTTTTGTCAATTCGTTCAATAGCTCAAAAGAGGAGATGCAATTAAATATCCGCAAAGGCAAAAAGGAAGATTGTAGTGCTGTACTAGAACTAATTAGAGAGTTAGCGGTCTATGAGAAGGAGCCCGATGCAGTAGATGTAGATCTTACTCAGCTTGAGGAAGATGGCTTTGGTGAAGATCCGGCTTATGATCTTTTGGTTGGTGAGATTGATGGAGAGATCAAGGGTTGTGCGATCTATTATCAGAAATACAGCACTTGGAAAGGAAGGGCTTTGTATTTAGAGGATCTAATTGTTACTGAATCGGCCCGGGGAAAAGGCTTGGGTTTGGCACTTTTTAAGGCTGTGATCCAGGAGGCATATGATCGTGCTGCAGGGAGAATGGAGTGGCAGGTTTTGGATTGGAATAAACCGGCTATAGATTTTTATAAGGATTTTGGAGCTTCCATTGAAGATGAATGGTTGAATGGAAGATTCTCAAAAGAGCAGATCGCTAAAATTTGCGAAGCATGAAGGTATTTAAGTTTGGAGGAGCATCTGTAAAGGATGCAGATGCAGTGAGGAATGTGGGAGAGATCATCTCCAATCATTCAGATGGTCCCCTAATTGTTGTGGTTTCTGCCATGGGTAAAACCACCAATGCTTTTGAGAAATTACACAATGAGTTCTTTAATGGTGGAGATCAATGTGAGACCTATTTGAAGGAGATCAAAGACTTCCATTTTAAGATCATTGAAGATCTTTTTCCGGATTCTTCTCACCCTGTCTATGAAGAGATTCACAACACTTTTGTTGAGGTTGAATGGCAGATCGAAGATGAACCGGTAGGTACCTTCGATTTTGAGTACGATCAGATGGTGAGTTTAGGTGAGGTTTTGTCGACTAAGATCATCAGCGCCCATCTAAAGGATAAGAAGATCGATCATCAGTGGATGGATGTTAGGGATCTCATTCGTACCGATAATCGTTACCGTCAGGCGCAGGTAGATTGGGAGCAGACCGAGAAGATGACGAAGCGAAAGCTTGAGCCGTATTTTAAGAAGCAGCCAAGTGGTGTAGTGCTTACGCAGGGTTTTATTGGAGGAACATCTGAGAATTTCACCTCTACCTTGGGAAGAGAAGGTTCAGATTATTCTGCGGCTATTCTCGCTTGCGCGATGGGAGCAGAGGAAGTGGTGATTTGGAAGGATGTGGAAGGTATGTACAATGCCGATCCCAAATACTTTGAGAATACGGTGAAGCTGAACAATATCTCCTTTCAGGAAGCGATTGAGTTGGCCTATTTCGGTGCTTCGGTGATCCACCCTAAGACGGTGCAACCATTGCACAGAAAGAACATCCCCTTAATTGTGAAGTCCTTCATCAATCCCGACAGAAAGGGTAGTTTGATCAATGAGGATAATACGGCAGATAAGATCGTTCCCTCATACATTCACAAACCAAATCAGCGTTTGATCTCCATCGCTTCTCGCGATTATGCTTTTATTGTCGAGCATCAATTATCCGAGATATTTCAGTTGTTTTCTGAGGCTGGGGTGAGTATTAATCTAATGCAAAATTCTGCCATTAGTTTTTCTGTTTGTGTGGATGAGCAGCCTGCTCTTGAAGACTTGATTAAGAAGCTAAGCGAATCCTATAAGGTAACCTATAATAAAAACCTAACCCTCATCACTATACGCCATTATACTGAAGAGATCATCGAGAAATTGATTGGCAAGAAAAAGGTGTATTTGGAGCAGAGGAGTAGGAATACGGGGAGGTTTGTAGTTGGGAGTGCCTAGTCCTTCGGCTTCGCTCAGGAACCAAACCTAGAGTCTAGAATCTAGACTTATCACCTCGACTCTAATGTTAGAATGATCTCTCTTCTTTCCCGCTGATGGCGCAGATTTTATTCGCAGATTGCGCTGATTTGATTGTCTTCTAGATTGATTTAGTGTTATGAATCCAAAATCAGCGAGATCATCAAATCATCTTTTTATCGAGATAGGTCTCTTCTGCGAGATCTGCGGGAGATAAAAATTATGGTTCTATCCAAGAATCTTCTCAGCCAACACCGCCGATAATTTCTCATACGACTCCACCGTCCAGCCGGCAATGTGCGGACTTAAAATCACTTTATCAGATTGAGCAAGTTTTTGGAAGTCGGTAGGCAGATCTTCTGATCTCAGCTTCTCAAATGATAGGCTTTCATACTCCAATACATCCAAACAAGCGCCAAGCACCTTGTCGCTATCTATTGCGCCAAGTAAGTCACTTGTTTTTAAATTCTTACCCCTTGCGGTATTGATGAGGTAGATGGGTTTTTGGAATTTGGAGAGGTAGGTTTTGTCGATCAGAAAAGTAGTTTCTTCTGTGAGCGGCAGATGGATGCTCAGTACATCACTTTCAGCAAAAAGAGTGGCTTCATCCACCTCTTCCACATATTCATTGCCAAAGTTCTTCTTGTACTTATCATAGGCGATCACCCTTACATCAAAGCCTCTCAATCGTTGAGCAAAGGCGGCTCCCATATAGCCGTAACCCAAAATCCCCACAGTCTTGCCCTTCAACTCAACTCCTCTATTGGCTTCGCGCTTCCATTGACCTAGCCTTACTTCTGCATCACCTCTTTTCAAATTATTGAAGAGCATCAACAGCATGCCTATAGCATGTTCTGCAACAGCATCTCTATTGCCTTCTGGAGAATTAAAGCAGGCTATTCCTTTTTGCTTGGCATACTCCACATCTATATTCTCCATGCCAGCTCCCGAGCGTGCGATCCAATTAAGATTGTCAGCTGCATCCAACATCTCTTTATCGAATTTGAATTTGGAGCGGATCACTGCACCTTCATAATCCTTTATGCAAGCAAAGATCTCATCGCGTTTCAGCTCCGTTTGCCATTCGCAATCGAAGCCCGATGCTTGAAGTTTTTCAAAAAGTATGGGGTGAACACTATCGATGAATATGACTCGGCGAACACTCATCTGTTTAGAGCATGCTATACATGATATGGCCTATGCCAAAATAGATGAACAGGCCTACAATATCATTCATGGTTGTAATAAAAGGACCAGTTGCCAATGCAGGGTCAATATTGTATTTGTCGAGCGTTAAAGGCACAATAGTGCCAAAGAGTCCGGCGAAAATGATCACCAAGACCAAGGCAACACTCACTGTAACAGCAAGATCTAGATTGTCTTTATAGATCATGGTATACACCAATATCAAAGCTGAACAGACCAATCCGTTCAGGATTGCTACCATGAATTCTTTGCCCAATTTCTTGCTCATGGAATCAAATCCCAATGAGTTGTTTGCAAGGCCTTGTACAATGATTGCCGAGGATTGTACTCCCACATTTCCACCCATTGCCGCAATTAGCGGAATGAATAAGGCCATTTCTGGATAGAGTCCTAATGTGTCTTCATATTGATTGATCACCACTGCACCTAGAATTCCTCCTAGCAGCCCAACCAGCAGCCATGGTAATCTTGCCTTTGTAAGCATGCGTACAGAATCGGCAGAGTCTACATTGGAGGAGATACCCGAAGCCATCTGATAATCCTTCTCGGCTTCCTCCTTGATCACATCTACCACATCATCAATAGTAATTCTCCCGATCAAACGATCCAATTCATCTACCACAGGCAAAACAACCAAATCGTATTTCTCCATGATAGAGGCAATCTCTTCCGATTTCTCATAAGCCTTTACAGAAAGCACATCTTCATAATAGATGTCTTCTACCTTCTCATCATTCTTGGCAAGCAAAAGTTGTTTAAGCGAAAGTGTGCCTAGTAGTTTGTCGCGATCATCTACCACATAAATGGTGTAGACGTTCTCTATGTCTTCCGCCTGTTTGCGCATCTCTTTCACGCACTTTAGGGGAGTCCAATCCCTGCGGACTTTGATCAGCTCTTTGGCCATCAAACCACCGGCAGAATCTTCCGGGTAGGAGAGTAGATCGACGATCACACTCGCTTGCTCCACATCTGTAATAGCCGAGATTACATCGTCTTTCTTTTTATCTGGAAGTTCGGCAACGATATCCACTGCATCATCCGAATCCATATTTGGGATCAGTCGGTTGGCAATCTCGTTCGCATTGAGTGAGTTCATCATTAACTGACGAACATCCTCTTCCAATTCAATAAGCACGGTAGTAGCTATCTCTTCATCCAAAATGCTGAAAAGGGTGATGGCTTCTTCATTCTCAAGCTCATCAATGATCTCGGCAATATCCGCCGGATGCAGCTGATTGATATCATGCAGCAGCGAGGCATCGAGGTTCTCGCGCAAACAGGATTGTACCTCCTGTATGTATTCTTTATTCAACTCAAACTGCATGGGAGCGAATTTAAGATTTTGTGGGCAATGGGCGATGGCCGTCCTTCGGCAAGCTCAGGAACCGTAACCCATAGCCGAATTATAGCAAAGAATTACCTCCGCGTCCTTTGTGCAGAGCGAAGCGCCTTTGCGAAGCTTCGAACAAAGTGAGAAGCTTTTGTGGTAAAGAATCACAAGTAAACTTTCTTAACCTAAAGACATTCGTAATTCGAAATTGACAATTCGTAATTGAATTACATCCGCCTTAACCACAAAGTGCGCAAAGTTTTCCTGCCTTCGGCAGGCGCCAAGGACGCAAAGATTGAATTTGTTTTTAAATACCGGCTTCAGTCTAAGCTGAAAGCATTTTCACAATCCCTACGAATTCCTGCACCGACAATTGCTCCGCTCTTTCATCGAAGATGGGATTGGATTTGACTTCAGGCTTTTGATTGATCAAGGCCTTTAAGCCATTCCTAAGGGTCTTCCTTCTCTGATTGAAGGCCATTTTTACGATCTGCTTGAATTTTTTGGGGTCGCAGTCCAACTCTTTAGTCTGATTGCGTTTCAGTCGGATCACAGCAGATTTTACCTTGGGCGGTGGATCGAAATCGTGCTCATCCACAGTAAAAAGGTACTCCACATCATAATAAGCCTGCAGTAAAACGGAAGTAATACCGTAGACTTTAGAGCCTGGCGGACTCACCACCCTTTCAGCCACTTCTTTTTGGAACATGCCTACCAATTCCAAGGCTTGATTTCTGGAGTCGTAGAGTTTGAAGAGGATTTGCGTGGAAATATTGTATGGGAAGTTTCCAATGATCCCATAAGGCTCATCTCCAAATAGCTCTTTGAGATCCATTTTTAAGAAATCGCCGTGGATCAATTGAGAATTTTCTACTACTCCATGTTGAGCCAAATAGGCGATGGATTCTTGATCGATATCGATCACTTTGAAATCGAGATCATCTCTCTTTTTGAGTTCTTCGGTGAGTACACCCATTCCGGGACCGATCTCCAATGCTTTTTTGAAATTACCCTGCTTGCCGAAGGCATCAACGGTGTTTTGGGCGACAGCCAGATTGATTAGAAAATGCTGTCCTAATTGTTTTTTGGCTCTTACCTTACTCAAGCTCAGACTTTTTCTAGCAAGGTTCTGAAGGCTGCGAACTTCCCATCGTATCTTTCGCTATGCTCTTTCTGCAGAGCCGGTGCCTTATTTACTTGATACTTGTGTAATTCGGCCATGCTCTCGCATTCATATTGAATGTTATAGCTCACAGTTTCTTCCTCAGTTTGATGGCTAATCAATTTCAACATTCTGAAGTCTTGAAAATGACCGGTATCCATCACTTTTGGAATGTGGTCTTCTTTCATCCACTTCAACCAATCGTCGTGAACAGATTCATCAATGGCAACTGTAACGCTATAAATAATCATCTTGATTCTTTTAAAGTGCTTCTTCCTGTTTATCTCCTCTTAAAGCCCTGAATCTTTTGCGACTCTCAACTACGAAGAGACTAGAAGGATAAGAAGTGATCAATGTCTTGTAAAGCTCCATGGCTTTTCCCGGCTCGTTTAAATGCTTTTCGTGCAATTCTGCCAAATAGAAAAGTGCATCATCTCCCAGAATATCTTCTGCATGCACAGCAATCAATTCCTCCAAATGGATTTTTGCATCTTGGTATTGCTTCTTTTCATAGGCTATTTCGTACTTTTTAAAAAGTACTTCATCCTTCAAAGAGGACAGCGGGAAGAATTTTGGAATGGAATCCAAGGTTTTGATCGCCATTTGGTAGTCCTTTTTGAACACCAAAAGATCTGCTCTGGCATACATTTCCAATGGTTCGGCAATTGAATCCAAACCAATGTTATCAGTGATCATCAATGAGAGATCCATCGCATCATTAGAAATCAATTTCGAAGTGGATCCTTTGAGTACATCCAATTGCGCCTGAGCCCAATAGAAATCGCCTGTGTAAAAAGCCACCTTGGCATTCTTGAATTTGGCCGTTTCACCTAGGCGATCGTATTTGAACGACTTCTCAACTTGTGAATAGAGGAGTGAGGCCTCCCAAATTTCACCTTTGAGCAACATGAGATCAGCTAGGGCCAATTTGGCATCAGCTTTTTCATTTGGGGTTACTCCTTTGAATAAAAGTACCTCTTGCAACAATTGCTCTGCAGCTTCAATATTGTTGAGGTAATAGGCATTCAGTTCGGCCAGATTAAAGATCACCTTAAGGGTGTAGGCATTCTTGCCAAGGTCATCTAACAAGGCTTGATACTCATCGCGCAAGACCAATAGATCTTCTCTGCTGTAATTGTCCTTAGCCATCAAGCGATCGCGCTTTACATCTACCAGCTTCACTTTAGAACTGAGATAGTATGGCGACTTATCGCCGAGATCTCTGGTGTAAGTATAGGCTTCTTCGGCTACTTCATACTCTCCATTCTGTCTTGCTAGTTCTGCAAGGGCATAAACTCTCTTTCCATTTTCATCTGCTCTTCTATCCAGCGCTTTAGCTTGAATGAAGGCTCCTTGCATGTTCTTTTCCTGAATATAAAGCCAGATCAGCAATTCAGAATAGACGCTGTTGTCGTATCGAGGATTATTCTCCTGAATCTTCTTCAAGATCCGCTCTTTCAATATTCTGCTTTGCGAGCCGTCCGGGTCTGGATGAAGCACGCGGTGAAAGAGATTTTGAATGGTCTGTAAATAAGCTCTATTGCTACCAACAACAGATAGATACTCATCGATCATTTCTACCGTTTTTCCTTGTTGGGCGTAGGTATTGGCAAGATCGAATCTATAGAGCTGATCATCGCCGGTAATTTTTCGGCTCTTTAAAAAGACCTCTTCGCTGAAGTCGTAATGGTCATATTGTCCATACCTGCCGGCAAGCACGCGTACATATTGAGTATTTCCATCGTAGAGTTTTAGTGCTTCTCTATAATCCTGATCAGCAGCTTTTAGATCGCCTTGCAGTTCGCTAAGTTGTCCGCGATCTACAATGTAGACCGGACGATTGGGGTATTTGCGAATGCGTTTTTTGACAAGCTTTTCGGCTTCCTTAAAATTCTCGGTGCTAGTGTATAGGTCGAAGAGTTCCTCATAGAAGAGGTCGGCATCATTCTTCTGATAAAGCTCTTCGTAATAATTGATAGCCTGTTCAATATCGCCTTTATCTTTCGCTTGTTTAGCCAATAACTGCAGTGTTTTTTGGTCGTGCTGACCAAAAAGCAAGCTCTGACTAAAGAGTGATAAACATAAGATTAGGGTGAATCTGATCATTCTAGCATTTGCTCAGCTTCGAAGGATTGGATCAATGAATCGATTCGAGGATTTTTCTTCTCGTAAAGAGGAAGTGCCTTTTGGAATGGCTCCATCAAATCTTTAGTCGCATTGAATAAACCTTCTGTATTCTGTCTTTCTAAAGCCAAATATTCGTCGAATTGCTTCTCTTCAACCAAGCCATTTTTGGCATCCTTGCGGAGATTGGTCAATTGTTGCTTAGCTATAACGACCTCAGAGCTCAATGTGTTATAATTGCTCGCAAATTTTTGCATGGTCTTTCTCAGACGATAATAAGTATCGACAAAGAAAGCTTCTTCTCTGGGCAGGGTGTCATTTAGTTCGCTTTGTATATAATGTAAGTTTTCATTATAGGTATCAACTGCTTGCATTGCAGTTGCAGAATCTACAGCGTTTAACATTTCTGAAGCATCGTCGATCATTGCTTCAAGCTCATCGATCTCGGCCAATTTCTCTTTTGAGATTTGCGGTCCGCAGGCTACTAAGACTGCAGAAATACTAAGGCCAATAAGTAGGGTTTTAATCAGTTTCATTTTTCGATCTTATCAAAGTTCAAATATGGTTTTAAAACATCCGGGATAGCAATATGATCTTCTTGCTGATAGTTCTCCAATAGTGCGGCCAATATTCTTGGTAAGGCCAATGCACTACCGTTGAGCGTATGAGCAAGAGTGGACTTGCCATCTTCGTTTTTGTATCGCAATTTAAGACGGTTTGCTTGAAAGCTTTCAAAGTTAGAAACTGAGCTCACTTCCAACCAGCGCTCCTGAGCGGCAGAATAAACCTCAAAATCATAGGTTACAGCTGCTGCAAAGCCCAAATCGCCTCCACAAAGTAGTAATATTCTAGATTGTAGGCCTAATTTATTGAGGAGTCCTTGTACATGCGACTTCATTTCTTCAAGTGCAGCATCAGAATTCTCTGGCTTTTCAATGCGTACGATCTCCACTTTATCGAATTGATGCAGACGGTTCAAACCGCGGACATCTTTACCGTATGATCCAGCTTCACGTCGGAAACAAGGCGAATAAGCGCAATTTTTGATAGGGAACTGATCCTCTTTTAAGATCACATCTCTATAGATGTTGGTCACCGGCACTTCGGCAGTAGGGATAAGGTAAAGTCCATCTTCTCCCACATGATACATCTGCGCATCTTTATCGGGAAGCTGTCCTGTTCCAATACCAGAAGCTTCATTCACAAGGTGAGGAGGGATTACTTCAGCATATCCTGCTTTTTCCGCTTCATCTAAGAAGAAATTGATCAGAGCTCTTTGGAGTTTAGCGCCTTTTCCTTTGTATACCGGAAAACCAGCACCACTGATCTTAACCCCTAGTTCGAAGTCGATCAGATCATATTCATCTGCCAATTCCCAATGAGGCTTAGGCTCGAAACTGAAGCTGTGCTTTGTTCCGAACTCTTCGGTGATCTCATTATCGCTATCGTCCTTTCCTTTTGGCACTCTAGCTTGAGGGACATTAGGAAGGTGGAATAGGATCTCTCTTTGTTGGTCTTCGATCTTTTGAAGCGACTCTTTCAAAGAACCGGAGCTTTGCTTTAGTTCAGCAGCGCGACTCTTCATTTTGCCTGCTTCTTCTTGCTTGCCTTCTTTGAATAGCTGTCCGATCTGCTTTGCGATCTGATTGGCTTCAGCCAATTCATCATCCATCTTCTGCTGAGTAGACTTACGTTGCTCGTCGAGTTCTAATACTTGGTCGAGCAGTTTTTCTACATCTAGATCAGCCATGCGCTTTTGGTAGCGCTCGATCAAATCGGCTTTCTGTTCTCTGATTTGAGAAAGAGTAATCATTTCTGTTGTCGTAAAAATTGATTTACAAAGGTAATTAGAAAGCAGGGGTTTTAGCGGATTTGTATCCAGAACCTAGAACCTAGAACCTAGAACCTAGAGCCTAGAATCTAGACAAATCAGAAATCCGCCGCACTGAGCGCAGGCGATAATTACGAATTAGGAATTACGAATGGCTTTAGGTTGAGAAAGTTCAATTTCTGTTTGGCTGTTACACTATGGTTCACTATGGCGCTTCGCGCTCACTAAGGTTCACGAAGTCTTGTGATTTCTTTCCTAGTGAACCTTTGCGCCTGCCTGCCGGTAGGCAGGCTCTGCGAGACTTTGCGGTATAACTCCTTACTCCAAGCTCCATACTCCGATCTTGAAACAAAAAAAGCTCATTCATTTCTGAACGAGCTTTTATCTATACTTTAAACGTTACTTAAGCTTTCGCTTCAGTCAACCTACGCTTCTTAAGCTTCGGCCGACGTCGCCGGTCTTACGTGAACGAAAGACTTCTTATTTCCTCTAGTTTGGAAAGAAACTACACCATCAGTTAGGGCAAACAAAGTATGGTCTTTTCCCATACCAACGTTTTCACCTGGATGATGCTTAGTACCACGCTGACGAACAATGATGTTACCAGCGATTGCTTCTTGTCCACCGAAGATTTTCACCCCGAGTCGTTTACTTTCCGAATCTCTACCGTTCTTAGAACTACCGGCTCCTTTCTTATGTGCCATTGTCTTTTATTTTTAAGTCAGATCCTGAGATCTAAACTATAATTACTTTTTCTTATCGTCGCTTTTCTTAGTACCAGTGCTTTTTGCTTTTGTAGTGCTAGTCTTCTTAGCAGCTGGAGCTTTTTTAGCAGCAGGCTTAGCTTTTGTTGTACTTGTTTTCTTCGCAGTTGAAGTAGACTTCTTTGCAGTAGTCTTAGCAGAAGAAGCTTTAGTAGCTGTCTTTTTAGCAGCTGGCTTCTTAGTAGCAGTCTTAGCAGTACTAGCTTTAGTCTCTGCTTTTGCTT
Source organism: Flavobacteriales bacterium (assembly GCA_002706365.1). Classification (GTDB taxonomy): domain Bacteria; phylum Bacteroidota; class Bacteroidia; order Flavobacteriales_E; family Vicingaceae; genus UBA1494. The sequence continues at coordinate 14,013 of PALM01000040.1, read as the reverse complement.
CCGCTTTAGGTGCTTCCTCTTTCTTAGCAGCAGCCTTTGGTGCAGCTTTAGAAGCGCCAATAGCTTCAATCTGGATCTTAGACATGGCCTGACGGTGACCGTTTTTCACCTTATAGCCTTTTCTTCTTTTCTTTTTGAAGACGATCACTTTGTCGCCTTTCAGGTGCTCAACGATCTTCGCTGATACAGATACACCTTTTACAGCTGGGGCGCCAACTTCAACCTTCTTACCATCTGATGTCAACAAAACCTTATCGAAATTTACTTTCGATCCTTCTTTGCCTTCCAAACGATGTACGAAGATCTGCTGGTCTTTTTCAACTTTGAACTGTTGCCCTGCTATCTCTACAATTGCGTACATTTCTATAGCTTTAATTTATACTTCCCAAAAATGGGAGGGCAAATTTAGGAAAAAGGGTTTATTTGGACAAGCAGTTTTTGTAAATTGTAAATGCTTGAGTTAGGTCACAAGGAAACACAGGGTAGACACAGGGAAACACAGGCTTGAAAACCGTGGTCCCCAGAGCCTTCTCAGTGAAGTCCGCCAGCTGGCGGACCCCTGTGAGCCAACTAGCTCTTGCTGACTGAATCCGGGAGTTTCTTAGCCGCTTTTCGTTGTCTTCTCGCTTCTCGCATCTCCAACATCTTATCCCTATTCACTATATATATCCCCGAAAGGATTATACCTATAAATAATAGTTGCATCAAGAATATCTCCTCCCCATCCACAAATCCCCAAAAGATGGCGAAGACCGGAATCATATATGTTACTGATGATGCAAAGACCGCCGATACTTTTTTGATCAACATATTAAAGAAGATCACCGCTAAGGCTGTTCCAAAGATGGCAAGCAGTGAAATGAAGAATAGGTTCAAAGATGCATCTGGGTCTGTTTGCAGTCTTGTGGTGAAATCTGTGGTGAAAAGGTAGATTGCCACGGCCGGACCGATCAATAAGAATCCAAATGAGGTTATGTTCAAAGAACTCACTTCTTCTAGCTTTACCTTTATAAAGTTCACATTGGTGGCATAGCAGATGGTGGCTAAGACTACTAAGGAACCATAGAGTAATTCGTCGTTTGCTAAAGAGATTGAACCTGTGCTGCTCAATAAACCTAAAGCTCCTCCCAATCCAATGGCCACACCCAGCAATTTCATCTTGCGCAATTTCAATCCGAAAAAGAGCACGCCTATAAATACGGTAAAGAGCGGAACCAATGAGTTCAACATTCCTGAAAGTGAACTGCTGATCTTGGTCTGTGCTGTGGTAAAAAGAAATGCGGGAATCCCACTGCCCAATAAACCGGCTATGAAAATAGGGATCCATTGATCCTTTTTGATCTTTTTGAAGTTTCTAAAAATAACAGGTGACAGAAAGATGAAAGAGATCAAAATTCGAAGCGAGGCCACTTGATAATTGTCAAAGGACTCAAGGCCTTTCTTCATCAGGATGAATGAGCTTCCCCAAATGAATGCAAGTACTATTAAAAGTACCCATTGCCAAACTGCCTTATCTAGATCGAAGAATTTCATAATTGAGCGCCGCAAAACTAAGTTTAAAGACTGATTCTTAAGTTTTTGTTCTCCTTTATTGAGTAATTTTGAGGAAAATTTTAAAGCATGAAAATGTTCCGTAATCTAAGTCTGATCCTAAGTATTTCTATCCTAAGTCTTTTTGCTTGTGATCAAGCAGCTGAAACGACTACTGAAGTAGCTGCTGAAGCTCAGCTGGCTACTGTTGAAATGAAAGTTGAAGGTATGGTATGCGCTATGGGTTGTGCCAAATTCATCGAAGATAAAGTAGCTGGTGAAGCAGGTGTGACTGAAAGTAAAGTTGATTTCGAAGAAGGTATGGCTTACTTCACTTATGATGCGAACAAATGGACAGCTGAAGAGCTTGAGGAGTTTATCGATAAGATTCACGATGGACAGTATGACGCGACTATCGTAGCGCAAGGTCAAGACGACCCTTCGACAGGCTCAGGGACCAAGGACGAGGACGCAGTTGAGGATGTTCAGGATGATGAAGAGCTTGAAGAAGAAGAAGTTGATGTGGCTCAAGTTGTGAGTGAAGTGCAGAACATTTCTTTTCCGCAATTGCTTACTTATTTCATGAAGAGATTATAGACCAAACCGCTGTTTATAATTTTTAATTTGATTTCATGTTGAAGAAGGATCGGCCAATTGTAGTTTGGCTGTTATTGGGTTGTATTTTAATATTCGCCATGGTGGTTGTCGGAGGAATGACCCGTCTCACCAATTCGGGTTTATCCATGGTAGAGTGGAACCTCTTTATGGGTTCGGTGCCGCCAACTTCAGAGACCGACTGGCAAGAACTTTTCGATAAGTACAAGCAATACCCTGAATACAAACTGGTGAACTTCAATATCAGTTTGGATGAGTTCAAATCGATCTTTTATTGGGAATACGGTCACCGCATGCTAGGTAGATTACTTGGTGTGATCTTCTTAGTCCCTTTTCTCTGGTTCTGGATCAAAGGACGAATTTCCAAAGACCTCATGCCCAAATTGCTGATTATTCTTGCCATGGGTGCCTTCCAAGGTTTTCTGGGTTATTGGATGGTGGAATCCGGCTTAGTCAAAGATCCGGATGTGAGTCATTATAGACTAGCAGCGCATCTCTTGACCGCCTTTCTGACTTTTGCGTATACGTTCTGGGTGGCCTTGTCATTGATTTATTCTAAATCAATGACCGCAAGAGGGGGGAGTATTGAGCAAGAGGATAATTGGGAAGAAAAATCCACGTCTTCGTCCTCGTCCTCGAACCCTAGTTCTACAAAACCACCAATCTTCAAATGGATCCAACTTCTCCTTGCCGTCCTAATAATCCAAATCATCTGGGGTGCTTACGTCGCCGGACTCAATGCCGGGAAGATCTATAACACTTGGCCCAAGATGGGAGAGGATTGGGTTGCTGAAAGTGTGACTGCTATGTCGCCCTGGTGGCATAACTTCATTGAAGGAATGGCCGGAGTGCAGTTTGTGCATAGATATTTGGCTTATGCAGTGGTGGGATTAGTGCTCTTTATCTATTTCAAAGGCAGAAGAATGAATCTTTTTGTGAGTCAGCGAAGAGGTTTGAATGCTTTGCTAATTGCTGTGGGACTTCAATTTATATTAGGAGTCTTCACCCTTCTTTATGCGGTGCCGATTAGTCTGGGGCTCTTGCATCAATTGGGGGCTTTCTTCTTGCTAGGGGCGACGGTTTATGTGTTGCATCGGTTTCAATTAAGAGCCTAGAACCTAGAGTCTAGAATCTAGACAAATCAGTCTTTCGGCGGAGTTTATCCTGAGCTTGTCGAAGGGCTCAGGAACCAAGATTAGAGTTTAGACAGAGGGTCATAAAATAAAAATGACATCTACTTTTACCACAAAAGCTTCTCTCTACGTTCGAAGCTTCGCAAAGTAGGCGCAAAGGTCGCGGGGGCATTCATTAAATCTGCGAGATCTGCGGTAAACAAAACAAAAGTCTTACCTTTATTAAGATGGACTTAAGTACTGAAAAATTAGACTTGATCAATTGGTTGGCTCAGCTGACTGATGAGGAGATAATCCTTAAGATCAAAGAGCTAAAGAATGAAAGTGCTGATGTTCCTGAACTGACAGTCAATCAAAAGGAACTTTTAGAGGAGGGCTTAAGAAGCTACCTGGAAGATCCAGAAAATGTCAGTTCATGGGAAGAGGTCAAGTCGCGTATTCTCTCACGATAACTTCCTTGGCAGAATTAGATCTGCAAGATGCCTTTTCTTGGTATGAGAATAAGAAAAGTGGCTTAGGATCTAGATTCATCAGGAAAATTGATGAGGCCTTTCAGAGGATTCAGGATAATCCAAAGACATTTCAATTTCGATACAATAATTTAAGGGTCTGTTTTCTTAAGATTTTTCCATTTGGTATACATTTTATAATTGTCAAAAGACAGATCATAGTTCTTAGAGTACTTCATACAAGCATGAATCCAAAGAAATGGCCGGATTAGTTTTAAATTGACATCTGCTCTATCCACAAAAGCTTCTCTCTTTGTTCGAAGCTTCGCCCCACCTACGCTAGAGCTTCGGTGGGCAGGAATGGCGCTACGCTTTACACGGAGGTCGCAGCTCAAAACTCTAAGTACACTTCGGCTTCGCTCAGTGCGGCGCTCTAAGTATTCTAAGTACTTTATACTCTTAATACTCCCAACTAAAAGTCTCAATCATCCTCTCAATATCCTCCTTCAAGAAATTCTGCACTGGAGCCAAGGAATCGTAGTTGGGTTCTACGCTGAAATAGAGGGCGCCTCTTAGGAAATGATTTGTGCTGTCGGTGAGGTAGAATTGTGCTCCTGAGGCGGCATTGCCGGCAATCTCATAATAAGTGCCATAAACCCTTTCTTCTGGATTCACGATCAAGTTCTCCTGTATATCCTGAGCCTTTACAACATGTTTATACACCAATGATCTGGCATCTTCCAGCAATTGATTGGCATTGGTATCTATGGCTTTGTAGCTTAGGTGGAGCCTTGCTCCATAGCGAGGGAAATCGATATTCATAAATTCCGGCTCCTTCATGGTGCGCTTTAAATTGACCTTGGCATATTCTGCCATCTCAAAGCTAAAAGGGAAGGGTATGGAATCTATTCTTTTGTACTCTTTTTCCGGCAAATCTATGCGGTAGTATGCGGTGGGTTTTGGAATGGGATCCGATCCACAGGAAAGCATCAACATCAATGATGCTAAGACTAATGTGTAATTCAATAGAAAATTAGTCCTCATACTCTCTCACTTCTGTTGTTTCCGGCAATTGTAGTTTAATTCGCTTGATCCTGCGTTTGTCTGCCGCTTCTATAGTGATCTGATAATCGTTAAAACGGATCTTTTCATTCTTCTGTGGAATCTTGCCAAAGAGCTCCAACACAAATCCGGCAAGGGTTTCTGATTCTCCCTTTTCGGCCTCGAATTCATCTCCATCAATATCCAATACTCTATACATATCATTCAAAGCGATCTTGGCTTCGAATACATAGTTGAAGTCGTCGAGTTTAGAATAGAACAGATCATCATCGTCGAACTCATCACTGATATCGCCTACGATCTCTTCCAAAATATCTTCCAGGGTGATGATTCCGGAACTCCCTCCATATTCATCTACCACTATCGCCAAGTGAGTTTTCATACTCTGGAATTCCTTCAATAGGTCATCGATCTTTTTATTCTCCGGCACGAAGTAGGGCTTGCGCATCAGCTTCTGCCATTCAAAATCCTTCTTCTTCAAATGTGGTAGCAGGTCCTTTATATATAGTACTCCGCTAATGTTGTCGAAATTGTCTTTATGCACTGGAATTCTCGAAAAACCGGCATCTAGAATGGTGTCGTTCACTTCTTTATAGCTCTGACTCTCCTCCAAACTCACCACATCTACTCTGGAAGTCATGACCTGCTTTACTTCGGTATTCCCGAACTTCACAATACCTTCTAGAATTTTGTGGTCGTCATCATCCTGATTTTCATCTGAGGTGAGTTCAAGTGCTTGGGAGAGCTCATCGACAGATATATTATGTCCTTTCTTCTTGATTCGCTTATCGATGAAGTTGGTGGAATTCACCAGCAGTGAACTAAATGGATTCAGGATCATTCGTATGTAGAAAAGCGGGAAGGCCATAAAATTGGCCAAAGTGAGTGGATTCTTATTGGCGTAGATCTTTGGGATCACCTCTCCCAAAAGCAGCAAGAGGAATGTCACCACCACAACTTGTATGGTGAATTGATAAGATTCCGGAAAATCCTTTGGCATAAGACTATCGGTGAGATAGGTCGATAAGATCACAATGCCCACATTCACAAAATTGTTGGCGATAAGTATGGTGGCCAATAATCGCTTTGGTCGATCGATGAGATCTTTGAGCATTTTGGCTTTGCGCTCTGTGGATCCATTGATGGTCTCCTTTTCATTTGGTCCCAATGAGAAAAAGGCCACTTCAGAACCAGAAACCAGGGCAGAGCAAAGCAGTAAGAATAGGATTGCCACCGACACCAAAATGATGGTGAGCAATTCTGCTTGACTACTACTTAGATTGAGGAAAAGGAAAAAGTGATTTAAGCGTTCAAAGGGGTCTTCCAAAGTGCGGAGCTTAATTCAACAATAGGAATGTCTTCCCGCTAAAGTCGGGACAGGCAGCTGAAAGCAAGCCGTTATTCCGGATATTAGAATGGGAGATCGTCATCATCTTCGTCGTTCACTGTGGTATGTGTAGGCTGACTAGTCTGAGTTTCTTGAGCAGGCTGACGGCTGCTAGTAGCAGCAGGACCTTCAGATGAACCTCCATCAGAACGGCCGCCAAGCATGGTCATATTGTCGCCAACTACTTCAGTAGTATAACGCGTATTGCCTTCCTTGTCTTCCCAAGAACGTGTGCGAAGTTTGCCCTCCACATAAATTTGATTTCCCTTCTTAAGGTACTTCTCGGCAATTTCTGCCAGACCTCTCCAAAGCACGATATTGTGCCATTCGGTTTGTTCCTGACGATTGCCGTTGCGGTCTTTGTAAGTTTCGGTTGTTGCGATTGGGAAATTTGCTACAGTTGCACCGCTTTCAAGGTGACGTACTTCAGGGTCTTTTCCCAGATTTCCGATTAGAATTACTTTGTTTACTCCCGCCATTAGCTTCCTTAAGATTGATTGTTAAACAAAGATAGCAAATTGGTCTCTTCTCGTAAATAATTCTCGATTAATTTGGGAATTGGATATCGTTCCAGCTCGTTCTTTTTACACAGCTGAAACTCCTTCTTTAGTTCACCATTATAATCGCTCAAGCGCAGGTGAAAGAACTTACAATGCAGTTTTTGATGTGATAACAAATGCTTTCTTTCATCACTTTCAGCTTCAAATTCGTATTTGGCATCTATACCGACGGAATTCAGCTCCACAAGCTCTTCTAGCTTCTTCCATTCCAACAATTTTTCCGATTCGATCAATGGGAAATCGAATAAGTTCTGCCAAATTCCCTTTCCCTCTCTTTTTCTCAATACCAATTGATCATCCACTTCTAAGATCAAATAGTGGAAGTAACGATTGCGCACTTTGGTCTTTCTTGCCTTAATCGGTAAAAGTTCCACTTTGTCATTGGCATAAGCCGAGCAAGAAGCTTGCAAAGGGCAAGAATCACAGTCGGGATTTTTGGGCTTACACTGCAGTGCACCAAACTCCATAATGGCCTGATTGTATTCCCCGGCTTCTTTTTTCGGGATCAGCTCTTGAGCCAATTGGGCGAACTCTTTTTTACCTGCTGTGCTATCAATTGGAGTTTCTATCCCAAAATATCGCGAAAGCAAGCGGTAGACATTCCCATCAACCACTGCTTTTGCCTCTCCATAGGCGAAGGAAGCAATTGCCGCAGCGGTATAGTCGCCTACGCCTTTTAGTTTTTTGATCTCGCTATAATTGTTGGGGAAAGCACCATCAAAATCCTCCACGATCATATTTGCGGCAGCATGTAAATTTCTCGCACGGGAGTAGTAGCCTAAGCCCTGCCAATCCTTAAGCACTTCCTCCTGATCCGCAGTAGCCAAGTCGGCCACTTTTGGATATTTGGAAATAAAGCGATTATAATAGGCTAAGCCTTGATCTACACGGGTTTGCTGTAGGATGATCTCCGATAGCCAAATTTTATATGGGTCATTAGTATCTCTCCATGGGAGCTTTCTATGGTTTCGTCGATACCATTTTATTAACTCAAAGGGAAAATTTTTAGACTCGTCTATAATATCAGTCAAATCGTCTAAAATTTTGTAAGTACGTGATAATTAGAATTTTGAAGGCTTTGTTTATGCTTATATTTGTGCACCGAATATAAAATTTGTCCAATTTTCTTTGATTTTGGGCATTAAAGTCTAACACCAACCATTACAAATTTAATTTCAAATGACTAAAGCAGACATCGTAACGGAGATTTCTGAATCTACCGGCGTAGAAAAGGTAGCTGTTCAAGCTACAGTTGAAGAGTTTATGAATTCAATCAGAAACTCATTGGAGAAAGGAGAAAACGTTTATCTAAGAGGCTTTGGAAGCTTCATCACTAAGAAAAGAGCGGAAAAAACGGGGAGAAATATCTCTAAGAACACCACTATGATTATTCCAGCTCATTACATTCCTGCATTCAAGCCTTCAAAAAGCTTTGTAGAGAAAGTAAAAGACAACGTTAAAGCATAAGCTTAATGTCTAAGAAAGCAATCATACAGCTCCTGCTAGTAGTAGCAGGAGTTTTTTTGGCCTTATTTCTATGGTTTTCACCTAGGTCGCTTGAGGAGAAGGTCGCCGACGATAATTTAACTTCTGTCGAAGGATCGATGACCGAAGACGAGGACGCACATGCGGGTCATGAGCATGAAGTTGGTGCTCATGAAGATGGTACTTCTGATCAAGATCAAAAATGGCAAGAAAAGCTTGACAATAACCCCGCCCTGACAGCGAGATTTGAGGAAGGTGAAACCAAAGCCATGGGGATGACAGACCCCACAGATAAAATAGCAGCCTACGATGAATTGGTAGAGCTGGCTATTAAAGAGAATTTGCCACCATATGTGGCTAAATACAGTCGCGCTAAAGCCGATGTAATGCCTTCAGCAACAAATTATATGTTGGCTGGCGACAATTATTTCAAGGCATTCCGCCTATCGAAGAATCAATCAAAACCAATGCTAGACGGCGCTGTAGCGGCATATGAAAAGGCATTGGAGCTAGATCCCGACTTTCTACAAGCAAAAACGGCGCTTGGAGTAGCCTATGTTGAAGGGGCTGCAATTTTAGGTGAAATGCCAATGAAAGGTATTGGAATGTTGCGTGATGTATTAAAAATTGACCCTGAAAATGTGGATGCTATCACAAATTTGGGTTATTTTGCAATCCAATCCGGACAGTACGACAAAGCGATCGAGCGTTTTGAGCAAGTATTAAAGCTGGATCCCAATAATGCCGAGGCTTATCTCTATTTAGCGGACGTATATCTATCGCAAGGAGATAATGAAAAAGGCATTGAATATTTAAAGAAGTATAGAGATATCATGAATGATCCTATAGTGGATCAGAGAGTGGATCAGTATATAGAAGAAATAAGAAGTAATTAATAATATTTAAAAAACCAGGTTATGCCAAGCGGTAAGAAAAGAAAAAGACATAAGATGGCGACACACAAGCGTAAGAAAAGATTACGTAAAAATCGTCACAAGAAGAAAAAATAAGTCTGTAAAGCTCTGATTTAGAGCATCCTTTCCTTTTAAGATTTTCACAGGATCCCTGCATTAAATGTCATGGGATTCTTGTGCTTGCATAACTGATCAATCAAGATGAGTTTAGATTTAGTGATAAGTTCTAAACCTTCTGAAGACACCCTCGCATTGATGGAGAACAGAAGGTTGATCGAACTTCATAAGGAGAAGAGCAACAACAATTTTTCGGTAGGAGATATTTATCTAGGGCGCATTAAAAAAGTGATGCCCGGTCTTAACGCTGCTTTTGTAGACGTTGGATACAACAAAGATGCTTTCTTACACTACCTTGATCTAGGACCAAACTTCGCATCGCTCAACAAATATGTTGAAGGCGTGAACAAAGGTGGGATCAAAGGTGGCTCTCTGAAAAAGTTCAAGTTCGAAGCTGAGATCAATAAGGACGGTAAGATTACCGACTTGTTGAAACAGAACCAGCATGTACTGGTGCAAATAGCTAAAGAGCCGATCTCTACCAAGGGACCGCGCTTGAGTAGTGAACTTTCCCTTGCCGGGAGATATATGGTATTGGTGCCATTCTCAAACCGTATTTCGGTTTCTCAAAAGATCCGTTCTTATGAAGAAAAAGATCGTCTGAAAAGACTGATCAAGAGTATTCGTCCGGAAGGCTTTGGAGTTATTGTGCGTACCGTTGCCGAGAATAAGAAAGTAGCTGATCTGCATGCAGATCTTCAGGCTTTGATCGACAAATGGGAAGAGTGTTTCAAGCAATTGAAGAAGGCCAAGCCACCGCACAGAGTATTGGGCGAGTTGAGTAGAAGTTCAGCTATGCTGAGAGATATGCTCAACAAAGACTTCAATAACATCTATGTAGATTCTCAAGAGACCAAGGCAGAGCTGAAAGAATACATCGCCTCTATTGCTCCAGGCAAAGAGAAGATCGTTAAAGGCTATCGTAGAAACATCCCAATTTTCGAGCATTTTGGCATTGAAAAGCAGATCAAAGCGCTTTTTGGCAAGAATGTGACCATGAAATCGGGTGCTTATTTGGTAATTGAGCATACTGAAGCCCTTCACGTTATTGATGTGAACAGTGGACAGCGTTCGCGTTCAAAAGACAATCAAGAGCAGAATGCCATAGATGTGAATATGGAATCTGCAGAAGAAATTGCCCGTCAGCTTAGACTGCGCGATATGGGTGGAATCATCGTAATTGATTTCATCGATATGAAGGATGGGGCCAATCGCGAGAAGCTCTTCGAGCACATGAAGAATGTGATGAGTGATGATCGTGCGAAGCACACTATTCTTCCTCCAACCAAATTCGGTTTGGTTCAGATCACACGTCAGCGAGTGCGCCCTGAAATGGATATCAAAACAGCAGAGAAATGTCCTTGCTGCAACGGTACTGGGGAAACACAAGCCACTATTCTCATGATCGATGAGATTCAGAATAAGCTGCGCTATCTGATCAAGCAGATGAACCAAAAGAAACTCACCCTGATTTGCCATCCTTTTGTGCAGGCATACCTAACTAAGGGTTTCTATTCCATCCAACGTAAGTGGTATACGAATTACAACCGTTGGGTAACGGTGAAGAAGTCGGATGCTTATGCGTTCTTGGAGTATCGATTCTTTGATGCGAAAGGGGAAGAGATTCATTTGAAGTGACGAGTGCGCTAGAGTGCAGCTAATCCTTCTACGCTAAAGCTTCGAAGGACAAGGAGTGCGCTAGAGTTTTTTGAGTTCAGAGTATTTAGAATACTTGGAGTACTTAGAGTTTTGATCTGCGTTAATCTGTGAGATCTGCGGGAGATTTAATAGAGATTAGACTTTAAGAGTAATTGGTCGTATTGGCTATGTCACAAAGGCTCGCTATGGCGCTTTGCGCTCACCCTTCTACGCTAAAGCTATGAAGGGCAAGGCGAAGGTTCACAATGTTTTGATTTTCACTCCTAGTGAACCTTTGCGCCTGCCTGCCAAGGCAGGAAACCTTAGCGCACCCTTGTGTAATAGCTTGAAAATGACCGGTGATCGGTCCTTCGGCTACGCTCAGGAACCAAGATCGAGGATCGGTATTTTGGAATGAAAATTCGCCGTGCTCGCTGTGCCTTCGCAGTGCCTGCCTGCCGGCAGGCAGGTTCGCTGTGGTTAAAGCGGATGCTGTTCAATTAACTAAACTTTCTTGTAGTCCTTCAAGCCCTTATAGTTCACAATAAGGGGAACAAAGGAAATCAGTATCATAAAAGCAGCTATCTATAAGGGTATTCATATAATCTAACTACTTCTAATAATAGATTATCTGCCCATTCAATAATTTGTTAGGTCGAGGTCGAAGGCTGGGGTCGAGATTCGTTTAACAATTCGATTTCTTGAAATTAAAGGATTGTTGTAACTTCAATAGAAAAGATTTATGTTTCCATTTGAAGAGTTAGAAATATATAAAAAGTCTCGTTCTTTTAATCTTAGAATTAGAGCATTGATCAAAACCCTAAAACTAGACTATGCCACAGAAAATCAGTTAAGAAGAGCATCTTTAAGTGTGCAGTTAAATTTAGCTGAAGGGAATGGACGTTTTTCAAAGAAGGATGTTAGAAGGTTTTATGTGATTTCAAGGAGTTCAATAAACGAATGTGTTGCAGTCCTGGATATCTTGAAAGAAGAAGGAAGCATTAGTTTGAAAACGTTTAAAGAATTGAAGTCTGAAGCAGAAGTTCTGTCTAAGATTTTATTCAAGCTAATAAAGAGATTGACTGATTGATTCATTTTGGTCGAGTTCGACCCTTAGTCGTGCTCAAGGACCTAGGCTTGGGTTAAGGGGGGTTCTATTAGAGAATGATTTTCTTTCTGCCTAAAAAGCCGACCTCGGTCCCCGACCCCGACCTTACCAATCTTATACCTTCCTAAAATCTTTCAGTTTCTTATAATGGTATAACAGAGGTACAAAAGATACCATTATTGCAGCAGCTGCTATCACCATAGCCCACACAATATTCGATCCTTCATTGAAAAAGGCCATCGAGAAGATCCCCAGGAAGACCGACCTCAAGAAGATATTGATACTCTGAAAGACAGAGTTGGTTCTGCCGATGATGTTATTCGGAATATGATTGAAAAGATAGGTGATCCGCTGTATGCGAATACCCGCATTGGAGATTCCCAGGAAGAAGGCCGTTCCATAAAGTATAAGTTCGTTCTGAGTAAGACTTAAGGTTGTGAAGGCGATAAATGCGATCAGCATCAGGATGAGGATACTGTTGATTCGATGAGTGAATCTAAAGATCCAGCTGATGGTGAAGCCGGCTAGCATGGCACCAATGGCGTAATGGACTTTGGTAATGGCATAGACATTCCCCTCGGCTTCCAAATGCGAATCCACATAGATGGGCCAGAGCAGGTGAGTGGCGATCAGCACAAAGATGAAGACTGTATAAGAAGCATTTCCAAAATGGAAGAGCAGCGGTCTTTCTTTCAGATAGGCCAAGCCTTCTTTGAATCGCACTAGAATTGGATCAGTAGAGCGTTTAAGCTCGGTTGTAGGCACGTATTTGATCATTTTGATCAATACAGCTGCAACTATATAAGTGATCCCATCCATCAAGAAGATCCGCTCAATAGGCCAAGCTTCAATATGGATCTCCATCCCGAAAAGGGAGGTGTTTATTCCTTCGATCAATAAAACCGCCATAGCTCCTGAAAGCACATTGGTCGATTGTCCTATCACCTCTAATAATGAATTGGTCTTGGAGTAATTCTCCTTCTCCGTAATCTCTTGTCCGAAAGCATAAAGCGTTGGATAGTGAATATTGTAATTGAAGAGGGTGAAGCAGAAGACAAAAGCCACCCAGAACATGGGAATCTCATCGCCCAAATATCCCATAGATGACACTGAGATTAGCACCACCGAAGAAAGCGCGCAGATGCCCAAGAAGATATTCTTTCTGGGGAATCGATCGATCAAAGTACCGGCATATAAGCCCCAGAAAAGTGTGATGAAAGTGGCAATCGAATACATGGTGGCGAAGGTGGAAGCCGCTCCCAGATGCTTGGCAAAATACCAGGGAATAGCGAGCATACTTATACCCTGAGCAAAATGCGAGATGGCATTGGCAGAAAGTAATAAGTAGAGCGCCTTTTTATTCTTCAAGAGCCATTGGATTGATTGTGAATTGCGAAATTAGACATCTAATTACGCTCGAATGCAAAAGCAACAACTCTCTGAATCTGAAGTTCTGGAAAAGCTCAGATCTTTCTGCGCTTATCGCGAGAGAGCGAGTTCGGAGGTTGGAGTAAGGGCTAAAGAATTGGGGTTGTCGGCTGATAAGATAGATACTGCGATTAACCAATTGGAGCAAGAGGGGTTTATCGATGATCAGCGATTTGCAGAATTGTATGCAAGGTCCAAATTCCGACAAAACCAATGGGGGAGGTATAAGATTCGTGAAGGATTATACAGCAAGAGGGTGAAGGAGAGTTTTGCGGAGATTGCATTGGCCGAATTGGATCAGGATGACTATGAGAAACAGGCCAAAGAATTGATCGAAAAGTTCGATGGACAGGGATATGCGGCAGATCGGATTTTTCAGAAGATGAAAGCCAAGGGTTATGAGGGGGATTTGGTTTATTCGGTGATGCAGGGGATGAAGTTGGTGTAGGGAATTACGAATGGCTTTGTGTCCTTAGCATCGAAACTTAGTGTATTCTAAGACTTTGACATTTGCAAATTAATGTTGAAGATTCACATATGGACTTTGTCTTTTTATTGTTGCGAAGGCTCTGTATACTAGTTTACAT